>NZ_PGCM01000009.1:0-68173 GCF_002786345.1 Pseudomonas sp. FEMGT703P | reverse complement strand
TACCGGCCTGTCACGCCGGGGGTCGCGGGTTCGAGTCCCGTCCGCTGCGCCATATTTTCCAGCTTGAGTTCACTTAGGCTGAGATGAAGAAGCCCTTAAAGCTGATTCATCAGATGAAGCAAGAGTTGTACGGACGTAAGTCCACCGACATGCAGCGGTAGTTCAGTCGGTTAGAATACCGGCCTGTCACGCCGGGGGTCGCGGGTTCGAGTCCCGTCCGCTGCGCCATATAGGAAGCCCGCTGATAGCGATATCAGCGGGTTTTTTATTGCCTGCCGTCTAGGTCTTTGCTCCGAAGACGCGTTACGCGACAACTTGTCATCTTGCGTTCATCTGCCTGCTCTAGCTTGATTGGCATGCTCTTTGTTTATGCAATGAGTGGTTGCTGACATATCGAGTGGGAGGAACAGGCAATGGACGATTATCAAGAAGAGCTGCTGGAAGCGCGCGCCACCGAACAGGATGTGCCGGAGCGCGACGAAGACGCCACCGAGCTCTGATCCTTTTAGCGCTGCTAGAGCGCTCGGCGCTGCTCGCGGCGATATTCGCCTGGGGTTTGCTGGTTCCAGCGTTTGAAGGCGCGCTGGAAGGCTTCGGCCGAGGCAAAGCCGAGCAGGTAGGCGATTTCACCGAAGGCCAGCTCTGTGTCGCGGATATAGGCCATGGCCAGGTCGCGGCGGGTGTCGTTGAGAATGCTGCGAAACTGCGTGCCTTCCTCGGCCAGCTTGCGCCGCAGGGTCCAGGTGGGTAGCTGCAGGCGTGCGGCCACTTCGGCGAGGTCCGGTTCGCGGCCGTGCAGCAATGGGCCGAGCAACTGAGTAATGCGTTCGCGCAGGTTGCGGGTGCGGGTCAGCTGCGTGAGTTCCCGCTCACAGATTTCCAGCAGGTGCCGCCAGGTGCTTGGGCAGTGTTCCGGGTTGCGTAGGTTCAAGCTTTGCCGACTCAGGCGCAGCTGGTTGTGTTCACTGGCAAACTCCACCGGGCAGGCAAACAGCGCGGCGTATTGCGCCGCATAGTCAGGCGCAGGAAATTCGATCTGTACTTTCTCCACGGGCAGGGCCTGTTGCGCCAACTTGCACAGTTGCTGTGCCCAGCTGGCCAGTACCGAGTCGACCACGAAGCGGTTGTAGGCGTTGTACGGGCTGATCGAATAGAAGCGCAGCCAGGCGCCCTGAACGTCTTCATGCAGGCTGGATTGGCCACGGTAGTTGCTGGCATACAGCGGCTCAAAGCGAATCAGCGCGCGCGCCGCTTCCCGCACGGTCGGTGCCTGCATCGCCGTCACACCAGCCAGGCCCAGTTGGCTCAGGCGGCTGGTTTGCCCCATCAGCAGGCCCAGCCCAGGTTCGCTGCATTGCTGGATGGCACTATGGCCCAGGCGCATATAACGCGGAATCGACAGCCGCGCGCGCGGCTCGGCCAGGCGTGCGGCATCCAGGCCATAACTGTCGAGCAGCGGTTGTGGGTCCTCGGCGCAATGGCGCATGGCGTCGGCCAGGCTGTCGACAAATCCTACCGACAGGTCACCGAGTTTGACCCGTGTGCTTTTCAGCATTGCGTCGTTATCCCGACTGCGCCCAATCGTGTTGGGTATTTAGACAAGGCCTCTAGGGTAGGCAGGCGTATGGATTTTGCCAAGAACTGCTGCTCTTTTTGATCATTAGGTTGTTACTTTTAGTCATTGAGCTGTTCGGCGCAGCTGATTATCGTCTAGACCATATTCGACCGCGACCCGCTAAGAGGTTGCGGCATCCGTGAAAGCCAACACCCGATGTGGAGATATCCATGACTGCTCTGTACCCCAATCTGCTGGCCCCGCTTGATCTGGGCTTCACCACGCTGAAGAACCGCACCCTGATGGGCTCGATGCACACCGGGTTGGAAGAAAAGCCTAATGGTTTTGAGCGCATGGCGGCGTATTTCGCCGAGCGTGCCCGTGGTGGCGTTGGCTTAATGGTCACCGGTGGTATCGGCCCGAACGATGAAGGTGGTGTGTATTCAGGCGCAGCCAAGCTGACCACCCCGGAAGAAGCCGAAAAGCACAAGATCGTGACCCGCGCCGTGCACGCTGCGGACGGCAAGATCTGCATGCAGATTCTCCACGCCGGTCGCTACGCCTACAGCCCTAAATCGGTAGCGCCGAGCGCCATTCAGGCGCCGATCAACCCGTTCAAGCCGAAAGAGCTGGACGAGGAAGGCATCGAGAAGCAGATCCAGGATTTCATAAACTGCTCCGTGCTGGCCCAGCAGGCCGAGTACGACGGTGTGGAGATCATGGGGTCGGAAGGTTATTTCATTAACCAGTTCCTCGCCGCGCACACCAACCACCGTACCGACCGTTGGGGCGGTAGCTACGAGAACCGCATGCGTTTGCCGGTGGAGATCGTCCGTCGCGTGCGCGAGGCCGTCGGCCCGAACTTCATCATCATATATCGCCTGTCGATGCTGGATCTGGTTGAAGGCGGCAGCACCTGGGACGAGATCGTCCTGCTGGCCAAAGCCATCGAAAAAGCCGGCGCGACCCTGATCAATACCGGCATCGGCTGGCACGAAGCGCGTATTCCGACCATCGCCACCAAGGTGCCGCGCGCCGCGTTCACCAAGGTCACCGCCAAGCTGCGCGGCGAGGTCAGTATTCCGCTGATCACCACCAACCGCATCAACACCCCGGAAGTGGCCGAGCAAGTGCTGGCTGAGGGTGACGCTGACATGGTCTCCATGGCGCGTCCATTCCTCGCTGACCCAGACTTCGTCAACAAAGCGGCCGAGGGTCGCAGTGATGAGATCAACACCTGCATCGGTTGTAACCAGGCCTGTCTGGACCACACCTTTGGTGGCAAGCTGACCAGCTGCCTGGTCAACCCACGTGCTTGCCACGAGACCGAGCTGAACTACATTCCGACCACCACGGTGAAGAAGGTTGCCGTGGTCGGTGCTGGTCCTGCTGGCCTGTCAGCGGCCACTGTGGCCGCCGAGCGTGGTCACAGCGTGACTCTGTTCGATTCGGCCAGCGAAATCGGTGGCCAATTCAACGTGGCCAAGCGTGTGCCGGGCAAGGAAGAGTTCTTTGAAACCCTGCGCTACTTCAAGCGCAAGCTGGAAACCACCGGCGTTGATCTGCGCTTGAACACCCGCGTATCGGCTGATGACCTGGCTAAGGGTGGCTACGACGAGATCATCCTGGCCACCGGTATTGCGCCTCGCACCCCGGCTATTCCGGGTATCGAACATGCCAAAGTAATCAGCTACCTGGACGCCATTCTGCAGCGCAAGCCGGTCGGCCAGAAGGTTGCGGTGATTGGTGCGGGTGGTATCGGCTTCGACGTGTCCGAGTTCATCACCCATCAGGGCGAAGCGACCAGCCTCAACCGGGATGAGTTCTGGAAGGAGTGGGGCATCGACACCGCGCTGGAAGCTCGCGGCGGCGTGGCGGGCGTGCAGGCCCATCCGCATCCGGCGGCGCGTGAAGTGTTCCTGCTGCAGCGCAAAAAATCCAAAGTTGGCGACGGCTTGGGCAAGACCACGGGCTGGATCCACCGCACCGGTCTGAAGAACAAGAACGTGCAGATGCTTAACTCGGTCGAGTACCTCAAGGTCGACGACGCCGGCCTGCATATCAGCATCGCCGGTGGCGAGCCGCAGGTGTTGCCGGTGGATACGGTGATTGTTTGCGCTGGCCAGGACCCGTTACGTGAACTGCAGGAAGGCCTGGAAAACGCCGGGCAGAGCGTGCACCTGATTGGTGGTGCCGATGTCGCCAGTGAACTGGACGCCAAGCGTGCAATCAACCAGGGCTCGCGCCTCGCCGCCGAACTCTAACGCAATCGACGCCCCGCCTAGTGCGGGGCGTTTTGCATACGGCTTACAACAATAAGGAGAAGCCTGTGTCCGAAAATTCTCAACTACAAGCGGCCGCCGCCGCTACGCTCGCGCAATGGCACGCATTGATGCAGAACAACGACCTGCGCAGCCTGCCGGAATTGCTGCATCCGCAGGCGGTGTTCCGTTCGCCCATGGCCTACAAACCCTATACCGGTGCGCCCATGGTGTCGCTCATCCTCAACACGGTGAGCAAGGTATTTGTCGACTTTGCCTACCACCGCGAGCTAGCCAGCGCTGATGGACTCAATGTGGTGCTGGAATTCAGTGCAACAGTGGGTGAGCGCGAGCTGAAGGGTATCGACATGATTCGCTTCGATGAGGCTGGCAAAATTGTCGAATTTGAAGTGATGGTGCGCCCCATGAGTGGCCTGCAGGCCTTGGGCGAGGAAATGGGCCGGAGGCTGGCACCTTTTTTGGCCGCGGCAAAAGCCTGAGACGTTGCACCAAACCCATCACAGTTTCGCCCTGTCGGCCTGTTTTTAGCGGTCTGCTGGCAGGGTGACTGCCAACCCAGTCACATTGCTGGGCTTGGTTTTTCCCCTAGACTTGCCTGAACAAGGGTATAGCGCCTGCAACATAGGTATTGCTTAGCCCGTCAGATTGTTGGCAGTCTTGTCATGTGCGCCATTTTTTGCGCACCATGATCAAGATGAGTCACCGCTGAGCGGAGCCCCGTTTCGGCCTAGAGGAAAAGCGATGAGCATGCAGAACAAGCCACAGATGGTTGAGGCCGTACTGTTCTTTAGTGAGCGCGGTGGCATCTGCAAGCAAATGTTTTTCCCTGAGTTCGAAGCGTTGCTCGATGGCGTAGTGAATATGCCGGAGTTCGCCGACGAGCAGATGCGGGTGGCCTATGTGCTGATCAACCCGCGCTTGCTGATCAAGGCGCTGGTGTTTTTCTACCTCGATTTCGACGAAAAGGGTGCGCCGGATTCCGGTTGGAATATCCCCTTGCAGGCTTTGGCCGAGCGGGCAGGGCGCGGCCCTGATCTGGGTGCCGGACCGATTCGCCTGGCGTGCCGCAGCCAGTGTCCGGTGTCCTGGCACCAGATGCACCTGTGGGACCCCAGCCTGACCCCAGGCAATAACGACCTGGCACTGCTGCGCGATGTGGTCAAACGCAACAGCTTGGGGCTTCTCGCCGAAGATGAAAGCACTCAGGCGGTGGCCCCTGAGCGCTTGCAAATGGCTTCGGAGGATAAGTGGTACGCATCTGATCCCGCTCAGGAAGAAGCTGCCAAGGCCACCGAGAAGCTTGATCAGGAACAACGTCTGAAAGCTGCACAACTGATCAAGCAGCAACGTCTGCGCATCAGCAGCCTGACCCAGCAGCATGAGGAAGAGCTGGCCAAGTTCAAGTTGGCCAGCGATGAGCAGAGCAAGAACTTGCAGGCGCAAATCCACGGTCTGCACCAGGCCTTGCGTCAGCAAGAAGAGCACAATGCTGCGTTGAAGGCGCAGCTGGCTGCCCAGGCGGCCAGTTTCCAGACCTCCCGTGAGGAGATGACCGAGCAACTGCGGGCGCTGGAGCGTGATGGTCGCAGTGAGAGCGACAGCTTGCGCGTGCAGTTCGAAGGCGAGATGCAGGCCAAGATTGCTTCTGCAGTGGCTGAATACAAAGAGCAGATTGCCATTCGCGATGTCGAGCTGGCTTATCGCAGCGAGCAGGACACGCAAGCGCTGCAGGAGATCAATCGCCTCAAACGCGCATACGCTGATCTGGCCAGTCAGGGCGGTGATCAGATTCTCGAGCGCCTGGCCAAGCTCGGCGTGGTCTTTGTGGTCTATCACCCAGGCGCGGGTCACCTGACCATCCCGCTGCAGGACATCGCTGCCTACCAGGACAACCCGCTGGCCTATGCGGCAGCCAAGTGTTTTGTCAGTGAAGAGCAATACCGTCACTGGTTGGCGCATTATCAGAAGCCGAGTTGTGAGGCTTCTTTGCCCAGTGGCGAGCGTTGCGCCATCCCCATCGACCGTATCGATACGCCGAGCCGTTTTGTTTTGGGTGAATCCAATTGCTGTGCGCGGCACAAAGCCAGTAGCCGTTTGCGCACTGTCAGTTAACCTTGTCTGTTGTCCTGCCTGAGTGGGCGCCCCATGCCCCGTTGCGGCACTTTCCGTTGGATTGGTCGGTGGCTGCTGGAGTTGAGCTGGCGGTGCTGCGCCTTGACCTGCTCGACCCACTGATCAGCGGTAATAAATGGTTCAAGCTCACCCATCATCTGCGCGCTGCAGAGGTCGCTGGCGCCTCGGGCTTGATCAGCCTGGGCGGCGCGCATTCCAATCATCTGCATGCCCTGGCCGCTGCCGGTAAACGTTTCAATTTCCAGACGGTCGGGCTCCTGCGCGGCCATCCGCAGCAGACTCCGACTGTGGATGATCTGCAGGCCTTCGGTATGCAGCTGCACTGGCTGGGTTATGCGGGCTACCGGGCTCGACATGCGGCTGATTTCTGGTTGCCATGGCAAGCGCTTTATCCGGGTTTCTATCCAGTGCCGGAGGGCGGTGGTGGTCTGCCGGGTGCGCTGGGGTGTATGGGCTTGGTGCAGCACGTTCGCCAGCAGCTTCCAGCTCTGGGGTGGGCTGATTACGATGCCTGGTGGTTGGCAGCAGGGACGGGCACCACGCTGGCCGGTTTGCTGCTCGGTGAAGCGGCTGCGCATCCGGTGCATGCGGCGCTCGCTGTACCGGCGGATCATGGCGTCGAGCAGCAGGTGCAAACGATTATTCAGGCGGCCGGTATGCCGGTGGGGTCTTATCAGCTGCATGAGGCCAGCCGTGGTGGATTTGCCAAGGTGGATGCTGAATTGCTCCATTTTATGCAGGCGGCAGAAACGCAGAGTGGTGTGCCGCTGGAGCCGCTGTATACCGCCAAGGCATTAATGGCGTTGCGCCAGCAGGTCGAGGCCGGTTACTTTGCTCGCGGCAGTCGTTTGGTGTTTGTGCACACGGGCGGCTTGCAGGGCCGTGCCGCGGCCTTGCAGCAGGCGGCGAAAGCATGATCGGCCGATTAACCCAGCTACACTGAATTTCACCAGCGGAGCCTGGATACTCCATGAGCGAACCTCTTAACCCCGAACAGTTGCGCAGCCTGACGCCACTCAATGTGCTGTCTGAACAGCAATGGCGCGAATTGCGTGCGCAGTTGGTGCCGCAACCGTTGTTGGCGGGTCAGTTGTTGTTTCGCCCGGGGGATCAGGCGCGGCTGACCTATTACCTGCTGGCGGGTGAGCTATTGCTGCAATCGGTCGATGGACAGGCGCAGCGCTTGCAGGCTGGCAGTGAGGCCAGTTGTCACCCGTTGTCGCCGAGCCTGCCGCGCTTGCACGAAGCGCGGGCGCTGACTGATGTCAGTGTGCTGGCGTTGGACACCGCGACCCTCAATCGGCTGCTGACCTGGCGCCTGGCTTATCAGGATCTGCTACTCGAACTGGGGCAGGATCATGCCGAAGTCGAATGGTTGGAACGGCTGCTGGAAAACCCGCTGTTTGCCAAGGTGCCGCCGTCTAACGTACGCACTATGTTGGCACGCCTGCAGCGTGTCGAGCTGGCCGCAGGCAGTACCGTGCTGCAGGAGGGTGATGTCGGTGACAGCTGCTATTTCCTGAAAAATGGTCGGGCTGAGGTAATCCGCGGTGCGGGCAGCGCGCAGCAGGTGTTGGCCGAGCTGGAGATCGGCGCCTGCTTTGGTGAGGAGGCCTTGCTGGCCGACAGCCCGCGCAATGCCACGGTAACCATGCTAGAAGACGGCGTGGTACTGCGTCTGGATCGTCAGGATTTCTTTGCGTTGCTGAAGGCTCCGGTGGTCGATGAGGTGTCGCTCGGCGAAGCATCACGTTTGCTGGCGGCGGGCGCGCAGTGGTTGGATGTGCGCCTGCAGGAAGAATACGAGCGTGCCCATGCGCTGCAGTCGTTGAACATGCCGTTGCAATTGCTGCGTCTGAAAGCACGCTTACTGGATAAGACGCGTACTTATCTGTGTTACTGCGACAGCGGCAAGCGCAGCAGCAGTGCAGTGTTTCTACTTTCGCAGCTTGGCTACCGCGCCTATGCACTGCGTGATGGGGTGGATGCCTTGCCGGCGGTCCAGCGTGATGCGCTGCTCTGTGAGAGTGGTTCGGGCTATCTCGCGCGCTCGGGCGGTCGAACCGAGCGCAGCCTCTGAACTAGTCGCCCGGTTGCGCGGGCCAGTGGTCATTGACCAAAAATACTCGCTCGGCTTCCAGCCAATCATTCTGTGGGCCTTCAATCAGGCGTACGAGCAGCTGTGCGTTAGCATCGCTCGGTAGCGCCGCAAGCCATTGATTGAAATGCTCCCGCGACCATAAACACGCTTCTTCAATACACGCAGGCGCTAGCCAGGCGTGACGGTCCAATGGCTGCCATTGACCGGGTGCGTGCATGGCAAAGTCGATCCAGTCAGCACGATGCAGCCAACGCCCACGCAGGTGTTCCGGGTTGCCCTCTGCCGGCGCGGCATAGGATGGCTGCTGCCAGGGATAGAACAGATAACCGCCCAGCCACAGCGCCGACTGTGGCCGTTGAATATTCAGCTCGGTTAAGCGCTGTTGGGCTTCGGCGCGGGCCGACAACGGCAACTGGTGCTGGCCTAGATGCATTAGCTTGAGATCCAGGCGGTCGTGGCTGCCGGGGCCCAGCCAGTGCGCCAGATCCGTGCCATTGCATGACGGCTGACCCAGATACAGCTTGATGGCCAACTCCAGGTGATGCACGCCTTCCTCGTCACGCAGCAGCATGTCCAGCTCACCTAGGGTATGACCCTGTTGGCGGATGGGCAGGTTGGCGGCCAGTACCTCGACACCCGGTGCGGCATGCAGGGCAAACTGCCAGAGCCGTTCGTAATACAGCCCCAGGCGGCGGATTGATCGTTGGCTTAGCCACTGCTGCAAATCATGGCTATCGGCATCCAGGCTCAGCAGCCAGTCCGCCAAAGCGTCGGGTTGCTGGCTCCAGCGACTGGCTTTGAGTGGATGACGCTGTGGCCAGGGCGTCTGTGCCAGCAACGGCGGCGAGAGCAGCGCCCAGGCCAGGTCGCGCACAGCAGGCTGGCGCAACTGCGAAGGCAGGCCGGTGAGCAGAGGAAAGGGCGTCATGTTGCGAGCATAGCGCTTCAAGGCTAAGTGGCGTCGACTGCGCATCGGTGCGGCGGGTTTAAAAACCATTCACGCACCTTCAACGAGTTGTTAATCGATGCCATAGGCAGTCAGCGGTTTGCCGCTGCCATGGGCTTTCGCCCATAATCCGACCCATTAGATCCAGAGCCTGGCGGGAGCACCATGGAGCAGTTTCGTAATATCGGCATCATCGGTCGACTGGGCAGCACCCAGGTTCTCGACACCATTCGCCGGCTGAAGAAATTTCTGCTCGCCCGCCACTTGCATGTGATCCTCGAAGACACCATCGCCGAAGTACTGCCGGGCCATGGCTTGCAGACCTCGTCACGCAAGATTCTCGGCGAGGTATGTGATCTGGTGATCGTGGTCGGCGGTGACGGCAGCATGCTCGGCGCCGCCCGCGCCCTGGCTCGGCACAAGGTGCCGGTGCTGGGCGTCAACCGTGGCAGCCTGGGCTTTCTCACCGATATTCGCCCCGATGAACTGGAAGTCAAAGTGGCCCAGGTGCTCGAAGGGCATTATCTGACCGAAAACCGCTTTCTGCTGGAGGCCGAGGTGCGCCGTAATGGCGAGGCCATCGGCCAGGGTGATGCGCTCAACGATGTGGTGCTGCACCCGGGTAAGTCCACGCGGATGATCGAGTTCGAGCTGTTTATCGACGGCCAGTTTGTTTGTAGCCAGAAGGCCGACGGTTTAATTGTCGCCACACCGACCGGCTCCACGGCCTATGCGCTGTCCGCTGGCGGGCCGATCATGCACCCCAAGCTGGACGCCATCGTGATTGTGCCGATGTACCCGCACACGCTGTCCAGTCGACCGATTGTGGTGGATGGCAACAGCGAGCTGAAAATCGTCGTGTCCAAGGATCTGCAGCTGTATCCGCAGGTCTCCTGTGATGGACAGAATCACTTCACCTGCGCCCCCGGTGACACGGTCACCGTGGCCAAACGGCCGCAGAAGCTGCGCCTGATTCATCCGCTGGATCACAACTATTACGAAGTCTGTCGGAACAAGTTGGGCTGGGGTAGCCGGCTTGGCGGGGGGGCTTGATGCACCTCGATCCCGCTCGCGGTTACGACCTGATCGGCGATATCCATGGCTGCGCAAAAACCTTGGAACGCCTGCTCAGCACCCTGGGCTACCGCCAGCAGGCGGGGGTGTGGCAGCACCCTAAGCGTATGGCGATCTTTCTGGGTGATCTGGTCGACCGCGGCCCGCGCATCCGTGAAGCGTTGCATCTGGTGCGCGATATGGTCACGGCCGGACACGCGCTGTGCATCATGGGTAACCATGAGTTCAATGCCTTGGCCTGGAGTACGCCGGCCGCGCCTGGCAGCGGTCGGCAGTTTGTCCGTGAGCACACGCCACGGCATGCGCGGCTGATCAAGGAAACCCTGGAGCAGTTCGACGCTTACCCGGCGGAGTGGCAGGGTTTTCTCGACTGGTTCTACGAGTTACCGCTGTTTATCGATGCCGGGCATTTCCGTGTGGTGCACGCCTGCTGGGATGACAGCCTGATTGAGCCGCTGCGTGCGCAGTTTGCTGATGGCTGCATCGATGAGCATTTTCTCCAAGCCGCTGCCGTGCATGGCAGTTTTGCCAATACCGCGCTGGGTCGACTGCTGCGCGGCACTGATATGCGTTTGCCACATGGCATGACCCTGACCAGCGATGACGGCTTTACCCGCGCGCACTTTCGCACCAAATTCTGGGAAGAAGACCCACAAACCTACGGCGATATCGTCTTCCAGCCTGATGCTCTGCCGGAACTGGCAGCGCAGATGCCGCTCAGCGAGATGCAGAAAACCGAACTGCTTAAATACGGTGGTGATCAGCCGCTGCTGTTTGTTGGCCACTACTGGCGCAGCGGCAAACCCGCGCCGATTCGCAGCAACCTGGCTTGTCTAGATTACAGCGCCGTCTTGAATGGCAAGCTGGTGGCCTATCGGTTGGATCAAGAGACGCGTCTGGAGGCCAGTAAGTTTGTGTGGGTCGATGTCGACAGTCCGGAGGCGCGGCCATGAGCGCAGTCGCGGCAATGCGTTTGCCTGAGCATGTCGATCTGAGTGGTTTTATTACCTTGTTGCAGCGCTTGCAGGTGCCGCATCGGGTCGCGGAAGAGGCGGGCGAACAGGTGCTCTGGGTGCCCGGAGAGCAGTTAGCCGAGCAGGTGCGTGAGCTTTATGGGCGCTATCCGCAGGGCGATGCTGAGGTGCAGCTTGAACCGTCGCAGGGCTCTGCGGATGCTGCTCCGAGTTTTGCTCAACAGCTGAAAGCCAGTCGCATGACAGCTGTTGTCCTTGTGCTGACCTTTATCGCAGCCGCGATCACGTTGCTGGGCGATAACCTAGAGACGGTCAGTTGGCTGAGCTTTGTCGACTATCGGGTGCAAGGCGATTACATCTACTTCACCTACCTCAACGACACGCTGGCCAATGGTCAATGGTGGCGGCTGCTGACGCCGATGCTGATTCACTTTGGCATCCTCCATCTGGCGATGAACAGCCTCTGGTACTGGGAGCTGGGTCGGCGGATTGAGGCACGTCAGGGTGCCGTGATGCTCTTGGGGCTGTCCCTGCTGTTTAGCCTCGCAGCCAATTTCGCCCAGTACCTGCATGCTGGCCCATCGCTGTTCGGCGGCCTGTCCGGTGTGCTCTACGGCTTGCTCGGGCATTGCTGGATCTTCCAGCGGCTGGCGCCGACCCCCGCCTATCGCCTGCCGCCAGGGGTCTTGGTGATGATGCTGGCCTGGCTGCTGATTTGTATGACCGGCATTTTCGAGCTGCTGCAATTCGGCGCTATCGCCAACGCGGCGCATGTCGGCGGCCTGCTTGCCGGTTGTTTGACCGGGCTGGTCGGTGGCTCGCTGGCGCGTCGGCGACACAGTTAGTTCTTCTACAGGCTGGTAAACTGCCACTTTGCATTTGGAGGCGCGTATGTCGTCCTTTCTTGAAGCGATTGAAAACATCACCCCTGAGATCTACCAGAGCCTGAAATTGGCAGTGGAAATTGGCAAATGGCCGGATGGCCGCAAGCTGACTCAGGAGCAGAAAGAGCTGACCCTGCAGGCGCTGATCGCCTGGGAAACGCACAACCTGCCGGAAGAAGAGCGCATCGGTTATATGGGCCCGCAGGAGTGCAGCAGTAAATCCGCGCCTATCCCCAATCTGTTGTTCAAATCCTCGGATACCCTGCACTGATGAGTGAGTTGGCCCGTGGTGCCCTGAGCAAAATGGCGGCGCAGCTGGATGCGCCGGTGCAATACAGCTTTCGCTTAGGCGATGAGCTGCTGCCGGTTAATCCGTTGATCGGTAAGACCCTGCGTCTGGAGTTTTTAGGCGCGATCCACTGCACCCACTGCGGGCGTAAAACCAAGAGCAGCTACAGCCAGGGTTATTGCTACCCCTGCATGCAGAAGCTGGCGCAGTGCGATATCTGCATCATGAGCCCGGAGCGTTGCCACTATGAGGCCGGCACCTGCCGCGAGCCGAGTTGGGGCGAGCAGTTCTGCATGACTGATCATGTGGTCTACCTAGCCAACTCCAGCGGCGTGAAAGTAGGCATCACCCGCGCCACGCAGATTCCCACGCGCTGGATCGACCAGGGCGCGACTCAGGCCTTGCCGATTCTGCGGGTTGCCACCCGTCAGCAGTCCGGCTTTGTCGAAGACCTGCTGCGCAGTCAGGTGGCGGATAAAACCAACTGGCGTGCGCTGCTCAAGGGCGATGCCGCGCCGGTGGATCTGCTTGCCGTACGCGAGCAGCTGTTTGCCACGTGCAGCAGTGGGCTGACCGAGTTGCAGCAGCGCTTTGGCATCCAGGCCATTCAGCCGCTCAGTGATCAGCCGGTGGTGCAGATCAGCTATCCGATTGACGCCTACCCGGCCAAGATCACCAGCTTCAATCTGGACAAGAATCCGCTGGCCGAAGGCACCTTGCTGGGCATCAAGGGCCAGTACCTGATGTTCGACACCGGCGTGATCAATATCCGCAAATACACCGCTTACCAGCTGGCCGTCCACGAACTGGCCGCCTGAGTTACTTATTCGCGAACCCGGCGCCCGCGCGCCGCAGATAAAGGGCCACAAGCCATGCGCACCGAACAGCCGAAGATGATCTACCTCAAGGACTACCAGGCCCCGGATTATCTGATTGATGAAACGCACCTGACCTTCGAGTTGTTCGAGGACCATACCCTGGTGCATGCGCAACTGGTCATGCGTCGTAACCCGGCGGCAGGCACTGGTTTGCCGCCTCTGGTGCTGGACGGTCAGCAGCTTGAGCTGCTCAGTGTGGCGCTCGACGACCGCGAGCTGAGTGCCGGCGATTACCAGTTGAGCGACAGCCATCTGACCTTGCAGCCTACTAGCGCCAGCTTCGTGATCGACAGCAGCGTGCGCATCCATCCGGAAAGCAACACCGCGCTTGAGGGTCTGTACAAATCCAGCGGCATGTTCTGCACCCAGTGCGAGGCCGAGGGCTTTCGCAAGATCACCTATTACCTGGACCGCCCGGACGTGATGAGCAAGTTCACCACTACCCTGAGCGCCGTGCAGCATGACTACCCGGTGCTGCTGTCCAACGGCAACCCGATTGCCAGCGGCAGCGACGAAGGCGGTCGTCATTGGGCGACCTGGGATGACCCGTTTATGAAACCGGCCTACCTGTTTGCCCTGGTCGCTGGTGACCTCTGGTGTGTGGAAGACAGCTTTACCACCATGAGCAAGCGCGACGTGGCGCTGCGCATTTATGTCGAGCCGGAGAATATCGACAAATGCCAGCACGCCATGGACAGCCTGAAAAAGTCGATGAAGTGGGATGAAGAGGTCTACGGCCGTGAATACGACCTGGACATCTTTATGATCGTCGCGGTCAACGACTTCAACATGGGCGCCATGGAAAACAAGGGCCTGAATATCTTCAATTCCAGCTGCGTGCTGGCCAAGGCTGAAACGGCTACAGACGCCGCCCACCAGCGCGTTGAAGCGGTTGTAGCTCACGAATACTTCCACAACTGGTCGGGCAACCGCGTGACTTGCCGCGACTGGTTCCAGCTGTCGTTGAAAGAAGGCTTTACCGTCTTCCGCGATGCCGAGTTCAGCGCCGATATGCACTCGCGCACGGTTAAACGCATTGAAGACGTGGCTTATCTGCGCACGCACCAGTTCGCCGAAGATGCTGGCCCCATGGCCCATCCCGTGCGCCCGGACGCCTTTATGGAAATCTCCAACTTCTACACCCTGACGGTGTACGAAAAAGGCTCGGAAGTGGTGCGCATGATCCGCACCCTGGTCGGTGCAGAGGGCTTCCGCAACGGCAGCGATTTGTACTTCGCGCGCCACGACGGTCAGGCTGTGACATGCGACGATTTTATCCGCGCGATGGAAGAGGCCAATGGCATCGACCTGACCCAGTTCAAACGCTGGTACAGCCAGGCTGGCACACCGCGGCTGGAGGTCACTGAAAGCTACGACGCGGCGGCCAACAGTTATCGCCTGCACTTTCGCCAGAGCTGCCCGGCCACACCCGGGCAGACTGAGAAGCTGCCGTTTGTTATCCCGGTCGAGCTGGCTTTGCTCGATGCTCAGGGGCGTGAGCTGCCGCTGCAACTGGTCAGTGAAAACGCTGCCTTGGGCACTTCCCGCGTGCTGCAAATAACTGAAGCCGAACAGGCGTTCACCTTTGTCAATCTGGCGGAAAAACCGCTGCCGTCCTTGCTGCGCGGTTTCTCTGCACCGATCAAGCTGAGCTTCCCTTACAGCCGTGATCAACTGATGTTCCTGATGCAGCACGACAGCGATGGCTTCAACCGCTGGGAAGCTGGGCAGCAACTGTCCGTGCAAGTGCTGCAGGAGCTGATTGGTCAGCATCAACGTGGTGAGCCGCTGGTGCTTGATCAGCGCCTGGTCGAGGCCTGCCGTACGCTGCTGGCCGATGAATCGCTGGATCAAGCCATGGTTGCCGAGATGCTCTCGCTGCCAGGTGAAGCCTATCTGACAGAAATCAGCGCGGTGGCCGATGTCGAAGCCATCCATGCCGCCCGTGAATTTGCTCGCAAGCAACTGTCGGATGCGTTGTTCGAGCTGCTGTGGGCGCGCTACCAGCGTAACCGTGAGGTGTCCCGTACCAGCACTTATGTGGCCGAGGCCGAGCACTTCGCCCGGCGCAGCCTGCAGAACATCGCGTTGTCTTACCTGATGCTCAGCGCCAAGGCTGAGGTGTTGGCGGCTTGTTTGGAGCAGTTCGAGAACGCTGACAACATGACCGAGCGTTTGACTGCGTTGGCGGTGCTGGTCAATTCGCCGTTCGAAGCCGAAAAGGCAACTGCCCTGGCCAGCTTCGCCGATTTCTTCAAGGACAACCCGTTGGTTATGGATCAGTGGTTCAGCGTGCAGGCAGCTTGCGCCTTGCCGGGTGCGCTACAGCGTGTTGAGCAACTGATGCAGCATTCGGCGTTTACCCTGAAGAACCCGAATAAGGTTCGTTCCTTGATCGGTGCGTTTGCTGGGCAGAACCTGCTGGGTTTCCATCAGGCTGATGGCAGCGGCTACCGCTTCCTGGCCGACCAGGTTATTACCCTGAATGCCCTCAACCCGCAGATCGCCTCGCGTTTGCTGGCGCCGCTGACTCGTTGGGCTAAATATGGCAGTGCACGCCAGGCTCAAATGAAAGAGCAGCTGCAACGCATTCTGGCTTCGGGTGAGTTGTCTAGCGACGTGTATGAAGTGGTCAGCAAGAGTCTGGCTGGTTAATCGATCAGCGGTAACAAAGTAGGGGCGGTCATGTTGCCCCTACTCAAATCTGTATGTGTCTGATCGTTTTTCGATCAATTCGTTAATACTAAAGACCGATCAAGCAGGCCCTTGTGCAATGCATGGGGTTAGATGCTCTTCACGAAGTCCTTCCGAGTCGCATAAAAGTGTTACCCGCTTTGATCCGGTAACACTTTTTGTGTTACCTGATTAGATGTAAGCAAAGTTTGCACAATATGAATTGGCCTGCTTGGCTTGACCTTGGCCGATTTGTTTGAAGCGTCTGAGGGCTTAATCCCGGGTGGGGTGACTGATCACGCCAGATGGTAGGACAAAATAGGAAAAATCCATCACCGCATACAGTTGATTGGTTGCTGAATGATCAGTCATAAAATGGTTTTATGGTTTGAGTTGTGTGTTGCTGATTTTTTTATACGGTCGTTTGAATTGGCACCATGGTTGCAAGGAGCTAAATTGATTTGACCTCGTCATGGTGCACGCCAAACAGTGAGGTGCGTGTAAGCGCGTTGGGAGCTTGCCTTCCAATCAACATTTAAGGCCGTCATCAGTATGGCCATAACGTGCCTCAGCGGTTGGGGTACAAAAAAGATGATCTGTCCACGGAGTAATGTTTCGATGGAAATTAAGTCCCGTAAGCCCGTATTGCGTTTCGCACCTGCTAAAGCAGGTTTTGCTTTTGTCGGCATTCTTCCACTCCTGGTGGCGGCCCATGCCCAAGCTGTGGAATTCAGCTTCGCAGACAATGAAATCAGCGGCTCCATCGATACCACCGTGTCCTACGGCCAACTCTGGCGCGTACAAGGTCAGGACAAGACCAACAACGATATCAATACCAACGACGGTAACCGTAACTTCGGTACTGGCTTGGTTTCTGAAGTCTTCAAAGTCACTTCCGATATGGAAGTGACCTACCAGAATTACGGTGCCTTTGTGCGCGGCACGGCGTTCTATGACACCCAAATCATGGATAAGCGTAACGACTACTACGACTCCAGTCTGGCGTATCAGCCAAGCCAGAATGTACCGAAAGACGACAGCTTTACCCGTGGTACCCGTCACTCGGCCGGCCGTAACGCAGAAATTCTCGATGCCTATGTTTACGGCAACTGGGATGTCGCCGACATGCCTGTTGGCGTGCGCTTCGGTAAGCAGGTATTTAACTGGGGTGAAGGTTTGTTCTACCGCGGTGGGGTAAACACCACCAATCCAGTAGACGCCGGTAAGTTCCGTCTGCCAGGTGCAGAAGTCAAAGAAGTGCTGGTTCCAGTTGAGGCGCTGAGCTTTAGCGTTGGCCTGACTGACAACATTTCCATGGATGCTTTCTATCAGTTCAATTGGAAAGAGTCGGCGATTGATCCAGTAGGTACTTTCTTCTCCGAAACTGACTTGTTCGGTGAGGGTGGAAATACTGCTTACAATAATTTCGCAGGCACTAACCTTGCGCCGGCTATTCCAGGTTATCGGAACTTGTCCGCGTTCGCTGGGCCTCTAGCGGCGGGTACTGGGCTTTATGCTTCTGGCGTCAACACTTCATTTGGGAATATTCTACAAGTTGCTGATGTTACCAGTGATATTAATGCTAAAAATGATGGTCAGTATGGATTCTCTTTTAAATATATCGCTGAAGAGCTAAATTCAACGGAGTTTGGTGCTTATTTGGTTAACTATCACGCCAAAGAGCCTACTATATATGCGGATCTGAATGGTTATAAGGGTGTTAATATAGCTAATTTGGCTGCGTTCAACCCAGGTACTGGGGCGCTGGGTGTTGCAACTGCTGGTGGTTTGGCTACGATTGATCTTCTGGGTTCTACTCAGGCTAAGCGTGAGTATGCTGAAGATATTCGCATGTATGGTTTTAGCTTCAATACAACAATTAACGAAACTTCTGTTTTTGGCGAGCTGGCATATCGGCCTAATTTGCCAGTTGGTATTGCTGCTACAAACGATCTCTTGGGTGATCTTGTTTTACAGGGCGCTAAGCTTGCGGATAACTCAGGTACTTTGCCTGGTGCTGGTACGGCGCTTATTTCTGGGCGTCAGATCACGCGTGATGGTTCTGTAAGCAACTACCGTCGTGTTGAAGCATTTAATTCGTCTATCGGTGCTATCCATAACTTTGGCAATGTCTTAAGTTTTGACTCGCTGTTTGGTGTCGCCGAACTTGCGTCGGAACATGTTCGTGGAGATAGTCTGAAATATAGCTCTGTAAATGGTGAGCGTTGCATCGCGGGTCGTGCTAACACCTCCTACTCCACCGATGCGGCCATGGCCAAGCAAGACTGTGCAACGTCTGATGCTTATGGCTACACGCTGGTACTGTCAGGTACTTGGAACGATGTATATGCGGGTGTAAACCTGTCGCCATTTACTGTCTTCAAGCATGATTTCCAGGGTAATGGCCATCAGACCGGTAACTTTATTGAAGATCGCAAGGCTTACACCGTAGGTCTTCGCGCCAGTTACCTGAACAGCCTGGAAGCTGAAATTCAATACACCGAGTTTATGGGCGCCGGTCAGAGCAACTCGGGTCGCGACCGCGACAACGTCGGCTTGAACGTCAAGTATTCCTTCTAAACATAACTAGAAAATATCGAGTGCCTGCGGGCACTCGGTTGCTGACTTATTTCACGGAGAATCAAGATGCTGAAAAAGCACACGTTGATGGGGGCCGCGATTGCGCTGGCACTGTCCGCTGGCAGCGCGTTCGCTGCGGTTTCGCCTGCAGAAGCAGCCAAATTGGGCGCAAACCTCACCCCGTTCGGTGCCGAGAAAGCCGGCAACGCGGCGGGCACTATTCCTGAGTGGAACGGTGGTATCACCAAGGCTCCGGCGGGTTACACCACGCCAGGCCAGCACCACGTCGATCCGTTTGCAGATGACAAGCCGCTGTTCACCATCACCAAAGCCAACCTGGATCAGTACAAAGACAACCTGACCCCAGGTCAGATTGCGATGTTCAACACCTACCCGAACAGCTACCAGATGCCGGTCTATCAGACTCGTCGCTCCGGTTCTGCGCCGCAGTGGGTGTATGACAACACCATCAAGAACGCTACTACTGCCAAGTTGCTGGATGGCGGCAACGGCTTCTCCGACGCCTACGGCGGCATCCCGTTCCCGATCCCGCAAAATGGCGTAGAAGCGTTGTGGAACCACATCGCACGCTACCGTGGTACCTACATTGTGCGTCGCGCTTCGGAAGTTGCCGTGCAGCGTAACGGTAGCTACTCGCTGGTGACCTCGCAGCAAGAAGCGATGTTCAAGTTCTACAACCCGAAAGGGACTGCAGCAGATCTGAACAACATCATGTTCTACTACCTGTCCTTCACCAAGAGCCCGGCGCGTCTGGCAGGTGGTGCGGTACTGGTGCACGAAACCCTGGATCAGGTAAAAGAGCCGCGTCAGGCTTGGGGCTACAACGCCGGTCAGCGTCGCGTACGTCGCGCGCCGAACCTGGCTTATGACACCCCGATCGCTGCCGCTGACGGCCTGCGCACAGCAGACGACACCGACATGATCAACGGTTCGCCAGATCGTTATGACTGGAAACTGGTGGGCAAGAAGGAAATCTACATTCCTTATAACAGCTACAAAGTCACCAGCCCTGAAGTGAAGTACAAGGACCTGCTGCAAGTCGGCCACCTGAACCCAGCGTTTACTCGCAACGAGCTGCACCGTGTTTGGGTGGTTGAAGGTACGCTGAAGTCGGGTGCTCGCCACATCTATTCCAAGCGCACCCTGTTCCTCGACGAGGACAGCTGGCAAGCAGCAGTGGTTGATCAGTACGACGGTCGCGGTGATCTTTGGCGCGTGTCGATTGCCTACCTGAAAAACTACTACGACCTGCCGACCACTTGGTCTGCACTGGATAGCTTCCACGACCTGCAAGCCCGTCGTTACCATGTGCAGAACTTGGATAACGAAGAGCCAAGCACCATCGACTTTAGCCAGGCTGTGCCGGATGACGGTTACTTCAAGCCTGCTGCGCTGCGTCGCCGCGGTACGCGTTAATCCGCGTGTAGGTTGAGCAAAAGGCCGCTACTGTTGTAGCGGCCTTTTGCTATTTGTCAGCCAAACAGGGCATGGTAGACGGGCGGGTTTAACAAAACATAACGTCGCGCCGATTGTCAGGCCTTTTGAAAGCTCAGTAGGATAGGCGCACTGCTATAAGGGTAGTGCTACCTATAAGAATAAGGGGGAAGGTATATGAGTGAGCCCGTCATGCGGCGCACCCAGGCCGGTCGTTCTGTGGGGTCGTCCCACACGCCGGAGTTCCGCGTCCACTCGCCACTGACTAAAGCGCTTTCGCTGTGCAGTGTGCTGTCCATGCTGATGCTCGCCAGTGCGCCAATGCACGTGCAAGCTGAAACCGTCAAAACTGAAGTCCAATCCGTTGTATCGGCCAAAGCTCAGCACAGCTTGTTGCTGGATATTGTCAGTGTTGGCAAGCGCTTGGTGGCTGTAGGCGATCGGGGCCACATACTCTTTTCCGATGACGATGGCGGCAGCTGGACACAAGCTAGCGTGCCATCCAAGCAGATGTTGACTGCCGTTTTCTTCCTCGACGATAGCCATGGTTGGGCTGTCGGTCACGATGCGCAGATTCTCGCCAGCAGCGATGGCGGCGCCACCTGGGTGAAGCAGTTCGAAGATCTTGAGCGCGAAGCGCCGTTGTTGGATATCTGGTTCAAGGACCGCAACAACGGTTTTGCGGTGGGTGCCTATGGTGCTTTGCTGACCACTACCGATGGCGGTACAACCTGGGAAGACGTCAGTGAGCGTATGGACAATGAGGATGCCTATCACCTCAATGCCATTGTCGAAGTGAAAGATTCAGGTCTGTTTATCGTTGGCGAGCAGGGTGTGATGTTCCGCTCACCTGATTGGGGGCAATCCTGGGAAACACTGGAAAGCCCGTATGAAGGTTCACTGTTTGGTGCGCTCGGTACCGGCGAGCCCGGTGCGGTGCTGGCCTATGGCCTACGGGGACACTTGTTCCGCTCTGCAGATTTCGGCAGCACGTGGGAGCGTATTTCGCTCAAAACGGCGAACAATGGTGAGCTGGAGTTTGGCTTAGCCAATGGTGCCATATTCAAGGATGGCAGCATCGTGATTGTCGGCCATGGTGGCAGCGTGCTGCGTAGCATCGACAAGGGGCGTAGTTTCAGCGTCCTAAATCGTCCTGATCGTTTGTCCTTGGCTGGCCTTGCCATGGATAACAGCGGCCGCATGATCCTCGTCGGGCAGGGTGGCGTACATGTTTCCGCGCCGACTGATGCCAGTCTTGGCCAACAATAATAAGCTGGGGTAGCGTTTGATGAGTAACCATCACCAGGACAAGGCGAGCTTTCTTGAACGCCTGATTTTCAACAACCGGCCTGCGGTGATTCTGATCTGCTTGCTGGTAAGCATTTTCCTGTTCTACCAAGCCTCGCAAATCCGGCCATCGACCAGCTTTGAAAAAATGATTCCGCTGAGCCATCCATTCATTCAGAACATGATGGAGCACCGTAATGACCTGGCCAACCTTGGCAACACGGTGCGTATTTCGGTAGAAGCCAAAGATGGCGATATCTTCACCAAGGAATACATGGAGACGCTGCGTCAGATCAACGACGAAGCTTTTTATATTCCTGGTGTTGACCGTTCTGGGCTGAAGTCCTTGTGGACTCCTAGCGTGCGCTGGACCGAAGTGACCGAAGAAGGTTTTGCCGGGGGTGAGGTAATTCCGCAAACCTACGACGGCAGTGCCGAGAGCATGGAGGAGTTGCGCAGCAATGTCCTCAAATCCGGCCAGGTCGGTCGTCTGGTGGCGAACAATTTTAAGTCCAGCATCGTCGATGTACCGCTGCTTGAGTCCTATCCTGATCCAAACGACCAGGGCAAGTTGATCAAACTGGACTACCAGCAGTTCTCCCACCAGCTTGAGGAGAAAATTCGCGAAAAGTATCAGGCGCAGAACCCCAATGTGCAGATCCACATCATCGGTTTTGCCAAGAAGGTCGGCGACCTGATTGATGGTCTGGTAATGGTGGTCGGCTTCTTCGCCATCGCCTTGCTGATCACCTTCGTCCTGCTGTACTGGTTCAGCTGGTGTATCCGCAGCACCGTCGGTGTGCTGGTAACCACACTGGTTGCAGTGGGCTGGCAACTGGGTCTGATGAACCTGGTTGGATTTGGTCTCGACCCATACTCCATGCTGGTGCCGTTCCTGATCTTCGCCATCGGTATTTCCCATGGCGTGCAGAAGATCAACGGTATCGCGCTGCAATCCAGTGGCGCCGATAACCCATTGATGGCGGCGCGGCGCACCTTCCGCCAGCTGTTTCTGCCGGGCATGATCGCGATTCTGGCTGACGCCGTGGGCTTTATCACCCTGCTGATCATCGACATTGGTGTGATCCATGAGTTGGCCATTGGGGCTTCTATCGGTGTAGCGGTTATCGTCTTCACCAACCTTATTCTGCTGCCGGTTGCAATTTCCTACTTGGGTATCAGCAAGAAGGCGATTGAGCGCAGCAAGAAGGATGAGGTGGCCGAGAAGCCGATGTGGCGTCTGTTGTCCAACGTCGCCCATCCGAATGTTGCGCCGTTTATGGTCGTGCTGGCGCTTGTGGGTGGTGTCAGCAGCTTCTTCTATCAGAAGGCTTACCTGCAGGTCGGCGACCTGGATCAGGGAGCGCCTGAGTTGCGTCCTGATTCGCGCTACAACCAGGACAACGACTTCATCATCAAGAATTATTCGACCAGTTCGGACGTACTGGTGGTGATGGTCAAGACGGCTCCTGAAGGCTGCTCGGCTTTCAAGACGTTGTCGGCCATGGATGAGCTGATGTGGAAGATGGAGAACACCAAAGGTGTGCAGTCTGCGGTTTCCATGGTCACGGTGTCGCGCCAGATGATCAAAGGGATGAACGAAGGCAACCTGAAGTGGGAAACTCTGTCGCGTAACCAGGACGTGTTGAATAACTCGATTGCCCGGGCTGATGGCCTGTACAACGCTGATTGTTCGGTTGCCCCGGTGCTGGTGTTCCTTGAGGATCACAAGGCCGAGACACTTAAACGTGCGGTCAGTTCGGTACAGGAGTTTGCCAAGGTGAATAACCAGGAGGATCTGGATTTCCGCCTGGCTGCTGGTAACGCGGGTATCGAGGCGGCGACCAACGAAGTGATTGCCAGTTCCGAGTTGACCATCCTGGTGCTGGTTTATATATGGGTGGCGGTGATGTGCATGATCACCTTCCGTTCTGTGCCTGCGACTATCTGCATCGTGTTGCCGCTGATCCTGACCTCGATTCTGGGTAACGCACTGATGGCGTTCCTGGGTATCGGCATGAAGGTCGCAACGTTGCCAGTGATCGCGCTCGGTGTGGGCATTGGTGTGGATTACGGCATCTACATCTACAGCCGGTTGGAAAGCTTCCTGCGTGCGGGCTTGCCGCTGCAAGAGGCCTACTACCAGACGCTCAAGTCCACCGGTAAAGCTGTGCTGTTTACTGGCCTGTGCTTGGCCATCGGCGTTGCCACCTGGATCTTCTCGGCGATCAAGTTCCAGGCTGACATGGGCCTGATGTTGACCTTTATGTTTGTCGTCAACATGTTTGGTGCCTTGCTGCTGTTGCCGGCTCTGGCGCGCTTCCTGATCAAACCAGAAAAACTGGTTGGCAAAACAGGTGGTTCGTTGCTTTCGCACTAAGGGCAGCTTGATGGCGTAAGCGTCTTGCGCTTATGCCAGGCCCAAAAACAGAAACCCTCGGTGAAGTGATTCCCGAGGGTTTTCTGTTTCTGGCGTTTGGGTAACGACTGCCATGGCAAGCTCCGCTGCGTAGGCTTTATCCATCCTGAGAGGCGCCGCTAGGCCTGGCTTTGGCTGTTAGAGAAACTGCTTGCCGGCAAGTTGTTCACAGAGCCTACGTGTTGCTAAACAGATTGGCGGGCTTGGCTTGTGTTATGCCCTGCTAGGCAATGCTGTCCATCGCTGGCTGTGTCCGCGCGGGTTTAACGTGGATACAGTGGGGGCAGGGCGCTGGTGTCCGTGTTGGCATTGCTCTCAAGGTCTTCTACGGCAGGCAGGCTACGAATGGCCAGCCACAGATTGCGGCCTTGCCAGTGCTGACCGCTTTCGCTGTAGAGCGCGCCATTCAGGCCGTCGAGGGCATCGGACAGTGGGGTAAAACGGGAGGCCATATCGGCGAGGGTTTCCGGTTGTTGGCGGGCCCAGGCGTCCAGCGCATGGCGCGTGGCCTGCGAGTCATTCGCCAGGCAGCTGCGCTTAAGGTCATCGAGCAGGTTGCGTTGGCTAGGCCCCGTCTGCTGGCTAGGCAGCACTGGAGGCTGGCGCCGCGCGCGCCACCACAGGGTAAACCCGAGCAGTGTGCTCAGGCCCAGGAGTGCAGTGCTGAGTTGCCAGGCCCAAAGGTGGGCATTGTCCACCTCGCGCAGGGTTGGGCTTGCTACTTCAATCGGCAGAGTTTCCAGGTTTGGATTTGCGGCCACCTGCAGCTTACGCGTGGGCAGGCTGCTGCGTTCGAGTTGGTCGGTCGTGGTGTTCCACCACAGCACTTCGATTGCCGGCAGGGTGATCTCGCCTTCACGGTTGGCTACCAGTGCTTCACGTTCTTCACGGCTGGCTACCAGACCGTTGTCGTTGGCCTGGTTGGCTAATTGGGGTTGGTCGGGGTAGCGGCGCAGGCCGGCAACCTGGGTGGCGGGCAAGGGCGGTAATTGTGCGCTGGCCAAACCTTCGACCTTGAGCAGTAGGCTGCGGGTCAGCGAATCACCGACGCGGGCTGTCTCCGGTTGTGGACTCCAGACTTCACTCAGGCTGAGTGCGCGCGCTGGCAACCAAGGGGCGTCGGCCGGATAGCTGGCTGGCTTGGCTTTCACCGTCAGCGGAATTTCCGGCGATCGGACCCGCACCACTTTGCCGGGGCGTGGACCGAACGGGTTGTAGGCATTGCTGGCGGAGCGATCAACTGCAGTGGCGGTAAAGGCTTGCGAGGGGATCAGCAAGTCGCCACTTTCCTGAGGGAAGATTGCGTAACGCAGCTCGATCACGCCATGGCGTATGCCGTTGATGTCCTTCTCATAGGTGCGCGGTTCACCAAGCGCTTCAACGCGCGCCTGGGGCATCTCCAGTTGGGTCAGGCTGCTGTCGTCGTACAGTGAAACGGAGTGGTAGATGCGCAGTGTCAGCACGGTTTGCGCCTGCACGTAGACGCTTTCTTGGTCCAGGCTGGCATCGATAAACACCGGTGCCAGGCGACTGTCTTCGGCGCTCGCGGCTTGCTGAACATGCAGGGTAATCGGCTCGCTTTGTAGCTGGCCGAGTGTGAGCGGCGGTATCACCACATAACCGCTGTGTTTGGGTTGCAGGGTGACGATCCAGCGCGTGCTCGCCTGGGCACCGTTGCTGCCGCTAGTCAGGCGGTTGACCTGGCGGGTGCCTAGCACCTCAAACAGCTCATTGAGCGGCTGCAGGTCGGGCTTGCCGAACAGCGTGGCGTCATTCGATTCCAGGGTCAGCTCAACGCTCTCGCCGGCATCCAGGCGGGTGCGGTCGACGCTGGCGGTCAGGCTTTGCGCGCTGACATTCAGGGCCAGCAGGCCAAGCAGAAGGGTACAGAGCAGTCGGCTCATTGCAGTTGTTCCTGGCGCTGTTGTTGTTCCAGCCTGAATTTACGCCGCAGCAGCTCGCCCGGATCGTCGGGGATCTGCCGCAGCCATTGTTCCAATGCCTGACGCCGCTCGCCGTCGAGGCTCGGCTCGGCGCTGGCGATCTGTTCTTCGCCGCTGTCGCTGTCGTCTTCTTCTGGTTGTTTCGGCGGTGTATCCGCGTCTTCATCTGCGCCAGGTTGTGCGGGTTTTTCACCCTTGTCCTCTGGCTCGGACGGCTTGGTCGGAGATTGCTCGGCCTGCTGCTGTGCGTCTGGATCGGACTGGCCTGCCTGGGGCTGGCTGCTGGGCTGATTCTGCTGCTCGTCGGGTTCTTGCGGGTCGTCGTTTTGATTCTGCTGTTGCTGCTGGTTTTGGCGCAGCAGTTCTTCGACCAGGGCTTTGTTCTTTTGCGCCTGAGCCAAGTCGGGTTGCAGTTCCAGCGCCTGGGTGTAGGCATCTAGGGCGGCTTCCAGTTCGTTGCTACGCGCCAGGGCGTTGCCACGGTTGTAGTGGTCGCCTGCGGTTTCGCCATTGGCGAAGCGTTCGGCGGCCGCAGCGTAATCGCCTGCCTGGTAGAGCGCCTGGCCTTGCCAGCGTGGATCGTGGAAACGCTGCGCGGCTGCCTCTGGTTGTTGCGCCTCAAGCAGGCGCTGGCCTTGTTGATCGGCACGCAGCCAGAGGTCGTCGAAGCTGAAGGCGTAGCTGTTCTGCGGCAGGCTCAGCAGCAACAGCGGCAGGCAAAGCAGCCAGCCGCGGCGAGCAGCGCAGGCTGCGAGTAACAGTAGCGGCAGGAGCAGCCAGTGGCTTTGGTCTGCCCAGGCTTGCAGCTGGGTCAGCTCACCATCGCGGCGCAGCTGTTGCGGTGCATCGAGTAGGCCGAGGTTGCGCAGGTCGCGTTCATCCAGCGTTACGCCCTGATACTGCCCGCCCAGTTCGCTGGCAAAGCGCTTGAGGCCGTTACTGTCCAGGCGTGGCAGCAGGATGGTGCCTTGTGCGTCCTTGAGGAATGAGCCGTCCTCCTGAATGATCGGCGCGCCCTGGGTGCTGCCAATGCCGAGAATGCGTAGGCGCTCACCACGGCGGCCGAGCGCCTGGGTGATGGCCTGGCGCTGCGTTTCGTCGAGGCTGCTGGTTAGCAGCAGCAGGCGGCCATTGCCCTGGGCGCCCTGTTCGAGCAGTTGCAGGGCTTTGGCCACCGCCAGGTCGGCGCGCTTGCCAGGCTCCGGCATGATCTCTGGGTTCAATACATCGAGTAGATTGCGGCTGGTGGCAAGGTCGTCGGACAGCGGCACCAGGGTGTGTGCGCTGCCGGCATATACGACGATGGCGGTTTGTGCATCCTGCCGTGCTTCCAACAGGTCGAGCAATTTGCGTTTGGCCTGGGCCAAACGATTGGGTGAGGCGTCGCTGGCGAGCATCTCTGGGGTCAGTTCGAGCACTACCACCAGCGGGTCGGCCGGCTTGGGGTTCTGTTGCTCGATGCGTTGCCAGCTGGGGCCGAGCAGTGCCAATAGTGCCAGCAGCCAGGCCAGGCCGAGGGCCAGCCAGGGCAGGCGACTGTTGCGCCCAGCGGTGGCGGTTAGCAGCGCGGACTGGAACGCGGCCGGCAGCAATGCTTGCCAGCGACCGCTGCGTTTCTCCCGGTGCCAAAGCTGCCAAAGCAGAAAGCCCAATAGCGGTATCAGCAGCAGCCAGAAGGGGCGTTGCCAGTGGGGCCAGAGGCTGGTCAGTTCGCTCATGACTGTTTCCCCCGTAGCCGTGTCAGCTGAGTACGCCAGCGTTGTTGCAGGCTTGGCCAGAGTGTTTGGCTGACCAGCAGCAGGCTGAACAACAGGGCCAGGCCCAGCGGCCAGGGATAGAGTGGCAAGGTCGGCCGCGCCAGAGTCGGTTTCTGCGCCACCGGCTCCAGTCTATCGAGAGTGGCTTCGATCGCCTGCAGTTCTTCACTGTCGCGGGCGCGGAAGTATTCGCCTCCGGTGGCTTCGGCAATTGCGCGCAGGCTAGGCTCGTCCAGATCGATGCCGGGGTTGAAACCGAGCATGCCGAGTACGCCGCCTTGCTCGGGGTCGGCACCGATGCCTATCGGGTAAATGGTGATGCCTTCCTCTGCGGCCAGGCGTGCGGCAGTCAAGGGATCGATTTCGCCACCATTATTGGCGCCGTCAGTCACCAGCACCAGTACGCGGCTCTGCGCTGGACGCTCGCGTAGGCGCTTGACCGCCAGGCCAATGGCGTCGCCGATGGCGGTTTGTGGTCCGGCGATGTTCTTCTGCGCTTCATCCAGCCATATATGCACGGTCTGCCGGTCGAAGGTCAGCGGCGACTGCAGGTAGGCGCGGCTGCCGAATAGGATCAGGCCAACCCGATCACCCTGACGGCCGTCGATAAATTCACCGAGCAGGTGTTTGACCAGGGTCAGACGACTGACTTCCTGGTCTTCCCACACCATGTCGGAATAATCCATGGAGCCGGATACATCCACCGCCAGCAGCAGGTCGCGGCCGCTTGCCGGCAACGGCAGCGGCTCACCCAGCCATTGCGGGCGCGCGCAGGCGAGCAGCAGTAACAGCCAGATCAGTGCAAACGGTGCTTGTTGTCGCAGGGCAGGTAGCCGTACGCGGGCGCGGCGGCCGCTCAAACCTTCCAGTTCGGCCAGGAAGCTGATTTTCAGCGCTGCTTCGCCGCTGTCCGCAGGCGGTAGCCAGGCGCGCAGCAGCCAGGGCAGCGGGGCGACCAGAAAGACCCAGGGCCAGGCAAACTCAAACATGTTTGCGAATCCAGATCGCTACGGCCTGGTTGAGCCCGGCGATGGCCTTGTCATCCAGGTTGCAGTGCGGGCGATAGGCGCCTTCCACCAGAATCATCCAGCGAGTCAGGCCGGCGGCGGGGCAGCGGCTGTCGAGGAAGGCCAGCCAGGCGCGGCTGCTGAGGATATGGCTGTTACTTTGTGGGTAACGCTCGCGGCACAGACGTTTGAGGATGGCATTGAGTTGTTGCAGCCAGGGGCCGGCATCGACGCCGTCGTAAGGTTTGCTCAGGCGTTCGAGTTCGTTCAGCGCGGCCTGGCGCAATGGGTCGAGCGGCGCTTCGGCCAACTGCCCGGCCGCTTTGCGCGGCAGGCGTTTAAGCAGTTTGAACGCGGCCCACAAGAGTAGCGGCAGTAGCACCGCGAGCAGCCACCAGCCGGGGGCCGGCGGCCACCAGCTGATCGGCGCAGGTGCGATCAGCGGCTCGAGTTGATCCAGCGGGTTCACAGGGCTTTCCTCGGTCGCTGGGCATTCAGGTGCTCGCGCAGCTGCTCGATCATCTCGCTCTGGGTGTTCAGGGCCAGCAGGGGCACGCCGAGCTTCTGCGCCAGGCGCTGCCAGCGCGCCTGGCGGGCATCGGCCAGGCTACGGTACGCCTGGCGAAGTTCGGCGTCCTGGGTGTCCAGCTCCAACTGTGCGCCATGTTCGGTAAAGCGCAGCAAACCGGCATTGGGCAGGGCGTGGTCGAGCGGGTCGGAAAGGGGCAGCAACAGCAGGTCGGTATGCCGCGCCAACAGCAGCAGCTGCTGTTCGCTGCTGTCGTTCAGCGTGCGCTCATCACACAGAATCACCACCAGACTGCCGGGGCGCAGCACTTCGCGGGCGCGGCGCAAGGCCAGGCCGAAGCTGTCGCGCCCACCCTGGGTGTCGTTGCTCAGGGCCTGATTGGCTTTGGCCAGGCGGCTGAGCAGTTGCAGCAGGCTCTGCTTGCTGCGCCGTGGTTTGATTTCGTGGTGTTCCAGATCGCCAAAGACCAAGCCGCCGATGCGGTCGTTATGGCCCAGCGCGGCCCAGCCTATCAGGCTGGCGGCCTGTGCGGCGAGCACCGACTTGAACATCAGCCCGGAGCCGAAGAATAGCCGTTTGCTCTGCTCGACCATGATGTAAATCGGCCGCTCGC
Organism: Pseudomonas sp. FEMGT703P; assembly: GCF_002786345.1. Lineage (NCBI taxonomy): Bacteria > Pseudomonadati > Pseudomonadota > Gammaproteobacteria > Pseudomonadales > Pseudomonadaceae > Pseudomonas > Pseudomonas sp. FEMGT703P. The sequence continues at coordinate 38,794 of NZ_PGCM01000009.1, read as the reverse complement.
GCTCTTCGTGGAACAGCTTGGTGTGTGGCTCCTGAGTACGCGCGGTGACCCGCCAGTCGATGGTGCGTACGTCGTCGCCGGGCTGATATACGCGCACCTGGTCGAAGTCCACGCCGCGCCCGCGCAGTTTGGAGTGGTGCAGACCAATCAGCGGGCTACGCCGCGCCGGCGTGGAAAACAGCTGCACCTCACGCACACGGTGGCGCATCTCGATCAGTTCACCGAGGCTGACGCGAATGCCGGGCTGCGTGGGTTGGTCGTGCATGGTGGTTAGGCGACCGCCACAACGTCGAGAATGCGCTGCACCACGCGGTCCTGGTCGATGCCGGCGGCTTCTGCCTCGAAGGACAGAATGATGCGGTGCCGCAGCACGTCGAACAGCACCGCCTGGATATCTTCCGGGCTGACGAAATCCCGCCCGGCCAGCCAGGCGTGGGCCCGTGCACAGCGGTCCAGGGCAATCGAGCCGCGCGGGCTGGCGCCGTAGGCAATCCACTCGGCCAGTTCCGGGTCGAATTTGGCCGGGGTGCGTGAGGCCATCACCAGTTGCACCAAATACTCTTCCACTGCATCGGCCATATACAGGCCGAGGATTTCCTGGCGTGCGGCAAAGATTGCCTGCTGGCTGACCAGCTGCTCGGGCTTGGTTTCGCCATTCAGCGCTTCACCACGGGCCTGGGCGAGGATCTTGCGTTCCACGCTGGCGTCGGGGAAACCGATCTTTACGTGCATCAGAAAGCGGTCGAGCTGGGCTTCGGGCAGCGGGTAGGTGCCTTCCTGCTCAATCGGGTTCTGCGTGGCCATCACCAGAAACAGCGGCGACAGGTGATAGGTGCTGCGGCCCACGCTGACCTGGCGCTCGGCCATGGCTTCGAGCAGCGCCGATTGCACCTTGGCCGGGGCGCGGTTGATTTCATCGGCCAGCACCAGGTTGTGGAAGATCGGCCCCTGCTGGAACACGAAGCTGCCGGTTTCCGGACGATAGATCTCGGTGCCGGTGATATCCGCCGGGAGCAAGTCAGGGGTGAACTGTATGCGGTGGAACTCGGCTTCGATACCTTCGGCCAGCTCCTTGATCGCCTTGGTCTTGGCCAGACCGGGAGCGCCTTCGACCAGCATGTGGCCATCGGCGAGCAAGGCAATCAGCAGCCTTTCGATGAGTTTTTCCTGGCCGAGGATCTGACTTGAAAGAAAATGTCGCAGCGCGACAAGCGCTTCACGGTGTTCCATCGTTAAGCTCATCCGGCAAATGTGACCAGCGAGTCTTGAATCTCGCCAGAGTTAAGTGGCAGCCACTTTAATGCAATCGCGGCCTCCTAGACTAACGTTGAACAACAAGGTTGTGGCGAAGGTCATTACTCGTGACTGCCTTGATCGAGTCCCCTGACGAATAACAAGCCAAACGGAGCAAACCCATGGCGTTCTTTACGGCGGCCAGCAAAGCCGATTTTCAGCACCACCTGCAAACGGCGCTGGCGCAGCACGTCAGTGAACAGGCTCTGCCACAAGTAGCCCTGTTCGCCGAGCAATTCTTCGGCATTATCGCCCTCGAGGAGCTGACCCAGCGTCGCCTCTCTGATCTGGTCGGTTGCACCTTGTCGTCCTGGCGGTTGCTGGAGCGTTTTGAACCGGCCAAGCCTGAAGTGCGGGTATTCAACCCCGATTATGAAAAACACGGCTGGCAGTCCACCCACACTGCCGTAGAAATTCTGCACAGCGATATTCCGTTCCTGGTCGACTCGGTGCGCATGGAGCTGAACCGTCGCGGTTACAGCATCCACACCCTGCAGAACAGCGTGTTCAGTGTGCGCCGCAACAAGAACGGCGAGCTGCAGGAAATCCTGCCCAAGGGTGCCCAGGGCAAGGATGTGCAGCAGGAAGCCCTGATGTTCCTGGAGATTGACCGCAGCTCCAGCGTCGGTGAATTGAAGACCCTGGAAAAGGATCTGCAAGAAGTCTTTGGCGATGTGCGCCTGAGTGTCGCCGACTTCCAGCCGATGAAAGCCAAGGCCAAGGAACTGCTGGCTTGGTTGGACAAGGCCAAACTCAAGGTTGAAGGCGCCGAGCTGGAAGAGATCAAGGTATTCATGAGCTGGTTGCTCGACGACCACTTCACCTTCCTCGGCTATGAAGAGTTCACTGTTGCCGACAGCACTGGCGGCGGCAGCATGGTCTATGACGAGAAGTCCTTGCTGGGCTTGTCCAAGCGCCTGCGCAGCGGCCTCAAGGCCGATGAGTTGCATATCGAACCGGAGGCCGTGGCCTACCTGCGCGAGCCGCAGCTGCTGTCCTTCGCCAAGGCGGCCGTACCAAGCCGCGTGCACCGCCCGGCGTATCCGGATTTGGTGTCGATCCGCGAACTGGACGCCAAAGGCAAGGTCATCAAGGAATGCCGCTTTATGGGCTTGTACACCTCTGCGGTGTATGCCGAGAGCGTATGGAGCATTCCGTTCATTCGTCGCAAGGTGGCGGTGATTAAGCAGCGTTCCGGTTTCGACAGCAGCGCGCACCTGGGCAAAGAGCTGGCTCAGGTACTGGAAGTGCTGCCGCGTGACGACCTGTTCCAGACCCCGGTGGATGAGCTGTTCAACACCACCATGGCGATCGTGCAGATTCAGGAGCGCAACAAGATTCGCGTATTCCTGCGCCGCGATCCGTACGGCCGTTTCTGCTACTGCCTGGCTTATGTGCCACGCGACGTGTACTCCACCGAAACCCGCATGAAGATCCAGCAGGTGCTGATGGAGCGCCTGCAGGCTACCGATTGCGAGTTCTGGACCTTCTTCTCCGAGTCGGTACTGGCGCGGGTGCAGTTCATCCTCAAGGTCGACCCGAAGAACCGCGTGCAGATCGACCCGCTGCGCCTGGAAAAAGAAGTCATCCAGGCCTGCCGTTCGTGGAAGGACGATTACACCAGCCTGATCGTCGAAAGCCTCGGCGAAGCCCAGGGCACCGAAGTGCTCAGCGAGTTCCCCGGCGGGTTCCCGGCCGGTTACCGCGAACGTTTCGCCCCGCACTCGGCGGTGGTCGATATGCAGCACCTGTTGAGCTTGAACGCTGAGCGCCAATTGGTGATGAGCTTCTATCAGCCGCTGACCCAGGGCGAGCAGCAGCTGCACTGCAAGCTGTACCACGCCGACACGCCACTGCCGCTGTCGGACGTGCTGCCGATTCTGGAAAACCTCGGTCTGCGCGTACTGGGCGAGTTCCCTTACAAACTGCGCCGCGCTGATGGCCGCGAGTTCTGGATTCACGACTTCGCCTTCACCTATGCCGAAGGCCTGGATGTCGACATCCAGCAGCTCAACGACACCCTGCAAGGCGCTTTCGTCAATATCGTTGGCGGCGCAGCGGAGAACGACGGCTTCAACCGTCTGGTGCTGATGGCCGCCATGCCGTGGCGTGATGTGGCGTTGCTTCGTGCTTACGCCCGCTACCTCAAGCAGATTCGTCTGGGCTTCGACCTCAGCTACATCGCCAGCACCCTGGTCAACCACGCTGATATCGCCAAGGAGCTGGTGCGCCTGTTCAAAACGCGTTTCTATCTGGCGCGCAAGCTCACCGCTGATGACCTGGAAGACAAGCAGCAGAAGCTCGAGCAGGCGATTCTCGCCGCGCTGGACAACGTTGCGGTGCTAAACGAAGACCGCATCCTGCGCCGCTACCTGGACTTGATCAAAGCCACCCTGCGCACCAACTTCTACCAGACCGATGCGGCCGGGCAGAACAAGTCCTACTTCAGCTTCAAACTCAACCCACGGGCGATTCCGGATATTCCGCGGCCGACGCCGAAGTTCGAAATCTTCGTCTACTCGCCGCGTGTTGAAGGTGTACATCTGCGCTTTGGCGACGTCGCCCGTGGCGGTCTGCGCTGGTCGGATCGCGAGGAAGACTTCCGCACCGAGGTGCTGGGCCTGGTCAAGGCGCAGCAGGTGAAGAACGCGGTCATCGTACCGATGGGTGCCAAGGGCGGCTTTATCCCACGACGCCTGCCGGTTGGCGGCAGCCGTGATGATGTGTTGGCCGAGGGTATTGCCTGCTACCGCATCTTTATCAGCGGCCTGCTGGATATCACCGACAACCTGAAAGACGGCGCCGTGGTGCCACCGCAGAACGTGGTGCGTCACGATGGCGACGATCCGTACCTGGTGGTGGCGGCCGACAAAGGCACCGCGACCTTCTCCGATATCGCCAACGGCATTGCTGCTGAATACGGCTTCTGGCTAGACGATGCCTTCGCCTCGGGCGGCTCGGCCGGTTACGACCACAAAGGCATGGGCATCACCGCCAAAGGCGGCTGGGTCTCGGTACAGCGCCATTTCCGCGAGCGCGGCATCGACGTGCAGAAGGACAACGTCACCGTAATCGGCATCGGCGATATGGCTGGTGACGTATTCGGCAACGGCCTGCTGCTGTCGGAAAGTCTGCAGCTGGTCGCGGCCTTCAACCACATGCATATCTTTATCGACCCCAACCCGGATGCGGCCAAGAGCTTTGTTGAGCGTCAGCGCCTGTTCGACTTGCCGCGCTCGAGCTGGGCCGATTACGACGCCAAGCTGATCTCGGCTGGCGGCGGTATCTTCCTGCGCAGCGCCAAGAGCATCGCCATCAGCCCGCAGATGAAAGAGCGGTTCGACATCAGCGCCGACAAGCTGGCGCCGAATGAGCTGCTGAACGCCTTGCTCAAAGCACCGGTGGATCTGCTGTGGAACGGCGGCATCGGCACCTACGTTAAATCCAGCAAGGAAAGCCACGCCGATGTCGGCGACAAGGCCAACGACCTGCTGCGCGTGGATGGCCGCGAACTGCGTGCCAAAGTGGTGGGTGAAGGCGGTAACCTCGGTATGACCCAGCTGGGTCGTGTCGAGTACGGCCTCAATGGCGGCAAGAGCAACACCGACTTTATCGACAACGCCGGTGGTGTGGACTGCTCCGACCATGAGGTGAATATCAAGATTTTGCTCGGCGAAATCGTCGGCGCGGGTGATATGACCGGCAAGCAGCGCAACAAGCTGCTGGTGGAAATGACCGATGCAGTTGGCGGCCTGGTGTTGGGCAACAACTACAAGCAGACCCAGGCGTTGTCGCTGGCTGAGCGCCGTGCGCGTGAGCGGGTGAGTGAGTACAAGCGCCTGATGACGGCTCTGGAAGCGGCCGGCAAGCTGGATCGTGCCCTGGAGTTCCTGCCTACCGACGACGAACTCAATGAGCGCGCTGCCAACGGCTTGGGTCTGACCCGTCCAGAGCTGTCGGTGCTGATCTCCTACAGCAAGATTGACCTCAAGGAGTCGCTGCTGAAATCCCTGGTGCCGGACGACGAGTACCTGGCGCGCGAGATGGAAACCGCCTTCCCGCCGCTGTTGGCGAAGAAGTTCGGTGAGCCGATGCGTCGCCATCGCCTCAAGCGCGAAATCGTCAGCACGCAGATTGCCAACGACTTGGTTAACCACATGGGCATCACCTTCGTGCAGCGCCTGAGGGAGTCCACTGGCATGAGCGCGGCGAATGTCGCCGGCGCCTATGTGATCGTGCGTGACCTGTTCCGCTTGCCGCATTGGTGGAAACAGATCGAGGCACTGGACTACCAGGTTCCTGCCGAACTGCAACTGCAGTTGATGGATGAGCTGATGCGTCTGGGCCGCCGTGCGACGCGCTGGTTCCTGCGCAGCCGCCGCAACGAGCTGGATGCGGCCCGTGACGTGGCGCATTTCGCGCCGCGCATCGAAGCACTGGTGGGTCGACTCGACGAACTGCTCGAAGGCCCGGCCCGTGAGCAGTGGCTGGCGCGCTTCCAGGGGTATGTTGAAGCGGGTGTACCGGAAGAACTGGCGCGGGTAGTGGCTGGTACCAGCCATCTTTACACCCTGTTGCCGATCATCGAAGCATCGGATGTGACCGGGCAGGAGCCGGCTCGGGTTGCGGCGGCGTACTTCGCCATTGGCGGGTCGCTGGAGCTGTCCTGGTACCTGCAGCAGATCACCAGCCTGCCGGTGGAAAACAACTGGCAAGCGCTGGCCCGTGAGGCCTTCCGCGATGACCTGGACTGGCAGCAGCGCGCTATCACCGTGTCGGTACTGCAAATGGCCGAAGGTCCTGCAGATATCGAGGAACGGGTCGGTGTGTGGCTGGATCAGCACCGCCGTCTGGTGGATCGCTGGAAGGTTATGCTCGGCGAACTGCGTGCGGCCACCAACACCGATTACGCCATGTATGCCGTGGCTAACCGCGAGTTGATGGACCTAGCGCAAAGCGCCTAATAGAAGCAGCGCAGGCCTGGCCTGCGCTGTTTCTGCCCCAATAAAAAAGCCCCGCCTAGTGCGGGGCTTTTTTATTGGGGCAGGTCTGGCGTTAGGACAGACGCAATTGCTCCCGATCTTGCGAGCTAGAGTCCTGCAAGGCAAAAGCAGGCGAGGAAGCGGAGTGTACTTTTGTACATGAGCATTCCGAGTCTGTTTTTAACGCTGCAGGGCCGACGCGCAGCAGATCGTTGACCGCCCTAACCCTAGTCGTCGAAATCCATCCAGCCGCCCATTTCCTTCCAGCGGTTTACGATGCCGCAGAACAGCTCGGCAGTCTTCTCGGTGTCGTAACGTGCCGAGTGTGCTTCCTTGCCGTCGAAGTCGATGTCGGCGGCCTGGCAGGCTTTGGCCAATACGGTTTGACCGTATGCCAGACCAGCCAAGGTGGCGGTGTCGAAGCTGGAGAATGGGTGGAACGGGTTGCGCTTGATGCCAGTGCGGTTAACCGCAGCATTAAGGAAGCCCAGGTCGAAGCTGCTGTTATGGCCAACCAGGATCGCCCGCTTGCAGCTGTTGGCTTTCAGCGATTTGCGCAGGCCACGGAAGATTTCCGTCAGCGCGTGCTCTTCAGTGACGGCCATGCGCAGCGGGTGATCGAGCTTGATGCCGGTGAAGTCCAGCGCCGCTTGTTCGATATTTGCGCCTTCAAACGGCTCGATACGGAAGAACTGGGTGTGCTCAGGGTAGAGGAAGCCGCCTTCGTCCATGCCGATGGTGGTGGCAGCGATTTCCAGCAGTGCATCGGTGGCGCAGTTGAAACCACCGGTTTCCACGTCCACGACTACCGGCAGGTAGCCACGAAAGCGCGCGGCCATCGGGTGGCGCGGGCCGGAGTGGCTGCCGCTCTCGGCTTCGTCGTCGTACAGGTCTTCACTCACGCTTGGTTCTCCAGCAGACGCCAGCGCAGGGTTTCACCGGCGCGCAGCGGGATAACGGTTTGCTCGCCCAATGGCAAGCTGGCCGGTGCGGTCCAGTCTTCACGCACCAGGGTGATGCTGTCGGTGTTGCGCGGCAGGCCGTAGAAGTCCGGGCCGTTCAGGCTGGCGAAGGCTTCCAGTTTGTCCAGCGCATTACGCTGCTCGAAGGCCTCGGCATACAGCTCGATGGCCGCATAGGCGGTGTAGCAACCGGCGCAGCCGCAGGCGGCTTCCTTGGCGTGCTTGGCGTGCGGCGCCGAGTCGGTACCGAGGAAGAACTTGGCGTTGCCGCTGGTGGCCGCATCCAGCAGAGCGTCCTGGTGGGTGTTGCGCTTGAGAATCGGCAGGCAGTAGAAGTGCGGGCGAATGCCGCCAACCAGCATGTGGTTGCGGTTGTACAACAGGTGATGGGCAGTGATGGTGGCGCCGACGTTGGCCGAAGCGCCTTGCACAAACTCCACCGCATCGCGGGTGGTGATGTGCTCGAACACCACTTTCAGGGTCGGGAAACGCTCGACCACACGGCTCAGATGTTCACCGATAAAGACCTTCTCGCGGTCGAAAACATCGATCTCACTGCGTGTCACTTCGCCGTGTACCAGCAGCGGCAGGCCGACTTCGGCCATGGCTTCGAGCACCGGGAAAATCTTGTCGATGCTGGTCACGCCAGAATCGGAGTTGGTGGTCGCGCCGGCCGGGTAGAGCTTGGCTGCATGCACAAAGCCCGAGGCCTTGGCCGTACGGACATCGTCAGGCTGAGTCAGGTCGGTGAGGTACAGCACCATCAGCGGCTCGAAACGGCTGCCGGCAGGACGGGCGCTGAGAATGCGCTGGCGATAGGCATCGGCTTCGCTGGCATTGCGCACGGGCGGTACCAGGTTGGGCATGATGATGGCGCGGCCGAAGGTGCGGGCGACATCGGCGACGGTGTGGGGCAGAACGCCACCGTCGCGCAGGTGGATGTGCCAGTCGTCGGGACGCAGCAGGGTAAGGCGGTCAGTCATGGAAGCTTCCAGGCGGGCAAAACGTAGTGAGAATGCTACCGGAAAAGCCCCTTGGCAGCACGCTGAAAGCGGCTGTCGCGGGTAAAGCGGATTGAAGGCGGGGTTGGTTTATGGTCCGCCCCGAGCAATAGCCATAAAGCACTGCTCAAGTTTTCCGCCGTGGCACCGATAGACAAAGGTAAGCCGTATTCCCTGGAGTCTGTCGTGCGACCCTACCCACTCGCGGTGCTCTGCCTGCTGGCAAGCCAGCCCGTCCTAGCCATCAGCTTCCAGACTCGTCTGGAGAAGATTGAGTGGCAGGTCGAAGGCGATCAGTTCGAGTGCCGCCTGTCGCAACCGATCACCGATTTCGGTTCTGGGGTGTTTGTACGCCGTGCGGGCGAACAGGTCACCTTCAGCCTGAAAGCCCGTGAGCGCTGGCTGGGTGCCGGTAATGCAACCTTGCTGGCGGCGGCGGCGCCCTGGCAGCCGGGGCGTGGTGATATCAACTTGGGCTCAGTCAGTGTGGTGCCGGCCGAGGTGCTGTTCAACAGTTCGCAAGAGCAAGGCACGCGCTTGCTGACTGGTCTGTTGGAGGGGCGCAGTCCTCTGGTACGCCATCGCGCAGCCATGGGGGGGGATGCGGTTGAGGTGCGCCTGCTGCCGGCCAAATTCAACAAGGCCTACCACGAATACCTGGATTGCACGGCCAAGCTGCTGCCGGTGAATTTCGATCAAGTACGCAAGAGCCAGGTCGGTTTTCCAGGTGGTGGTGTGGCGCTGGAACCACTGGCCCAGGCCAAACTCGATATCATCCTCAGCTTTCTCAAGGCCGACCCCAGCGTCAATCGCATTCAGCTAGACGGCCATGCAGACAATGGCGGCAATCGCCTGACTAATCGCGATTTGTCGCGCCGTCGTGCGTTGGCTGTGATGGAGTACCTCAAGGCCAACGGCATTCCTGCCGAGCAGATCACCATGCGTTTTCATGGTGAGCGCTACCCGGTGGCGCCGAATAATAACGAAACCAATCGGGCGAAGAACCGCCGAGTAACCATTCTGCTTGACCGGGTGCCGGAAGCTGCAGTGCCTGCTGCGCCAGCAGCGGAGCCGGCGCCTGCTGCTGCGGATCCTGCGGCCACCTCCTAGCGCCTGCAACTCGTCTGTTGTCCAACAATTATCCGTCGCTTGGTCGTCACAAGCTGTCGCGCCTCTGTAAATCAGGCGGCATGGGCAGTAGAATCATCGGTTTTCCCGCACAACCCCGTGGAGTTGATGGCATGGCCGACGTAAACAAGGTAGTCCTGGCATATTCCGGTGGCCTGGACACTTCCGTGATCCTCAAGTGGCTGCAAGATACCTATAACTGCGAAGTGGTGACCTTCACCGCTGACCTCGGCCAGGGTGAGGAAGTCGAGCCGGCACGCGCCAAGGCACAGGCCATGGGCGTCAAGGAAATCTATATCGACGACCTGCGCGAAGAATTCGTCCGCGATTTCGTCTACCCAATGTTCCGCGCCAACACCGTCTACGAAGGTGAGTACCTGCTGGGCACGTCCATCGCTCGCCCGCTGATCGCTAAGCGTTTGATCGAAATCGCCAACGAAACCGGCGCCGATGCCATTTCCCACGGCGCCACCGGCAAAGGTAACGACCAGGTGCGCTTCGAACTGGGCGCCTACGCACTCAAGCCAGGCGTAAAAGTGATTGCCCCATGGCGCGAGTGGGACCTGCTGTCGCGCGAGAAGCTGATGGACTATGCCGAGAAGCACGCCATTCCGATTGAGCGTCATGGTAAGAAAAAGTCGCCGTACTCCATGGATGCCAACCTGCTGCATATCTCCTATGAAGGCGGCGTGCTGGAAGACACCTGGACCGAGCACGAAGAAGACATGTGGCGCTGGACCAAGTCGCCAGAAGCCGCGCCGGATACCCCAACCTATATCGAGCTGACCTACCGTGCCGGTGACATCGTCGCCATCGATGGCAAGGCCATGAGCCCGGCCACCGTCCTGGCTGAGCTGAACCGCATCGGCGGCGAAAACGGCATCGGTCGTCTGGATATCGTTGAAAACCGCTTTGTTGGCATGAAGTCCCGTGGCTGCTACGAGACCCCTGGCGGCACCATCATGCTCAAAGGTCACCGCGCCATAGAGTCGATCACCCTGGACCGTGAAGTCGCTCACCTGAAAGACGAGTTGATGCCGAAATACGCCAGCCTGATCTACAACGGTTTCTGGTGGAGCCCTGAGCGTCTGATGCTGCAACAGATGATCGACGCTTCCCAGGCCAACGTGAACGGCGTGGTACGGATGAAACTGTATAAAGGCAACGTGATCATCACTGGTCGCAAGTCTGATGATTCGCTGTTCGACGCCAACATCGCCACCTTTGAAGAAGATGGCGGTGCTTACAACCAGGCCGACGCTGGCGGTTTCATCAAGCTCAACGCCCTGCGCATGCGCATCGCGGCGGGCAAGGGCCGCAAGATGCTCTGATAGACTTGAGCACCTGAGCCACACCAAGCCCCGGCCATAAGCCGGGGTTTGCATTTATAAGCCCACACAGCCGGGCATTGATGAGGAGACACCTGATGAGACTGCTGCATACCATGCTGCGCGTCGGCGATATGGATAAATCCATCGCGTTCTACACCGAAGTGCTGGGCATGACCCTGCTACGCCGCAAAGACTACCCGGAAGGGCAGTTCACCCTGGCTTTCGTCGGTTACGGCGATGAGGCGCACAACAGCGTGATCGAGCTGACTCATAACTGGGGCGTGGAGAGCTACGAGCTGGGCACGGGTTACGGCCATATCGCCTTGGAAGTGGCCGATGTGTACAAGGCCTGCGAAGACATTCGCACCCGCGGCGGCAAGATCACCCGCGAGCCTGGGCCGATGAAGCACGGCACCAGCATTCTGGCGTTCGTCGAAGACCCGGATGGTTACAAAATTGAGCTGTTGTCGCCGTCGCGCGCCGATTAAGGCCGGTTGAATCTGCTGAGCCACAAAAAAGCCCCGCAGTGTAGCGGGGCTTTTTTGTTGGCAAGACCGTTAAAGGTCGAAGTCGTATTCGGCCAATTGCTTGTGCAGGCGGCGCTCTTCAAGGAAGTTATCGATGATGCGGCGCTTGGTCAGGTTGGTCTTGGCCACCTCGACCGGTGCATCGGCATCGTCCGCTTCTTCAGCAACAAAATCTTCGTCGAGCTCAAGTTCTTCTTTGTCAGTGCTCATCAGTTCTGCTCCAGGCTACAAGGGCCATTTGCGCACCTTATAACGGCAAAACCTGGGCGGGTAAAAAAGATTTTTTCAATGAGCTTATTGAGCCACTAAATAGTGGCTCAATCGTCGGAGGTTTTCTGTTTGTATTCGCACAGGTCTTCGATGCGGCAGCTGCCGCAGCGCGGCTTGCGCGCTTGACACACATAGCGGCCGTGGAGGATCAGCCAGTGGTGTGAGTCGAGGAGAAATTCCTTGGGCACAAATTTCATCAGCTTGTTTTCCACTTCCACGACATTCTTGCCGGGGGCGATACCGGTGCGGTTGCTGACGCGGAAAATATGCGTGTCCACCGCCATGGCCAGCTGGCGGAACGCCGTATTGAGCACCACGTTGGCAGTTTTACGCCCGACTCCGGGCAGGGCTTCGAGGTCTTCGCGGTTGTCCGGCACCTGGCTGCCGTGCTTCTCGATCAGGATACGGCAGGCCTCGATGACGTTCTTCGCCTTGCTGTTATACAAGCCGATGGTCTTGATGTACTCGCTTAGCCCCTCGACGCCGAGTGCGTAAATCGCCTCGGGCGTGTTGGCCACCGGGAACAGCTTGGCGGTGGCCTTGTTCACGCTGACGTCAGTGGCCTGGGCAGACAGCGTCACCGCGACCAGCAGTTCAAACGGCGTGTTGTAGGCCAGTTCTGTCTTGGGTTCAGGGTTGTCTTCATGCAGGCGACGGAAGATTTCGTAGCGCTTGGCCGCGTTCACTCGATCACTCCAGTAACGCGTACGCGACGGCTTTGCACAGGGGCTTCTGGTTCCTGCGCCTTGGCTTTGGCCGCGAGGTGTTCATCGATGCGATTTTTGCCTGCCACCAGCAGGCCCAGCACCAGAAATGCCCCCGGCGGCAGGATCGCCAGGAGGAAGCCCTTGTAGTCACTGAACAGTGTCAGTTGCCAATTTGCGGCGATCGGGCCGAACAGCAGCTGCATATTGGCAAACAGTGCGCCGGTGCCAAGCAGTTCACGCACGGCCCCGATCACCACCATCACCAGGCCGAAACCAATGCCCATCATCAGTCCATCAAAGGCGGCATGGCTGACCTTGTTCTTGGCGGCAAATGCTTCGGCGCGGCCGAGGATGATGCAGTTGGTGGTGATCAGCGGAATGAAGATGCCGAGTATCTGGTACAGCTCGTAGGTGAAGGCCTGCATCAGCAGCTCGGTGCAGGTGGTCAGCGCAGCGATGATCATGACAAATGCGGGCAAGCGCACCGCATCGGTGACCGCATTGCGGATCAGCGACACGGCAGCATTCGAACAAGCCAGCACCAGGGCAGTGGCCAGGCCCATGCCCAGGGCATTGACTACCGAGTTGCTGACGCCTAGCAGGGGACACAAGCCAAGCAGCTGGACCAGGCCGGGATTGTTCTTCCACAGGCTGTTTACGACGATTTCGCGGTAACTAGCCATTGTCAGTCTCCTGGAGCGTTAGCAGTTCTGCGCGGTGCGCATCGAAATACTGCAGCGCCTTGTGTATCGCTTTGACCACGGCGCGCGGGGTGATGGTGGCACCGGCGAATTGATCGAACTGGCCGCCGTCCTTCTTCACCGCCCAGCCGGAGTCATCCGGACTCTGCAGCGAGGTGCCCACGAAACTGTTGATCCAGTTGCTCTTGGCCAACTCGATCTTGTCGCCCAGGCCCGGTGTCTCCTTGTGGCTGATCACCCGCACGCCGGCCAGGCGGCCATCGGCCAGGATGCCGATCAGCAGGCTGATGCTACCGCTGTAACCGTCCGGGGCCGTGGCCTGCAGGATCACCGCACTGGGTTCGCCATTGCGAGTGGCCAGGTAGGCCGCAGTAGGGCCTTTGTTGCCCAGCAATGGGTCATTAACGTCGCGGACGTTGTCCAGCAGATGGTTGTCATAGCTGCCGGCGGGCAGAATCTGCGCCAGAGCCTGAACCTTGGCTTCACGCTGGGCGGCCTCAATACGTTTGGCCGTACCCAGTTGCGTCGTAGCGACGATGCCCACGGTCAGAATGGCGAACGCCCCCAGTACCAGGGCGTTTTTCAGCATCGAGCGGCTAATTTCAGGCAGGGCCACTGTCACTCTCCCAACTTGAAGCCGCGTGTCGGCTTGCGGTGGCCGTAGGTGCGCGGCCGCGTGTAATAGTCGATGGTCGGGGCTGCCAGGTTCATCAGCAGCACGGCGAAGGCGACGCCGTCCGGGTAACCGCCCCAGGCGCGGATTACATAGACCAGCACGCCAACGCCAATACCGAAAATCAGCCGGCCGAGGTTGCTGGTGGCGCCGCTGACCGGGTCGGTGACGATAAAGAAGGCGCCGAGCATGGTCGCGCCCGTCAGCAGATGAAACAGCGGCGAGCCGTTGGAATCCGAGCCCGAGCCGTTCCAGAACAGCAGACTCATCACGGCCAGTGCGGCGAGCATGCCCACCGGTGCGTGCCAGGTGAACAGACGCTTGTGCAGCAGGTACAGGCCGCCGGCGAGGAAGGCCAGGTTGACTGCCTCGGTGGCGGCACCACCGAGATAGCCGAAGGCCGGATTCTGTGCCCACAGCTCGTCAATGGTCAGGCTTTTATTGACCTTCAGTGCGTCCAGCGCAGTGGCCTGGGCCCAGCCGTCAGGCAGGTTGGCGATGCCGAGAATCTGTTGCAGCCCTTCAAGCAGGCCGACCGTATGCGGCGCTGGCCAGCTGGTCATTTCCACCGGGAAAGAAATCAGCACCACCACATAACCGAGCATGGCCGGGTTGAAGGGGTTCTGCCCGAGGCCGCCATACAGCTGCTTGCCGAACACCACGGCAAACCCGGTCGCCACCAAGGTCAGCCACCAGGGCGAATAGGGCGGCAGCGCTAGGGCCAGCAGTACAGCGGTGACCAGTACGCTGTAGTCCTTGAGGAAGAACAGCACCGGGCGTTTACGCAGGGCCAGGATAGCCGCTTCAAAACCCAGTGCGCAGGCGCTGGCCCACAGCAGGTTGATCAACGTGCCGGCGCCGAACAGCCAGGTCAGGGCGAGAATGCCCGGCACCGTAGCCAGCAGCACCTGCAGCATCACTTGCTGGGTGCGATTGCTGCCCTTGGCGTGGGGCGATGTGATGCGGGGCAGGGACATTGGCACTCCGGTTGTTGAGTTGGCTACGCAGGGCTGTTATCAGCTGCCTGCGTGTTCCTGTAATTGGCGTTCTGCATCGGCCAGGCGTTGACGTGCAGCCGTCAGGGCGTCTGCTGGGCTGTTGGCGTCACGTTCAAGCTTGCGCAGATCCGCACGGGCAAAGGCTACTTCGGTCTTCAACGCACGAGTGGTTTCATCAATCGGTTTTTTGTCGGTGCGCACCAGCTCAGGTGCCGGCTTGCCGGATGCGTCCTCGGCCTGGTGCAGCGCCTGCTCGGCGGCTGCCAATGCCTCGCGCAGGCTGATAAGCGCGGCTTCATCGTTGCCGGCTTTTTCGGCCTTTTTCAATTCGGCGCGCTTCATCGCCAGTTCGATCTTGGCTTTTTTCAGCGGATCGGAGGCTTCTGCATCGGGCGCTTTTGCGGGGGCGGTCGGTGCCTGGGCTTCCAGGCTGGCCAGCAGTTTTTCGGCGGCTTCCAGCTGGCTGCGCAGCTGCTGCAATTCGCTTTGCTGCTCGTCGTTGGGTGCTTCGAGTTTCTCCAGCTTGCGTACTTGCGCGCGTAGCATGGCAGCGTCGATTTTGGCCTTTTTCAATGCGCCGTCGTCGGCAGCCGGTTTGGCGATTGGTGCTGGCGCCTGAGCTTCCAGGCTGGCCAGCAGTTTTTCTGCGGCGTCCAGTTGGCTGCGCAGTTGCTGCAGTTCGCTTTGTTGCTCGTCGCTTGGCGATTCGAGTTTTTCCAGCTTGCGCACCTGAGCGCGGAGCATGGCGGCGTCGATCTTGGCTTTTTTCAATGCGCCATCGTCGGCCGCCGGTTTGGCGATTGGTGCTGGTGCCTGGGCTTCCAGGTTGGCCAGCAGTTTTTCGGCGGCTTCCAGCTGGCTGCGCAGTTGTTGCAGTTCGCTTTGCTGCTCATCGCTGGGCGCTTCAAGCTTCTCCAGTTTGCGCACTTGGGCGCGGAGCATGGCGGCGTCGATCTTGGCTTTTTTCAGTGCGCCATCGTCGGCAACTGGGGTGGCCGCCGCCATGGCAGGCGGGTTGGCGGCCATGGCGCTGTCGAGCGCTTGCTGGGCTATGGCCGCTGCGCTGCGCAGCTCGTCGACCTGGGCCTGCAGCTCGGGGCTGGCGTGGGTGGCCAGCTGCTTTTCGGCCTTTTTCAGGGCTACCTGGGCCATGCTGGCTTCGATCTTGAGTTTCTTTTGCTCGTCACTTAGACCGGTCGGTTTGGCCGCTGCTGTATCACTGCTGGCCGCCGCTGGTGCAGCTTGGGCTTGAGCGGCCTTGGCTTGTGCCGCTTTGGCGGTGCGGGCCTGGCGTTCGGCTTCCTTCTGTTCTTCAGCGCGGCGCAAACGTTCCTGACGCAGCTCGAAGCGCTGCTTCGACTGCTCGGCCTTGAGCTGTTTCTGCTCCAGGTCGCGAATCTCACCCTTGGCCGCGCGGTAGTACTGCACGAGGGGAATGCTCGACGGGCAAACATAGGCGCAGGCGCCGCACTCAATGCAGTCGAACAGATTATGCGCCTTGAGCTGTTCATGCTCCTGGCCGATGGCGAAGAAGTGCAGCTGCTGCGGCAGCAGGCTGGCCGGGCAGGCTTCGGCACACTCACCGCAACGAATGCACGGCATGGCCGGCGGTGGCGGTGGCAGCTCGGCGGTGGTCGAGGCCAGCAGGCAGTTGGTGGTCTTGATCACGGGAACGGCGAAGTCGGGCAGGGTAAAGCCCATCATCGGGCCGCCCATGATCAGGCGGTTCAACTTGCTGCGGTTCAGGCCCGCAAACTCCAACAATTCACCCGTCGGCGTACCGAGCAGTACCTCGACGTTCATCGGTCGGGCCAGGGCCTCACCGGTCAGGGTGGTAATGCGCGAGATCAGCGGTTTTCCGTGGACCACCGCGTTATGAATGGCCACGCAAGTGCCGACGTTCTGGCAGAGCATGCCGATATCCGCCGGCAGGCCACCGCTGGGCACTTCCACGCCGGTGAGAATCTGGATCAGCTGTTTTTCGCCACCGGAGGGGTACTTGGTGGGGAATACTTTGAGCTGATAGCTGCGCTCGTTCAGCGCGCTGCGCACGGCGGCGATGGCTTCGGGCTTATTGTCTTCGATGCCGATCAGCACCTGATCCGGCTGGATCAGCTGCACCAGAATGTCGATACCGCTGATCATCTCGTTGGCGCGTTCGCGCATGAGCAGATCGTCGGCGCTGATATAGGGTTCGCACTCTGTGCCATTGATGATCAGTGTGTGGATCTTCTGCGTTGGCCGCGCGTTGAGTTTCACTGCGGTGGGGAAGCCCGCACCGCCCAGACCGCTGATCCCTGCCTGGCGAATCAGCTCAACCAGAGCGCTGCTTTCCAGGTGACGATAGTCAGGCTGTGGCGTCAGTGCGATCCATTCATCCAGCCCATCGCTGTCGATGACGATGGCTGGGGCGAGCATGCCCGAGACATGCGGGTAAGGCTGCGGGCCGATAAAACTTACGGTGCCAGAGGTCGGCGCATGCACGGGCACGCTGACAAAACCATTGGCGGCGGCGATCAGTTGGCCTTTCAGCACGCGCTCACCCACGGCGACCACAGGTTCTGCGGGCGCGCCGATATGCTGGTTGAGTGGCAGCGTCAGGCGCTTGGGCAGCGGCGCTGGCTGGATCGGCGTACGGTTGGACAGCTCCTTGCGCTCGGCCGGATGAATGCCGCCGGGGATATCCCAGATACGTTCCTGCGCACTCATGCCGCTTGCTCCCGGTCACTGGCAATCAATTGGCCGGGGGCCAAGGGTTTTTCCCATTTCCAGCTTTGCACGGTGCTGCCCACTTCGATCATGTCGATGCAGTCCACCGGACAGGGTTCGACGCACAGGTCGCAGCCGGTGCATTCGCTGATTATCACCGTGTGCATCTGTTTGGCCGCGCCAACGATGGCGTCCACCGGGCAGGCCTGGATGCACTTGGTGCAACCGATGCACTCGGCTTCGCGGATGTAGGCGACCATCTGCGGCTTTTCGCCTTCCACGGCGTCCAGCGGCTCGGCTTCAACGTCGAGCAGGTCAGCTAGAGCCTGAATGGTGGCTTCGCCGCCGGGCGGGCATTTGTTGATCTTGTCGCCGCCAGCAATTGCCTCGGCGTAGGGCTTGCAACCCGGATAGCCGCATTGGCCGCATTGGGTTTGCGGCAGCAGGGCGTTGATCTGCTCGGCAATCGGGTTGCCCTCGACCTTGAAGCGCACCGCGGCGAAACCAAGGATGGCGCCCGCCACCAGGCACAGGGCGAGCAGGGCAAGAACGGCTATCAGCACCAGGCTCATAGCTTGATCAGCCCGGTGAAGCCCATAAACGCCAGGGACATCAGCCCGGCGGTGATCATGCCGATGGCCGCGCCCTGGAAGGATTTCGGCACGTCGGCGATGGCGATGCGCTCACGCATGGCGGCAAATAGCACCAGCACCAGGGAGAAACCGAGGCCGGCGGCAAAGCCGTTGGCGGTGGCGGTGATAAAAGTGAATTCGGCCTTGTTGGCGTTGAGCAGGGCCACGCCCAGAACGATGCAGTTGGTGGTGATCAGCGGCAGGAAGATGCCCAGTACGCGGTACAGCAGCGGGCTGGTCTTGTTCACCACCATTTCGGTGAACTGCACCACCACGGCAATCACCAGAATAAAGCTGATGGTGCGCAGGTATTCGATATCCAGCGGCTTCAACACGTACTGCTGCACCAGGTAGCTGCACATGGCGGCTAGGGTCAGCACGAAGGTGGTGGCCAGCGACAGGCCAATGGCCGTCTCGATCTTCTTCGAGACGCCCATAAAGGGACACAGGCCAAGGAACTGGACCAACACGAAGTTGTTGACCAGGATGGCGCTGACCATGATCAAGGCGAGTTCGGTCATTGCAGGTTCCGTGAATGGACGGGCAAAGGCCGCAGGAAAGGGGTGGCTATTATCGGTAAGCCGATCCTGCCATACAAGCCAGATCAGCCTTCCTGAGGTGCTGCCATAAGGCTAGCGCAGCCTGATCAGAGTGGCTGCGCTATTGGGTCGCAGGTTTACTTGACGCGCTGGCCTGGTTTGGCACCGCTGTCCGGGCTGAGCAGGTAGATTTCCTCGCCGCCAGGGCCTGCGGCCAGCACCATGCCTTCGCTGATGCCGAACTTCATCTTGCGCGCGGCCAGGTTGGCCACATACAGGGTCAGCCGGCCTTCCAGCTTGCTCGGGTCCGGGTAGGCGCTCTTGATGCCGCTGAACACGTTGCGTTTGGCGTCACCGATATCCAGGGTCAGGCGCAGCAGCTTGTCGGCGCCTTCAACGAACTCGCACTTCTCGATCAGGGCGATACGCAGGTCGACCGCAGCAAAGGCGTCGAAGGCGATTTCGGCGGCCAATGGGTCTTTCGTCAGCTCGCCATTGCCAGCGGGTGCTGGAGCGGCTTCGCTGGCGGCCAGGTCTTCTTTGGAGGCTTCGATCATGGCGTCGATTTTCGCAGGCTCGATACGGGTCAGCAGGGCGCTGAACGGGTTCAGCTGGTGGTTTGCCAGCAGTGTTTGGTGATCGTCCCAGGTCAACGGCGCGACATTGAGGAAGGCCTCGGCGTCGCTGGCCAGCTGCGGTAGGACTGGTTTCAGGAAGATCACCAACTGGCGGAACAGGTTTACGCCCAGGGCACAGATGGCCTGCACTTCATCCTGCTTGCCGTCCTGTTTGGCCAGGGACCAGGGCGCTTTGTCGGCGATCCAGGCGTTGGCGCGGTCGGCCAGGGCCATGATCTCGCGCATGGCACGGGCGAAATCGCGGGCCTCGTAGGCTTCGGCAATGCTCGGTGCGGCGGCCTGGAAGGCTTCAGTCAGCTCGGGTGCGGCATTGCCGGCTACCAACAGGCCGTTGTTGCCTTTGTGGATAAAGCCGGCGCAACGGCTGGCGATATTCACAACCTTGCCGACCAGGTCCGAGTTGACCTTCTGTACGAAGTCTTCCAGGTTCAGGTCGAGGTCATCCACGCCACGGCCCAGCTTTGCAGCGTAGTAGTAGCGCAGGTACTCGGGATTCAGGTGATCCAGGTAGGTGCGCGCCTTGATAAAGGTGCCACGGGATTTGGACATCTTCTGCCCGTTGACGGTCAGGTAACCGTGTACGGCCACGGCGGTGGGTTTGCGGTAGCCCGCGCCTTCGAGCATGGCTGGCCAGAACAGGGTGTGGAAGTTGACGATGTCTTTGCCGATAAAGTGGTACAGCTCGGCGGTAGAGTCTTTACCCCAGAACGCATCGAAGTCGAGTTCCGGGCGCTTGGCGCAGAGATTCTTGAAGCTGGCCATGTAGCCGATCGGCGCGTCCAGCCAGACGTAGAAGTACTTGCCCGGCTCGTCGGGGATTTCAAAGCCAAAGTACGGCGCGTCGCGGCTGATGTCCCATTCCTGCAGGCCGGAATCCAGCCATTCGGCGATTTTGTTGGCCACGGCATCTTGCAGAGCGCCGCTGCGGGTCCAATGCTTGAGCATGGCCTCGAAGTCCGGCAGCTTGAAGAAGAAGTGCTTGGAGTCGCGCAGCTCCGGTACGGCGCCGGAGATGGCCGAACGCGGGTTCTTCAGCTCGGTGGGCTCGTAGGTTGCGCCACACTTTTCGCAGTTGTCGCCGTATTGATCTTCGGCCGCACACTTGGGGCAGGTACCTTTGATAAAGCGGTCGGCGAGGAACATGCCCTTTTCAGGGTCGAAATACTGGGTCACCGAACGGGTGGCGATATGGCCTTTGTCGCGCAGCGCGAGGTAAATCGAAGAGGCCAGCTCGCGGTTTTCGTCCGAGTGAGTTGAATGGTAGTTGTCGAACGCCACGCCAAAATCGGCAAAGTCGGCGGTGTGTTCGGCCTGCACATTGGCGATCAGTTGTTCCGGTGTGATGCCTTCCTTCTCGGCGCGCAGCATGATCGCCGAGCCATGCGCATCGTCCGCACAGACGTAGATGGCCTGGTTGCCGCGCAGCTTCTGGAAACGCACCCACATGTCGGTCTGGATGTACTCGAGCATATGGCCAAGGTGGATCGAACCGTTGGCGTAGGGCAGGGCGCTGGTAACGAGAATTTTGCGGGCTTGGCTCATGGGATCGGCTGCACTGGTAACTCAGGGAAGCCGGCAACTATATAGGTGCGGCGGATATTTTTCATCCTTGCGCAGGCAATGCCTGCCGGTGTGACCCGATGCGGTTGGCCTGGGGTAAGATGCCCACCTGCTTTACTCAGCCTTTCGGAGCCTTCCATGAGTGTCGTTACCCGCGCAGCGGTCGAAGCCGCCTTGTCCCAATACACCGATCCGCACCTGAACCAGGACCCAGTCAGCGCCGGTTGCCTGCGCGAAGTGGATATCCAGGGTGGGCAGGTGAAGGTGCGTCTGCAGTTGGGCTACGCGGCTGGGCTGTTCAAGAGCGGCTGGGCGCAGATGCTGCAGATGGCCTTGGAAAACCTCGACGGCGTTGAGCGTGCGCAGGTGCAGATCGACTGCGTGATCGAAGCGCACAAGGCGCAGGATCAGGTGCCAGCGCTGGCCAATGTGAAGAACGTGATTGCCGTAGCCTCCGGCAAGGGCGGGGTGGGCAAATCCACCACGGCGGCCAACTTGGCGCTGGCGCTGGCGCGTGAGGGGGCCAAGGTCGGCATTCTCGATGCGGATATCTATGGGCCGAGCCAGGGCATTATGTTCGGTATTCCGGAAGGCACGCGGCCGCAGGTGAAGGATCAGAAGTGGTTTGTGCCGCTCAAGGCGCATGGTGTGGAAGTGATGTCCATGGCTTTTCTCACCGACGAAAACACTCCGGTGGTCTGGCGTGGGCCAATGGTGTCTGGCGCGCTGCTGCAGTTGATCACCCAAACCGCCTGGGATGACCTGGATTACCTGGTGGTCGATATGCCGCCAGGTACCGGCGATATCCAGCTGACTTTGGCGCAGAAGGTGCCGGTGGCCGGTGCGGTAATCGTCACTACACCACAGGATCTGGCGCTTCTGGATGCCAAGAAGGGCGTGGAGATGTTCCGTAAAGTGAATATCCCGGTGCTCGGTGTGGTGGAAAACATGGCCGTGCATATCTGCTCGAACTGCGGGCATGCCGAGCATCTGTTCGGTGAGGGCGGCGGTGAGAAACTCGCGGCGCAGTTTGGCGTCGATCTGCTGGCCTCGCTGCCGCTGTCGATGGCCATTCGCATGCAATCCGATGGCGGTAAGCCAACTACCATCGCCGATCCGGAAAGCCAGATCGCGATGATCTACCAGGAAACCGCACGCAATGTTGGTGCGCGCATTGCTCAGGGTGGTGTGCAGCAGGCAATGCCAACCATAGTGATCAGCGAAGACTGATTCGGGTGTAGCGCACACACGTGCGCCACATGCTGCTCACAGATAAATAAGCGCCCACAAAAAAGCCCCGCACTAGGCGGGGCTTTTTCTCAAGCGGGTTAGTGCAGGTTATACAACCTGAACTTCCTCAGCTTGCATGCCTTTCTGACCACGGGTGGCCACGAAAGTCACTTGCTGGCCTTCTTTCAGGCTCTTGAAGCCATCGCTCTGGATAGCTTTGAAGTGTACGAAGAGGTCGTCACCGGACTGTGGGGTGATGAAGCCGTAGCCTTTTTCATCGTTGAACCACTTGACGGTGCCATTCTGACGATTCGACATGTTATGTCTCCTAACAAATTTATTAACAGCCCTGGAAAAGCCCAGGCCGGGACTGAGTGCAACGAGTACTAGGAGTCGGACGATGTTTGGATCGAAATCTAGGCATCAAGTAGCGATTCGCGGTGACACATGCAGCACAGTGGGCCAACCATACTCGCTTTTAACGCTAAGCGCGAATGCTCTGTGCATCTTTCTGTTATTTGGCGACAGATAGATGGTTTACCGTTTTGCGCCTCGTGCTTGTTCAAGAGCCTTTGAACCCTGCCGCCGGCCCCGGTAAGATGCGTGCACTTTTCACCTTTCGCTACAGCAGGACAGCCGCCATGAGCATCAAATCGGATAAGTGGATTCGCCGCATGGCGCTAGAGCACGGCATGATTGAGCCCTTTGTTGAGCGCCAAGTGCGCGCTGAAGGTGCCCAGCCGCTGATTTCCTATGGCGTTTCCAGCTATGGCTACGATGTACGCTGCGCCGATGAGTTCAAGGTGTTTACCAACATCAATTCGGCAACTGTCGACCCGAAGAACTTCGACGAAAAGAGCTTTGTCGATGTGAAAAGCGATGTTTGCATCATTCCGCCTAACTCGTTCGCATTGGCTCGCACCGTTGAATTCTTCCGTATTCCGCGTGATGTACTGACCATCTGCCTGGGCAAGAGCACGTATGCGCGCTGTGGCATCATCGTCAACGTCACCCCGTTGGAGCCAGAGTGGGAAGGTCATGTGACCTTGGAGTTCTCCAACACCACCACTTTGCCAGCGAAGATCTATGCCAACGAAGGTGTGGCACAGATGCTGTTCCTGCAGTCCGATGAGCCTTGCGAAGTGTCTTATAAGGATCGTGGCGGTAAGTACCAAGGTCAGCTGGGTGTGACGCTGCCTAGAGCCTAAGCGTTTGATGGAACGAAAAAAGCCGGGCAATGCCCGGCTTTTTCATGTGTATCGGAAACTCAGGGAACCAGTGGCAGTTCGCGCTTATGGCGAGTGGCGTCATAGGTGCGCACGATGATGGCGTATGCCTCGTCGCGAACTGTCTGGCCGTGCAGGAAAGCGTCAATTTCGCTGTAGGTGACGCCATGCGCTTCTTCGTCCGGCTTGCCGGGACGCAGTTCTTCCAAGTCTGCTGTCGGTACTTTGAATGCCAGGTTTTCCGGTGCGCCTAGGTGCTTGGCGATGGCGCGTACCTGGCCTTTAATCAGGCCCGACAGTGGCGCGAGGTCGCAGGCTCCGTCGCCGAACTTGGTGAAAAAGCCCCAGGCTTTCCACCACCCCGAAAAGTGCACATCGCCATATCTGGTAAGGCTTTGATGGTGGGTAATATGATGTGCAAAAATAAAAACTGCACATCTCTAGTATGAGCCAAAAATATTTTCTCTACCAGCCCAGCGGGCCAATTGGAGCGTGGTTCGGTAGGGGATAGGGCATAATGCAAACACCCGAGCACGATATCGTTCCTACGCACGGGAATGCCCTTTAGCCAGCAGATGTGAGCTCTGTTCGCGGGTAGAGCATTTCCCTGATGCAGCCAACCCCAGCAGGCCGGCGTTGCATCTAATAGATCTTGCTCAAAGCAAATTTGGAGGCTGAGTGGTGCAACGTTTGAGAGTGGTGATGGCCCAGCTGAACATCCGTGTTGGGGATGTTCGCGGTAATGTTGAGCAGGTTATCGAAGCAACAAGCAGGGCGCGCGATGACCTCAATGCCCAGGTCATTGTGTTCCCAGAGCTAACCCTTTGCGGGTATCCGCCTGAGGACTTGCTCCTCCGCTCAAGCATGCAGAGCCGGATGGAAAAAGCACTACTCCAAGTTCAGGAAGCGGCTCAGGGCATTGCGGTAGTGATCGGCTTCCCCTGGGTCGAAGATGGTGTGCGCTACAACAGCTGCGCAGTCATTTCTGAAGGCAAGGTGATCGCCAGGTACTACAAACAGTGTCTGCCCAATTACCGGGTCTTTGATGAAAAACGCTACTTCGAGCCTGGCACTGAACCATGTGTCGTGAACCTGTTTGGCGTGAAGGTCGGTCTCACGATTTGTGAAGATATCTGGTTTGCCGAGCCTCTCCAGCAAGCCCGCGAAGCCGGCGCGCAGGTGATGCTGACCCTCAATGCCTCCCCCTTCCACCGAGGCAAGCAAGCTGAGCGCGAACGGCTCCTTGCGCAGCGCGCATGCGAATCCGCTATTCCGATGGTTTATGTCAATCAGGTGGGAGGCCAGGATGAACTCGTTTTTGATGGCAACAGCTTTGTTGTTGATGGACAGGGCATAGTTACCCAGCGGGCGCCGGCTTTCGAAGAGGGCCTGTTTGTTTCCGATTTTGAGATCAAGAACGGCTGCATGACTCCGGTGGCTGGCTTGATGAATGAACTTCTCAGTTTGGAGGCAAGCGTTTACCAGGCTTTGGTGGTTGGCGTTCGTGATTACGTCCGGCGCAATGGTTTCAAAGGCGTGGTGCTTGGCCTCTCTGGTGGCATTGACTCTGCACTGTGTCTCGCTATCGCGGTTGATGCCTTGGGCGCTGAGAACGTTGAAGCGGTCATGATGCCTTACCACTACACCGCCCAGATGAGTCAGGATGATGCCAAAGAGGAGGCGGATATCCTGGGTGTCAGGTACAGCGTGCTTCCTATTGCCCCGATGGTTGAGGCATTTCTGAATACGCTCGCACCAATGTTCGAAGGGTTGGCCAAAGACACCACGGAAGAGAATCTCCAAGCCCGGTGTCGTGGCACCTTGCTAATGGCGATCTCCAACAAGAAGCGTTATCTGGTGCTGACCACGGGTAACAAAAGTGAGATGGCGGTCGGGTATGCGACCCTTTATGGGGACATGGCAGGTGGGTTCGATGTTTTGAAGGATGTGCCCAAGACTCTCGTGTTCCGCTTGAGTGAGTATCGCAACACGCTTGGGTATGTCATTCCGCAACGGGTAATTGACCGTCCACCATCAGCAGAGCTTTCGCCAGATCAGAAGGACGAAGATTCTTTGCCCCCTTACCCTGTCCTCGATGAGATCCTGCGCCTGTACATCGAGCAGGATTATTCTGCTAACGCAATCATCGAGCATGGCTTCGACAAGGATTTGGTCTACAAGGTGATTCGACTGGTCGATCTGAATGAGTACAAGCGTCGACAAGCAGCTGTTGGCCCGCGAGTTACCGAGCGCGGATTTGGCCGGGATCGTCGCTACCCAATCACTTCAGGTTGGAGCATTGGCGAGTAATCATCAAATAGTTTGAGTCTTCGGGCAGCGATGCCTAGATCGGCAAAGCTAGTAGCCTTTCTTGAAAGTGGAGGGCGCTAACTGGAGATGGCTAGGCGCGCCTCTACCCATTCCGGAATGCCACTGGGTAGTCGGAAGACCAAGCTCTCTCTGATCGCTCAGTGCATCCGACCTACCGCTTAGACGGTCATCATGCTCAAATTCAGCTCACACCAATGTCAGGGAGTGAGTGCGTAGATGATCGAGCTGCTAAGCAGGCTGCGCTACAGAAGCGAAGGCCCTGACATCGACTTTAAGTCTGCCCAGTACCGCTTCAACGGCGGAAGCGAGGTAGATAAAGCAGAGATGCTCAAGGACATACTCGCCATCGCTAATTCATGGCGCGAAGGCCCTGGCTATATCCTTTTGGGGTTCAAGGATAACCGTCCCCACCCTGCTGAAGTCGTTGGCATTCAAGACAGTATCGACGATTCTCGGATACAGCAGTTTGTGAATAGCAAGGTCAAACCGAAGCTGACCTTC
This sequence comes from Pseudomonas sp. FEMGT703P, assembly GCF_002786345.1. NCBI lineage: Bacteria > Pseudomonadati > Pseudomonadota > Gammaproteobacteria > Pseudomonadales > Pseudomonadaceae > Pseudomonas > Pseudomonas sp. FEMGT703P. The sequence continues at coordinate 12,855 of NZ_PGCM01000009.1, read as the reverse complement.
AGCTACGAAGAGCATTTGTACGAGGGGATGACTGTCGGCGTCATCACTATCCCGAAGCAGAAGCGTCCGTTTTACATCACCAATGCTTACGGCAGGCTCAAGAGTAATGTGGTGTATGTTCGCCGTGGCAGCAGTACAGATGAAGCTGAGCCACCAGAAGCCACTGCAATGGCAATCAACGATGACGGACGTAAAGAGCTGAAGCTAGATCTGTCCGTACTCACCCCGCAAAATGAAGCCCTCCCAAGTACCTTTGCCCACAAATATCTGCGGTTTGCTGAGAGGTTCCCGGACTTCGTAAGGCAGCGGGAACCCTCAGGCCCATTCGACATTTACGGTTACTCGGCCCTGGAGCGAGACAATCGCGACTTCTGGAGGGAATATGCCGAGTACGTGCGAGTAGACGAAGCGTTGATCGAGATGCAGTTTGTGCTGGTCAATCAATCCAGCATGCAGCTGTCAAATGCGAAGCTTGAGGTCTCTGTTGACGAGCTTGATGCCCAATCATTTGAAATGATTCCAGGATGCGACATACCTAACAAACCAGAGGCCGAGTGGAATATTACCGATCACATAACAACGGCACAGGATGTCATGGCGCGTCAAAGCCGAGCGTTGCAGATAGACGTGTGCGGCCCGAAACTGACGTGCCACATACGCCTTGGATCCCTCCTGCCGGGTGAGCAGGGGCGCTCTGAAACGTTGGCGCTTATCCCTCATGCTCCTGGCGCTTTCCGTATCCGTCTGCGCATATTGGGGAGCGAGCTTCCTGAGCCACTGGAGCAGGAGCTTGTCATTGAAACAGCAGGCGAGGTTGATTCGCTCAACTTCGAACAGTTCAAGCAATTCGTCAGAGTACAGCACCTAGCTGACCTGCAAGAATCAGCAGAATAGCGCGATCACTCCTCGCCCTCAGGCCAGTGCCGTTGCACTGTCCTGACTGTCACCCCTAGCCGGCGAGCAACCTCTTGCTTGTGCAACCCCTCGCGCTGCATCCGCATCACCTCGGCACGTACGCTGTCCTTTCTCTGCCTCGCTATAGTGCGCACAGCGCCAACTGGCGCAACCAGACTAAGGCTGCCATTAGCCAGCAACGTGCCAAGCCGTGCACTACTCACAGCGATCTGTTTCTCAACACTCAGGCCGGAAAGGCGGGCTTCAACAATCAAAAATACGTCGCTTGGAGCAACGCCAAGCACTTCACAGAGCCCAACCAAGGTCTCAATCTTAATGACTGTCAGACCGTTTTCGACCTGGCTTAGATTCGCAACGCTCAGCACGGCAACACAATCAGTGAGCGCGAGACCGGCCTGCAACCTAACGTCTCGCAGCACCTGCCCCAATACCGCTTCGAACCTCATTTTGTTTGAGCCCAAAAACTGAGCATCAAAGCAGCTTTGACGCGACATCTCTTTATCGTCTACGATAAATTAAATGTCGCACAAGGTTATCAGAAATCTCCGTCAATTAATGCCAATTGAAATTATCGACGCCTGGTAACAGCCGCCATGACATCAAGCGGAATCCAAGCCCAAGACAGCCGAGCCCAACATGGGTATTGCCCAGACATTGCTCCTGTGTCAGTGAATACAACCTGCCTGCGTGATGACGGTGCAAATGAATAGATTTTTGAAGCGGAGGAACACCATGACTGCTCAAGCCGGGCATATAGACTTTGAGTTCAAGTCAGAAAGCGCAGGCATCTGGTGCCTTAACAAAATAGGTAGCGAACGCTGGATGAGCATTACGCTTGCCTGTGTCGAAACCAATGGCGTTGTAAACACTATCGCTACAAATGATCCGGAGATCATCAAGCGAATCCTCAATGCCCCCGGCGAAGGGCTGTACATCCGAAGTTTTCAAATGGTCTCAAGCTGTGATTTTCCCGACAATAAAGGAATTGCAGTGGCCGATGTCTTAAAGCTAATCGAGCAGCGAACGAAGCGAGGAGAACTCTTTCACCTCGTGCATACCAAGTTCAATTGCTATCAATTCGGAGGGCCTCCCAAGGTCATGGCAAGTCAAGTTCAGATGGGGTCTGATGTAGTGCTCTACACCGCTGAGCCTCCTGCACGACGTTATTACGGCGGTTAATCGATGAAACAGCTGAATGAGGTAATCGATCTGCTTTTTAGTGCCGGGATTCCAATACCAGGGGCTAAGGTCAGTCAGGAAGAAGCTGTACGGATTGTCCGTGAGCACCATCCGTATGCTGAATACTGCATCGTGTCCAAATGGCGCTGGATCGACTTAGATGTAACACCAGAGCAACGCGCCGAATTGGCTAGAACTAACCGACAGCCTGTTGTTATCTACGCCGATACCGTGATTTATGATAGTCAGCGCAGGTGGGATGTTGGCGACTTTGTGCGCACAAGTTATCTCCATAAATTCGAAGACGGATTCATCTTCCAAACCCTAAATACGATTTACATACTGATCGGCGATGGCATCAGAACAAGAGCTTCTCTTGAGACCCTTGGGCGCATTTTTTGATGCCAGCAGCCGGCCTATCAAGACGCACCAAGCTACGCCTGATCAAAGCACAAAACACACAGTTTTCATGGCGAGTGACTGGATACCTGACTGATGTCCATATCTTCGCCAGGTCTGCCGTGGGGCGCGTTTTCAGCCATCAAAGCTCACGAAAAGTCTTTCGTGAAGGGACAACAATCCGCACGTCCGATGTAATTCACTTGCACCGCGAAGCAGGCTTCTGGGTGTTACATACAACAAGCGGTAGCTTCTACGTCGTCGCGACGTTTGAACGCAAAATTGGGTGGTACTCGCTGATGCAATTTAGAGCTTCTGGGCAAGCTAAGTTGCGCTTGCCGCAGCGTCTGTTTCACTGACGTCCCTAATCACTAACCTTCGATATACTGGGGTAGGCTGATGCCCGATTCTTTTGACACCTGTTGATGTATGCATCGATAAAAGTCGACTACGATTTTTATGCGACCACTACCAAGGTGATGTATCAATGCCGACAATACCAGAGCAGTATGTAATTCTCGCGAAGATGATCGGCGATTTATGCGAGATTAAAAAGGAATATTATCACCTCTGGCATTACACCTGCGGTAAGTCAGTACCGGATGACTATCGGAAAGCTATGGATAGCCTGATGGAAAATGCCAAAAATGAGTGTGGGCACTGGGCTGTGACAGATCCTATATTTCATTTTTATTGGGAGATTTGGTGGGCTTTCCATCGCGTTTCTACCCCCCTGGATACGGAAGAGATAAGACGCGTTCTGCGTAAGAAATTGGAAATCGAAATTGAACTGTGAATTTTTGCATCTACATGGGATGGATGTTACACCGGCTGCTAGTCAGTCCAGCAGCCGAAGTACCGAGTCTACAGCCCAGCCCTCAGGCCTGTGGTTTTTCAGCCCCTGCTGTTTCAGCGCCGCCTCCATCCTTCAGCTCATCGTCAGGCCCTGTCTCCACCTGTCGTGCCATTAACGACTTGAAGATGCCGACGAAACCACGTTTCCTAGAGAACGTCTTGTATAGGCGTGGAGCTGGCGTCTCTAGCTTGCTCACAACCGATGCTAAGGCGTTTCTAAAATCTTCTGAGTAACTATATTTAGCAAGCTGTTCAGCTTTGTTATCTAGGAATGAAATGGCTTTACCTTCTGACTCGGCATTTCGTGCCAAATACTCCAACAGAGCTAGCAGCACACCAATTTCGCCAGCATTGGCTGGCTGCACATCGGGGATTAACGATCCAAATTCCGCGAGCAACAACGCCACTGGCTCAGGCTTACTCTCGGCGGAGTAGATCAATGTACGAAGCTCGGTGCCCAACACGTTCTTTGAGTCAGTGCCGATGATTCGTAGCACCTGATTAATGTTCAACTGAACGTAATCTTCAAGATGATGATTAGTCGGATCAGTAACACTATTGGTGAACAGGCTCAAGACTGCTGCTTTGGCATTACTAGGATCCTCTAGATACTCACCTTTTCTAGCTATATGGCTAACTACATGATGATACACATCAGTATTGGCGGAGATAACACCTATCCAATCCTCTTCATCCCGATCCACCGAAGAGAAGTACTCCACGGCCTTAGCCACAAATGCCTTGAATGGTGTTGCATCGCTAGTGAAGACAGCCTCTACAAATTGCGAATCTTGACTTGCAAGATCCTCAGCGGCCTCTAGCGTGAACCTCTCCCAATCTGAATACCATGAAAGGATTTGATCACGTTCTACGCCATAGATTTTAAGCGAGCTAACAAGAGAAGTGAAATTATTGCGTACCCACCCGTGGGTTAGAGAATAAACGACTTTCTGACTAATCATCCAGGCAATGACTTCGGCCATGCTGTCTCGGAGGTCTGCTATCTCATAGGCATCAAAAATCATCCTACTAGTAAGGGTGGCGCGACAAACAATCTTGAATAGGTCTGAACGAAGAATATCGCGCAAATTATCAAGACCTGAGAGCTTCACAGCGCTCTTAGTTCGCAAGTATGCCACTGCTGCAACAGTCGTCGTCAGCATAGTTGCGTGACTAGTGCTGATCGACTCAATTCGAGCAAGCGTCGCGCTATCGATTTCTTTTGCCAGAAGCATGCCTATAGCCGCAGACACATTGGTTGGATCTGCTGCGTAAATATCCAATAACGAGCTTAGGTCGCCAGGCTCAAGCCCGCCCTGCACGCCATCACCCATTTTACGTGTACTATAGGTAATATTCAGTGCAGGAGTGACATAGTCTGGATCCAATGGAATGTAGCCAAACGGATAACCTTCAGTACTCGCCATTTGCTGGTGTGCATTATTAAGTGCTGCATTGGATATAGTGAAGAGCTCTGGCCTAAACACAAGTAGCTCTTCCTGCGGAAGAACCACGTGAAATAAGTACTCTGCACGGTTAACCGTCACGCTCTTAAATGACTCTCCCAATGCATCCAAACAGATATCATATTCGGCGAGCTGCTGTTGCAACGGGGCAATATTTTCCTTGGTGACAGGTTTTTGATATGCCCCTAGAAATAGTGATCTCAGCCTGTCTCGGTGCTTAAGGAAGGGCTCCTTGTCTAAACCCAGTGCAATAAGCGCTTTTATTGCAGGATAGAAGCCATCCTCGGTCTCCTCTGATGGAGTAACGGTTTTCTTCTCAGCATTAAATGCACTTATAGCCTTCTCTATCCAGGTATTCGCTTCACTGGCATAGGCCTTGTGAAGTGTAATTAGTGTTTCTTGTAGTTCGCTATATTCATCCAGATGCCGCTTGAATGCATCCCAGAAGCCAAATAGCCCTGTCAGCGAGGCAAATCTCTCACCATCCTGCTGCGATACAGCTTCGCGTAGCGGCTCATCCAATAGCTCCGCTACAGCAATGGTGCTTGTAGTCAGAAAATGCACTTGGAGCAACTGTATCTGCCAGCCGCTTTCTATATTAGTCCCTGCAACAGCTGTTAATGACTGTAGGGTTGCTTGGATGGCATCAGCAGCCTGGGCACCAATTTTTTCCCTATATTTAGGAGAAGGCCCACCAACTCTCAGGATTTCATCAATAGGATGTTCATTGTATTTGCACAGCAAATAGTGGGCTGCAATACATGTCAACTGCGCAACCCCTTCATCTAAAATTGATGCCGTGGTGGCAATGTCATTGATGAATTTTTTCTGGAGCCTTGGTGTGACTAACCCGTTTGCCATTGGGCTATGCCGCTGCAAGAGCACGGCACATTTCTCAGCTTCACTAATCGAATCGGCGCCAAATGTATATTGCCAAAGATCCAGAAACCCTTTCTTCCAACCAGAGGCAATTACCGGAGGAGCTCTAAATACCACAGGGAATTTCTTGGCGATAAAATCTTTCGAGTCGTAGTTTCCATCTTGCTCGGGGCTTAGATACTTAGCAACCCTTGTAGAGCAGAACGGAACAATAACCGAAAGATTTTTCACCCCTGCGATCCAGGTAAAAATCTCTAAATCGCTCCACACACTCCGAAGGCTGTCTTTGGGTAGTCGATCAAGATTGTCTAGTACAACGATATAGTTGATTTTCTTAACGACCCCCAGTTGCGAGTACAAAGTCTTCTTCAAGTCTAGCGGAGTGACTTCTTTTGCTATTTCAATTTTCTCATTAATATAGTCATCACTACTACCTTTAAAGAGGCTCAGTAGACTCCAGCTTTTTCCGCCTACCGTTTCTTTTCTGTGGAATAACTTAGCCAAACCTAGAATCAAACCAGGGCTTAGCAATGAACACCAATGCAGAATCTGAACCCACACAGCAACGGGGTCGGTTGATCGGCTAATAGCGGACAATTCTTTAAATGAGCTTGATGAGAAAAACAATGAAGTCAGCAGTGCCAGTGCCCAGGCACTCACCCGGCTTGTAGTTTTCTTCCTGTAAGTGAATTCCCGCCCAAGAGCCACATCTCTATTGGCCTTAAGCTGATCGCGTTCTCCATCACTAAGCGAGTCCGACTTCATGAGTTCTTCTGTGAATAACTCTATAAAGTGGCTTTTAATGGATCCCTGGTAGTTTTGCTCACAGTCGAAAAACCAGACCTTGTAACCTTGATCTCTCTCTGAAAGCAGAACATCAAGCATGTGTAGTATCGAGCTTTTCCCCGAGCCAAACTCACCATCCAGGCCTATCACTCGGGATGATTCAGAGTTTAGGATGTACGATGAGATGGCCTGAGCTACCTTTTGATGGCTTCCACCGGGGAATGCATCAGTGTTGGCAGGGTGTTCGCTATGGAAGTTCACTTTTAGCACGGCAAGTCCTTGTTATTTAGGCGAGTCCTTTCAGCAGGCACTTGCCCCAACATACCTTTTTCATTGCCACTGACAGTAGCGCAATGGCATCACAGGGTCTACTTGCACCCTCCAAGCTAACCCCTCACCCCAATCAGTTCATCCCACCGCGTCGTATACCTCTGGCTCAGCATCTCCCTGCGCATCGCCCACACCGGCTTCATCGGTACACGGCCAATACGCACAGTGCCCCGTCCTTCCCGCTGGTTGATCCGGTCAACAACTTTCATCAACTGCTCTGCACCAGGCCTTGGTTTGGGCGCAAAAAGATCCGGTGTCCGCTCACCTCGCTGACTCAAATCCATGAGCAAAATGGAGCATTTGGAGAAGGGATATCCAGGGCGGTAGATCTGACTCAGGCCTCGCTGGGCGAGCGCTAGAATCTCACGCGTGTCATCGGTAGGCGCAGGTAAAGCCAAGGTCACCGCGTTGGCGTAACGCGGCCCATTGAGATCGGCCAGCTGCGTCTGAAGGCCTACCTGAATGGAGCTGCACAGCGAGCCCTGGGCACGAAGTTTCTCGGCGGCTCGGGACACATAAGCAGCCAATGCCTCGCGAATAGGCGGCAGCTCCGTCTGGCGCACCCCAAACATTTTACTTGAGGAGATCGCCTCTTTAGGGGGCGGGCCTTCGTTGAAACCGATACAGCTGATACCGCGCAGCTCCCTCGCAGTGCGCTCCATTGTCACCCCGAACGTTTTGCGCAGCGTACCGATATCGAACGCAGCTAGATCCCATGCTGTCGCGATGTTCAGAGCCGCAAGCTTGGCCGCCGAGCGATGGCCCACGCCCCATACCTCGGACACGGGGGCCAGGCGTAGAAGCCTCTCCTGGCGAACAGGATCAGTGAGATCGAGCACGCCACCCGTGCCTTTCCATTTTTTTGCTGCCCAATTGGCAAGCTTCGCGAGGGTTTTGGTGGTGCTGATGCCCACTCCAACCGGCATACCAATCTCACGTGCCAGGCGTTCACGAATCTTGCGACCCAGTGCTGCTGGATCAGCCACACCGGTCATGTTCCCCCATGCTTCATCGATGGAGTACACCTCAATGCCCGGCAGCATCTCAGCCATCACGCGCATCACACGATTGCTGATGTCGGCATAGAGCGTGTAGTTGCTGGAGCACGCCACTACGCCCTGGCGGCGTAACTCAAGGCGCACCTTGTGGTAAGCGGCGCCCATGCCGATGCCCAGAGCCTTGGCCTCAGCTGAACGGGCGATGATGCAGCCGTCATTGTTCGACAGAACCACAACTGGCCGGCGCTTGAGTTCTGGTTGGCAGATGCGCTCGCAGCTGCAATAGAACGAATTGCAGTCGATGAGCGCGAACACTCGACGCATGGCGCTCATGACGACACACAGCTGACCACCCAGCTGACTACGCCCCAAACCTCGATGATCTCTTCACCGTCCAGTTGGACATCCGGGACGATAGGGTCAGCGGCTTTCAGCCAGCGACCTCCGAAAAGATCACGCTGAACCAGCCGCACCCGGTAGCCATCCCCCAGGTCGACCACCACTAGCTTGTCGTCCAGATGGCTTGCTGCTCTATTCACGATCAGCCGATCACCAGGAAAGATCCCGAAGCCCAGCAGCGAGTCATCCAGCACGCGCACGCCCCAGACATGCGGAGCACCCAGCCCCGTCAGACGATCCAGAGAAAGCCCTTCCTCCTTCTCGTCCTCAGCGGGAGATTGGAAGCCGGTGATACGCAGGTCAGCCACATCGGCGAGCAAGCGTTCTCGCAGGCGCTGACCACGAGCAAGGATGGAAAGGGACATCGGGACACTTCCGCACTAATCTGTATATGCATACAGTATTCGAGAAGGATAGAAATCGGTCAACTGAAGACTGGGGCGTTGCCGACAGGAGGAAGACCCTCTCGGTCAGGCATCGATCAGCTCATCGCGGAGGATGAGCATCTGCTTCGGGGCCTCGATACCTATACGGACTTGGGATTGGCCCTGGATAGCGCCGATATGCATGGTTATGCCGTCACGGAGCAATTCCTTGAGAAGCTTCTCGGTGTCGACGCCAGGATCGATAGTCAGGCGGATCATCTCGCCTTCGCGGCGAGTGACGGTCAGATAGCCCATTGAGCAAGTCCTTTGCTGAGTAAGTGAATGTGCATCCTGCACCGGCAGTCTAGAACAAGGTGACGGATTTCGAATGCACTGCTGCTAAGCGTTAGGAGACAGGTATGTGCGGAGGCGTTGAGGCCCGCGAGGCGGACAAGGTCTGGAAAATTTATTTCCCCAATCCAAGAGCGGCCATTCCAGTGTTGATGGAGGACAGTGGTCAGCAGGACTGGATCACGTGGGGTAGGCGCACCGAACAACCTGGTTATGGCCCCACCGGTGGTTGGGCGAAGCTCAGCACTGTTCAGGCCGGAGGCTGGGCCAAATACCACCCACGCCGTGCTTTCGGCATGGTTCAGCGCTTCATGGAGAAAGAAGGTCAGCCAGGTGAGAGGAGGAGGACGTCACATTGGTTCGATGTGCCTGAGGGCTGGGCGTTGGAGTGCCTGGTGATCGGTGAAGGAGAGCAGCGGCGGGTCTACGTCGTGACCACCACACCACCAGCGGAACATGCGTGGATACATGATCGGTGGCCGCTGCTGACACAGCTGAAGAGTGGTTAGCAGAGCCATCTCCGAAGTGGTCAACTGAGCCCACGGCTTCCTTACGAAACGATACCCGCATTGGTAGGGCCATTCATTTTTCCAGCTGAATGATCGTTTCGGCAGGTTCGACCTTGATCCAGCAGGGTCAAGCCAGTAGCCAAGATCATACGTTGTGATAGTCAGAACTGGCCGACCCCAGCCAGATGCAACAGGCACAAAGCGGCCAAAAGCGGCCAGTCGTAACGGGCAATCATCGGCCAACTAATTAGTGCTTTACAATCACCCAGCACTAAAATAGAGTAATGATTATTACCTAATTGGTATTTTACTCTACATGAATAGTTGGTTATCCCTGATCATCGCCTTGCCGACCGCTAACGCCACAGAGCGTATGCGTGCCTGGCGTGCCCTCAAGAGCAGTGGCGCTGCGGTACTGCGCGATGGGGTCTATTTGCTGCCCGACACTCCCGCCTGCCGAGAAGCATTGGAGGCTGTTGAGCGCGACATCCTGGGTAGCAATGGCACAGCCTTTCTGCTGCCCATCAATGATCCGCAAGGCGAGCGTTTTATCGAGCTATTCGACCGTAGCGAGGACTACGCCAAGCTGCGCGTCGATATCGAGGCGTGCCAGGCTCAGCTGACTTCGGATAGCGCCCTCGCCAGCACCAAGCAGGTACGCAAGCTGCGCAAGGCGTTTGCGCAGGTGGCGGCCATCGATTTCTTCCCTGCGGCAGCGCGGCAACAGACCGATACGGCCCTCAAAACACTCGAAACGGCCATCAGCCGGGCACTGTCGCAGGATGAACCTAGCAGTCACGATCAGCCTATCGAACAGCTTGATCGTCGCGACTACCAAGGCCGCCTCTGGGCTACGCGCAAGCGGCCCTGGGTTGACCGATTGGCCAGCGCCTGGCTGATCCGGCGCTGCATCGATCCGAGTGCTCGCATTCTCTGGCTGGACACGCCAAGTGATTGCCCTGCTGAGGCGCTGGGTTTCGATTTCGACGGCGCGACCTTTAGCCATGTAGGCAGTCGCGTCACATTCGAAACCCTGCAATCCAGCTTTACGCTGGCCGAGCCAGGCCTAAGCCGCATCGCGGCTCTGGTGCATTACCTGGATGTCGGTGGCGTTCAACCCGCCGAGGCGGTCGGCATCGAGCGTGTATTGGCCGGGCTGCGCGAAACCATCCTCAATGACGACCACCTGCTAACGGCTGCTTGCGCCATCTTCGATGGGTTGCTGGCGGCATTCGTGAAAGAAGAGACCTCTGATGAATGAGACCACACTGCCGCCTGTAGAGCAGGATCTGCCACGTGCCGAGCCTGTCAGTTTGCTCCAGGCTTTTCTGTTCTGGCTCAAGCTCGGTTTCATCAGCTTCGGTGGCCCAGCCGGACAGATCTCGATCATGCACCAGGAGCTGGTGGAGCGTCGGCGCTGGATCTCCGAGCGGCGTTTTCTGCATGCCCTGAACTACTGCATGCTGCTGCCCGGCCCGGAGGCCCAGCAGTTGGCCACCTATATCGGCTGGCTGATGCACCGCACCTGGGGCGGTGTGATTGCAGGGGTGCTATTCGTGTTGCCCTCACTGTTTATCCTGATCGCGCTGTCGTGGGTCTATATCGCCTTCGGCGATGTGCCGGTGGTGGCCGGACTGTTCTATGGGATCAAGCCCGCCGTGACCGCTATTGTGGTACAGGCCGCTCACCGCATCGGCTCCCGTGCATTGAAGAACAACTGGCTGTGGGCAATAGCTGCTGCTTCATTCGTGGCGATATTCGCCCTCAACCTGCCGTTCCCACTAATCGTGCTGGGGGCCGCCGTGATCGGTTATTTCGGTGGGCGTTTCGCCCCAGAGAAGTTCAGCGTTGGCGGTGGTCATGGCGCTGCCAAGCAGTCTTATGGCCCGGCGCTGATTGATGACGACACCCCAACACCGGAACATGCACGCTTCCGCTGGCCACGCCTGGTTTTGCTGGCGGCAATAGGCGCGGCGCTGTGGGCATTGCCCATGGGGCTGTTGACCGCGCTGTTCGGCTGGGAAGGTACGCTGACGCAGATGGGCTGGTTCTTCACCAAAGCAGCACTGCTGACCTTCGGCGGTGCCTATGCGGTGCTCCCCTATGTCTACCAGGGCGCAGTCGGCCACTACGGCTGGCTGACTCCGACACAGATGATCGACGGTCTGGCTCTGGGTGAAACTACGCCAGGGCCACTGATCATGGTGGTGGCTTTTGTAGGTTTCGTCGGCGGCTACGTGCAACAGGTGTTCGGGGCAGATCAGGCCTTCCTAGCCGGTGCCGTGGCCGCCAGCCTGGTCACCTGGTTCACCTTCCTGCCGTCATTCCTGATCATTCTCGCCGGCGGCCCGCTGGTGGAATCGACCCACAACGAACTGAAGTTCACCGCACCGCTGACGGCCATCACCGCCGCCGTAGTCGGGGTGATTCTCAACTTGGCGTTGTTCTTCGGCTATCACGTGCTCTGGCCGCAAGGCTTCGCGGGGACTTTCGACTGGCCTTCGGCACTCATTGCTGTGGCGGCGGCGGTGGCCTTGTTTCGCTTCAAACGCGGCGTCATCCAAGTGCTGATGGCCTGTGCGTTGGCCGGGCTGGTGGTACACCTGCTGCAAAATTGAGAGGTAGAAGATGAGCAGAATCTCGATATGCGAACTGGCGGAATGGCAGGCAGCAGATCGGACGTTCACTTTGCTGGATGTGCGCCGTACGAGCGTCCGGCTTGCCGATGCCCAAGAAATCGCCGGCGCACACTGGCGTGATCCTGAGGATGTCTTCACTTGGAAAGATCAGGTTACACGGGACAGGCCAGTGATTGTCTATTGCGCCAAAGGGCATGAAATCAGCCAGGGCATCGCCGCTACTCTGGAGGCCATGGGCCTGGATGCGCGCTACCTGATCGATGGCTTTGCTGGCTGGCACGGCGCTGGCCGGCCCACCCGGAGTTTATCCCGGTAGGCAGGAGGTGCTGCATAAAATGGATCACCCGCGAGCGCCCGAGAATCGACCGAGTCACATGCCCTTTAACGTTTACGCAGACAATGGGCGATGTACTTACTTGGCCTTATAGCAGTTCGATGCCAAAACGGCGGACGCATAAGGCAAACAAACCGAAACAAGCTGCGGTAGCGACGATGTAGATCAGCAGAGCTGGCCAGAAGCCGAAGCGGGTCAGAAGCATGGGAAACGCGAGTAGCGTCGGCAAGGTGGGCAACACGTACCAGAAGGTGTACCACGCATGGTTAGCGATCTTTTCTGCTGGCTGGTTTTCAACGTTTAGCCAGATAAGCGTCAGTACGGTGATCAGGGGCAGCGCCGCAATAAGGCCCCCAAATTTGTCACTACGCTTCGCGATCTCCGAGACCACAACGACCACGATTGCTGTCAGGAAATATTTGCTGATAACCCAAGCCATCTTGCATCTCCT
>NZ_PGCM01000012.1:0-359776 GCF_002786345.1 Pseudomonas sp. FEMGT703P | reverse complement strand
AGCCCAGGTAGAGAAACCACCACCGCCGCCACCCCCGCCAGCGTAGTTGCCGTAGTTGTAGTTGCTAACGGCGTCGCCACCACCGCCGCCGCCACCGGAAGCTTTGTTGGCGGAGATGCTGCTGTTGGTAATGGTCAATACACCAGAGTTGCGGATACCAGCGCCCAAGCTGTCTGTAGCGGAAGCACTTTCATTGGCCCCGTAACCGGCGACCAGTCCGTTGCGGATGGTGATGTTGTCCAGCGCCACCTTGGAGCTGGCGCCACTGGTGGTCACGTCCAATACCCTGGCCTTGTGGTCCCCGTCCAAGGCGAAGCCACCACCGACGATCTGCAACGTATGCCCGTCGGTGACGTTGATGGTGATGCCGTCGAAGTTGCTGGTGAAGGTGATATTGCCGGTGAGGGTGATTACATCGTCCACGCCGTCGCTATTACCCGTGGCTATAGCGCTTTTCAGCTGGGCGAGTGTGCTCACCGCCGTGGTCACCAGCAGGTGGTCGTAACTGCCCAGGCGTGACAGGTTCAGGGCATTGCTGGCGGCGATCTGCCCAGTGGAGATCTCCAGGTCCCAGTCACCGCCCTTGGCATTGCCTCCGGTGTTGTCGTCGGAAGCTGCGATGTCCGCCCCGGTGATGTTCGCCAGCTTCGACACGAAGGCGTTGCCTTCACTGCCCGCGCCCACCTCACAACCGTAGAGCAGGATGTCACCGTCCGCACTCAGTGCCTTGCCGATGCTGGACAGCTGGCTGGTGTACTGCGAGAGGTTGCCTTCGAACAGCGGGCCATTGCCCAACAGCAGCACCCCAGAGTCACCGTGGGAAATGATGTGGATGGCGTCGATGCCGGTGCGGCCGGCCAGGGCGTCGGCAATCTGCTGCACGCCGTCCTTGTTGGTGGACAGCAATACCACCTCGGCATTGGGCGAGACGCCCTTAAGCAGCTCCTGGTAGTTCGGCGCGCGGGTATCGACGAAGACGACTTCCTTGCGCACGCCGCTCTGTGCATCGCTCACCGGGCTGGCCTGCAGGTCCTGAGTACCTTGGCTATTATCGGCAGAGCCCGCCTGGTTGCTGTCGCGGGCGCCGGTGTCATGGGACGCGTCGGCCGTGGAGGCCGCAGTCGGCGCCGAAGCAGCGGTATCGGCCACCGTCGCGGCCACCGCGCCGTCGAACATCATGCGCGGCTCTAGTGCGCTGATCAGCGGCAGCGAGCACGCCAGTGGCGTAGCCTGGCTACCCTTAGCCTTACCGTTGCGACCAGCCTTCTTCGAAAGACCCCAGCCTATGACTTCTACCTCTTCTTTTCTCCGGCGCCAGCCTCAGCGGGTGCTCAGGTGCGTTCTTGTTCCAGAGCCCGGGCATCCCGGGTGGTTCTGATCACATGGGCCTCGCTGTTGCGCGAGTCCTTCCAGAAATCCAGCTGTGCGTACTGCTCGAACAGGTCCGGCGGCAGCAGAGTACGCCGCGCCGCCACCTCCACCTTAGGCCGCACCTTGTGCAGCCCGCGTAGGCCCAGGGCCTGGTCGAACTCAGGGGCGTCGTACTCGACGCGCTCAAAATCGTGCTCAAACCAGGGCTCGCCGAGGAACTCGTAGACCAGCCGTAGCACCCGCTCGGGCGTGGCCACCAGCAGGTCGTAGTCCACCAACAGCAGGGACCGAGCGTGTTCTCCGTAATAGGCATCTTTAAGGGCCGACCATGGTAAGCCCACCAGGCGGTTGCGCTGGGCCAGGGTCTCGACCCGGCTGTAGACGGTGTTGCGTTCGCTGTCATCGTTGAACAGCTTGGTAATCTCGTACGGGTTGGCGCGGTAGAGCCGCTCGATGCTGTCCATCACCCAGGCGACGTTGCGCACGCAGGCGATGACCTTGGCCTGGGGAAAGAGGTCCATCAAAGCTGGCAGCCGGGCGCACCACAGGCGGTTGGTGTCGAAGATCACCTCATGCCCGGCCTGGTCCGCGTAATAGTTGCTGAACAGGCCGGCCAGCAGGCGCTTGCGCTGCTCCTGGGTCACCACCGGGCCGAACTCGCTGTCGGCGCCGAACTGCTTAAGCAGGCCCGAGAAGAAGCTGCCCACCGGGCTGGTCATGCCGGCGTGAAAGCGCGGGTTCTGGCGCAACAGCGCCGCGAGCAAGGTTGAGCCCGAGCGCGGCAAGCCCGAGATAAAGTGGTAGGTCGGGGGGGTGCTCCTCATGGTCGGTAAATGCATCAGTCACCCCCACATAGGCATGCGCGCTCATGGGTGATGAGCAACAGACTGGCGGCGAAATGCACGTGAGATGAGCGGGCTGTTGTGGAAAAACACGGCCCCCTGCCTGCAGCTGGAACACAGACAAGAAATGAATCCTTGGAGGTCATCAATTGGGCTTCCTTGCCCGCCGTGGAAAGGGCGAGACAACCGTTATTGCGCGAATGGTCAGGTAATGCTATCGGAGAACTTCAGAGGCCAGCCAGCGGGAAATGGCGTTGGAGATGAATGTGATCGGCCATTCACAACACACCCTTGAATTGCCTGGGGTAGTGCATAACGGCGCAGAGCGCAGCTTTATTCTGGCGACGGCGTATTTGCTCAGAAACCGCTTTCCCGCACACCCAGCGCCATCATCCGCCGCCACACAGCGCCTAATATCGACTGCCGTTTGCCCTGCAAAACCACCACACCGCGTAATGGTTGAGCCGGTGGTGATAGCGACTCAAGAAGACTGAGGCGCGCGCCGTATTGCGCCTGTACAGGTTCGGCGCGCTGCTGAGCGTTGCGTCGCACCGCAATCTGACCTTCATGATCAGAGGCCAACGCGTCCAGTTCAAGAAAAGAAACGCCGGCGGTGTCTACCTCATCAAGGCGAACAGACAAGGCCGGACGCGCCGGATCGTCGGCAATAAAACGACCCTCGCTGCCCGGCTCAACGCGCCATAGGCTTTCCTCGGCCACATAGCCACGTAAACGCAAGCCTGGGGCAACAACCCGGGCCAACGTTTCGCCGGTGTAGAGCCAGCGCCCAACAGCCAGATCCGCTTGCAGATCACGCACCTGACCCGCAAAGGGCGCACGCAGCAGCAAGCGCTCTCGCTGGGCCAGCAGGCCACGGTATTGAGCCACCGCTTCCGCCAACTGTTCTTCAAGTACTCCCGCTTCAGCGACCGTTTCACTGCGTACTGCTTGACGCCGCAGTTGCAACTGTAGGCTGTCGATCTCACGACGAACAATGCTTTGCTGCGCGTCCAGATCAGGCGATTCCAACTGCACCAGCAGCGCGCCTTGCTCTACCGTATCGCCATCCCTCACCTGAACCGCCTTGACCCGTGCCGCGATAGGCGCATGCAGCGTGCCAATACGCGAAGCTTCCAGCATCGCCGGCACGTCCACCGCATTGCGCCAGGGCACAATCAACGCCAGCAGCACCAGCGCCAGCGCCGAGCCGGCGAGCAGCACCTTGTGCGGACTAGCCTGGTCACGCCGCAGCCACCACTCGCCGAACTCCTTCCAGATCGGCAGGCCAATGAACCAAACCAACTCCACCAGCATCAGGAAGATGCCCAGCACCTTGAAGAACAGGTGGTACACCGCCAGCGCGATGCCGAAGAACAGCACCGCGCGCCAGATCCAGGCGCCGTAACCCCAGACTAACAGGCGCCGGCGCATGGCCTCGGGCCAAGGCTCGGGCGCCGGCTCGCCATAGCCAAACAGTGCTTCGCGCAGGCGCCAGCGGCACAGGGCGAAGGCACGGCTTTGCAGGTTCTCCACTTCCCAAAGGTCGCTGAGTAGGAAATAGCCATCGAAGCGCATGAAAGGATTGAGATTAATAGCAAGGGTGGTAATCCAGGTAGCGCTGGAAAGCATGAAGGCCGCCGTACGCGCCGGCCCGTCTGGCAGCAGCGACCAAGCCAGCAGCGCCAGCACCGCCAGCACCAATTCAGCGAGCACCCCACCGGCACCGATCAGCAGGCGCGAGCGGCGGTCCTGCACCCGCCAGGCGTCGCTGACATCGGTGTAGAACATCGGCAGCAGCACCATGAAAGCCAGCCCCATGCTCTGCACCCGGCAGCCAGCACGCTTGGCCATGAAGGCGTGGCCGAACTCGTGGCAAAGCTTGGCGAAGGTCAGTGCGATGCCAAAGGCCAGGGCACCACCCAGGCTGAAGATATGCGGAAAGGTGGCCAGGTAGCGCTCCCAATCACGCGCCACCAGAAACAACCCCAGCAGCAGCAACATCGGCAATGCACGACGCAACAGCCAGGGCCCATTGCGCTCCAGAACCGGCCAGGCGCGGTTAAGAAAGCGGTCCGGCCGCCACAGCGGGATGCGAAAGAACAGGTACTGGTGCAACACCTGCTGCCACAAGCTGTGGCGCGCGCTGGCGCGTTTGAGGTTGTAGCTGGCGCGCTGCTCCGGGTCGACGGCGGCGATCAGGTCGTGCCCTCGCAGAAAGTGCACCATCTGTTCCAGCTCACCTGCCCCCAGGGGCGCGCCCGGCTCGGCGTTGGCCGCTGCCAGTACCTCGTGAGGGTCACCCAGGGACCAGTGACGCAGCAACCGCACGGCAGCAGCGCCGAGTTTGAAGTAGCGGCCGCGCAGCGGGTCGGCCAGAGTCCACTGGAGAGCGCCCTCACGGGTTGGTGCTGCGCTGGACAGTTGCAGGTCGGAGCGCAGGGCCGGCAGCATCACAGCCCCAGCCCCTGGCGCAGCGCCGCCAGGGGCCGGCGCAACAGGTAATAGGCCAACGGGGCACGGGCGCCGAACAGTTTGGCAGTGCCGCGCAGACCGATGCGCGGCGCGGCCTCGGCAAAGGTGGCATCAAGGCGGTAAGCCAACTGCCCGGCGGCGGTGGCCTGGGCCTCATAGGCGGCCCTCTCCAGACGTGCGTCGTGGCGATTGAGCGGGTCGCTGTCGAGAAAAAGCGCTACCTCAGCCCCGGCCCCCAGGGCGATCGCATCACCCACCGGCAATTCGATGCGCAGTTCGGCCTGAGCCGGGTCGGCGATCTGCATCAGCCTCTCACCGGTCTGCACTGGTTTGCCGGTCAGGCGCTCGGCATCAGCGAATACGGCAATGCCGGCACGCTCGGCACGTACGTCGCTACGGGCCAACAACTGCTTGGCATAGTCACGTTCAGCGCGCTTCTGCTCCGCGCGGGCGGCCAGCAGGTCGATGCGGGCACTGGACTCAGCATCGGCGAAAGCACGCTGGCTGCTGGCCTTCAACTCGGCCTCAGCCACATCCAGGGCACGCTCGGCGACGTCGGCCTGAGCCTTGAGGGTGGCGGCATCGAAGCGCACCAACAGGTCACCGACAGCAACGCCTTGGTTGGGTTTGACGAGAAACTCAGCGATCACCCCGTCCAACGGTGCGGCTACCACGCGACCGCCCAGGGGGACCACTTCGGCGGGTGCCAGCACCGACTGGCGCACCGGTAGCAGCAGCAACAGAGCGAGCGCCGCCAACACCACGAGAATCTTCCTCCGCGGCCATCGCAGGCGCCACGGCTTGCGTGGTTGCAGAGCCAGCCACGCGTGCTCGTATGTGCCGCCGAGCTGCACCAGCAGAGCCTGCTCGGCCTCGCTCCAAAGCGTGTCACGGGCGATCCACAGGCCGCCGAAAACGGCGCCCTGGCGGTCCTTCAGAGGCAGCCAGAAAACATTGGGCGCGGACAACGCCTGCCACTCCTCGCGGCTGCTCTCGCCCAGACTGGCTGGGTCGACAATACCGGACTGACCCAACAGGCCGGCGGCCAGACGCTGACTTGCCGCCCATTCAACGAAGGCGACGAAGGGAGCGTTGGGCTCCACCACGCTAATACCGGTAAGAGCGCGGACCTTGCCGGCGACCAGCAGCGCTGCGTGCCGGTAGCCGAACAGGCCCTGGCCGTCGTTGGCCATGGCGAAAGCCAGTTGCTCAGTCGTGCCAGCCTGTCGGGCCTGGGCCTGGAGACCGAGAAATACCGCGAAGACACGCTCGGCAAAGCCGGGTACAGGTGCGTTCATCGCGCCTCCGGAAAGCGCGCGCTGCCGCTCATGCCCGCCACCAGGCCGGTGGCGTCCTCGGGCAGGCCGCCGATCAGCAGCAGCGTCTGACTGCCTTCATCGATGCGCGCCCCTAGGCGCTTGATCACCGCGTTGAGCGGCTTGCCAGTCTCGTCGGGGATAAATTTGAAGGGCTGGCCCGGCTTGAGGGTACCGATCCAGCGCGATGGCACCAGCAAGTGGATTTCCAGAGTGCGATTATCCACCACCTCCAGCAGCGGGTCGCCGCCAGCTACACTCTCGTGGGGCTGCACACGGCGGTTGACCACCTCACCGTCGAAGGGGGCCTTCACCTGGCAGCGCTGCACCTGTACCTGATAGACCTGCGCCTCCGCCTGGGCCTGGGCCTGACGGGCCTGCGCCAAGGCTACTTCGAAACGCCCCACGGAGTTGAGGGCGGCTAACTGCTGCTTGTTCTTCAGTTCCTCGCGGGCAGCAAGACTGGCCGCGTTCGAGGCGTTGAGTTGAGCCTGATAAGCGCTGCAATCGAAGCGAACCAATACATCGCCCTTGGCGAAGCGCTGAGCTTCAGCAAACGGCATTTCAATGATGCGTCCAGCTAGTTCGCTGGACAACACAGCCTGGTCGCGGGCTTTTAACACCCCTCGAATCTGACGCGCCTCGGAATAGCTTTCCGGCTCACTGAGAGGATCAAGCAAATAGTCCTGAGCAAAAAGACACTGACTGTACAGCGCGGCGATTAAACCAAAGGCATAGCCGGGAACGTGATACCGCATGGTACATCCTTGTTTATTGGGGCCGCAGGGCAAAGCACAGAACTCCCCCCAGCAGAGGAAGTGCTACATCCATATAATGCCAAAAACCGTTCTTCGCGTGCTCAAAAAGGCATGCATGGAGGCCGACCGAGCAAGCGACCTCGAAAGCCGTTAAATTAATTTAGGACTCTAAAGTCAGCCGCTACTGAAAACAGGGAGACGTCGGCATGATCAGCCACAGCTCACGCCGCGCTCAAAACTTACATCGCCAAGCACTCAGCATTACCCGTGAGGACCGCGAACGCCTCAATGGCCATCAATGCAAGGTCATCTGGTTCACCGGACTATCAGGCTCGGGAAAATCTACCATTGCCAACACCTTGGAGAAAGAACTCCACGCACAGGGCAAACGCACCTATATCCTCGATGGCGATAACGTTCGCCAAGGCTTGAACAAGGACCTAGGGTTTACCGATGCCGACCGGGTGGAAAATATTCGGCGAGTGGCAGAAGTGGCCAGACTGATGCTTGATGCCGGACTGATCGTGATAGCAGCCTTTATCAGTCCTTTCCGAGTAGAGCGTCAGATGGCCCGGGAGTTAATCGGGGAAGATAACTTTATCGAAGTATTTGTCGATACGCCGCTGGCAGTGTGCGAGCAGCGAGACCCCAAAGGCCTCTATAAAAAAGCTCGACAAGGACAACTGCCAAACATGACAGGGATCAGCAGCCCCTATGAGCCCCCGGCGCAACCTGATCTGGTGATCAACTCGACTATCGTCAGCACTGAAGACGCAGTGGCACAAATCAGCATTTATCTCGCAGGCGGACACACATAACGTATCGCCCTTAAACAGTGCGATGAATATGATGTCGTTGCAGTGAATCGCCCCTTCTTCCTAGGCTCTGCATAACGTCTACTTTTGGCCGACGGCAGCCCTACGACCTAATCATCCCGCGTCAGCACTTCCAGTAGCTCAATCTCAAAGATCAGATTGGAGTGCGGCTTGATATGCGCGCCGAACTGGCGCTCGCCATAACCCAGGTGCGACGGCACAAAGAGTTTGCGCTTGCCGCCGACTTTCATGCCCATCAGGCCCTGGTCCCAACCTTTGATCACCCGGCCGGTGCCGATTACACACTGGAATGGTTTGCCGCGCTCGTAGGAGGAGTCGAACGTGCTGCCATCTTCGAGAAATCCGTGATACTGGGTGGTGATCAGCGCACCTTTGACCACTTCCTTGCCGTCACCCAGCTGAATATCTTCGATCACCAATTCGTTGCTCATTAATCACCTCTTCTAGCAGGCCTGCTCAGGGCCTGGTTTGCGGAAAACTCACTCGCCAGTCGGTTCCAGCACCGTCAACAGTTCGGATAGCCGCGCCTCCAGTTGCGCCAGCTCGGTGGCGGCAATCGGCGCCAGCAGTCGCGCTTCGTTGGCGACATGCGCGGTCACCGCGCGGTCGATCAGTTCCAGCCCAGCCGGGGTCAGCTGCACCAGCATGCTGCGCGCGTCGCTGGGGTTGGCTATACGACTGACCCAGCCTGCGGCTTCCAGTTGCTGCAGCTGCCGGGTCATGGTGCCGGAGGTGACCATCAGGGTCGAGAACAGCGTCGTTGGGGCCAGACGATAAGGTTCGCCGGAACGGCGCAAGGTGGCCAGCACGTCGAACTCCCAGGCGGTCAGGCCAAAGCTGCTGAACAGTTTGTCCAGCTCGCGCCGCAGCAGCGATGCGCAGCGCCCCAGCCGGCCGATCACGCCCATGGGGCTGACATCCAGGTCCGGCCGCTCGCGGTGCCACTGCTGAAGAATTACATCGACCGCATCCATCTGTCGTTGGACTGCCATTGGCTTACCTCTGGAAATTTATCTTGAACTCAAGATAAGTTGCTATTAGCCTCGCATTTTATCTTGAATGCGAGACAAATGCATGGACCGCTCAGCATCGCGTAGCACCTGGCTGGATGTGTTGATCACCGCTCTGGCGCCCGCCATCTGGGGCTCGACCTATATCGTCACCACCGAAATCCTGCCGCCGGACCGGCCCTTTACCGCCGCACTGCTGCGCGCCCTGCCCGCCGGTCTGTTGTTGGTGCTGTACAGCCGCTACCTACCCCGGCGCAGCGAGTGGCCACGCCTGCTGGTGCTGGCAGCGCTGAATATCGGCTTCTTCCAGGCGTTGTTGTTTGTTGCTGCGTATCGCTTGCCGGGCGGTTTGGCGGCGGTGGTTGGGGCGATTCAACCGCTGCTGGTGATGGGCTTGGTGTGGTCGATGGATGGTCAGCGGCCGGCATCTGTGGCGGTTGCTGCCAGTGTGGTGGGTATCGCCGGGATGGCTGCATTGCTGCTGGCACCGGGTGCGAGTTGGGACCCGATCGGGATTGCCGCCGCCTTTGTCGGCACCGCCTGCATGGCCAGCGGCACTTACCTGACGCGGCGCTGGCGACCGACTGTGCCGCTGCTGGCCTTTACCGGCTGGCAGTTGCTGATTGGCGGTCTGTTCCTGCTGCCGGTGGCCTGGCTGATCGACCCACCGCTGCCGCAGCTAAGCCCATTGCAGTGGCTGGGCTACGCCTATCTGTCGTTGTTCGGCGCGCTGCTGGCCTATGTGCTGTGGTTTCGCGGCATCGCTCGCCTCGCACCGGTAGCGGTATCGTCCCTGGGCCTGCTTAGCCCGCTGGTGGCGGTGCTGCTGGGCTGGGCATTGCTCGGGCAGAGCATTACCGGCGTGGCGCTGCTGGGGTTAATTGCGGTACTGGGCAGCATCCTGGCGGTGCAATGGGCCGCAGCGGCCAAGCCGGCAGTTGCCGCGCTCCATGTTAAAGTCGCGCGCTGCACAACCCCGACGGCCCAAGGCGACAACTAGCGATTATGCAAACCCCGGCATTTACTGGCGAACTGGAAGACTGGAACACCCTGAACAGCAGCATCGGCTTCCCCGAGTTGCTGGTCGGCAATGGCGCGAGCCTGGCGGTATGGCGCAAGTTCGCCTACTTCTCGCTGTTTGATGAAGCGCAGACCACGCGCAATCGCCCGCTTAGCGCGACCGAGCTCAGCGTGTTCCGCGCCCTGGATACCAGCAACTTCGAGCAGGTGCTCAGCGCGCTGAAGAACAGCATCCGGGTGAATGCCGCGCTGACCATCAACTCCTCGTCGCCGCGCCATCGCTACTTCGCCATCAAGGAAGCACTGATCCACGCCGTACGCTCGGTGCATATTCCTTGGAGCCAGATGCAAGCTGACAGCCTGGCGCGGATCAACAGCGCGCTTAGCCAATTCCAGACGGTGTATTCCAGCAATTACGACCTGCTCAACTACTGGGCCGTGATGCAGGCCCCTGAAGCGTTTGAAGATATGTTCAGGGGCGCGGATTCGACCTTCGCCCCCGGCGACTGCCAGCGCCAGGGCAACGCCACACGCATGCTCTACCTGCACGGCGGCATGCACCTGGTGAAAAACATCGACGGCAGCACGCGCATTCTCAATTCATCGGAAAGCACCTTGCTGGCCAGTTTCGCCATCAACCAGCTGGGCGATATTCCGCTGTTCGTCAATGAAGGCAGCAGCGCGGACAAGCTCAAGGCCATCCGCAGTTCTGACTACCTGTCGTTCTGCTACAGCCAGCTGGCGCAGCCCAAGGACAAGCTGTGCATCTTCGGCCACAGCCTGGCGGCACAGGACCAGCACCTTATCCAGGCCTTGCAGCAGGCCGGATTGAAGACCCTGGCGATCTCGATCTACCCGCACAATCCGCTGTTTATCACGCAGCAGAAGCAGCACTACGCCAGCTTGTTCGCCGAGCCAAAGGTGGAGCTGCGCTTCTTCGATGCGCTCAGCCACCCGCTGGGTGATCCGCAGTTACGTATAACGGCCCCAGCGGCTCAGTAACGGCTACTGGCTGATCGAACGCACCAGACTTAGCTCAGCCGGCGCACGACGCTGGCTAAGGTAACGGGTGCAGCTGACGCGCAGGAACGAGGCGAAATTCACCACCTCGCCGCGATAGTCCATCACCTCGTCATACAGCTTGGTAATCAGCTGATTGGTGGTCATGCCGTCGACTTCGGCGATTTCGCGCAGGATGTCCCAGAACTGGTTTTCCAGGCGCAGGGTGGTGACCACGCCACGGATGCGCAGCGAGCGTGCGCGGGACTCGTAGAGAATCGGATCGGCTTTAACATACAGCTCGCACATGGCGACTCACCTCCCTGAATGCGGGGCCTGACTGGCCCCAGCAGTTTACAGCGTGATCTGCGTACCCAGCAGGCCGAGGAACGCCGCCAGCCAGTTGGGATGCGCCGGCCAGGCCGGCGCGGTGACCAGATTGCCCTGCACATGGGCCTGGTCTACGGCGATATCCATATAGCGCCCGCCTGCCAGGGTGACTTCCGGGCCACAGGCCGGGTAGGCGCTGCATTCGCGGCCTTTAAGCACGCCAGCAGCGGCGAGCAATTGCGCGCCATGGCAGACCGCTGCGATGGGCTTACCAGCCTTGTCGAAGGCCTGTACCAGCGCCAGCACCTGAGCATTCAGGCGCAGGTACTCCGGGGCGCGGCCACCGGGGATCAACAAGGCGTCGTAGTTTTCGGCCTTGACCTGAGCGAAGTCGAAGTTGAGGGCAAAGTTATGCCCGGGCTTCTCGCTGTAGGTCTGCTCGCCTTCAAAATCGTGGATGGCGGTGCGCACGCTCTGCCCGGCGGTCTTGTCCGGGCACACCGCGTGCACCTGATGACCGATCATCAGCAATGCCTGAAACGGCACCATCACTTCGTAGTCTTCGACGTAGTCGCCGACCAGCATGAGAATCTTCTTCGCTGCCATGTGCCTGCTCCCTTCAATGAATTGAGAAGCACAGAGTGTTATCCCGATCCGTCAGGCGCGGGTAATAACCCGGTACTACAGGGCAAAAAGCGAATTAGCGAGGACATGGAGCAAGGCAGGTTGTGGCTGGGCTTCAGCAAGAAGCCCAGCGCGGTGGCTGGATTATTCCAGCACCTCTTCATCACGCAGCAGCACATAGGTGCAGCCGGTGTCGTCTTCCAGGTAGTCGTGCACATAGAACATCACGACTTCACCCAGACCAGGCTGGGCGGCTACATAGTCACCGATGTCCACGGTGAAATGGCTGTTTGAGCCCGGTTTGGCTTCACACTCGATGCGTGCATTGACGAACAGCTCAGGCGCGCTTTCGCCGAAATAGTCCTCGCGCTCCGCCGCATCCCAATCGGCAGGCGCCTCGAACGGGCCGCAGAACAGCACCTTGGCATCACCCAGATCCACTTCCTCGGCTTCCGGGTCCTGATCATCGGCGCGGTAGACCGTGCAGTCCTGCGCTTCAGGGTTTTCCAGGATGGCCAGACGGGCCGCCAGTTGTTGCTCAGCATCCATAGGGGGCATAGCTATCTCCGAGCGTTTGGCGATTAAGGTCAGGGCTGATCAACTTACCGTCATTCGGCAAGTCAGGCTTTGCAGGCTATGAGCTGTGGTGGCTGCAACGCAAGCAATGAAATGCCTGCGACCGTCTCACGGCTGAATATTGTGTGACTTAATTTAGCGTTAAGACTGGCGGCAGACACTCACACCCAAGTTCTCAGATGAGGTTCCGGTTATGGAGCTGCCTTGGGTGTATCACAACACTGCACTTGCACAGATCGGCCGCGAGCAGCCGCTCAGCCTTTTCCTGGCCAACGCCGACAGCCCGCGCCGAGCAGGAATTGAGGCGTTTATTGGCGAGCGCTTTGCCGCTCAACATCAGGCGCGCATCCGTCACTTCATGCCCTGCCTGCTCAGCCTGGAAGACAGCAGCGGTCAGTTGCTCGGTGCGGTGGGCCTGCGCAGTGCCGCCAGTGGGCCGCTGTTTCTGGAACGCTACCTTGAGCACCCAGCGGAGCAGGTTATTGCCGCACGCCAGGTGGCCCATGCACCGCAGCGGACGCAACTGGTCGAGGTCGGCAACCTGGCGGCGGGCAGCCCAGGCGCCGCGCGCTTACTGATCGTGGCCCTGACCGACCTGTTGGTGGCGCTGGGTTATCGCTGGGTGACCTTTACCGGCACCCTGGCCCTGCTCAACAGTTTTCAGCGCCTGGGCCTAACGCCCGTACCGCTGGGCCCGGCCAATCCGGATTGCGTGGGCGATGAGCTGGCGGACTGGGGCAGCTACTACGACAACCAACCGCACGTGATGGCTGGCGACATCTACGCCGGCCATCAGCGTTTGCTGCAGTTGGGCGCTTACCCACGCCTGGCCCATCAAGCCTTTTATGCCCTGGAGGACATGCCTGATGTGGCCTGCCGCTGAATCCCTGTTTAACCGCCTGGCCGCCTTTGGCGAGGCGATTGCCTTGCGCGAAGGTGAGCAACAGTTGAGCTACGCCGAGCTGCTGAGCGAGGTCGCACAGCGCAGCGTATACCTGCAGCACCTCAGCGCCCGACGTGTCGCCCTGGCGCTGGATAACGGAATCGACTGGGTGCTCTGGGACCTGGCCACTCTGCATGCAGGGCTGGTCTGCGTGCCACTGCCGGGTTTCTTTTCCAGCGGCCAGCAGGTGCATGTCCTCGATAGCGCAGGCATTGACTGCCTGATCGGCCCGGCCAGCCCGCTTTTCAGCGCACTGGGTTTCAACGCAAACGCAGCTGCGAGTGCAGTAACCGCTACCACCACTGTGCTGCAACGCCCACGGGCGCAGGTCAGCGCGTTGCCGGTCGGCACCTGCAAAATCACCTACACCTCCGGCACCACCGGACAACCCAAAGGTGTATGCCTGGATATCGCCACGCAACTGGCGGTGGCGCAGAGCCTGGTGCAGGCCAGCGCCAGCTGCGCGGTCGAACGCCACCTGTGCGTCCTGCCGCTGGCCACCCTGCTGGAGAACATTGCCGGGGTCTATGCCCCTCTGCTGGCCGGCGCACGGATTGAATTGATGCCGATGGCGCAGATCGGTCTGCTCGGTGCCAGCCAGTTCGATCTGCCGCGCTTTCTCGGCGCCCTGGCTCAGGCGCAGCCCAATAGCCTGATCCTGCTGCCACAACTGCTGCTGGCGCTGGTCAGCGCCGGCGAAAATCGCCTCCCCCTGCCGAGCAGCCTGCGTTTTATCGCCGTCGGCGGTGGCCGCGTCGCCAGCCAATTGCTGCAACGTGCCGACGCCCTGGGGCTGCCGGTGTTCGAGGGTTACGGCCTGTCCGAGTGCGCCTCAGTGGTGTGCCTGAACACCCCGAAAAACCGCCGTATCGGCACCGTCGGCCAACCGTTGCCACACCTGCAGGTACGCCTGGCTACAGACGGCGAGGTGATGGTCCAAGGCCCACGCCTGCTTGGTTACCTGGGCGAACCATGCCCTGACGAGGAGTGGCTGGGCACCGGTGATCTGGGCCATTTCGACGGGCCATTCCTGGTGCTGCACGGGCGCAAGAAACACCAGTTCATCACCGCCTTTGGCCGCAACGTCAACCCGGAATGGGTCGAGGCCGAGTTGGTCCAGCAACTGCCAATCGCCCAGGCCTGGCTGCATGGCGAAGCACTGCCCGGCAACGTTGCCGTGCTGGTGCCGCGCTTCCCGAATACCCCTGACAGCCAATTGGCCGAAGCCGTGGCGACGGCCAACCAAGCCCTGCCCGACTATGCCCGCGTGCACCACTGGCTGCGCGCCGAACAACCTTTCAGCAGTGCCAATGCGCTGGCCACCAGCAATGGCCGCCTGCGGCGTACAGCCCTGCTTAACCACTACCAGCACGCCATCGAGCAATTGATGGCCACCGAATCCTGCTATGGAGATGCCTGATGAGCTTCTACGAATCCCTGCTTGAACACACCAGCGCTGAACGCAATTACCTGCTCAGTGCGCCGATCATTGCCCAGGCCATGGCTGGCACCGTCAGCCTGAACAGCTACGTGGCCTTTCTCACCGAGGCCTATCACCACGTTAAACACACCGTGCCCTTGCTGATGGCCTGCGGCGCGCGTTTGCCAGAACGGCTGGAGTGGTTGCGCGAAGCTATCGGCGAATACATCGAGGAAGAAACGGGCCACCAGGAATGGGTGCTCAACGACATCGCCGTGTGTGGTGCAGACAAAGAAGCAGTGCGCCACGGCACGCCCAAGCTGCCGACCGAACTGATGGTCAGCTACGTCTACGACCGCATCGCGCGGCACAACCCGGTGAGTTTCTTCGGCATGGTCAATGTGCTGGAAGGTACCAGCATTGCCTTGGCTACCCAGGTGGCCGGAGTGATTCAGGACAAGCTGCAACTGCCGAACAAGGCCTTCAGCTACCTGAGTTCCCACGGCAGCCTGGACCTGGAGCACATCGAATTCTTCAAAAAACTGATGAATCAGCTCGACAACGACGACGACAAAGCTGCCGTGGTGCACACCGCCAAAGTGGTCTATCGCCTCTACGGCGATATGTTCCGCAGCTTGCCGATGAGCGCCTGAGGACTAGCGATGAATATTCCTGAATGCCGCGCCGTGATCACCGGGGCCAGTGGTGGGATTGGCCAAGCACTGGTCGCCGAACTGCTGCGCGACGGTGCCCACCTGCTGCTGGTTGGCCGCCAGCCCGAACCCCTGCAAGCGCTGGCCGAGGCCCATGCCGGCAAGGTCACGCTGGTGACTGCGGACATCCGCGAACGCAGTGGCCGTGAAGCCGTGGTCGCCGCCGCGCAACGCTTTGGCGGCATCAACACGCTGATCAATGCTGCGGGGGTCAATCACTTCGTCCTGCTGGAGCAGCATGATGAAAGCGCCATCGCCGAGCTGATCGAACTCAACGTAACAGCCACCTTGCAGCTGACTCACCGCCTGCTGCCGCTGCTGCGGCAACAGGGCCGAGCCCTGGTGGTCAACCTGGGGTCGACGTTCGGCTCCATCGGTTACCCCGGCTTCACGGCCTACTGCGCCAGCAAGTTTGCCTTGCGCGGGTTTTCAGAAGCGCTGCGCCGCGAGTTGGCTGACACCCTGGTCAAGGTTCTCTACTTCGCTCCACGCGCCACTCAAACCGGCATGAACGGCGCCCAGGTGGTGGCCATGAACGACGAGCTGAACGTCGCCATGGACGACCCACACAGCGTTGCTTTGCAATTGCTGGCAGCCATACGCCGTGAGGAAGAGGAGCGCTACCTGGGCTGGCCGGAGAAACTCTTCGTGCGCCTCAACAGCCTGCTGCCGCGCCTGGTCGATCAAGCCCTGCGTAAACAACTGCCCATCATTCAGCGCTTTGCGCGCAGCAAACCTTAAGAGGACACACCCCATGACGCTTTTCCGCACCGCCGCCTGCACCCTGCTCTGCCTCATCAGCCTGCCCAGTTTCGCCTTGAGCGAACAAGGCCAGGCGCAGCTGCAAAGCCTGCAAGACCGCTGGGCCGAGATCAATTATCAGCTGCCCAAGGAACAACGCGAGAAAGCCTTCGCCAGCCTCAGCGAGCAGGCGCAAAAAGCTGTCGCCGCCGAGCCGAACGCCGCCGAACTGCAGATCTGGAACGGCATCATCCTCAGCACCTACGCCGGTGCCAAAGGCGGCCTGGGGGCGCTGGGTCTGGTCAAGGAAGCCAAGGCCAGCCTGGAGCAGGGCCTAGCGCTCGACCCCAAGGCGCTGTCCGGCTCGGCCTACACCAGCCTCGGCAGCCTGTACTACCAGGTGCCTGGCTGGCCGGTAGGCTTTGGCGATGACGAAAAGGCCGAAGCCATGCTCAAGCAGGCCTTGGCGATCAACCCGGACGGCATTGATCCCAACTATTTTTACGCGGACTATCTAACCCGCGCCAAACGCTACGCAGAGGCTAAAGTGGCACTGGAAAAAGCCTTGCAAGCGCCTGCCCGACCTAATCGCCTGTCTGCCGACGCCGGGCGCAAAGCGGAAATTCAGGCGCTGCTGGCCAAGGTCAACGCTGAATTGGAGTAATCTCGCCCACGCGAGTTTGGATAGAACACACCGGGAATCACTGCATGCGCATTCTGCTGGTCGAAGACGACAACGCCCTGGGCGAAGGTATTCGCACCGCCCTCAAACCCGAGGGGTACACCGTCGACTGGGTGCAGGATGGCAGCAGTGCGCTGCATGCCCTGACCAGCGAGAGTTTTGAACTGGCGATCCTCGACCTGGGCCTGCCACGCATGGACGGCCTGCAGGTGCTCAAGCACCTGCGCGCGGCCGCCAACCCGGTGCCGGTACTGGTTCTGACCGCACGTGACTCCACCAGTGATCGCATCGCCGGGCTGGATGCCGGCGCCGATGATTACCTGGTCAAACCCTTTGATGTGGCTGAACTCAAAGCCCGCCTGCGCGCCCTGCTGCGGCGTAGCTTCAACCGTCCGCAGCCGGCGCTGGAATACCGTGGCATCAGCCTTGACCCGGTCAGCCAGGCCGTTAGCTATCAGGGCCAGGCGGTCAATCTGCCGCGCAAGGAGTTTCTCCTGCTGCACGAACTGCTCGCCCAGCCCGGCCGGGTGATGACCCGCGACAAGCTGCAACAGGCGCTCTATGGCTGGGACGAGGAGCTGGAAAGCAACGCCCTGGAAGTGCACGTGCACCACCTGCGCAAAAAATTCTTTCCCGAGCTGATCCGCACCGTGCGCGGCGTCGGCTACCTGGTGGATAAATAACATGCCGAAGGTGTTGCGCTCGATCCGTGCGCGTTTGCTGGTCCTGCTGCTGTCACTGTTGAGCGTCGCCCTGGGGCTGATCAGTCACAAGATCTACAGTGATGCCAGCCATGAAGTGGAAGAGCTGTTCGACGCCCAGCTGGCGCAGACCTCCCGGGTGCTTATGGGCCTGGTCCGTCATGAGCTGTCGGCCGACTCGCGCCGCGACCTGCAGACTGCGCTGGATGAAGCCCTGCTGCTGAAAAACAGCCCGCGTAACCTCGACGGTCTGCTCGGGCACAGCTACGAAAGCAAGCTGGCCTTCCAGATGCTTAACGACAACGGCGAGCTGGTGTTCCAATCCGCCAGCGCCCCGAAAGGCCTGCTGATGGAGATGATCGCCCAGCTCGGCCTCAATCTGCCGGCCGACTCACAGCCGATCAGTGAACGTCTCAATCGACTGGCCAAATACCTCAGCGGCTATCACACCCTGACCTTGGGCGAGCACCGCTGGCGGGTGTTTGTGCTGCACGACAACGTCGATCACCACTGGGTACTGGTGGGTGAGCGTGAAGACGTGCGCGGCGAACTTTCTGGCAAGATTGCCCAGCGCACCCTGCAACCGCTGCTGATCGGTTTGCCGCTGCTGGCTCTGCTGCTCTGGCTGGCCGTGGGCTTTGGCTTGCGCCCACTGCAGCGCATGGCCGAATCGATCAAGGCCCGCGCCCCTGACAACCTCGCGCCGCTGACTTTTGGCCCGTTGCCACACGAACTGGAACCCATGGGCGCTTCGCTCAACCGCTTGCTGATGCAGGTCAACCACCTGCTGGACCAGGAAAAACGCTTTATCGCTGATGCGGCCCACGAGTTGCGTACCCCCTTGGCAGTGCTGCGTATTCACGCCCAGAACGCCCTCGACGCGCCTGACCCGCAAGACCGTAACGATGCCCTGCGCCAACTCGGCAGCGGTGTCGAACGTGCCACTCGGGTGGTGGCTCAACTGCTGACCCTGGCGCGCCTGGAACCCAATGTGGCGCAACTGGCCATGCGCGAGCTGGACCTGCTCGGGTTTGTGCGCAACGAACTGGCAGAGCTGATTCCACTGGCACTGGAGCGTCATCAGGAACTTGACCTGGATGCCCTGGAGCCAGCGGACTATCAGTTGCTGGCGGATGGCCCAAGCCTCGGCACCCTGCTGCAAAACCTGATCAGTAATGCCGTGCAATACACCCCTGACGGGGGCCGTATTCGGGTTCAGCTAGAAGCTCAGGCAGATGCCATCGTGCTGCGCGTGCAGGACAGCGGACCCGGCGTCGCACAGGCGCAGCGGGAAAAACTCTTCGAACGGTTCTATCGCCTTGGCGCCGGACAGGGCGCGGGCCTTGGGCTGTCCATCGTGTTGCGCGTAGTGGAACTGCACCGCGCCAGCATCAGCCTGGGCGACTCCCCCCTCGGCGGCCTGGAAGTCGCGGTGCGCCTACCCAGACGACGCTAGCGCGCAATGCCTCGGCGCTGCGCCCGCTCTTCGCGGCGGGCCTGCTGCTGCACGTCGGCGAGCACTTCCTGCACGTAGTCGATATGCCGGTTGGACAGCGCACGGGCGTCCTCGGCACGGCCTTCGATAATGGCCTGGAACAAGGCGCGGTGCTGCTCAATCAGCATGTCGCGGGTTTCATCACGCTGGGCATACATGCCGCCGATGTTGGTCACCACGTTGCGCTTGAGCAGGTCGAACAGCCCGCGAATGGTGTGCAGCAGCACGGCATTATGGCTGGCCTCGGCAATCGCCAAATGGAAGTTGGCATCGGCGGCACCCTCTTCGGCGCGGGTCACCTTGCCACTGCGGCTGTAGCAATCCTGCAGCGCAGCGAAGGCATCAGTCAGGCGCTGGCGATCCAGTTCGGTGGCGCGCTGGGCAGCGTAAAACGCGCAGGAACCTTCCAGGGTGTGGCGAAACTCCAGCAGGTCGCGCTGCGCTTCGGGGTTGCTTTCCAGTAGGTGCAACAGTGGATCACTGAAAGTCGAGCCGAGGGTTTCCGCCACATAGTTGCCGCCGCCATGCCGGCTAACCAATAAGCCCTTGGCCGCCAGCTTCTGGATCGCTTCACGCAACGACGGCCGCGACACACCGAACTGCTCGGCCAATACGCGCTCTGCCGGCAAGCGTTCGCCAGCCTTGAGCGTGCCTTCGAGGATCAGGGTTTCCAGCTGGCTAACGATATCGTCCGACAAACGGCGTTGCCGTACCGATCCCACTTCCATAGCCCGCACTCCACTGGTTTGACCACCTGCCATGGGCCTTTGCGGCCCGCTGCCGGCAAGCCTATCGCCGCCATCACAGCCAAGCAAGACGCACCCTTACGACCAAAGTCGTAAGGCAGCTAATTGACAGGCTGGAGGCCGCACTTTTACCCTGACCGCGCAGTCTTGTAAATTGGTATTACCAATTAACCAAACTAAAACAATTCCAAGAATCCAACGAGGTCTCCCCATGCCGGCTCTATTGCTTATACCCGCCGCAACGCTGCATCACGATGCGCACCCGCATTCACCCATGCGCAACGCGCAGCGTTAAGGGGAGACCACCATGTCGACAGGTCTTCTTGCTCTACTGGCGTTCTCGCCCATCCTGCTCGCTGCTGTGCTGCTGATCGGCCTGCGCTGGCCGGCCAAACATGCCATGCCCCTGGTCTACCTGCTGACCGCCGGTGTCGCACTGTACGCCTGGGACATGAGCTTTAACCGCGTGCTGGCCTCTACGGTGCAGGGGCTGCTGATCACCCTCGGTTTGCTGTGGATCATCTTCGGCGCGATTTTGCTGCTTAACACCCTCAAGCACTCCGGCGGTATCACGGCGATTCGCGCCGGCTTTGCCACCATCAGCCCGGATCGGCGCATTCAGGCGATCATCATCGCCTGGCTGTTCGGCTGCTTTATCGAGGGCGCGTCTGGCTTCGGCACGCCTGCGGCCATCGCCGCACCACTGCTGGTGGCCATCGGTTTCCCGGCCATGGCTGCGGTCATGCTCGGCATGCTGGTGCAAAGCACGCCGGTATCCTTCGGCGCAGTGGGTACACCGATCATCGTCGGCATCAACACCGGTCTGGATAGCGCCACCATCGGCGCGCAGCTGGTTGAACAAGGTTCATCCTGGGCGCAGTTTCTGCAGCTGATCACCAGTGAAGTGGCGATCATCCATGCCACGGTCGGCACCGTGATGCCGCTGGTGATGGTGCTGATGCTGACCCGTTTCTTCGGCGCAGAGAAAAGCTGGAAGGTTGGCTTTGAAGTGCTGCCATTCGCGATTTTCGCCGGCCTGGCCTTTACCGTGCCTTATGTGCTGACCGGGGTGTTCCTCGGGCCTGAGTTCCCGTCGCTGGCCGGTGGTCTGATTGGTTTGGCGATTGTCACCAGCGCTGCGCGCATGGGTTTTCTGCTGCCAAAAACCACCTGGGATTTCGCCCCGGCGGACAAATGGCCAGCTGAGTGGTTGGGCACCGTGGAGATGAAGCTCGATGATCTGACTGCCAAACCGATGAGCGCCCTGCGCGCCTGGTTGCCCTATGTGCTGGTCGGTGTGCTGCTGGTGATCAGCCGGGTATTCCCTGAAGTGAGCGCGGCGCTGAAGAGCGTGGCACTGAAATTCCCTGACCTGCTGGGCGAAACCGGTATCGGCGCCAGCTTCGATCCGTTGTACCTGCCCGGCGGGATTCTGGTAGCTGTGGTGATCGCCACCTTCTTCTTCCACGGCATGAAACTGCGCGAGCTGGGCGCGGCGGTGAAGGAGTCGTCCAGCGTGCTGCTGAGCGCCGGCTTTGTGCTGCTGTTTACCGTGCCGATGGTGCGCATCCTGATCAACTCCGGGGTCAACGCCGCGGAGCTGTCGAGCATGCCGATCCTGATGGCGCGCTGGGTGGCTGACAGCGTGGGCGGTATCTATCCGCTGCTGGCGCCGAGCGTGGGTGCCCTGGGCGCCTTTATTGCCGGCTCCAACACCGTCAGCAACATGATGTTCAGCCAGTTCCAGTTCGGCGTGGCCAGCAGCCTGGGCATCTCCAGCGCGCTGGTGGTCGCGGTGCAGGCGATCGGCGCTGCAGCCGGCAATATGGTGGCGATCCACAACGTCGTCGCCGCGTCGGCCACCGTGGGCCTGCTGGGCCGTGAAGGCAGCATCCTGCGCAAAACCGTTTGGCCTACCCTGTACTACGTGCTGTTTACCGGCCTGATCGCGCTGTTTGCGGTGTATGTATTGGGCGTTAGCGACCCACTGATGGCGAGCTGATACACGCCTGAATGCGCGCCGCTTGAGCGGCGCGCATTAGCGTTTCGCTGCAACCCTTTTTCCTGCTTGGGTGATTCCATGATCATTTCTGCCTCCACCGACTACCGCGCCGCCGCGCAACGCCGGCTGCCGCCGTTTCTGTTTCACTACATCGACGGCGGTGCCTATGCCGAGCACACGCTTAAGCGCAACGTCGCCGATCTAGCGGACATTGCCCTGCGCCAGCGCGTGCTGCGCAATATGTCGGAACTGAGCCTGGAAACCCGCCTGTTCAACGAAACCCTGAGCATGCCGGTGGCACTGGCCCCGGTCGGCCTGACCGGCATGTACGCCCGGCGCGGTGAGGTGCAGGCTGCCAAGGCCGCCGCCGCCAAGGGCATTCCCTTTACCCTGTCCACCGTGTCGGTGTGCCCAATTGAAGAAGTCGCGCCGGCCATCGACCGGCCGATGTGGTTTCAGCTGTATGTGCTGAAAGACCGTGGCTTTATGAAAAACGCCCTGGAGCGCGCCAAGGCCGCCGGCGTCACCACCCTGGTTTTTACCGTCGACATGCCGGTGCCCGGCGCGCGCTACCGCGACGCCCACTCTGGCATGAGCGGCACGAACGCCCCCGTGCGCCGCATGCTGCAAGCCATGACCCACCCACGCTGGGCCTGGGATGTCGGCCTGCTGGGTAAGCCGCATGACCTGGGCAATATCTCTGCCTACCGGGGCAACCCCACGGGTCTGGCCGACTACATCGGCTGGCTGGGCAACAACTTCGACCCGTCGATCAGCTGGAAAGACCTGGAATGGATTCGTGAATTCTGGGACGGCCCGATGGTGATCAAGGGCATCCTCGACCCGCAGGACGCCAAGGACGCAGTGAGCTTCGGTGCCGATGGCATCGTAGTCTCCAACCACGGTGGCCGTCAGCTTGATGGCGTGATGTCCAGCGCGCGCGCCCTGCCGGCGATTGCCGATGCAGTAAAAGGCGATCTGGCGATTCTGGCCGACTCCGGCATTCGCACCGGTCTGGACGTGGTGCGCATGATCGCCCTCGGCGCGGACACGGTGATGCTCGGCCGCGCCTTTATCTACGCCCTGGCCGCTGCCGGTGGCGCGGGGGTGAGCAACCTGCTGGACCTGATCGAGAAGGAAATGCGCGTGGCCATGGTGCTGACCGGGGCCAAGTCGATCAGCGAGATCACTGCCGACTCACTGGTGCGCGAACTGCACCACGCCGCGTCCTGACCTCCGGAGCCTGCATGAGCCTGCCTGCCGCCTTTCTCACCGCCGTCGAGCACCTGATCCCAGCCGAACGGCGCTTCGACGACCCGCTGTCGACCCTGGCTTTTGGCACCGATGCCAGCTTCTACCGACTGATTCCCAAACTGGTGGTGCGCGTCGAGGCAGAGCTGGAAGTGGTTGACCTGCTCAAGCTGGCCGGCATGCACCGCGTACCCGTAACCTTCCGCGCCGCCGGCACCAGCCTGTCCGGCCAGGCCATCAGCGACTCGGTGCTGATCGTGCTGGGCGACAACTGGAACGGTCGGGAAGTCCGTGGTCAGGGCAGCCAGATCCGCCTGCAACCGGGCGTAATTGGCGCTCAAGCGAATGCCGTTCTGGCGCCCTTCCAGCGCAAGATTGGCCCTGACCCGGCGTCGATCAACGCCTGCAAAATCGGTGGCATCGTCGCCAACAACGCCAGCGGTATGTGCTGCGGCACGGCGCACAACACCTACCACACCCTGGCTGGCATCCGCCTGGTGCTGGCCGATGGCACGGTGCTGGACACCGAAGATCCGCTCAGCGTCACACGTTTTTTCGCCACCCACGCCGACCTGCTGGCACAGCTGAACGAGCTGGGCAAACAGACCCGCGCGAATAGCGCGCTGGCGGCCAAGATCCGCCACAAGTACCGGTTGAAGAACACCACCGGTCTGTCCTTGAATGCACTGGTGGACTTCGACCAGCCGCTGGATATCCTCAGCCACCTACTGGTCGGCTCAGAAGGCACGCTGGGCTTTATCAGCGCAGTGACCTACAACACCGTGCCCGACCACCCGCACAAAGCCAGCGCCTTGTTGGTGTTCCCCGATGTGGAGAGCTGCTGCCGTGCGGTGACGGTGCTCAAGCAGCAGCCGGTATCCGCCGTTGAACTGCTGGATCGCCGCAGCCTGCGCTCGGTGCAGAACAAGCCCGGCATGCCGGAATGGGTCAAGGGCTTGTCCGACAGCGCCTGCGCGTTGTTGATTGAATCGCGCGCCGCCAGCCAGAGCCTGCTGCATGAACAGCTGCAACTGATCATGGCGTCCATCGCTGACTTCCCGCTGGAAAAGCAGGTGGATTTCAGCGAAGACCCGGCCGTATACAACCTGCTGTGGAAGATCCGCAAAGACACCTTCCCTGCCGTCGGTGCCGTGCGCCAAACCGGCACCACGGTGATCATCGAGGACGTCACCTTCCCCATCGAACAACTCGCCGAAGGCGTCAACCGCCTGCTCGCCCTGTTCGATAAGCACGGCTACGACGAGGCGATCATTTTCGGCCACGCCCTGGAAGGTAACCTGCACTTCGTGTTTACCCAGGCCTTCGAAACGCCCGAGCAGATCGCACGCTACTCGGCCTTTATGGACGACGTGGCGCAGCTGGTGGCCGTGGAGTTCGGCGGATCATTGAAAGCCGAGCACGGCACCGGGCGCAATATGGCGCCCTTTGTCGAGCTGGAGTGGGGCTCTGACGCTTACCAGCTTATGTGGCAGATCAAGCGCCTGTTCGACCCCCGGGGCATTCTCAACCCGGATGTGATCCTCTCCGAGGATCGCGACATCCATCTGAAAAACCTCAAACCGCTGCCGGCCGCCGACGAAATCGTCGACAAGTGCATCGAGTGCGGTTTCTGCGAGCCGGTGTGTCCATCGAAAGGGCTGACCCTGAGCCCACGCCAGCGCATCGTGATCTGGCGCGATATTCAGGCGAAAAAGCGCGCCGGCATCGACACCCGCGAGTTGGAAGCCGCCTACCAGTACCAGGGCATCGACACCTGTGCTGCCACCGGCCTGTGCGCCCAGCGCTGCCCGGTGGGTATTAATACCGGCGATCTGGTGCGTCAACTGCGCGCCCGCGACGCTAACAGCCCACGCAGTGCCGACTGGCTAGCAAATAACTTCCACCGCGCCATGCAAGGCGCGCGAGTGATGCTGCATGTGGCCAACGGCGCGCGCATGCTTATGGGCGCACCGCTGCTTAGCCGCACCTCGGCGGCGCTAAGCAAGGCCAGCCAGGGTCGCGTGCCGCAGTGGACGCTAGCGATGCCGCAACCGGTGCAGCGCCTGCAACTGCCCAAGACGAATGATGATGCGCGGCCACGGGTGGTCTACCTGGCCGCCTGCGTATCCCGTGCCATGGGCCCGGCGGCCAGCGATAGCGAGCAAACGCCATTGCTCGACAAGACCCGCGCACTGCTGGAGAAAGGCGGCTTTCAGGTGGTGTTCCCGGATGAGCTGGACAACCTCTGCTGCGGCCAGCCGTTTGCTTCCAAGGGCTATGCCGAACAAGCCGATCGCAAGAAGCAGGAGCTGATCGACGCACTGCTCAAGGCCAGCCGCGGCGGCCTCGACCCGATCTACTGCGACACCAGCCCCTGCACCCTGAGGCTGATTCAGGACGGCCTAGACGCCAGATTGAAACTGCATGACCCGGTGAAATTTATCCGCGAGCAGTTGCTCGACCGCCTGCACATCACCCCACAGGACAAACCGGTGGCCGTGCATGTCACCTGCAGTACCCAGTACCTGGGCGAGGCACAAGGCTTGATCGATATCGTCCGGCGCTGCACGTCAGAAGTGGTCATCCCAGAAGGCATTCACTGTTGCGGCTTTGCCGGCGATAAGGGCTTCACTACGCCCGAACTGAACGATCACGCCCTGCGCAGCCTGAAGTCAGCCGTCCAGTACTGCGCGGAAGGCATCAGTACCAGTCGCACCTGCGAAATTGGCTTGAGCCAGCACGGCGGCATTGATTACCACGGGCTGGTATACCTGCTGGATAGGGTGAGCAGCGCCAGGGTTTGAGTGACCAGCGGCCCAGTCAATGAGTGAGGGTTTTCTATACTGAATACCCTACCCACTCGCTGGAGCCACGCCATGCGCCGTCTTGCCACTTTCCTTGCTACCGCACTCTTCAGCACCTCGCTCTGGGCCATGCACTGCCCAGCGGATATGGCCAAGATTGATGGCCTGCTGAAAACTGATCCGCCGAGCGATGCCGCAGTACTCGCGCAAGTACAAAAGCTACGCGCCGAAGGCGAAACCCTGCACAAGGCCGGCAATCACGGTGAGTCGGTCAAGGCGCTGGGTGAGGCTTTGCAATTGCTCGAAGCCAGCGAATAGTCCGGGTAGCTCAACGCCTTCGGCAGAACTGCCGAAGGCACTTTTTAGAGCGCCTGCCCCAGAAGACTGAGCGCCACGCGGCGTACCTGAGCCAAGTCAATCGGTTTAGCCAAACAGGCTTGCGCACCGCGCCGACGAGCCTCGGCGAACACCGCCTCATCTGCCGCCGCGCTGATCACCAACACAGGCACCGCCTGCAACCGCGGATTAAGGCGCATGGCATCCAGCACCTGCATGCCGTTGCCATCGGGCAGATCCAGGTCCAGCAACAACAGGGTCGGCGTGCATTGCTCCAGCTCCGCCAGTGCCCGCTGCACCGAGCCAGCGCCACGTACCTCGGCAAATTCACGCAGGGCTTCCTGAACCACCTTGAGGCAGGCAGGGTGATCTTCCACGCACAGCACTTCGGCCAGCTGCCTGGGCTGCTCTGACACAGACTCCTCATCAGCAGCCGGTTGTGCCGCCGGAGCCGCAGCGCCGGGCAGGTCAATCCAGAAGCGACTGCCCACACCGGCACTGCTACTAAAGCCCATTTCACCGGCCATCAAAGCGGCCAGTTCGCGGCACAGCACCAAGCCAATCCCGGTGCCAGGAATACTGGAGTTCTCACGCCCCAGACGCTGGAATGGCTGAAACAGATTGGCTTGCTGCTCGGCAGTCAGCCCTGTGCCGTTGTCCTCAACCCATACCCGCACGCAACTGGAGCGCACCTCATAACCCATGCGGATCAGACCCTGCGGGCTGTTGTACTTGATCGCGTTGGACAGCAGGTTAAGCACCACCTGGCGCACCCGGCGCATATCCGCCTGCACATACAGGCCGGCGTCGGCGTCAGCCAGCACCTGCAGCTGCAACTGACGTTGCTGCACTTCAGGCTGCACCAGCTCAGCGCAACCGTGCAGCAGCGCGCCCACCTCCACAGACTCCAGTTTGAGTTGCTGACGGCGGCTTTCGATGCTCGACAGGTCGAGAATGTCGTCCACCAGCGAGGTCAGGTGCCGACTGGCATTGACGATCTCACGGGCGTAATCGCTCTCCAGCTTGGCTTCGGGCTTGTCCTGCGCCTCCATCTCGATCAACTGACCAAAGCCATAAATCGCATTAAGCGGCGTACGCAACTCATGGCTCATGCTCGACAGAAAGCGACTCTTGGCCTGGCTGGCGGCCTGAGCGTCCAGACTCGCGCGGCGCAGGTCTTCCTGCACCTGTTTAAGGCGGGTGATATCCACATGGGTGCCGGCCACGCGCAGGGCTCGACCCTCGCTGTCACGCTCCAGCACCTTGCCGCGGCTCAGCAGCCAGACGTAATGACCGTGGGCATCGGCGTAGCGGTATTCGGCCTCAAAACGGTCCTCGCCACTGCTGGCGAACAGTTGACGCAGGTGGCGAATACGCTCCAGATCATTGGGGTGCACACGCTGATTGAACTCACTGAAGGTGATGCTCGGCTGCGTGAGACCGAAGCGCTTGAGGAAGCGCTCACTCAGCGTGATGCTCATGCTGTGCGCTTCAACTTCCCAGAGGCTTTCCGTGGTGCTTTCCAGTACCAACTGAAGAATCCGCTGCGCTTCTAATCGCTGCACTTCACTGGCCTGCAGTTGCTCACCCGTCTGCTGCACCGCTGTGGCCATACTCACCAGTTCATCAATCTGACTGGACGGCGCACTGGGCTGGTAATGGCCCTGCCCCAGCTCGCGCATCATCCCGACGACCCCATCCATCGGCTGCACCAGCTGATCACTGAGCCGCCGTGAACGCACCCACATCAGCGCGAAGAACAGCAGATAGAACAGCCCTAAACCGACAATCAGCAGATAACCGATGTGCAGGTAACGCTCCGCCAGGCGATTGGTCTCACTGAAAATATTGGCCTCATCGACCACCAACAGCAGCTGCCAACCCGTTTGCGGAATCTCGCTCCAGGCAATCAGCTGTTTGCGACCACCAAGCTCAACTTCCTGCACATTGCCCTGTCCGGCTGCCATGGCCTTCAGCAACGGCTGCATCTCGGTGCGTTTAGACAAGTTGAAGTCTTCAGGCTTGAGCACTTCACGCCGCACCGCCTCGGCATAGGAGTACTCGGTCAGCTCGCGCAGGCCAAAGTCCTCCTCGCCAGCTCTGGGTAGGGCCATGATATTGTGATCACGGCTGACCAGCATGGCGTAACCGTTCCAAGGCACATCCAGCTCGCCAATCTCACCGAGCATCTGCCCAACCGTGATATCCAGGCCCACAACCCCTTCCAGAAAATCACCGCGGTACACCGGCGCCACGGCCGACATCATCCAGCCCATGCCTGCCGGGTCGAGGTAAACGTCGGTCCAGGCCACCTTGCGCTCAGGGTTGTGCTTGGCGTCAGCCAGGTAATAGAAGTTGTAATCGGGTATCACCATGTCATGGGGATACTGCTCGGGCGTCATAAAGAAGGGGTAAATGCGGTTATAGCTGTCCCAGGTATTGAAATAGGCCGCTGCCACCCGCGGGTTGGCAGCCTGGATTGAACGCATCAACGGGTCGAGCTGCGACAGGCGTAACGCCTTGGCGTGGTCCTGCTTGGCCAGCGGCGTGCTGTTGGCATAAAACGAGGCCGCGCGGCCATCATCGCTGCGGCTGTAGAACACCCCGCTGTCCGTCAGCGCATGCCGCTGACGCTCCAGCGCATCAGGCTCAAACGTGCGGTTATCCAGAGCATTGAGTGCCGCATCACGGAAAATCTGTACCTGCGCTTCAACTGAACGCAAACGGCCATCGATCACCTGACCTTCACGCACCACCGCAGCCGACAGGTCATCCAGTGCGCTCTGCTGCAAATGCTCAATTTGCGCATCGCGAATTGCGGCATTACTCAACAGGTACACCGTGATCAACACCGACTCGACCAGAATCAGCGGTATCAGGGCACTCTGCACAAAAGCGCGCCAGATCCACTGACGCAAAGGGTAACGCGACGCGCGCGGCATACGAGGGTCTCATCCTGAAGGCAAGGCGAATGTGCAGGATGCAATCATAGCCGGCAAGCACCCTAAACGTCCGCCAGGCAATTGCTGGGTCGACGCTGTGGAACCTTTGGCGTAAACTCGCGTCCCAGTACCAGCAACACAAGTTTCGGGGCCGATTAGGATTCGACGCCGGTAGCGAAGCTCTAGGTGCATGCCGACTTGGTAACAGAAGTCGTAAATCCACTGTTGCAACTTTCTATAGTTGCCAATGACGAAAACTACGAGGGCTACGCTCTCGCTGCGTAAGCGGCGCGACTAGTCCTTCTGGTAGCTTCGGCTCCAGCGATCACTAGGGGATGCCTGTAAACCTGAAGTGATTGTCATGCAGAACAGGATCGCCGCGTAGTACGTTGTGGACAAAGCGGCTAAAACTTACACAACTCGTCCAAAGCACCCTGCCCGTCGGGCGGCTGCGGATTAACTCAATAGACACGGCTAAGCATGTAGTACCGAAAGTGGAGAACTGGCGGACGGGGGTTCAAATCCCCCCGGCTCCACCAATTAGAAACACCTTAAACCCCTGATTTTCCTAGAGAAAGTCAGGGGTTTTTGCTTTCGACACCTGTCGACTGTCCCGAAAGTGTCACACCTCAATAAAGAGCTGCTGAATGCGTTCGATGTCCATCGAATAGAAGCCCCTCAATCGGTTGTTAGTCGACTTGTGCAAAGAGCATCTGGGGTACATCGACGAGTCGGCGTAGACGCGTCAACAACCCCGGGCTGAGTAGCTCTGCAGCAACGCAGTTGCGCCTGAAAAGATGGTCCAACTGCGTAGCTTTTACGTGGCTTAGAACTGCAGCTGATACGAGGTGGCCACCCAGAAGTTTGGCATTTCACTCTGGGTCGTACCGTTGAGCATCACCGACAGCTTGCCCGGGCCGGCTTCGCCTTCAACCCCCGCGCCCGCTTTCAGCCAGTCATTGGTCACATCCTCACCCGGCAGGTTGAAGGTGAAGAAGCCATCAACAGCACCGTTAACACCTGCACTGTTCTTATCGAAGCGGTGAGCCGCTTCCAGGTTGGTCACGAAGTTGTAGCCAGAAATGAACGGCAGCGGTGTCTGTGTATTGATACCCAGGCGTGCCTCGGTACGGTCGTCGGTACGGCCATCGAAACGCGCCGGTAAGCCGCCGCCCTCTTCGGTATAGCTTTCCATATGGCTGCTGCTATAGCTCAGATCGACATAGGGGCTGACACCGGTATTGGCTACGCTGAGGGCATTCTGCCAGTCCAGGCGCGCACGCATGCCCCAGGTTTCGGTATCCGGGCTGGCATTGGAGGACTCCAGGGTGCTCATATTGAAATAGCCACGGCGAATATCGGCCTCACCCCAATGGCCATAAGCGCCGAGAGTCGCATACAGACCTTCGACCTGAGTCAACGGAATGATGCCTTCAAGCATCAGGTAACGGCCGTCGCTTTTGACCTCACCGTCGTTGATAAGATCTTGCTTGGCATAAGTCTGGCCAAGGGAGAGGTTGATCTGCGCAAAGCCCAGGTTATGCCCGAAACCGATCTCGGCAAGACCGCTGTTGCCTGATCGATTACCGTGATCGTCGCGCCCCCAGTCACCCGCCGCCCAGAAGGTACTTTTTCCAGGATCGACCAATCGCGCCAACGGCCGGCTATGGGCACCGTTGATCATCATGCTCAGGTTGGAATTCAACGCGTTCACGCCAGACGACGTGGACTCCAGGCTGGCAGCCATGGTTTGCAGGGTGACCAATTGGCTGATAATTGCGTAGTAAAAATTAGAACTCAGGCCAGGACAAGAAGTCGGACAATTAATTGTGTTACTACCATCGAAATAGTCAATGGACACATTAGATCCACTAACTCCGTAGGCAAACAGAATACCGAGCGAACCACTCGATTGATAGAAACCCGCCGACGTTCCTACAAGCCCTGCTAAGCCATTTGACAAGCTCGTATTGCCCCACCAGGGCTGTGACTCTAACAGAGACGAATAGTCGGTATAATTCACGAATTGAGAGCTGATGGAATAGGTGCTTCCGCCATAATTTACGACCACTGTCGGCCGCTCATCAGGCGCAGCCTGTGCCGGGTCAGAATACACATTGGCAAGACAGGCACTGA
Source organism: Pseudomonas sp. FEMGT703P (assembly GCF_002786345.1). NCBI lineage: Bacteria > Pseudomonadati > Pseudomonadota > Gammaproteobacteria > Pseudomonadales > Pseudomonadaceae > Pseudomonas > Pseudomonas sp. FEMGT703P. The sequence continues at coordinate 328,710 of NZ_PGCM01000012.1, read as the reverse complement.
CGACAAGACCGCCCGAAAGCAGTGCTTTGAGATGGCGCATGGAAGAACTCCCCAGTTCATAGTATGAGGGCCAATCTGTAGCCCTACGAATCGGCGGGAGAATAATGCTTGTAATGTCAAAACGCCATAATTAGAGATGATTTTCGCCATACATAAACGACAAAAATGAACGCCAAAAAGGACAGCTCATAGTCCATTTTGTCGAACAGGCATTAATTCCGAATATCCTTTTACTAGTTCAATTGTTTGAGTAGAAACTCTCGCAGTCGCTGACTATCGATTGCACGGCAAATGCCCTCGAGCTGAATCGCCCCTGACTTCCTAGGCACATTCGAATGACTGCACTTGGCCGATGGCCGCCGTTGAAGAGCGACAGCGTTGGGTCGTTCGCTGACAGCCAGAGCTACAAAGCATGAAGCCCAAGCTAGAAATGAAGGGCATGGCAATCTAGTGAGAGTGAAGGATGTGCCCTGCCAACGGACTCAACCTCACCGCCTCTGCCAGATGCTCAGGGGCCAAGTGCGAGTAGCGCATTGTCATAGCCAAACTGGAGTGGCCAAGGATTTTCTGCAGGGTCAGGATGTTGCCGCCCTTCTGTATGAAGTGACTGGCGAAGGTGTGGCGTAGCGCGTGGCTGGCCTGCCCTTTCGGTAGCTGGATTCCTGATCGAACCAGGGCACGACGAAACGAGCTGATTGAGCCAGTGAACAGGCCATGACGCTTCCAGTGTTCCTTTATGAATGTCTCCAGGGCCGGATCAATTGGCACCGTGCGGACACGGCTGGATTTGGTCTTGCTGTAAGTCACCGAACCATTACGCAACCGAGCAGGGATTAACCCTTCTGCCTCAGACCAACGCGCACCAGTGGCAAGGCAAAGCAGAGTGATAGGTTCAACATGCGGGTTATCCGAGTGCTTGCGGATAGCGTCCAGCAGAATGGTTACCTGATCATCTGTAAGCCATGACAATTCACGCTCATCAATGCGGAATGGCTTCACCAGCTCCAATGGGTTGGCGTAGTCGATCTGGCCAAGGCCGCGAAGCTCATTGAACACCGCACGCAGGTAGCCCAACTCATTGTTGAGGGTCTTAGGACTGGTGCCGTTTTCAGAGCGTATACGCCGATCATGGGCGTAAACCGAAGCATCGAGCTTGGCAGCTAACGGGTTACGGAGCCGAACGCATATTGCATCGAGCCTGGCCTTTCGACGTAGACCATCCTTGAGCATGTGGCCGTGCAGGTCATACCAGAGCGTCACCAGCTCCGAAAGTTTGCGCCGATCTGATGCCTTGGGGTTCCAGCCTGCATCCTTGGCTTTGTTGGCCAGAATGAACGTCTCGTAACGCTGGGCTTCACCCTTGGTATCAAAGAGCTTACGGAAGCGTTGACCACGGATCGGCTGAACATCTGCCAACCAACGGCCATCATCGCGCCGTTTGACACTCATACAGCACGACCCCAACGGACGTTGCGCTCTTCCAGCAGCTTTTTGATGTGCTTGTAGATGTCGTGCTCGGTCATGTCCTTGGCGGCGTAATGATCACGAATGACCGGCCAGCATTCCCAAGTTTGCAGCCGATCAAACGCCTTTTTTGCGCCCACTCGCTCCCTTGCCAGCAGGCTTACGAAGTTTCCCAGGAAGAGTTCGACGTTCTTGCCCGAGAAGCCACGGGAGGTCTTGTAGTAGCGCTTGTATTCAGTGTTCTCAAGCAGCGAATCAACTGGTAGGTCCACACGTACGTCCTCGCGAATAAGTGTCCAAATGGGGGCGAAGTAGCCCGGTCGGCTCAACAACTTGAATTGCCCCAGCCCATAGCGCCACAGGCCGTCCAGATGCCCGGAGAAAGCCGCAAACGAGCGGGTGTCGATGGCTTCACCGGTTTTCACATCCAGGGAACCGCTGGCAAATTGCTGGATGATCGAATGGTGATAACGCAGCTCTACGCGCCATACCGGCTGGGCTGGGTCATAGTTCTCGGGGTCGTTGTCGTCGAAGCTGTCGCGACGCTTCCAGACGCTTTCCCAGTAGTCGAGCTTGTCCGTGGCCTTGGCCTGCTCGGTCTTGTTGTAGATACACAGCTGGATGCCACTGGCTGAACCAAACATCGAGGTTTCACCGCGGCCATAGGTGCTGGACTTGGTAGCCCAGTTGATTTCACTGATGCCCGATATGTCGCGTTGAGTCCGGGCTTTGCAGTGCATGCGGGCCACCAGATCGGCGGGAGGCGTCCAGCCCTGCAGGTCTAATGCAAGGTGGACGGCACACTGGTTGATTTCCACATGGGTCATCACCTGGGACGCATAGAAATCCAAGCGATCCTGCAGACGCTCAGGTGACAGGCTGTCGATTGCATGGGGTGACACTTCGATTTTCAGATGGGGGCCGATGTTCTCCAGCTTGGCGTTGAAGTTCTTCACCAGCAGGATGATGCCCAGGTCTGCATTCTGCAGCTTGTACTGATACCCGGAGTCGCGCCCTACCCGTCCCGAGTGCCAACGCTGGCCCGCAAAATCGACCATGACGCCCGGCACTTCAAATAGCGCCATGACCTCCGGGCGGATCAGCCCTTTGTACAGCTGGCGCACGGTATCGACGCCGCAACGGAGCAGGCGAACACCTGACAAGTCGGTGAACGTGACGTTGCCAGGGTCAACAAACAGACGCCCGTGTTTGTCATCCTCTGCAGTCAGAAGATTCAAACGCTGATGATCTTTTACCATTGTCATTTTCTTCACCTAATGCCAGTTATTGCGGAAGTTCTAAAGTCGTTATCTGACGTGTTACAGGGACGTCAGCGAGCGCGCGGCGCACCTGCGCGCTCGTGCCTCGCGTGCACCCGTGCCAGCGCGCTCGCATCCTTTCTCTTGATCCATCCATAGGCTTACCGGCTTTCCTTCCGGCGCTACGGGTGCTACTCGGCCGCTCCAGGGCGATAGGAGGATCAGCAGCAGAATTAGCGCGAGCAGAGGCGGACGAAAGTCGGGGGCGCGCAGTGGGCGTTGCGGCAGGCGGGAACGCTCAGTGCCGAGCGCATAGGTTTGTTGCGGGTGGCGCTGGCGATACAAGACGAAGCACACCAAGGGCGCTGCCCTTGTCATCCCGCTCTTGCCGCCGAGGGCTCGGGAGCATGGGGTGATGAAGCTACCCCATACTCCCGCAGATAGGCTGTTCATAGGCATACCGCGTCAAGGGTACGCTGCGCCCGTGCTTCCGTTCGACGGAACGGTGGAGCTGTTCCGACGAGCCGGGAGCGCGGCCCCTGACACGGCCAACGAAGAGGGTCGGGTCATACGGTCCAGTACGTTGCCGGAACTCTGCCGGTCGCGGTGCCGTATCGCCCGAATGGTTCGGATATCCGTGAAGAACACTTCGTTAGGGTGCGCCTCAGTGTTGCTAACTTCGATAACCAGGAAGTAGCCATGCTTGCAGATGCCTTCCATAGGCAGCACGACACCAACGATGTGCATGCACTGCCAGAACGAGTCCGGCTCCTGTCGCCAACCTTGCTCGATCAGCACGGTTTTGCCGAGGTAGGTCAGAGCGGTGGCGAGATCTACTGGCGAGTTCTGATCAACCATGGCTGCGGCCCTCAATCTGATCGGCAACTCGAATGGACAGAATGTCGTTAAAGGGCACCTCAGACGGTGTGCGACCATCGGGGGGCAGGCTCATGGTCATGAAATACGGAAAGTCCCACACACCGTCCTTGGTCAGTACAAGGCCAACGATATGCATGGAGCACCAGTAAGGCGGCTCGTCTTCATCCATGATGAGTTCCAGCTGTACGGCTTGGCCCACATAGGCCATGGCGGTGGCGGTATCGAACTGAACCGGTGGCTTACGCATGGCTGTAGTCCCCCGCTTTGAACTCCTTTTTGCCCTTGAGCAGATCCGCACGCAGGCGGGCAAGATTGACCATGCGGAAGTCAGCCAGCCGCATGCTGGGGACGGTGCCGTTGTCCACCCAGTCGATTGCCTCTTCGATGGATATGCCGCTCATTTCGGCGAAGGTCTTCACGCTGCACAGATCCAGGCTGTCATCACTGATCATGGGGTTACCTCCGGCTTTGGCTGTTCCTTGGCGAAGCTGGCTTCCAGGCGGATGACCAGTTCAGCGTTCATCGAGCGGCGCGCAGCCTGGGCGGCTTGTTCGATTTGAATGCGCAGCGCTGGCGGCACGCGCAGCTTGAATTGCGGGTCAGTTCGGCTCATGCGCCTTACTCCTCTTCAAGCAGCTGCTGCACCAGCCGCGCGACATTAACCATGGTGCGTTTGCCAACCTTCTTTGAAGGCAGGTAGCCGCGTTCCACCCAGGAACGAACGACAATTGGCTCATCGCCCATGCCGATCCACTCGGCGAACTTCGGCCAGGGCATCAAGGGCGGCGCACCGTGCAGCTTTTGAGGGTCGAGACCTTCCGTATCCATAAGCTTTAATCCACTATGTTCAGCATTAATCCCACTCGAAATGGGAAATATTTAACCACTGAGGAATTATTTACCACCGTGATTCAGTGGTCAAATATTTCCCAAACATAGTTTTCTATATGACGACAGCAGCAGATAGAGCTCGCCTATTACTGAAGAAGCTAGGTCCCAAAAAGACCAGCGAGCACGGTGGGGACTACGAGAGATGGCGAAGCGTGAGCAAAGGGATCGTGAGAGTCAGCACTGAAGAGATAGATGTGCTGGTGAAGATCTACCCGCAATACGCCCTATGGCTGGCAAGCGGCCAGATTGCTCCAGAGGTCGGGCAAACCAGTCCGGACTACGACGAAGCCAACCGAAACTTGAGCCAACCCAACGCGGGATAGCGATCACATACAAAGTAGCGAATAGCTGGTTTAGAAAGCGTAATCGCTGCTAGTTAAAAATCGCCCCTGCCAAGAAAAACCAATTAAAAATATAAGCCTAAGAATATAGGGACATAAATATGGCTAAGGTAGAAGTTAATGCAAAAGGAATTAAAAATAGGCTAAGAACGGTAAAACCATATAGAGCAATAGCCGAGTACATATGGAACGGATTAGACGCCGGCGCAAACAATATAGAAATTGATTATGATTGTAATTCACTAGGAACAATCCATAGCCTAACAATCAAAGATAACGGCGCCGGCATACCTTTCGATGAAGTAGAGAGGAAATTCACCCCAGTATTATCCTCTGAAAAGTATGAGCAAGAGGTTCAACATAGCCTTGTACACGGTAGGAATGGTCTGGGTCGATTAACATTTCACCACTTCGCACAAAAGGCCAAGTGGGAAACTTGCTATGTCGAAGAAGATAAATTCTTAAGTTACGAAATAGCCGTTGATGCTGATGAAATTGACAACTACCTTCCTACAGATAAAAAAGAGTCACCAAAAAGAACAACTGGCACGACTATAAGCTTTGAGAACATCTTCGGACTCTCCGATTACTACATAGAGAACGAAGTTTCTAGCTTCTTAAGAAAAGAATTTGCTTGGATTCTAGAGCTGAAAAAAGACAGCGGGATACTCATCAAGATAAAAGGAGCTCCGCTTGAATATGAAAGCATCATCAAAGATAGAGAAACCATCTGCATAGAAATAAAATCACAGTCGTTCGAAGTAAATTTTATCAGATGGGAAACAAAACTTAACAAGCACTTTTCTAGATATTATTGTAAAGACATCGATGGGAATTTTAAATACTCTCGACCTACAACCCTAAACAACCAAGGTGATAATTTTTATCACAGCCTTTACATAACAAGCAGCTTCTTCAATGAGTTCACCAGCAGCACTAAGAAGGCACAAACAGACTTATTATCAAACAGCGATCAATCTGAAGAATTCAAAGAACTGATAAAAAAGACTAACGAATTTTTAAGAGCAAAAAGAAAGCCTTTCATAGTCAACCACGCAAAAAAGTTAGCCGATGAATACGAGAGTGATGGAATATTCCCTGAGTTCAACTCAAAGAATCGATGGGAGCAGATGCGGCACGAAGACCTTAAAGAGACAATAATACAACTGTACCAAGTTGAACCTAAAATATTCTCAAGCTTAAACAAAATCCAAAAGAAAACATTTATAAGTTTTATTGCACTGGCGGTTGACTCCGGCGAAGTAGATGATCTTTTTGACATACTCGATGGTGTAATAGGTCTCAGCTCTGCAGAGCGGACAAAATTCGCCAGGCAGTTAAAAACAACCCAGATGTCATCTATCGTCAACACGATAGAAATGATAAGTGACAGATATAAGTCCGTAGCAGAATTCAAGAAGCTAGTATTCGATCCGACGATGTACGCAGGCGAAGTACCTCACCTTCAAAAAATGATGGAAAGGAACTACTGGCTTATTGGAGAAGAGTACTTGATGCTCACCGCAGCCGAGCCTAAATTTGAAGAAGCGCTTAGGAGGTATACGCACCTTCTAAACGGAAACAAAGACGAAATAAAAATAGAACACGAAAGCAGAAATAGAGAAATGGACATATTCCTTGTTCGACAAGGAAAAAAGCAAAAGAAAATAGAGAATATTATTCTTGAATTAAAGCACCCGGTTAATATTCGCCTTGGAAAAAGACAGTTCGACCAAATTTATGACTACTATCAGGTTATAAAATCAGTAGACCAATTCAATGCTTCGAATATGGAGTGGAAGTTTTACTTAATTGGCAATGACTTCGACTCGACTGGATATATTGAAAGCCAAATAAACAGCCTAAAATCACATGGAGAGCCTGGATTAATATTCTTCGGTGAATACAAAATATATGCATTCAAGTGGAGTGAGATATTCACCGAGTTTGAGCTTAATCATGACTTCTTGAATAAGAATTTAAAGCTTGAACTAGATAGACTGGCAGAAAACGAACACGATACAGCTGATGAGATAGTTAATAATCAACGCACATCTGATGCAGCAATTGAATACTCTATTTCGACGCAGTAATTGCCCCTGCAAAAACTGCTTATTTGCTATCAATGCATCCTGAGTGAAAAAATTAGAAAAATGGACGGATTTATTTATTGGTCACAGCACCTGCAGAAAAATAAATCCGCATTCTTTCTCCATTTACCAAATAAGAAACTTTAAGACTTATAATAACGCTAATTCTAGCGACAACCTAGAGATCCCTAGACGCTGATGTGCGCGAGCACATGAAGCCATGTGCGATTAAAGCAATGAAGTTATTTCAGAATACTCACAACTGCTTAATAATCCTCACAAAACATTGCCAAACATGCACATCAGCTATATCTAGCACTATATGTTAGCCTTATTTCATTACATGCTCGCACTGGGACACCAGCTTTGTGAAGAACATTACTGGGGAAAATTATAGCTCTACCAGGCCTTACTGATATAGCTGCTTCTGACTCGCCTTTCGAATTATACAAAATAACTTCCCCTCCCCACTCAGGAGCCCAACTAGAGTTAACAAAATACAAAGCCGTTATATGATCTTCTACTGTAGTATCGACATGCGCAAATGTTTGCGCACCATATCTAATATAATTCCCAACAACCCTATACAATAATTTATCCTCACCTGAAACAGAATTAACTACACCCAGAAGAACTCGCCCTAAATTACTCCCTCCAAAATCAGTCTTATCCAACTCAAACATTATCTCTCGATGTTTGTAAGTCTCATCGGAAGATGCGCCCAATACCGTAAAGTCAGCCAACATGGTTGCCTTATGAATATTAACCACATCCTCTCCTTCAAGAACCCCATCGACAACAAAGAACTCAACTCCGTCTATTTCTCTTCTCTCAACATTCATATATTTACCATGTATTGAATCTTACATTTAAAGTAATTCTAACCTCCCGACAGGTTCTGCTAGGTACTCCTGGCCGATGAATATTTTTACTACCAAACGCTATGATTCTCCCAGGCTTAACCCCAATACAGTACTTTGCATCGACCGCCCCATCATAGAAGTATGTCTCACCGCCCCAATCTTTTTCCCATACCTCATTAGCAAATAACAAAATAGATACACTTTCTCCTTCTTCCACATAATCCTCATGAGGATAAACTGTATCACCATATTGGAAAACATTAGCAAACACTCTTGATAACTTAACTCGCCTGACACCTAACTTATGCTCCGCAATCTCCCTAAATAACGGATATAACTTGTTACCCATAAAGTCATTGCAATCAAGTTCTGCCTGTAAATAGTCACAAGGCACGGAAACATTTCCATTTAATTTACTTGGATCAGCGATCCTCCATGCTCTATATGGCGCTGAAGCTAAACTAACATAAAGCAAGTGAAGATCTTCCCGTGACAATAAATCATCAAAACTTGACACGCTTGCTGTTAACGCATCGGGGAAGACGTAAGCTCTCTCCGAATTTAATACACGATTGGAAATAGTCATTTAAAACCCAGAGTCCTTCATCTTCACTAATAATCTAACTGGATCAACCACACCTTGACCAACATGCGCAACAGCATCTTGCAATGCAGAAAGTCGCTGAGCCGATCCAGAGTTACTAGAAAAATCTTCAAGATTTACTACTCTAGTTGCAACTATGTACCCTTCTAGAACGACATATACAGCCACATGAGTAAGATCCTTACCTAATGCAAGCGAATTGCTTAACCAAGAAACGGGCTTTCCTTGAAATTCAGTTGCATGCTCCAAAGAACCACTAACGGATAACGGAAGAGTAACGTGCCCCAATCCTTGCTCCGAATATTTCACTGAGGCAGGAGCGCCTACTTGTGGCTCTTCAGCCCGAAACAAAGCATTTGGGACAAATGTAAAACTCGAAAGCTCGTACATACCATTACTGGAGGGGAGAATAGTTCCCTGTGGATCAAAGAAAGGGATAACTGGTGAGTTAGCTTCTTGAGTAAGGCTCTTCATATTAATACGCTCCTATGTGAAAGTTAGCTGAATCCACTACTCTATAGCAATTAAGATAATTTCTTGTAAAACAGTCCATACCTACGAAAACACATTGAATATCTTATTAACGCCATACACCTCCATAAACACACAATGCAATCTTGGTATTATTGCAGCTTGGTAATTACTGACAAACAACAAACCTCAAGTCACCCGACAAAGAAATTTATTATTTTGAAAGTCCTAGCTTGCAAGTATCCACGAATGAAAAGCTCGGCTTATAGAGGCGCAGAACAGCATGAAATACCATGCGCACCTACTACTATGAAACCTTGATGGCTAGACGCTAGTAGCAGGTCTTAAGGCTGTCTAGCTAACATGTCGAAAAAGTGTCGAAATCACAGCGAAGAAAAGCGGATCAAAGCGGGTGTGTGTTAGCTAGAGCCCAGGAATAGCAAGGCTTTGCGGGATAACGCATGCAGAAACAGAGGGTTCGATTACCTCGGCGAAAATGAGAGTCCCAAAAGTGTCACAGTCACAGCAAGGCAAAGCGGAAAAATGCGGGATAGCACGAAACGTAACCATCTGATTTACTTGGCATAGCGGATTTTAGAGGTTTATTGCGAGGCGTCAGGAATGGGTTCAAATCCCCCCGGCCCACCAAATAAACATCTAAAGACGTCCACGGACGTCTTTTTTTGTGCCCGAAATTCTGTAAGTTCGATGCTTTAAGCGCCTTACCCTCGCGCCTGTTGTTTGTTTGACGCAGGTATCGCAATGCCAATCGCAACCGGCACGCCCATGCAGTCGCAACTCGATCCGCGCTTCTACTACCTAGCGAATTTCCGTCAGGCCCTCACCTGGCTGCAGAAGCGCTATGCCGATCTGCTGAGCGAGGCAGAGCATGAGTTTGTTCGGCAGTTCTTCGCCCTGGATACGCCCTCCCAGGCCCTGCTGGTGCGGATGATCATGCGCAAGGGCAGCCACTTTCGGCTGAGCAAGTTGAGTTACGAGGAAATCGGTTGCGCGCGCCAGGCGGCAACTCCGCTGCTTGAGGCGGGCTGGGTGCGGCATGACGCAGAACTCTCCCTGGAGGAGCTGTTCAAGCTGCTGCGCAAGGATGAAGTGCTCCAGCATCTGGCTGGCCACCGCTCACGGAAGTCGCAGAACAAATCCGAGCTGTTGACGCAACTGACCGAGACTTGTGCCGAGCCACGCGCCTTTGCCGCCTGGTGCCCGGGCAGTGAGGAGCAGATTGTCTCCCTGACTATTGATGCCCTGTGCGAGCGTCTGCGCCTGATGTTCTTCGGCAACCTGCGCCAGGACTGGTCAGAGTTCGTTCTCGCCGAGCTCGGTATCTTTCGCTATGAGCGCGTTGAGTTGACGCCCGACTCGCGAGCCTTTCGCCACCGTGCGGATGTGGACTGCTACCTGCATCTACAACGCAGCCGTGAACAGTTCGAGGCCGGCGAGCCACTTGCAAACGTACTGCAACAGATCAGCGCCCTGGTCTGCGACACCCCCTTCCTGGCCGCGCGACGTAACAAGCTGCTATTCCGCATGGGCCAGCAGCTGGAGCGCGAGGCTGACCTGGAAGGTGCATTGGCGTTCTATACCGACTGCCGTTATGTCGGTGCCCGCCTGCGGCAGATCCGCGTGCTGGAGCGCCTGGGCCGCGCCGAACAAGCCTACAAGCTGACGCTGCAGGCCATCCAGGCACCGGAAAATGATGCTGAAGCCCAGGCGGTGGAGCGCGCGTTGACCCGGCTGGCCCGTCAGCTTGGGCAAGCGCTGCCCGGCAAAGCCAAGCCAATACCACCCGCACGGATTGATCTGAGCCTGCCGAGACCTGAGGCGCAGAGTGTCGAGTTTGCCGTCAAAGCTCATCTGCACGAGCCCGACGCGCCGGTTCATTACGTCGAAAACAGCCTGATCTGCAGCCTGTTCGGCCTGCTCTGCTGGCAGGCCATCTTCGCGCCGGTGCCAGGGGCATTCTTCCACCCGTTCCACACGGCCCCGGTTGATCTGTTCAGTGCCGACTTCCATACTCAGCGCGAAGAGCTGTTTGCCAGCTGCATGGCTCACCTCGACTCGGATACCTATAAGCAGGTGATCCGCGAAAACTACGCAGCCAAATTCGGCATTCAGTCGCCATTCGTATTCTGGGCCGCACTGGATCAGACCTTGCTGGAGCAGGCGCTCGACTGCCTGCCCGCCGCGCATCTGCGCGCCTGGTTCAAGCGCCTGCTGCTGGACATCAAAGCCAATCGCGCGGGCATGCCCGACCTGATCCAGTTCTGGCCGGCCGAGCAGCGCTACCGAATGATTGAAGTGAAAGGCCCAGGCGACCGCCTGCAAGACAACCAACGGCGCTGGCTGGCCTTCTGCGCTGAGCACGGCATGCCGGTGGATGTGTGTTACGTGCAGTGGGCCGACGCATGAACTATCAGGTCGCGGTGCGCGCGTTGTGCGAATTTACCGCCAAGGTCGGCGACCTCGACTTGCGCTTTACCCCCTCGCCCACCGCCCAGGAAGGCATGACCGGCCACGCCATCGTGGTCGCCAGGCGCGGTCCGACTTACTACGCTGAATTGCCACTGAGTGGCGAATATCAGGGTTTGCAGGTACGCGGCCGAGCGGACGGTTACGACCCGGATGAAAACCTGCTGGAGGAGATCAAGACCCACAGGGGCGATATCAGCCGCATTCCGGAAAACCATCGCCTGCTGCACTGGGCACAGGCCAAGGTCTACGGCTGGCTGCTCTGCTGTGAACGCGACATGCCAGAGATCAATCTGGCAGTGGTCTACTTCAATGTCATCACCCAGCATGAAACCGCCTTCCACCTCACCGCCACAGCGGATGAACTGCGTAAGTTCTTCGAGCTGCAGTGCAGCCTATATATCCGCTGGGCCGAGTACGAACGCGAGCACCGCCGCCAGCGCGATGAGGCGCTGGGACGCCTGCGTTTTCCGCATGCAGAGTTTCGCAGCGGTCAACGCCAGCTGGCCAACCAGGTCTACCGCGCCACGCGTGACGGTCACTGCTTGATGGCCCAGGCCACCACCGGCATTGGTAAAACCCTCGGCACCCTGTTTCCGCAGCTCAAGGCATTCCCCGAACAGCAGCTGGATCGGTTGTTTTTTCTCACCGCCAAAACCCCAGGCCGCCGCCTGGCGCTGGATGCGCTGGCCACCTTGCGCAGCCAGGAAGAGGCGATGCCGCTGCGGGTACTGGAGCATGTGGCGCGCGACAAGGCCTGCGAAAACCCCGACAAAGCCTGCCATGGCGACTCCTGCCCGCTAGCCAAAGGTTTTTACGACCGCTTACCCGCCGCCCGCCAAGCCGCGCTCGAAGGCCAGTGGCTAAGCCATGAAAGCGTGCGGGCAACCGCCCTAGCGCATCAGATCTGTCCTTATTACCTGAGCCAGGAGCTGTGCCGCTGGGCGGATGTAGTGGTCTGCGATTACAACTATTACTTCGACATGGGCGGCCTGCTGTATGGCCTCACCCTGCTCAATGAGTGGCGTATCACCCTGCTGGTGGATGAGGCTCACAATCTGATCGAGCGCGCGCGCGGCATGTACACCGCTGAGCTCAATCAACAACGCTTTGAAGCGGTACGGCGTATCGCGCCGAGCGTGATGAAGGCGCCGCTGGAGCGTATCAGCCGGCACTGGCGGCAGCTTGAGCGCGACCAGGAAGTGGCGTATCAGGTCTACCCCACCGCGCCGGACCTGTTCGTCATGGCGCTGCAAAAGGCCGTCAGCACCCTCACCGACCACCTGAGCGAGCAGCCGGCTGGTAATGCCAGCGAGCTGCTGCACTTCTACCTCGATGCCATGCTGTTCTGCCGGCTGGCCGAGGCCTTTGGCGCGCACTCGCTGTTCGATATCAGCCGCGACGAGGGCAGTGGCCAATCGGTGTCCACCCTGTGCATCCGTAATATCGTGCCTGCGCCGTTTCTCGCCCCGCGCTTCGACGAGGCCCACAGCTGCACACTGTTTTCCGCCACCCTGAGTCCGGCGAACTATTACGCCGACCTGCTCGGCCTGCCGGAAGAAACACCCTGGATCGATGTGGAATCGCCCTTTAGCGCCGAGCAGCTGCACGTTCAGGCCGTCAGCAACCTGTCCACACGCTACGCCCATCGCGACTACTCGCTAGCGCCCATTGCGGCCCTGATTGCCCGCCAGTACGCGGAAAAACCGGGAAACTACCTGGCCTTTTTCAGCAGTTACACCTATCTGCAGGCAGTGCTGCAGGAGCTGCAGATGGCGCACCCGCAGATCCCGGTATGGCAGCAATCGCGGCAAATGGATGAAGTCGAGCGCCAGGCCTTTCTTGATCGGTTCTCCAGCACGGGCCGCGGCATCGGTTTTGCCGTGTTAGGCGGCGCCTTTGGCGAAGGCATCGACCTGCCCGGCGATAGACTGATTGGAGCGTTTATCGCCACCCTTGGCCTGCCACAGATCAACCCGGTCAATGAAGAGATCAAACAGCGCATGGAGGTGATGTTCGGCAGCAACAACGGCTATGGCTACACCTACCTCTACCCGGGTTTGCAGAAGGTCGTGCAGGCCGCCGGCCGGGTTATTCGCACTGTCAAAGACCAGGGCGTGGTCTATCTGATCGATGACCGCTTCAACCAGCCGGCCATCCGCAAACTCCTGCCCACCTGGTGGAAGGTCGAACGCTGCCGTTTGCCGTTAAACAAGGACCCGGTTCTCTAGCCGCGCATGCCGTTCATTGTCGGCCTGCTTTGCGCTCAGCCAGGTAAGCAATGACCGCCGCCTGGTCACCGGCAAACTCGATGCGCGCCGCCTTGCTTTCGCGCTGGTAGGCGTACATCGGGTCGTAGTATTCGCGCAGCAGCCCGGCAATCCAGTCGCGGTGCAGCGCAACCGTCCCGCTACGCTGCTGGTCCAGCGCCGCCTGCATGATGGCCACTAGGCGCTGGTAGCGCTCACCACCCAGGCGTTTCTGGATATTGCTCAGGCTTTGCAGCAGGCGCTCGGCGTAAAGCCGAAAGCCCTCATCCTCACCGTGCAGGGCAGTAAATTCGGCGCACAGGTTGACCACATAATCGCGCAGGATGCGCTCCACGCGGTCCTCGAAGGCATCTTCCAGCCACACCAGCGGGTACTGCTGCATGCCCTGGTACAGCGCCAGCGGCACGGTGCAACTGCCGACCATGCGTCCTTCGTCTTCCAGTACAAACTGCTCGGTGCCACGGGCGCGCTGCTTGAGCAGATCGATGGCCAAACGGTTTTCAAAGTCGATCGGTGCCGGCTGGCCGCTGGCGCGTTTGCCGAAGCTGGAGCCACGGTGGTTGGCGTGGCCCTCCAGGTCCAGGCTGTTGCTCAGCTGCACCAGCACGTCGGTTTTGCCGGTGCCAGTAAGGCCGCCGAGGATCACGAAATCACACTCGGCCACGGCTTGCTGGGTGGTTTCCAGCAAAAAAGTACGCATCGCCTTGTAGCCGCCGATTACCCATGGGTAGTCGATACCGGCTTCCGCCAGCCATTGCTGGGTGATCTGCGAGCGCAGGCCACCGCGAAAGCAGTACAGATAGCCGTGCGGATTGGCCTTGGCAAAGGCGGCCCAGGCCGCGACCCGTTCGGCTTTGACCTGGCCGCTGACAAGCTGATGGCCGAGCGCGATGGCGGCGTCCTGGCCATGCTGCTTGTAGCAGGTGCCGACCCGCTGGCGCTCGTTGTCATCCATCAGCGGCAGGTTGAGCGCACCGGGGAAAGCGCCCTTGCTGAACTCGACCGGGGCGCGAGCGTCCATCATCGGCAGATCATTGAGGAAAATGTCGCGGTAGTTGCTGCTGTTGTCGCGCATCACAGCACCTCTACCGCGTAACGCTGTCGCTCAACCAGACGGCCGATGGGCGCCAGGTTCAGGCCCAGCTCGGCGGCCACGGCAAGGAACTCGGCTTCGCCCTCTGGCGTTACGGCGACCAGCAGACCGCCACTGGTTTGCGGGTCACACAGCAGATCACGCTGTTCGTCGGTGATGGGCGCGATCTTCTCGCCGTAGCTGTCGAAGTTGCGCAATGTGCCACCCGGCACGCAGCCCTCGGCCAGGTAGTAGTCGACCCCCGGCAGGCGCGGCACGGCAGCGTAGTCGAGCTGAGCGGTGAGATTGGCACCGTCAGCCATCTCCACCAAATGACCGAGCAGGCCAAAGCCGGTGACGTCGGTCATCGCGGCAACCCCGGCCAGCTTGCCGAAGCGCGCGCCGGGCTTGTTCAGGGTGCACATCCAGTCGCGCGCCAGGCCTACGTCCTCGGCGCGCAGCTTGGCCTTCTTCTCGGCGGTGGTGAGGATGCCGATGCCCAGCGGCTTGCTCAGGTACAGCTGGCAGCCAGCCGTGGCGGTGTCGTTGCGCTTCATGTGCTTCTTCTCGACCACGCCGGTCACCGCCAGGCCGAAGATCGGCTCCGGTGCATCAATCGAGTGACCGCCAGCCAACGGAATGCCGGCCGCGTCGCACACCGCGCGGCCGCCGCGAATCACTTCGCGGGCCACTTCCGGCGGCAGCAGGTTGACCGGCCAGCCGAGGATGGCGATGGCCATCAGCGGGTCGCCGCCCATGGCGTAGATGTCGCTGATCGCATTGGTGGCGGCGATGCGACCGAAGTCATAGGGGTCGTCGACGATCGGCATAAAGAAGTCGGTGGTCGACACCACCCCGCGCTCGTCGTCCAGGGCATACACCGCCGCATCGTCACGCGAGGCATTGCCGACCCACAGCTTGGGGTCGAGGTTCTGCGCGCCGCTGCCGGCGAGGATCACCTCCAGCACTTTCGGCGAAATCTTGCAGCCGCAGCCGGCCCCGTGGCTGTACTGGGTCAAACGGATCGGCTCGCTCATCGGTAAGGCTCTCGGCAAATCGGAAACAGGCGCGGATTCTAGCAGGCAGTTGAAAAATGCAGGCAAGACAAGCCGCTAGGCCAGTAACCAGCGCTGCTGACATGGCATGGTGACATGCGGCTGGCAAAGCTGGTCTTTAGCGCAACGGCCCCTATAATCGCGCCACGTCGACTACCCTGACTACGCGCAGGCCCGCACATCTGCTGTGCCTGCCATTTCGAATTTTTCCGCTATTGAACCGGAGAATCTTCATGCTCAAACGTACCCTGGCGCTCGCCGCCGGCTTTGCCTTTTCCCTGTCTGCCAGCCTGACCCAAGCCGCCGAAGTGCTCCGCGTCAGCGCCATTCCGGACGAAGCGCCGACCGAACTGCTGCGCAAATTCAAACCGCTGGGCGCCTACCTGGAACAGCAACTGGGCATGAAGGTCGAGTTCACCCCGGTCGCCGACTACCCGGCCGTGGTCGAGGCCCTGGCCACCGACCGCCTGGACCTGGCCTGGCTCGGCGGCTTCACCTTTGTGCAGGTGCGCCTGAAAACCGGCAACGCCATTCCGCTGGTACAGCGCGAGCAGGATGCGCAGTTCACCAGCAAGTTCATCACCGCCAACCCGGACGTGACCTCCCTGGCCGACCTCAAGGGCAAGACCTTTGCCTTCGGTTCGGTGTCGTCCACCTCCGGCAGCCTGATGCCGCGTTACTTTATGCTGCAGGACGGCATCAAGCCGGAAAGCCACTTCAGCCGCGTTGGCTACTCCGGCGCACATGACGCCACCGCAGCCTGGGTGCAGGCCGGCAAGGTCGATGGTGGCGTGCTCAACGCCAGCGTGTGGGACAAGCTGGTTGCCAGCGGCAAGGTCGATAGCAACAAGGTCAAGGTCTTCGCCACTACTCCGACTTACTACGACTACAACTGGACCGTGCGTGGCACCCTCGACCCGGTGCTGGCCGAGAAGATCAAAGCTGCCTTCCTCGCCCTCGACCCGGCCAACCCGGAGCACAAGGCGATCCTCGACCTGCAGGCCGCCAGCCGCTTTATCGAAACCTCGCCTGAGAACTACAAGGGCATCGAGGACGCTGCGCGCGCCGCTGACCTGCTGAAATGACCCTGCGCCTCTCCGGCGCCAGCCTCAGCCACGGCAACGGAGTCCACGCCCTGCGCGGCGTGGACTTGCATATCGCCGCAGGCGAGCAGGTCGCCATCATCGGTCCCTCAGGGGCCGGCAAGTCGAGCCTGCTCAACCTGCTGGCCACTGCCCTGCAACCGAGTGGCGGCGAAATTCAGCTGCTCGGTGAGCAGCCCTGGCAACTGTCCAGCAACCAACGTCAGCGCCTGCGTGCACGTATTGGCTTGGTGCATCAGGCGCCGCCACTGCCGGCGCGCCAGCGGGTGGTTACCGCCGTGCTAGCCGGCAAGCTCGGCCAGTGGGGTTTGGGCAAGAGCCTTCTGAATCTGCTGCATCCGCTGGATATCCCTGGCGCACGCCGTGAGCTGGCCAAGCTGGACCTGGCCGACAAGCTGTTCGCCCAGTGTCAGCAGCTTTCCGGTGGTCAGCTGCAGCGCGTTGGCATCGCCCGCGTGTTGTATCAGGCGCCGGAACTGCTGCTGGCCGATGAGCCGGTGTCAGCCATGGATCCGGTGCTGGCCGAACACACCCTCAACGTGTTGTGTCGGCATGCCGAGCAGCATGGCGTGACCCTGGTCGCCAGCCTGCATGCGGTGGAACTGGCCCTGGCGCACTTCCCGCGGATTATCGGCCTGCGTGACGGGCAGATTCTCTTCGACCGCCCTGCTGGCGAAGTCGACCAGGCGCAGCTCGACGCGCTTTATGCTAATGAGCAACTGCTCTCGCCGCCCGCTCCCAGCGTGACCTTGAGCCTGCAGATCCCGCGATGCTAAACCGCGACACCCGCGACCCGGCCGCCCTGCCCCGCCTGCTACTCACCCTGCTGGCGCTGGCACTGCTGTGGCCGGGTATACAGCTCAGCGAGCTGGACCTGGGCGTGCTGCTGCAAGCCGACAGCCAGAGCGAAATGGGCCGTTTCGTCGGTGCCTTCTGGCCGCCGACCCATGACGCGGACTTTTTGCAGTTACTGCTCGACGCCACCCTGCAAACCCTGGCCATCGCCACCGCAGGCATGGCCCTGGCGCTGCTATTGGCGATTCCAGCCAGTCTGCTCGCCAGCCGCGCACTGTCGCTGTCGGCGGCCTCCCGTGGTGGTCGGCCGAAGCCGTTGGCGCAGTTGCTGCGCTGGCCGGTGCGCGGCCTGCTGATCTTCCTGCGCAGCGTGCCGGAAATTGTCTGGGCGCTGCTGTTCGTTCGCGCGGTTGGCCTCGGCCCCACCGCCGGGGTGCTGGCCATTGCCATCACTTACAGCGGCATGCTCGGCAAGGTCTATGCGGAAATCTTCGAGTCGGTCGACCAGCGCCCGGCCCACGCCCTGCTGCAGTCTGGCAGCAGTCGGCTAGCGGCGTTCGTCTACGGCATCCTGCCGAATGCCGCGGCAGAGCTGACCTCCTACACGGTGTACCGCTGGGAATGTGCGATTCGCGCTTCGGTGGTGATGGGCTTCGTCGGCGCCGGCGGCCTGGGCCAGCAGATCGATCTGTCGATGCGCATGTTCGCCGGCGGTGAAGTGGCCAGCATGCTGCTGACCTTTCTGTTGCTGGTACTGCTGGCCGATCAACTCAGCCGTGTGCTACGCAGGAGGCTGGCATGAGCCGGCTGATCAACCTGTTACTGCTGCTAGGCATCGGCGCAGCGGTAATCGCTTCGTTCGTTTACCTGGGTATAGACCTGGGCGCGCTGATCAGCGGCGACAGCCTGAGCCAGATGGCTGGCTACGTGCAGCGCTTTCTCAGCCCGGACCTGAGCGCCGAGCACCTGTCGGCCATCAGCCATGGCGCAATGGAAACCCTGGCCATGTCGGCCCTCGGTACGTTGCTCGCCGCTGTATTTGGCCTGTTGCTGGCCTTGCCCGCCGCAGGGCGCTTCGGCTGGCCGCTGCAAAGCGCTGCGCGTTTGCTGCTGAATGCCCTGCGCGCGATTCCCGAACTGGTCTGGGCCGCGCTGATGGTGCTGGCTGCAGGCCTTGGCCCGAATGCCGGCACCCTGGCCCTGGCCCTGCACACCGCTGGCGTGCTCGGCCGCCTGTTTGCCGAGGCGTTGGAGAACACCCCCACCGCACCGGCCGAGGCGATTCGCCTGCAGGGCGGCAGCCAGGTCGCGGCGTTCTGCTATGGCACTCTGCCCAATCTGTGGCCACAGCTGTTGGCCTACTGCCTGTACCGCTGGGAAAACAATATCCGCATGGCCAGTGTGCTGGGTTTCGTCGGAGCCGGCGGCCTGGGGCAGATGCTCTACGTCAGCCTAAGCCTGTTTCAGGAAGCCCAGGCCAGTACGGTGATCCTGGCCATGCTGGTGCTGGTGTTCGGCGTCGACGCGCTGAGCGGCTGGACGCGGCAGCGCTGGGTACGGGCGTAGGGCGGGTGAAACCGGCGGTGCGCGCCACGCGGGCTTCACCCGCCCTACTCGGCACCAAAGCTAGTCACCGCTGTCCAACCCGGCGCGGCACCGCTCAGGCGGTACGGGCCGGTCATCATTGTTTCGGGAGCTGTCCTTGCCTTCTGTTTTCTCACGTCGCACCTTTCGCCTGACGGCCCTGCTTGGCGGACTCGGCCTGGCCGCCTCAGTGCTGGCCTGCCCGAATGGGCAGCAGCAGGTCTGTACAGTGGTGTGCTTCTGTGCGCCGTTCAGCCAGGCGGATATCGGGGTACTGTACGAGGACGTCAGCCAGATGGCCGCCTCGGGCCTGGAGCAATGGCTGCTGCAATCACGCGAGACGGTGGCTGCCAGCGGCACCCATCCGATTCCTCTGCATATCCGCGCCCAGTTGGAGCCCTACTACGGCATCGATGTACTCGATGCGGCGCGCTACAAGGTGGGTGACAACGAAACCCTTAGCGCCGCCAATACCCTGCTGCAGAACCCCGATGTACAGGCGGTGACGCTGATCGACATCATCGTCTTCCGCAATGCCGCGGACGCGCAGGACAATGTCGCGCTCTGGGCCCACGAACTGCTGCATGTGCAGCAATACCAGCAGTGGGGCGTGCGCGAATTCGCCCGGCGCTACACCCGCGACCACAACGCCATCGAAGCGCCTGCTTACAAGCTGCAGATTGAGGTCGAACGCGCCCTGCGCAATCAGCTGATTAGCAACACCAAACAGCGCTAGAGCAGCGCTCTCAAAACGATTCAGCATCGGGCAGCCACGCGCACAATAAAGCCGCACACTGGCCATTGCCAAGCAATCAGCCAATGGCTGCCTAAGGGATACGCGCAGGTGGCCGATGTGGAACGGAGCGGGTAGCTCCGTTCCTGCGCCGCCGGGTAGGCGAGCGCAGCGCATCGAAATGCCAGAGGGGAAGAAACACATCGTACCGGGTGGGTAACCCTCCGTTGCCGGATGTACGACGGGCGCTGCAGTGCAGCATCAGACACCTGGGCAAGGTGTCTGGAGGTGGCGGTAAGCCGGTGTTGCCAACCACCCCGGCCGGGGAACCGGTCAGGGTGGGATGCTCGTAGAACCGTTTAACCGATGGTCATCAAACTGGCGTTGCCGCCCGCTGCTGCGGTGTTGATGCTCAACGCGTGCTCAATCAGCAGGCGCTCCAGCGGGATATCCGTCTCGCCTTTGTGCAGACCATGCACACCGATAATCGCGCCAGGACGCTGAGCCGCCAGTTGGCAGACTTCGCGCAGCTGATCAGAGTCACCGTGATGAATGATCGCGTCGAACACCGTTTCGCTCTCGCTCCACTGGCTGAGCACGGTGATGCGTTGCTGCACGGCCTTGGGCAGTGCGGCAAACAGCTCGCGGGTCAGCTCGCTTTCCTGCCACAGCACCTGGCAACCCACGGCCAGAGCCGCTGCCAACTGCACCAGCAGGTCACTGCGCTCATCCGCCAGACACAGCACATGCTCACGCGGCAGCAAGCTGTAGCTGTTGCGTTCACCGGTTGGGCCATTGAGCATCTGCACGGTGCCGCTCTGCGCCAGCTCGACATACTGCGCGCTTAGTGCGCTCAGGCTTGGCTCATGCTTGGTCGCCCAGTCTTGCAGCGCCTGAATCACTTTGGCCTGCTCCGCCGGACGCTGGATTTCGCCATTTTCCTGCTGAAGCTGCTTGGCCACTGCGTCCTGCGGACGAGTCGCCAGCAGGCGGTACATATACAGCGGACCACCGGCTTTCGGGCCAGTACCGGACAGGCCTTCGCCGCCGAACGGCTGCACGCCGACTACAGCGCCAACCATATTGCGGTTTACATACAGGTTGCCGACCTTGGCGGTGTTGACCACCTGAGCGATGGTTTCGTCGATGCGCGTGTGCACGCCGAGGGTCAGACCATAGCCGCTGTCGTTGATCTGCTGCAGCAACTTACCCAGGTCAGCACGCTGGTAGCGCACCACGTGCAGTACCGGGCCGAAGATCTCGCGCTGCATCTCGTCGAAGCTGTCCAGCTCAATCAGCGTCGGTAGTACAAAGGTGCCGCGTTTGATGTCGTCACCCACGGCGCGGGCGCTCTGGAATACCTTGCGACCCTTCTCGCGCATCTTCTCGATGTGCTGGTCGATATTATCCTTGGCTTCCGCGTCGATCACCGGGCCGATATCGGTGCTCAGGCGCTCCGGGTTGCCCAGGCTGTATTCAGCCATGGCGCCCTTGAGCATGTTGATCACACGATCCGCCACGTCTTCCTGCACACACAGCACGCGCAGAGCCGAGCAACGCTGGCCGGCGCTGTCGAAGGCCGAGGCCACCACATCGACCACCACCTGCTCGGTCAACGCCGATGAGTCGACGATCATGCTGTTGAGGCCGCCGGTTTCGGCGATCAGCGGAATGGTGCGGCCCTGGGCATCCAGCCGACCGGCGAGGTTGCGCTGAATGATCCCGGCCACTTCGGTGGAACCGGTAAACATCACGCCACGCACTCGCTCGTTGCCGATCAGGCCAGCGCCGACGGTTTCGCCACGGCCCGGCAGCAGTTGCACGGCGCCGCTCGGTACACCGGCATCCAGCAGAATGCGCACGGCTTGCGCGGCGATCAGCGGAGTTTGTTCGGCCGGTTTGGCCAGCACGGTGTTACCGGCAGCCAAAGCGGCGGCGACCTGACCGCTGAAAATCGCCAGCGGGAAGTTCCACGGGCTGATGCACACCACCGGGCCCAGCGGGCGGTGGCTGTCGTTGCTGAAGTGATTGCGTGCCTGCGCCGCGTAGTAGCGCAGGAAGTCCACCGCCTCGCGCACTTCGGCGATGGCGTTGGCGAAGGTCTTGCCGGATTCACGCACCAGCAAGCCCATCAGCTGCTGCATTTCCGCTTCCATCTGGTCGGCGGCGCGGTCCAGTACGGCGGCGCGCTCGGCCGGCAGGGTCGACTGCCAGATCTGCCCGCTGGACACGGCGCAGAGCACGGCGTTGCGAACATCCTGCTCACTGGCTTCATGCACATGGCCAACGATGTCGCGGTGGTCCGCCGGGTTGCGTACCGGCTGCGCTTCGCTCAGCTCAGGCGCTTCGCAACCAAGCAGCGGCATGGCCTTGTAGGCGTTGTTGGTGCTGCTCAGCAGCGCCGAGGACAGCGAACCGAGGCGGTGTTCGTTGGCCAGGTCGATGCCTTCGGAGTTCAAGCGGGCGTCGCCATACAGCGCACGCGGCAGAGCAATGCGCGGGTGTGGCAGGCCAAGGCCGCCTTCCTGCGTGGCCATCTGCTCAACCTGCTGTACCGGGTCGAGCACCAGTTCCTTGATCGAGATGCTGTGGTCGGCGATACGGTTGACGAACGAGGTGTTCGCGCCGTTTTCCAGCAGACGACGCACCAGATAAGCCAACAGGGTTTCATGGCTGCCCACTGGGGCGTAGATACGGCACGGACGGTTCAGCTTGCCATCGGCAACCTTGCCCACCACCTGCTCGTACAGCGGCTCACCCATGCCGTGCAGGCACTGGAACTCGTACTGGCCAGGGTAGTAGTTCTGCCCGGCCAGTTGATAAATGGCCGACAGCGAGTGGGCGTTGTGGGTGGCGAACTGCGGGTAGATGGCTTCCGGCACGGCCAGCAGCTTGCGTGCGCAGGCGATGTAGGAAATATCGGTGTACGGCTTGCGGGTGTACACCGGATAGCCTTCCAGACCTTCGACCTGGGCGCGCTTGATCTCGCTGTCCCAATACGCGCCTTTCACCAGACGGATCATCAGGCGATGGCGGCTGCGCTTGGCCAGGTCGATGACGTAGTCGATCACGTACGGGCAGCGCTTCTGGTAAGCCTGGATGACAAAGCCGATGCCGTTCCAGCCGGTCAGGGCCGGGTCGAAGCACAGGCGCTCGAGCAGATCGAGAGAGATTTCCAGGCGGTCGGCTTCTTCGGCATCGATGTTCAGGCCGATGTCGTACTGCTTGGCCAGCTTGGTCAAGCCCAGCAGGATCGGGTACAGCTCGTCCATCACCCGGTCGTACTGGGCGCGGCTGTAACGTGGGTGCAGGGCGGAGAGTTTGATCGAGATGCCCGGGCCTTCATAGATGCCACGGCCGTGCGAGGCCTTGCCGATGGCATGGATGGCCTGCTCGTAGGACGCCAGGTAGCGCTTGGCGTCTTCATCGGTCAGCGCGGCTTCACCGAGCATGTCGTAGGAATAACGGAAGCCTTTGCTTTCCATGTTGGTGGCGTTGGCCAAGGCTTCGGCGATGGTTTCGCCGGTCACAAACTGCTCGCCCATCAGGCGCATGGACATGTCCACGCCCTTGCGGATCAGCGGCTCGCCGCCTTTGCCGATAATGCGGTTGAGCGAAGTCACCAGGCCGGCTTCGTTGTGCGTAGCCACCAGTTTGCCGGTGATCAACAAGCCCCAGGAGGCCGCGTTGACGAACATCGACGGGCTGTTGCCCAGGTGCTGGCTCCAATTACCGTTGCTGATCTTGTCGCGGATCAGCGCATCACGGGTGGCCTTGTCCGGAATACGCAGCAGCGCTTCGGCCAGGCACATCAACGCTACACCTTCCTGCGAGGACAGCGAGAATTCCTGCAGCAAGCCCTGCACCAGGCCCTGACGGCCGCCGGCGTTCTTCTGGTTGCGCAGCTTCTCGGCAATGCCCATGGCCAACTTGTTGCTCGCCTCGGCCATGTCCTTGGGCAGACGCGCCTGCTCCAGCAGCATTGGTACCGCTTCGGTTTCCGGACGGCGATAAGCGCCGGTAATGGCCGCGCGCAGCACCGATTGCGGGAGGATGCTTTCGGCGAAATCGAGGAACACCTGCAAACCTTGCTCAGTCAGGTTTTCCACCACTTCGTCGCCCGCCACAGCGGCAAGGCCAGAATGCTCGGCCGGGGTCAGACCACCCTCGATCTGCTCCAAGTAATTGAAGATCGCCTGCTTGATCAGCCAATGCGGCGTGCGGTCAATCGACTGCGCAGCCTGCTTGAGGCGATCACGGGTTGCATCATCGAGTTTTACGCCAAGGGTGGTAGTGGCCATTGGTTTGTCCTGTATGGGCTGAAGCACGGCAAAAAATCGCCGAAAGCAATTTGCGCTACCTCCGCAACCAACCAGGGTGGCTGCCATAGAAGGCGAGGCGCAAAAAATCTGGCGAGAGATTAAACCTCACAAGGCTCAGGGTGCAACTAGGTGCAACCAAACAAAATCGCAACTCTTTACCGCTCAACACAGGGCATAGGCTCACTCACTTCAGGCTAAAACCCAGCGCCCGTAGGGCTTTTGCAAAAATTGCCAACACCTTGAGGAAAACGCTCGTTTTAAAAAAGCATCGAGCATCCGACGACAGGTACAACCCAAACACCAACAAGGTTGCACTACGACATTTATCCCTGCTCACTAGAGCAAAGCACAACGGGTCAAAATCCGTGCAATCGCCGACGGAGTGCACCTGCACTCAGCGCAACCGCACACCTGCGAGTGCAGCCGACAGCACAGAAGCAGGACGAGTGAATCAACGCGATGGCGCGGATAGCCGGGCGACACAATGTCGCGTTAAGCTCAGAAGGGGACTCATAAGGAGATGACCATGACTGCCAAGGAAGCGCAATTGACTGAGCTACTCAGCCTGTCCACACGCACCCTCACCCACCTGACAGCCGCCATCACCGCGATGTCATTTGAACTGCTCAATACCCAGGACAACGCCGTGAACGCCACGGCACACAAGATGATCGAGCGCATGCTGGCGATCAACAGCGAGCTGGATCAGCAATGGCAACTGCTCGGCCAACTGGCCGGCACCCAGCCAGAGCCCAGCAACGCACTGGAACAGGTGGTGTTACAGAGCCTGGAAACAACCGAAGACGAGCACTGACTCACGCGCTATGCAACCAGCGGCCCCCCCTTCTTAAACAAGACCACCCCCCAGTACAGCTGGACACCTTGCCCATAAGACTGAAATAGCAAAGCCACCTCCGTACAGAAAGTGGCTTCGCTCTGCTGCCGTCGCCGATAAATGCGGATAGCTTCAGCTCGCTTAGTTAGGACGGAAATCCATCAGCAAACGCAGGTAGGACAGCATGTTCTTGCCGCCAACGGTGCCTTGATAACCGTGGCTGTCGAACTGCGTGCTTTTGAACAGATCGACGCGAAAGCGCGGGTTGGTTTCATACGTACGCCCCAGGGTGCTGGTCACGCGGCTGTCAAACAGATCGGCGCTGACTTTGACGAACTCGCGCGGTTTGCGCCGGCCATTCGCGCCACTGTTGTTGGGGCTGCTGAAGATATCGGTGGTCACGGTCATCGCCGAGCTGTAGCGCTCGCGGCCGCGCAGGCTGGTCTTGCCACTGGCGATGACAAACTGGCCTGTTACCGGGCGATAGCGATCACCCGCCGTCAGGTAGCTGCCCAGCACGTCATACAAGGCGTAACTGCTGCCCGTGCCACGCTCCTTGTTGCGCAGATCGAAGATAAACACGCCGTTTTCACCAATGACTTCCATTTCAACCTGGCCCAGGGTGGCGTTGTTCTGCACCAGCAACGCGGTGTTTTCATCGACGCCGAAGGCAAACGGCACCTGGGTGTGATCCGCCAGGCGCACGATACGGCCCTGGCGGCCACGTTCGCTGAAGTGGGTATCGAGCAAGCCGTAGTTGAAGAAGCCGAAACCGCCCTGCATGTCGTAGGCCAGGTCATCGCCGCTCGGGGTGGTGTAAACGCCATAGCGCAGGCCATCGTAGCTTTCACCACCGGTGACCATCGGCCCCTGCACCATGATCGCAGTGCCGGCGCTGGTACCCGCCAATACCGCACCAGCGTTGTGCCGCGCACGAATCGCCGCCAAGGCCGGGCTGTCGGCACGGGTGGCGGTTTGCAGGGTCTGGGTCAGGCGCGACTGGTCGCCACCGCCGAAAAAGAAGCCGGTCATGCTGTTGATCTGCGCGACCACCTGCGGATTGCTGTTATTGCTGATCTGATCCAGGTCGATGGGGATCCACTGCGCATCAGCCGCGCCATAAGTCTCCAGCAGCTGGGCATAGAACTCGCCATTGGCTTTGGAGTTGGCGGCGTCGGCCGTACCGGCATCCGGGTCGTCACTTTCCGGGATCGACGCAGCGGTAATAACGCCGATCCGCGCCTGGCCATTGCCGCCAGCCAGTTGAATCAGGCGCTGATAGATCGCTGTATTGTCATCTTTAAGGCCGCCGCCAACCAATATCAGCGGGCCGGCGCTGTAGCCGGTAACGGGTAAAAGAGCGAGCAGCAACGCGCTGCTCCGTATAAATGATCTGATCATGGTTCGAGTTCTCCGATGTGCGCTCGGCGCACGCTTGTTGTGGGTGTTGTAAAACGGGAACTGCTGCAGATAACGCCGCGTGGCTCTCTGGGTGGCTAACTCCTTCGGCTAATACACCGTGAATTGTTTGAAGTACTGCTTCTCGATGCGCTTGTAGACGCCGTTGCTGAGAATCACGCTGAGGGCTCGGTCCAGCCGCTCACGCAATACGTGATCGCCTTTGCGCACAGCGATGCCCTGGCCTTTGCCAAAGTGTTTGGGGGCGACCACCTTGTTGCCCACCTGCTCGAAGCCCTGGCCCTGGGCCGTGTCGAGAAAGCCGAAATAGCCGGACACTGCGTCATCCAGCACCAGGTCGACGCGTCCTGCGCCGAGCGCCTGGTACATGCCCTCGGCGGAATCAAAGCGCAGCACCTCGGTGTGCTGCTGGTATTTGTCAGTGAGGAAGCGGTCATAGGTGGTGTCGCGCTGCACACCCAGGCGTTTGCCGGCTATACGCCTTGGGGTGATGATCACCTGATTGACCAGCCCCTTGCGGGCGAAGAAGAACGCCGGGGTTTGCGCATATTTGGCGGTGAAATCGACCCGCTCGGCGCGCTGCGCAGTGATCGACATGGACGCCAGAATCAGGTCCGCACGCTGCTCATTGAGTGCCGGAATCAAATCGTCCCAGGCAAACCTGACCAGCTGACAATCCGCCGCCATGACCTGGCACAGGGCGTGGGCGATATCGACATTGAAGCCGCGTAATTGTCCGTTCGCATCGACTTCCTCAAAGGGCGGAAACTGCCCTTCCATGGCGATACGCAGGGGCTGCGCCTGAACGCTGTTTAGCAGCATCAAGCCCAACATAAATAAGGTTGCTCGTAGCATTTCGGTACCCCTTGCAAGCGCTGTCAGAGCGACAGCCTGGGGTCAGAGGCCAGGCTCCAAGCCAAGAAAAGAGGCGCCGCACAGGGCGCCTTAAGGCCAAAGGAGCAATGGGAGCTGACCTTGAATAACCAACCGGCCGCTTCACCAGCATGAGCGGCCGGCACTGCCTTACAGGATGCTCAGCGGGTACTCGACGATCAGGCGTACTTCGTCGAGGTCGCTGTCAAAAGCGGTGGAGCGATGGGTGGCCTGACGCACGCGCAGGGACAGGTCCTTGGCGGCACCGGACTGCACCACGTACTTGGCTTCCAGGTCGCGCTCCCAATGCTTCTCGTCATCGCCCGCCCAACCGGCGAAGGCACCATTCGGATCAGCCTTGGTGCCGTCGATGTCATCACCCTTGATGTAACGCGCCATAAAGCTCAGGCCCGGCACACCGAAGGTCGCCATGTTCAGGTCGTAACGCACCTGTACGGAACGCTCGTTGGGGGCGTTGAAGTCGGAGTACTGCACGGAGTTGGCCAACCAGATCGAGTCGCCACCGATGTAGTCGAAGAACTCGTCGCCATTGACCTTCTGGTACGCCAGGCTGAGCTTGTGCGCGCCGAAGCTGTAGGCGGCTTTCAGCGAGTAGGTCAGGGTATCCAGCTCACCTGCCAGGGCATCACCCTGGTCATCGGTCTTGTAGGCCACCAGGTCGAAGTTCAGCGCCTGATCGTCAGCCAGCGGGATGGTGTAGTAGACGTTGGCGAAATACTGACGCCAAACGTCTTCAGCTTCGCTGCCGTAGAGCGCCACACTGAGGTTGTCAGTGAAGTTGTAGGTACCACCGACGAAATCGACGCTGCGCGCTTCGACTTCCGCGTATTCGCTGGTCAGCTCGCCATCGGAGTTGCTCGAGTTGCGGCGATTGATTGCAGTGAAATGACCCGCTTCGAGGGAGAGTGCATCGAACTCACTGCTCGACAGCTGGAAACCGGTGGCGGTCTCCGGCAGCAGGCGCGAGTCGCCAGTGGCGAAAACCGGTGCGGTGGGACGCTGCTCGCCGAACTTCAACACGGTGGAGGAAACCCGCAGCTTGACCGCGCCGCCCAGCTCGCCGGTGTTGTCTTCGATACGGCCTTCGCCGTCCACCGGCAGGATGCCGTTGCCCACGCTGCCACGCCCGCCATCGAGTTTGATGCCGCCATAACCATGGGCATCGACACCGAAGCCGACGGTGCCCTGGGTAAAGCCGGACACGTAATGCGCCTGGATGCCGTGGGCCCACTCATCGCGTGTATTACGGGTGGAGTTGCGGTAATCCCGCTGCATCCAGAAGTTACGATTGAGCAGGTTCAGCGTGCTATCGGCAATAAAGCCCTTGGATTCTTGCTGCTCACCGGCGACTGCCAGTTGCGAGCTGGCCGCGGCAACTGCCAGGGCGATCAGGCTCAGTTTTACAACGTTCATGGCTTACTCCATTGGTTTTTTTATTGAACATCTCGAACATCCGTCGCCGGGCAGCGACGCATTCCTTCCAGCACTGCCGCTAGGCAAACTGCTCCAGCGACAAATCGGGCGGACACACGCCCTTGCTGATCACCGCCTCCAGGCACAGGGTCGTCTCCGACTCGGCCCAGCAAACGAAATAGCCTTTGGCTTTCAATCGTTTGAGCTTGAATGGCCACTCCAGCTCGGCGCTGTTCTGGAGCGCCTGCAAGCTCGCCGGCAGCTGGATAATCGAGTAGAAGCCGGCCGTGGTTTGCACCCGCTCCAGCACCCGCAACGCTGGCTGTGCGGTGACTAAGGCGTGATTGCTCTGCGGCTGCAGCAGCTTTTCCAGGGCGAACGATTCCAACCTGCTGATTTGCATACAGGGACTCGCACTCTTCATCGGTGGTTGGGGCGCCGCGACTAAGCGCGGCGCTTGGCGGTTTAGCTCAGAGCTTGAGCAAGCCACTGACCTTGGCCAGGGCCTGCGCCACTTCGGCTCGGGTCACCGGGGCATCCGGGTTAAAGCGGCCTTTCTCGGCCTGCAGCCAGCCCTCGCCCACCGTCAGGCTGGCAGCGTCGGCATAGGCTTTATCGACGCCAGCGAGGTCGGTCAGCGCAGCGGTTTTCGCCAGGCTAATGCCCTGATAGCGCTCCACCAGTGCCTTGCAGGCCAGCGCCCACTCCTTGCGGGTGACCGGCTGGTTACCCGCGAACGCCTCAGTGCTGGTCATCCAACCGTTGGAGAGCACGGTGTTGAGCTGATCGCGCATCGGATCATCCGCACCGATATCTGTGAGCGTGGGCAGCGCATCCAGCTTGGGCTCAGCAGCCAGGGTCATCTGCAGGGCGTTGGCCAGTTCCAGGCGACTGATCGGCCGTTGCGGCTCGAAGGCGTTCTGACCATTGAGGGTCATCAGGCCGTGGAAGCTCACGGCGCGAATCGCATCGCCCGCCGCGCCGTTGCCGGCATCTTTAGGTGCGCTGGTAGCCGGGTCGCCGAGGTTGGCATTGACCGGGCGAATATCCAGGCGCACACCGCCCACGCTGTAGTTGGTCAGCGAATCGTAGAACTGGCTGTGGGCGCTGAAGTCAGCGGTTTTGCTGAACTCGAAACGGTAGCCGTAGTGGTAGCCGTTGAGCGGGTTGTAGCGGGTCATCAGGCCGACCTGACGCATCGCGGTGTTGTCCGCCAGGCCATAGAGCACTGCCCGCCCAATGGCCGAAACGGCCGACAGGTCGGTGATCAGTTGGTTGCCCACCAGGTATTCGTTGCCGGCCTCGATGGCGGCTTTGCCTTCGGCAGGCTGCACCTTGCCGCTGGCCAGGTCATAACGGTCGCCGCTGCCGAGCATGGCCAGGCGTACGTTGCTCAACTGGGTGCCGTACACACCGAATGTCTTCTCGGCCTGACTGGCGTCCATCACCGTCAGGTAGCCCTCGCCCAGCACCTGCACCTGGCCCTCGGGGTTTACCCACATCGCAGTGTTGGTGTCCAGGCCAAAGCCCTTGCTCGCCGGTTGCCCGGCCAGGTAGGCGGCCATGCGCGCGGCGCGGCCGGTGCTGGTTTCCTCGATCTGGTCGAGGTGCTGATCAATGATCCCGCCTTTGAACAGCCCAGCACCTTTGAGCACCGCGGCACCACGCTGGTCGGCCTTGCTGGCCACGCCGAAGTCCAGGGTATCCATGACCACGCCATAAGCGGTGGGCATCTGCGCGCCGAGGATGCTGGCACCCGCGCTGGTACCGGCGACCACGCCGCCCTTGTCATACACCTTGCGCACTTCCTGCATCAGCAGCGACGGGCTGCCATCGGCATTGAACAGCGCGCGGGCGATACGCGCCTGATCGCCACCGACAAACCACACCGCGCTGGCCTCGCCCAGTGGCTTGACCACGGCAGCATCGTTCATGGTTGTTTGGTAGTTGCTCTTGTCGATGCCGACGATGCTGATGCGTTCGGCCGGGATGCCGAGGGCCACCAGCTCGCTCATAAAGCGCTTGCTCGAACCCTGGCTACCGCTGGCGGTTGGCATGATCACGATGCGCGCCTCTTTCTGGCCACCGGCCAGTTCGATGAACTTGGCGTACACCGGCGAGTTGCTCGCGCGCAGCATGCCGCCGACGGCCAATAAATGACCTTCCGCCAAGGCTGCAGAGCTTGCACAGGAAAGGATCAGGGCGGCCGCCGCCACGCGTTGGTTCAGCTGCTTTTTCATTCTTATTGCTCTTGTTATGAGAACTCGTGCGAGCCGGTGTTCCGGTCCCGTCAGCGCCTCCCTGCAGCAGGTAAAACACCGCGCCAGTCCTGGCTTTTCAGCTGTGAATTTAAATTTTCACAATCTCGCTTTGTGAAATTTTATATACCAGCAAGAAATCATCTTCAAGCACCTTGCAGCGACCTTCGCACACCTTTCGTCGCCTGAAAAAATCTGCTTTCGGCTTATAACAAGCGCAATAGAGCGGTTTAGCCACGAAATTCAGGAACATCAAAATGATAGAAATATTTCTAACCTGTAGATTTATGAAAATAAACATGTCATCAATATGCCGACACCGTCCCAGGATCGGGCACACCTTACCCGGTCCAACAGCATGCAAGCCCACAAGGCCATTGCTGAAAATCTCGCCAATTGGCGAGGCAATACCCACTGAGCACAGGGC
This sequence comes from Pseudomonas sp. FEMGT703P, assembly GCF_002786345.1. Taxonomy (NCBI): domain Bacteria; kingdom Pseudomonadati; phylum Pseudomonadota; class Gammaproteobacteria; order Pseudomonadales; family Pseudomonadaceae; genus Pseudomonas; species Pseudomonas sp. FEMGT703P. Next base: position 297,181 of record NZ_PGCM01000012.1, on the reverse strand, counting down.
CATTGGACCTGTGCTCAGACACCCAACTCGCCCCTTCAAGGAGTCAATAAGATGAACAAGATCGTACTTCTCGGCGCTCTGGCGCTCAGCGCCGTCAGCACATTCAGCGTCGCCAGCCAGGACAGCCTGCGCATCGGTATCGAGGCGGCCTATCCACCCTTCGCCTTCAAAACCCCTGACGGCAAGATCAGCGGTTTCGACTACGACATCGGCAACGCCCTGTGCGCGGAAATGAAGGTGGAATGTGAGTGGGTCGAACAGGAATTCGACGGCCTGATCCCCTCGCTGAAAGTACGCAAGGTCGACGCCGTGTTGTCGTCCATGTCGATCACCGAAGACCGCCTGAAGTCGGTGGATTTCAGCAAAAAGTACTACCACACCCCCGGCAAGCTGGCGATGAAGGCCGGTAGCGAAATCAAGGACCCGCTGGTAGACCTCAAAGGCAAGAAAGTCGGTGTGCAGCGCGCCTCCACCTACGATCGCTTTGCCTCGGACCAGTTCGAAGCAGCCGGCATTGAAGTGGTGCGCTACGCCTCGCAGAACGAAGCCTTCCTTGACCTGGCCTCCGGTCGCCTGGACGCCACCCTGGCGGACATCATCAACATCGATGAAGGCTTTATCAAAACCCCAGCAGGCAAGGGTTTCGCCCTGGTCGGCCCGGACTTCAACGACCCGAAATACTTCGGCAACGGTGCTGGCATCGCGGTACGCAAAGGCGACAGCGAAAACGCCGCACGCATCAGCGCCGCCATTGACGCGATCCGCGCCAACGGCACGTACCAAGACGTGCAGGCCAAGTACTTCGAGTTCGATATCTACGGCAAATAAGTACTGCTAATGCCTCATGGGTGCCTCCACTGCGAGGCACCTTTTTCTCGTTGTAGCGCAGGCCACTCGGCCTCTGCGTGAGGAACCCCATCATGCTCCACGGCTACGGCTCGACCATCCTCGAGGGCGCTTGGCTGACCCTCAGTCTGGCCCTGACTTCCATGACCCTGGCAATTGCCCTAGGCCTGGTTGGCGCAGCGTTTCGCCTGTCACCGCTGAAATGGCTGGCACTGCTCGGCGAAGGCTACGCCACGGTTATTCGCGGCATCCCTGATCTGGTGCTGATTCTGCTGATCTTCTACGGCGGCCAGGACCTGGTAAACCGCGTGGCTCCGCTTCTCGGCCACGATCAGTACATCGACATCAACCCGTTTATCGCCGGGGTCTGCACCATGGGCTTTATCTTCGGTGCCTACCTCTCGGAAACCTTTCGCGGCGCCTTTATGGCCATCGCCAAAGGTCAGGCCGAAGCCGGTGCGGCCTATGGCATGAGTGGCATGCAGGTGTTCTGGCGGATTCTGGTGCCGCAGATGATTCGCTTCGCCATTCCCGGCTTTACCAACAACTGGCTGGTGCTGACCAAAGCTACCGCGCTGATTTCCGTGGTGGGCCTGCAGGACATGATGTTCAAAGCCAAGAACGCCGCCGATGCCACCCGCGAACCCTTCACCTTTTTCCTCGCGGTTGCCGCGCTGTACCTGTTGCTCACCACCGTGTCCCTAGTGGCCCTGCGCTTACTGGAAAAACGCTATTCCGTGGGCGCCCGCCTGGCTGAACTCTAAGCGAGACTTTCTACCGTGCTCGATTTCCAACTGATTGCCGACAGCCTGCCGCTCTACGGCAGCGGCTTACTGGTGACCTTCAAACTGCTGTTTATCGCCCTCGCGCTGGGTCTGGCGCTGGCCATCCCATTAGCGCTGCTGCGCGTTTCACGCGCGCCCTGGCTTAACGGCCCGGCCTGGCTCTACACCTATGTCATCCGCGGTACGCCGATGCTGGTGCAGCTGTTCCTCATTTATTACGGCCTGGCGCAGTTCGAGGCGGTACGGGAGAGCGTGCTGTGGCCGTATTTCTCCAGCGCCACTTTCTGCGCCTGTCTGGCGTTTGCCATCAATACCAGCGCCTACTCGGCGGAGATCCTGGCGGGCAGCCTTAAGGCCACACCCCATGGCGAGATCGAAGCAGCCAGAGCCGTGGGGATGTCGCGCTTCACCCTGTACCGCCGCATTCTGCTGCCATCGGCTTTGCGCCGGGCGCTGCCGCAGTACAGCAATGAAGTGATCATGATGCTGCACACCACATCGCTGGCCTCGATCGTCACCCTGATCGATATCACCGGCGCGGCGCGCACCGTCAGTTCGCGCTACTACATGCCATTCGAGGCCTTTATCACCGCTGGGCTGTTCTACCTGGTGCTGACTTTCATCCTGGTGCGCCTGTTCAAGCTGGCCGAAGGCCGCTGGCTGGCCCACCTGGCCCCGCGCAAGCATTAAGGAAAACCATGGAACATATTCAGCACCTGCTGCCCTGGAGCACCGCGGGCACCGAACGCCGGCTCTCGGTGTTTCGTTTTGGCAGCGGCCCGCGTAAGGCCTATATCCAGGCCGCCCTGCATGCCGATGAGCTGCCCGGCATGCGCGTGGCGGTGGAACTCAAACAGCGGCTACTCGAACTTGAACAACAGGGCCGCCTCAACGGCGTAATCGAACTGGTGCCGGTAGCCAACCCGATTGGCCTGGGGCAGATGTTTCAGGCCACCCATCAAGGCCGCTTCGACCTGGCCAGCGGGCAGAACTTCAACCGCGACTTTCCCGCCCTGGCCGAGCTGATCGCGCCGCAGCTGGAAGGCCAACTGGGCAACGACGGGCAAGCCAACGTGAGGCTGATTCGCCGCCTGATGCGCGACGCCATTTGTGCACTGCCGCCGGCCAAGTCGGAGCTGGATGGCTTACGCCGACTACTGCTGCAACAGGCCTGCGACGCGGACGTAGTGCTCGATCTGCACTGTGATTTCGAGTCGATCATGTTGCTCTACGCCTTGCCGCAGCACTGGCCAAACCTGCAGCCCCTGGCCGCGCGCCTTCGTGCCGGCGCAGTGTTGCTGGCTGAAGACAGCGGCGGCAACTCCTTCGATGAAGCCTGCGCCGTACCCTGGCTGCGCCTGGCCGAACGCTATCCGCACGCCAATATTCCGCTGGCCTGTGTGGCCACCACCATTGAACTGCGTGGTATGGCGGATACCGACCGGCTTCAGGCGCAACACAGTGCCGATGACATTCTCGGCTTTCTCGCCGACCAAGGCCTGATCAGCGGCGACTGGACCGCCGCACCTTTCACCTGTTGCGAAGCCACGCCCTTTGCCGGCGCGCAGTACGCCTATGCGCCGCACCCCGGCGTGGTGAGTTTTCTGCAACCGCTGGGCGCGCGGGTAAAGGTCGGCGACCCGTTGTTCGAAGTGATCGACCCGCTCAGCGATCAGCACTCCGTGGTGCATGCCACCACCTCAGGAATCCTCTACGCCCGCGAACGCCTGCGCTTTGCCCAGCCCGGCCTGTGGCTGGCCAAGGTCGCAGGCATGCAGTCGATTCGCCACGGCCGCCTGCTTACCGACTAACAACAAGAGAATCCGCTGCCATGTACACCTTGCAAATCGACAACCTGCACAAACGCTATGGCACCCATGAGGTGCTCAAGGGTGTGTCCCTGACCGCCAAAGCCGGCGATGTCACCAGCATCATCGGTTCCAGCGGCTCGGGCAAAAGCACCTTTCTGCGCTGCATCAACCTGCTGGAACAACCGCACAGCGGGCGCATCCTGCTCAATAACGAAGAACTGAAGCTGCAACCTAACCGCGTCACTGGAGCGCTTAAAGCCAGCGATAGCAAGCAGCTGCAGCGCATGCGCTCACGCCTGGCCATGGTCTTCCAGCACTTCAACCTGTGGTCGCACATGAGTGCCTTGGATAACGTTATGGAAGCACCTGTGCACGTGCTGGGCATGAACAAGAAAGAAGCTCGCGAGAAAGCCGAACATTACCTGGCGAAAGTCGGCGTCGCCCACCGCAAAGATGCCTACCCGGCGCACATGAGCGGCGGCGAGCAGCAGCGCGTGGCCATCGCCCGCGCCCTGGCGATGGAGCCTGAAGTGATGCTGTTTGATGAGCCAACCTCGGCACTGGACCCGGAGCTGGTCGGCGAGGTGCTCAAGGTCATGCGCGACCTGGCCGAGGAAGGCCGCACCATGGTGGTGGTCACCCACGAAATGGGTTTTGCCCGCGAGGTGTCCAACCAGTTGCTGTTCCTTCATCAGGGCCGCGTCGAAGAAAGCGGCTGCCCGCGCGAGGTGCTGGCCCAGCCCAAGTCCGAGCGTTTGCAGCAGTTTCTCGCGGGTAGCCTTAAATAGACGGCGCCGACAGGCCGACCGTGCGCAATGCCACAGCCGCGGTCGGCTTCGGATACACTTCAGCCGCAACGACTCAGGCACGCCCCGACCCGGCGCGCACGCCCAACCCTTCAACGTGCTGAAAGCCCATCCATGCCGACTTCTGCCAAGAACGTAACCGTCTACGCCGCCCCGGTGATGCGCAAACTGGCGGAAATCGCCCCGCACCTGCAGCCCTCGCTGCGCAAGGTGGCCGACTTTATCCTGCGCCACCCGTTGAAAGCCGCAACCCTGACCATCGAGGAAATGGCGGTGGAAACCGCCACCTCGGCGGCCGCCGTCAACCGCCTGGCCAAAGCCATTGATCTGGGCGGCTATACCGGGCTGAAAGCCGAGCTGGTGAGCACCCTGCAGCAGATGGTGTCGCCAGTGGACAAGCTGCGCAACGAACTGGCGCATCGCCCGGACGGCGCTTTCGGCTTGCACGAACAGGTGCAGATCGCCAGCAGCAACCTGGCCACCGCTGGGGCCAATAACAGCGCGGACACCTTCGAAGCCTTTGTCAGCTGCCTGATCCAGGCACGCAAGATCTACATCCTCGGCTTCGGCAATAGCGCCTATATGGCCGGCCTGGCAGCCGCCAACCTGGTGCCGTTCTGCGCCGATGCCACAGCCGTGAGCATGGAAGGCGGCAACGAAAACGCCGCGTATCGCCTGGCGGCCATCACCGAACAGGACGTGCTGCTGTCGATCTCCCTGCCGCGCTATTCCCTCGACACCCTGCAGCTGTCGCGCTTTGCCAGCGAACGCGGCGCGACCGTGCTCGCGATCACCGACTCGCCCGCCTCGCCGCTGACCACCATCGCCAAACACGCGCTGTTCGCCCCTGCCGATCACCCGGTGCTGATCAGCTCCAACACCTCGGTGCTGGCGCTTATCGAAGGCCTGGTCGCCGGCGTCATGGCGCGCAACAAGGAAGCCGTGCAACTGGCCGCGGAGCTGACTGAAAGCGTGATGTCCTATCTGCATGTGCCGAGCAGCGATAAGCCTGTACGCAAGCCCATCAAACGACGCACCAGCACCACGCCGCGACAGAGTTAGCGCGCACCAAGTTAAGGCTAAAACTGTCCGGCAGGTCAGTTATCAGTGCATGCAACGTATTTACATCCCCCCAAAAACCACTAGAGTGCGCGCCCGACGCGCGCCATCTGGCGGCGCCGTGAACGATTTCAGGACTTGGCCTTGTTCTTGCTCAAGCTCCGACAGCCTGACCACTCAGACAGGTTTAAAACGATAATTCAGCACTTTGGGGAGCACCACTTGATGAACCGCACACTTTCCTCTCTGGTCATGGCAGGCGGGCTTCTGGCGGGCGGCCAGGCCGTCGCGGGTGACCTGCTGCATTGGCAGAACAACAGCCTGACCTACCTGTATGGCCAGGATTACAAGATTGACCCGGAAATCCAGCAGACCGTGACCTTTGAACACGCCAGTGGCTGGGCTATCGGCGACCTGTTCTTCTTCGTCGACACCATCAAGTACAACACCGACGCCACCAATGGCGCAGGCGATGGCCACACCTTCTACGGCGAGTTCTCACCGCGCCTGTCGTTCGGCAAGCTGTTTAACAGCAAGCTGGAATTTGGCCCGATCAAGGATGTACTGCTGGCCACTACCTATGAATTCGGTGAAGACGATGTCGAGTCCTACCTGATCGGCCCAGGCTTTGACCTGGCGATCCCCGGCTTTGACTACTTCTCCCTGAACTTCTACAACCGCACGACCGATGGCAAGCGCGACGGCGATAACGTCTGGCAGATCACTCCGGTGTGGAGCTACACCATCCCGGTGGGTAAATCCGACATCGTGATCGACGGCTTTATGGATTGGGTGGTCGACAACGACAAGAGCTACCACGCCAACCTGCACTTCAACCCACAGATCAAGTACGACCTGGGTAAGGCCATGAACTGGGGCGAGAAGCAGCTGTATGTCGGTATCGAATACGACTACTGGAAAGACAAGTACGGTATCGAAGACAGCGGTTTTGTCAGCGACAACTTTGTCGGCGCGACCGATCAGAACACCGCCAGCCTGTTGGTAAAAGCGCACTTCTGATACTCAGTAGCAAACCCGCCAGCACCTGTGATTACAGGCTGGCGGGCATCTCCTGCAACAACCCTTCTCGCGCTAATTTGCCCTGCTGCGGCGTAATCGCCGCGCTCTCGGGGTCTTCTACTCTGTGATTACTCAGCAGTGGATACCCAGCATGCCTAACGCCCCTCACCACACATTCTTCCGCGCCCTGCTTGTCAGCCTGCTGCTCACCCTGGCTGCATGCAGCACGCTGGCCACGCGCGACCCATTGCGCATCGAACTGGTCGGTATCGAGCCGCTGCCCGGCGAAGGCCTGGAAGCACGCTTCGCAATCAAACTGCGGGTACAGAACCCCAATGACCGGCCCATCGATTTCGACGGCGTGGACCTTGAGCTGCAGGTCAACCAGCAGCCGCTGCTCAGTGGCGTCAGTGACCAACGCGGACAAGTACCCCGTTACGGTGAAAGCATCCTGCGTATTCCGGTCAGCCTTTCCGCCTACGCCGCACTGCGCCAGGCCTGGGGCATGGCCGGCTATCAGGACGGCCAGGGGCTGCCCTATGAATTGCGTGGCAAGTTGGCCAACGGCCTGTTTGGCACCTGGCGTTTTAATGACCGCGGCACGCTTAACTGGCCACAACTGCCAGCGCCCGGCGCGACACCATAAAACCCTATACAATATGCGGCCTTTTCCTATCGACCTATCAAGGACCCGCCGTGAGCACGTTGCCGCCCTGCCCTAAATGCAATTCCGAATACACCTACGAAGACGGCGCCCAGCTGGTATGCCCGGAGTGCGCCCACGAATGGTCGGCCACTGGCGCGAGCGACGCGGCAGATGACGTCAAGGTGATCAAGGATTCAGTGGGTAATGTGCTGCAGGACGGCGACACGATCACCGTGATCAAAGACCTGAAAGTCAAAGGTTCATCCCTGGTGGTCAAGGTCGGTACCAAGGTCAAAGGCATCCGCCTGTGCGACGGTGACCACGACATCGACTGCAAGATCGACGGCATCGGCGCGATGAAGCTGAAATCCGAGTTCGTGCGCAAAGTCTGAGTCAACTTGCAGCAAAAAAAGCCCCGGTCAGCTGCCGGGGCTTTTTTCATTAGCTAGCATCAATGCAGAGCTATTCGCTCGTTCGAGGCGCCCGCCTGGAGGACCTCATGCGTATTGTTGCGTTGTGCTTGACGCTATTACTGCCCTGGGCTGTGCAAGCCGAACCCTGGAAGGTGGTGGGCGATGAACAGTTTGCACCCTATAGTTTTGTCACCATTGAGGATGATCAGCCGCGCGGACTGGATGTGGAGTTGGTTGAGGCGGTGATGCAAGAGGCCAAAATCTCCTACAGCTTGCGCCTGTACCCCTGGGAGCGGGTCAAGCGCATGATCGATCGCAGTGAAGTGGCCATGGCCTTTCAGTTCGCTGGGACCCCCGAACGGATGCAGCAATACGAGCTGGCCGGGCCGATCCGTACCGGTTCAACGGTGTTTATGACCTCGCGTAAAACCGCCCTTAACGACTGGGACAAACTGGACGATCTGTCACTCTTCACCATTGGCCAGGTACGGGGGTATGCCTACCAATCGGATTTCGACAAAGCCGAACTGTCACGTGATACCAGTGCGCAGAACCCACGGCAGCTGGTATCTATGCTGCTCGCCGGGCGCATTGATGTGATCGTCGGTGATCGTGTGCAGCTGATGTATTTCGTTCGCGAGCAGCGCGCAGAACAGAGCGTGCGCATTCTGCCCAAACCCCTGGTGGAAATGCCGCGTTATGTGGCCTTCGCCAAAGGCGATAGCGCCCGTGCCAAACAGTTCTCGGCAGCGCTGGAGCGTTTAAGACAGGCTGGCACTCTGGAAACCATTTACTCGCGCTGGCATTAAGCCGCGCGCCACTTGCCAGGAGCCGCCATGCGCGCCACCCGTGTGTTTTTACTGCTCGCAGCCACCCTGGTTCTGACCGCCTGCGGTCTCGGTGAAACCGCCGCAACTGCCAGCCTGCAAGCCGAGCAGGCCACCCAACTGCAACAACAGACCGAACAGCTGAAAGAGCAGATCGAAGCCGCCAACGCGCAAAGTAATAAACGCTTGGAAGAAGGCTACTGAGGGTTTATTGCACGGGTAGGAAGTTCATAAACAGCAGGCCCTGGGCATAACTCACGCCCATGCGCCGATAGCGCTCATCCAGCACATCGGTGAGCAGATCCAGACGCGCGACGATCTTGCCGAACTCCACGGCATAGCTGAGGTTATGCCCCTCGGCAGAAATCTCGTTGGACAGCAGCCAGGGCTTGCCGCCGGCATCGGTGCGCTGGGCGAGCATCCAGCTGGCCTTCTCGACATTGCGCGCAGCGTTGTGGACAAACTGCGGGTCCAGCGTATCGCTCAGGTAGTACTCCGTGCGTCCGCCGTGGGCGGTAATCAGCATGCTTGCCAGCGAATAGATAAACGCCCCCACCCGATCACCCTGGTACTCCGCGCTCAGGGCATAACTCAGCGCCGCAACATCAGTGCGCCCGCCTAGCTGGGGAAGCGGCTGATCAAGCTCAATGGCGCGGTGCACCGCGCGCTTGGCGGACTCCACATCAGGTAAACCGGTTTTACGCCACTCGCGGGGGTTGCGCAGATACAGCTTGTCCATCAAACGGTAGAGGCTGTTGAGATTGTTGCGCATGCCCAGGGTAGCCATACGGTCGGCATGGCTCTGGAAGAATTCGGTGGGTTTGATCGGACTGCGGTTGCTGACGATGGTCTGATGATCTTGCCGGGTTGCGCAACCACTGACCGCCAGTAACAGCACAATCAGCACCGACAGGCGCATCGCCACAGCATTGCCGCCCGACCAGACGGGCCCATTTCTTAGCCATTGCCAACGCTGCACAGTACTCATCAGAGGAGGTCGTCCGCTGCGGTGTGATGGGGTAACGCTAGCAACAAAATCCAGATTGGCCAGTTTTCCTCCTGAATACATGACTTTCAGCACAATCAAGCACCTAGCTGCATAAGCTCAGGTGGACTACCAACAGACCGCCTGAGGTGCAAAAGATTGCTAACCGCTTATCAGCAGCGCGGCAAAAGGCCCGTCGCAGAGCGCTTTAATCGGTATGATCCGCAGCTTTTTGGCTGCCGAGTGCCCCATGCTGCGTCTGCTTGTCCTGTTTTGCCTGCTAGTTGCCCTACCCGCTTATGCCGATGCCCCGAAAACCTTCAGTGCCGCGAAGAAAATCGCTTGGCGGTTATATGCCGAACGGCCCAGCACCTTTTATTGCCATTGCACGTACAGCGGTAACCGCGTCGACCTCGGCAGCTGTGGCTACAGCCCCCGCAAACAGCTGCGCCGTGCCCAGCGCCTGGAATGGGAGCATGTGGTGCCCGCTTGGGTAATCGGCCATCAGCGCCAGTGCTGGCAGGACGGCGGACGCAAGAACTGCGCGCGCAACGACGCCCGTTTCAAAGCCGCCGAAGCCGACCTGCACAACCTGGTGCCAAGCATCGGTGAGCTGAATGGTGACCGCTCCAACTACGCCCTCGGCATGCTCAGCGACAAACCCACGCAGTACGGCGCCTGCCCAATGGTGGTCAACTTCAAGGCGAAAACCGCCATGCCGCCAGCCCATGCGCGTGGCGCGGCAGCGCGTATCTATCTGTATATGGCCGAACGCTATCAGCTGAAACTGTCCAAGCTCGACCGACGCACCTACGAGGCCTGGAACCGCCAATACCCGATCAGCGAGTGGGAGCGCTGGCGCAACCAGCAAGTCGGCTGCGTGATGGGCCACGGCAACCCTTATGTCGGCGCCATCGATCCGGGCCGCTGCACCCCATTACGCCGCGCTGGCAACCCACAGCGCACCAGCGGCTGAACGCTGACAAGCGCCCGGCGAACCCTGCACACCGCTATTGACGCTAAACTTCACCCCACGCCAGCCCGAGTATTGCCCTATGTCCAGCCCCCCCCTCCCGAGCGCAGCCCACGCCATTGCCGAAACCCGCGCCTGGGTTGATCGTGCCGTGATCGGCCTGAACCTCTGCCCGTTCGCCAAGGCCGTGCAGGTCAAAGGGCAAGTACGCTATGTGGTGTGTACCGACAGCGAGCCGGAAGTACTGCTCAGCATGCTGATCGACGAGTTGCATGCGCTCGCTCACTGCGAGCCCAGCGAAACGGACACCACCTTACTGATCCATCCCGCCGCCCTGACTGACTTCCTCGATTTCAACGACTTCCTCGGAGTGGTCGATGATGCACTCGACGAACTCGGCTACAGCGGTACCCTGCAAGTGGCCAGCTTCCACCCGCAGTTCCAGTTTGCCGACACGGCCGCCAACGACCTCAGCAACGCCACCAACCGCTCGCCCTACCCGACGCTGCATATCCTCCGTGAAGCCAGCATCGACCGCGCCGTCGCGGCGTTCCCTGAGCCTGAGGCAATCTTCGAAGCCAATATCCAGACCCTCGAAGACCTCGGCGCCGACGGCTGGGCTGCCCTGCAGGCGCAGTGCCGCAAAGACGCACAAAACAGCTAAGCCCCCTCCACCTGGGTGCCGTCAGACCACCTGACGGCACCGCAGCGACACAGCGTCAACCCGCCCCTTGCTTACCAGCACCCGCCGGCAACTGCTGCGCGCGCGACCGATGACGCATTTACGGCAATTCATGCCAAGAATCTTGAGCGTTTTGCTAGCTGATCAACACAATTAATCAGCATGAATCCATAAGATCCCAGCGCTTTCGACGCGGCCCATGCAGGCCGAACCGCGTGTTGAGCAGGGCGCCTGCAACTAAAACCGCACTCGATTCAAGCCCCTTTCGCGGGTCCATCAACAGATCAACCAAGGGATAACGCTATGGCTCGGGTTCGTAAACTGGTGCTGGCAATTGCAGCGACTTCTGCGCTGTCATCCGGCATGGCGCACGCGCTAGGGCTGGGTGAGGTAACACTGCAGTCAGCACTCAACCAGCCTTTGGTGGCGGAGATCGAACTGCTGGAAAGCCGCGACCTGGCCGCCAACGAACTGATGCCGACCCTGGCCTCTGCGGAAGCCTTCAACAAGGCAGGGATTGATCGGCAGTTCTTCCTGACGGACCTGACATTTACCCCGGTCCTCAAGCCCAATGGCAAAAGCGTTATCCGGGTGACCTCGAATAAACCGATGCGTGAGCCTTACCTGAACTTCCTGGTGCAAGTGCTCTGGCCCAATGGCCAGTTGCAGCGTGAATACACCCTGCTGCTGGACCCACCGCTCTATACCGCGCAGGACGTATTACCTGCTGCAGTACAACAACCGGTAACCGCAGCGTCTGCTGCACCACGCACACAGCCGCAGGCAGCGCGCCCAACAGTTAGCGAAACTCAACCCGCATCCGCCAGCACGGCTGCCGCCACACCACTGGCAGGCAATGAGTACACGACCACCGCCAACGACAACCTCTGGGACATTGCCAACCGTGTGCGGGCTGACGGTAGCGTGCATCAGGCCATGCTGGCGATCCAGGAGCTGAATCCGCAGGCCTTTATCGATAACAACATCAACCGCATGAAAAGCGGTCAGGTGCTGCGCCTACCCGATGCCCAACACATCAACAGCCGCACACAAAGCGCCGCCATTGCTCAGGTTAACCAGCAAACCGCCGCCTGGCGTGAGAGCCGCAATGTTGCTGCCAGCGCTCGCCAGTTGGATGCCAGTAAGCGCAATACTGCGGCCGCTACGCCAGCCACAATTGAACGCCGCGATAACTTGAAACTGGTTGCAGAAGGCAGCGACAAGGCGAGCGCCGGCAGTGACAAAGGCAACGCAGGCAACAAGGCCCTGCTTGATCAACTGGCAATGACCCAGGAAAGCCTCGATTCGACCAATCGTGAAAACGCTGAGCTGAAAAGCCGTATTGCCGACCTGCAAAGCCAACTCGACAAACTGCAGCGCCTGATCCAATTGAAGAACGACCAGATGGCCAAGTTACAGGCCTACCTGGCCGCACAGAACCAGGCACCAGTCGCAACACCAGGCGTCGCCGCTGTTACAACCGGCAATCAGACACCCGCTATTCCTTAAGCCTAAGCCGCCACCAGGTACTACCGAGTAATACCCTTAGGTTGATGCCGCGAGGCTTCCTCTTATCAAGGCTGACCAGCAACGCTATTGCCCTCATGGGTCGCCGTCAGCCCGCACCCCTGGCGGCCTGATCACCAGGCATTAGGCGCCATACTGTTTTACACAGGCTTTACATTGCGCCCTGCAATGCCGCGCAACACCCAGTGTCGAAACTACAAGCCGGGAAAGACCGGTTTGCACAGGAGTTTCGATCATGCTGTCGCGTATCCCCCTTATCACCGGCCTGGTGGCCAGTCTGGCGCTGTTTGCCCAGGCCCCAGCGCAGGCCTCCAACCGTGACGCAGCGATTGCCGGAGCCGTGGTGGGCGCGGTGATTGGCGGCGTACTTGTCAGCCAGAGCCGTCCCGCGCGGGTTTACGCTCCGCCACCGCGCGAGTACTACCCACCGCCACCGGCGTATTACCCTCCGCAACGGGTGTACTACGAGCGCCAGCCGGTCTACTACCAGCCGGCCCCGGTGTATTACATACAGGAGCGGCCGCGCCATAAACGCTGGCATGGCCACAAACACCGTCGGCACGACGGCTATGGCCACGGCTATCGCTGGTAAACAAAAAAGCCCCGCAATTGCGGGGCTTTTTCTCGGTATAAAGTCGCGCGGCCGGCCTACTCCGTACGGAAACGGACCACCAGCTGTTTCAGCTCACTGCTCAGGCCGCTTTGTTCCTGGGCGTAGCTCTCCACCTCGGCGGCCTGCACCGATATTTGCGTCACCGCGTCGTTGATGGCGACGATGTTCTGGTTGATTTCCTCGGTCACCAGGTGCTGTTCCTCGGTCGCGGTGGCGATCTGCATGGTCATGTCGCGGATCATCTGCACCTTGCCTTCAATGCTCTCGAAGGCGGCCATGACCTCATCGGACAGCACGATGGCTTTGCCCGATTCGACCAGGCTTTGGTCCATGCTCACCGTCACTTCCTTGATGCGATTGACCAGCAGGTTGAGGATATTGTTGATCTGCTCGGTGGAATCCTGGGTGCGTTTGGCCAGGTTGCGTACTTCATCCGCCACCACCGCAAACCCTCGCCCCTGCTCGCCCGCGCGGGCGGCTTCGATGGCCGCGTTCAAGGCCAGCAGGTTGGTCTGCTCGGCGATCTGCTGAATGGTCGAGAGGATGTTGTTGATGTTGACCGTTTCCTTCTCCAGCTCCTGAAGCACCTTGTTGGAGTTCTGGATGCTGGCGCCGAGCTTGTTGACCCCGGACGTGCTGCGGGCGATCACCTCTTTGCCATTGCGCGTGGCCACCAGCCCCTGCTCCGACACATCAGCGGTTTGCACGCAGGTCTTGGCCACCTCGTTGGCCGCCGAGGACATCTCGGTCACCGCCGTGACGATCTGCTCCACCGAACTCAACTGGCGTTGCAGCGTGGCGGACATCGCCGTGGTGCGCTTGTTGGTATCGCTGGAAACCCCATCCATGCTGATGGCGTTCTCCTTGATCACCCGAATCATGCCCTGGATCGACGCAATAAACTGATTGAACCACTTGGCCAACTCGCCGGTTTCATCCTTGCTTAGCAGATCCAGGCGGCGGGTCAGGTCACCTTCACCCTGAGCGATGGTGCGTAGCCCATCCTTCACCAGGTTGATCGGGTTGACGATACGGTTGGCGATCACTACCCCTGCCGCGCCGAATACCAGCACTAGCACCACGCAGACAATCAGGGTGATCCAGGTCAGCTCGCGGGCGCTCGCGTAAATCTCGTCCGCCTGCTTGAAGCCAACAAACTTCCAGCCCAGCTCAGGCGAGGTGTAAACGTTGGCCATATAAGCCACCCCGTCGATCTCCACCTCCACCAGGCCGTTCTCGGTTTTACCGATAACCGCAAAGTGCTCGCCGGGCAGCTCGCTGACCTTCTTGAAGTTGTTATCCGGCTGCAGACCATCCACCAGCAAGGTGCCGCTGCCCTCCGCCAGCATCAGAAACCCGGTTTCGCCGAAGCGCACCTTCTGCGCCATATCGGTGAGCGCCTTGAGCGACACATCCACCGCCACCACCCCGGCGAACTGCCCGGCGGTGTCCTTGAAGCCCTTGAGCACCGAGACATACACCGCGTCATCCGGCTCCCAGTAATAACCGTCGCGGCGGGCCAGGGTGAAATTGGCGTCGCGGCCAATGGGGTACCACTCGCGCTGGCGCGGGTCCCAGTCACCGTAACCCCCGGTGCCCGGCCACTCCACATAGCCGCCCTTGGTATCGCTCATGTACACGTAACCGAAGGTGGGGTTGTTCTTACCGATGCTGGAGAAGTAATCGAAGATCTGTTTCTCGCGTCCACCATTGGCGGTCGCCACCTCGCCCGGTTTGCGCGCCTCACCGAAGTAGGTGGTCAGATCGCCGTTCTGGGCATCCTGCACTGCGGGGTATTCCGCCAGGGCGGAAACGGTGTGGCCCACCGAATCAAAGAAAGTGGCAAAGCTGTTGTTCACCAGTTTCATATCCAGGCTGCTGGACACCAGAAAGTTCTCTTTAGCCTGCTGCGTGACATTGCGAATCGTCAGCAGCGCCACCACCAGAACCGGAATCAGGGTTGCCACCAGAAAGCTCAGCAACAGTTTGGATTTGATATTCATGGGACATCGCCTTCTAGCTGGCCAGTAATACGCTCTATCGGCGCTTGTTGAGGATAGTTAAGGCGTATGACAGCGCCAGCGTCGGGCCAAACAGCTGAACGTCACCTGGCAGCAAACGCTGCCCAACATCATCAATGCCAATTTGCCATCACCGCACATTGTCATTAGCCTGTGCGCCGCCCAGGGACGGGCGATAACAGATGGCCGTTCCTTGCGTACTAACCCGCTGTATCGACAAGGATTCGCCATGAAAAAGATTGCCTACCTGCTGGCCCTGACCCTGCTCGCCACCCTGACCGGTTGCACCATCAAGCACCCGATTGCCGAGGACTACCCCGCCTACCTGAGCAACAACACCGGGGACAGCCAACTGCCCAGCGCCAGCGGCCCTGCCGCCTACGCCCTGAGCCCGGCCACCAGCAGCCACCATTACGAATTCCGCTCCGCCGTGGTGGGCCATGCCAACCTGTGGATCGTCAACTTCGGCCAGATGCTCGACAACACCCTGCAATCGACGGATGTACAACAAGCCTTCGGCCGCCTCGAAGCGAGCCAGAGTGGTGATCTGCCGCTGCTGAGCTTCGAGCTGCAGGAATACCGCTTCGCCGACTTCCGCGCCTACATCACCTTGAAGGTGAACGTCAGCGCGGACGAACAGCAGCTGTTCTCCAAAACCTACAAGGTCGAGGGCAAAAGCCAGGGCGGCAAAATGTTCTGGGGCGGCTCCTTCGCCATGAAAAACGCCATCCAGCAATCCACCAAACTGGCCCTAGACGACATCCTGCGCGACTTTATTCAGGACTATAACCAGCTGAATCTCGCCCAGAAGTAAGTGGCAGCTCTCCGGTCCAATGGTGAATTGGGCCGGTTGATAATGATTTAACCGGGATTACACTTCTCGCCCTTACGGCGATGCATCTGCCCTACTTCTTTTAAGGAAACGCTATGAGCGATGAAGAGAAGAAAGTTGAATGTGGCGTGCATGGAACCAGTGCAGCTACGTTCCTCTGTCGCCATCTCAATGATGGTGAGGGTCAGGGGTTCAATGTGGGTTACGACCCGGAGCACCCAGACAATCTCTACCCCGATGCATGGTGTGACCAATGTGACGCCGTGCTGGAACAAGAGGGGGAATGGAATGACCGTGCGGAGGCGTTTGCGGGTATCCGCCTAGTTTGCGCGGAGTGTTATTGCCATATCCGAGAGCTTAATTGGCTTCAAGATGAAGACATGCTGCATGCGCTGATCACCGATAGCTTCAACTATCTGCAAGAGCAGCAGAACAGCTTTATGGCCACCTACAAGATTGGCGAGCACAGCCGCTGGGATTGGTATCAGGAAACCGGCAAGCTTATTTTCTCGAATGAGGGCACACCGGCGGTAGAGTGTGATGTCGATTTCGTAGGCACCTTCTCGAACCGTTCCGACTTCTGGATGTGGGCCTGGGCGAATGAGTCGTTTCTGGAATTGGTCAAGGCCAGGTCTCGGGAAGTCCGCGCGCTAGGTGATTCATTGAACTTGCTGAAACTGGCTTGTGCCACCTGGTCGGCAGACCCGGTCGACGGCTGGGAAATGACGGCAGTGATGGCTAAGCACCTGGGCGCCATCGGCTCTTATAGAGCCCCCGGTGAAAATGGATTTCTCTACATGGTGGTACGTGAAGCCAGCTGGGTGAGCTAGAGGCCGCAATAGGCTTGGCTCGCTCTCTCCTACCCGGCCATCGTTTGGCTTTAAGCCATCAAGCCGCAATAACCCAGACGACGCCAAACCTAGAGCTTCGAGAGGAGCTTGAGCGTTTGAAAAGCCGACTCGAAAGTCTTATCAACTAAAAACAAGGCCCGCATAACAGCGAGCCTTGTTAGTTCTCAAAACATACTGCTACTAGCCTTATGCCAGAACAGTACTCCTGCTTTTAGACTTCTTCACCTGATACTCCCGCGCCGCCTGATGAAACGCCCCCAGCAGCGCGTTGTAATCCGCCTTCTCCCAATAACGATACTCAGGATGCCACTGCACCCCAACTGCAAACGCCTTGGCGCCAATCACACTGACCGCCTCGATCTGCCCATCCTCGGCCACGGCTTCAACCTGCAAGCCCTCGCCGAGGCGATCAACCCCCTGGCCATGCAACGAGTTGACCTTGATCTGCCGCTCGCCGAACAGCGAATGCAGCACGCCGCCCTCGGTCAGGGCCACGTTGTGCATCGGGCCGTAGGCCACGTCGTCCGGTACATCCTTCACCTCACGGTGATCGAGACGACCTTCCACTTCATGCACCTCGCGGTGCAGGGTGCCACCAAACAGCACGTTCATTTCCTGCATGCCCCGGCAGATGCCAAGGAAGGGAATGCCGCGCTCCAGGCATGCGCGCATCAGGCGCAGTACGGTTTCATCGCGGGGTTTGTCGGCCAGGCCAAGACCGGGATGGTCGTCGCCGTAGAAGCTGGGGTGCACGTTGGAGAGCGAGCCACCGAACATGATGCCGCTGACGCTATCCAGCACCGTGTCCATGTCCAGATCATCGCCGAACGCCGGGATCATCAGCGGGAAGGCACCGAAGCCGGTGACGGCGTGGATGTACTTCTCGCCGACCAGGTGAAACCAGCCAATATCACGGCTGGTCAGCTGCCAACGGCACAGGGGAAGGCCAATCATGGGTTTGCTCATTGCAAGGAGTCCTCTTCATAAATAATTGAAGTGGGCTGCCCTTGGGAGAGCGGGCTTGCGGGCCAGGAAACCCTGAACCCGCTCACCCAAGGGGTGCCGTAACCTGCGGTCACTGCACCAACGCCGCGCCCGCGCGGCTGGTTTGTTGCGTAAAGCGGTACTGCTCCCCTCGCCCGTTTAGTGAGAGAGGGGCTGGGGGAGATGGTTGAAAACACCGTTAAGCGGGCAACAGCCCCTCTCCCTAACCCTCTCCCCAAAGGAGCGAGGGGACTGATCGCATGCACGCGGATGGTCGCGAAAGATCGCCAGCAAGCTGGCTCCTACAGGCCGTCATCCACATCTAAAAAAGGGGGCTGATCCTGCGATCAGCCCCCTGGGTGTTACTTAGCCATTACTCGGGAAAGCGAACTGCGCCGCCTCGTGGCTGGCGCGCTGCGGCCAGCGCTGGGTGATGGCCTTCTTGCGGGTGTAGAAGCGCACACCGTCCGGGCCATAGGCATGCAGGTCGCCGAACAGCGAGCGCTTCCAGCCGCCGAAGCTGTGGTAGCTGACCGGTACGGGCAGCGGTACGTTGACGCCGACCATGCCCACTTCGATTTCGTCGCAGAACAGGCGCGCGGCTTCACCGTCGCGGGTGAAGATGCAGGTGCCGTTGCCGTATTCGTGGTCGTTGATCAGCTGCATGGCCGCTTCCAGGCTGCCGACGCGGACGATGCACAGCACGGGGCCGAAGATTTCGTCGGTGTAGATGGTCATCTCCGGGGTCACCTTGTCAAACAGGGTGCCGCCGACGAAGAAGCCGTTTTCGTTGCCGGCAACCACCAGGTCACGACCGTCGACCACCAGGCTTGCGCCCTGGGCCACACCAGCATCGATGTAGCCTTTGACCTTGTCACGCGCCGCGCCAGTAACCAGCGGACCCATGTCCAGGCCGCAGGAGGTGCCGGCACCGATTTTCAGCGCTTTGATCTGCGGCACGATCTTCTCGACCAGGGCATCGGCGATCTGGTCGCCTACGCACACGGCCACGGAGATGGCCATGCAACGCTCGCCGCAAGAACCGTAAGCGGCGCCCATCAGTGCGCTGACGGCGTTGTCCAGGTCGGCATCGGGCATCAGCACGGCGTGGTTCTTCGCGCCGCCCAGGGCCTGAACGCGCTTACCGCGCTTGGTGCCTTCGCTGTAGATGTATTCGGCAATCGGCGTGGAGCCAACAAAGCTCAGGGCTTTGACTTCCGGCGCTTCGATCAACGCATCCACCGCTTCTTTGTCGCCGTGCACCACGTTGAGCACGCCTTTTGGCAGACCGGCCTCGATCAGCAGTTGGGCGATATACAGGGTGGAGCTTGGGTCACGCTCGGACGGCTTGAGGATGAAGCAGTTGCCGCAGACGATGGCCAGCGGGTACATCCACAGCGGCACCATGGCCGGGAAGTTGAACGGGGTGATGCCGGCCACGACGCCGATTGGCTGCATGTCGCTCCAGGCGTCGATATTCGGGCCGACGTTGCGGCTGTACTCGCCCTTGAGGATTTCCGGGGCGGCGCAGGCAAATTCGACGTTCTCGATACCGCGCTTGAGTTCACCGGCGGCGTCTTCGAGGGTTTTGCCGTGCTCTTCGCTGATCAACTTGGAGATGGTCGCTTCGTGCTGCTCCAGCAGTTGCTTGAAGCGGAACATCACCTGGGCACGCTTGGCTGGCGGGGTGTTGCGCCAGGCCGGGAAGGCGCTCTTGGCCGAGTCGATGGCCAGTTGCATGGTGGCGCGGTCGGCCAGGGCGACTTTCTTGGTCGCCGCGCCGGTGGACGGGTTGAACACGTCAGCGCTGCGGCCGGTACCGGCATTCAGTTCGCCGTGGATCAGGTGGTTAACGAGGGTCATGGCAATTCCTTAATAACGGATCTTGTTTTTGCAGGAGCCTGGCTGCTGGCTCCTGCAGGGAATGAGGGGTCGCTTAGTCGAGGCTGTTCAGCACGTCGCCGACGGCGTTGAACACGGAGTCCAGCTGCTCGGGCTTGGTGTTGAAGGTTGGCCCGAACTGCAGGGTGTCGCCGCCGAAGCGCACGTAGAAACCGGCGTTCCACAGTTTGATACCGGCCTCGAACGGACGGATCACCGGGTCGCCGTCACGCGGGGCGATCTGGATCGCGCCGGCCAGGCCGCAGTTGCGGATGTCGACGACGTTCTTGCTGCCTTTGAGGCTGTGCAGCTTCTCTTCAAAGATCGGTGCCAGGGCGGCGGACTGCTCGATCAGGTTGTCGCGCTTGAGCAGCTCCAGGGTTGCCAGGCCGGCGGCGCAAGCCACCGGGTGGCCCGAGTAGGTGTAGCCGTGGCCAAACTCGACCATGTGCTCGGGGATCGCCTGGTTCATAAAGGTGTTGTAGATCTCGCTGGAAGCGATCACTGCGCCCAGCGGAATCGCGCCGTTGGTGACCTGCTTGGCGGTGTTCATGATGTCCGGCACCACGCCGAAGAACTCGGCACCGGTCCACTTGCCCATACGGCCGTAGGCGGTGATCACTTCATCGAAGATCAGCAGGATGTTGTACTGCGTGCAGATCTCACGCAGGCGCTGCAGGTAGCCAACTGGCGGCACGATCACCCCGGCGGAGCCGGACATCGGCTCGACAATCACCGCGGCAATGTTCGAGGCGTCGTGCAGTTCGATCAGTTTCAGCAGCTCGTTGGCCAGTTCCACGCCACCGGTGGCCGCCATGCCCTTGGTGAAGGCCAGGTTCGACTGCAAGGTGTGCGGCAGGTGGTCGGCGTCCATCATCTGGCCGAACATCTTGCGGTTACCGCCAATGCCACCCAGCGAGGTGCCGGCGATGTTCACGCCGTGGTAGCCACGGGCGCGGCCAATAAATTTGGTTTTGCTCGGTTGGCCTTTCAGGCGCCAGTAGGCCTTGGCCATCTTCACTGAGGTGTCGGCGCACTCGGAGCCGGAGTCGGTGTAGAACACGTGATCGAGGCCGGCTGGGGTCAGCTCGGTGATTTTCTCGGCCAGCTGATAGGACAGCGGGTGGCCGTACTGGAAGCCCGGTGCGTAATCCAGGGTGCCCAGCTGCTTGGCCACGGCCTCCTGAATTTCCTTGCGGTTGTGCCCAGCGCCACAGGTCCACAGGCCGGACAGGCTGTCGAATACGCGACGGCCCTTGTCATCGATGAAGTGATTGCCATCGGCGCCGACGATCAAACGCGGGTCGCGCTTGAAGTTGCGGTTGGCGGAAAACGGCATCCAGTGCGCATCCAGCTTGAGCTGGCTGGCCAGGGACGGGACTTCGATCTGCGGCATGTTCATGGTGGCCTCGGTGTGGGCGATTGAAGCGGTAAAGTCGAATCTGTTGCCAGTAAAGGTGCCACGGGCTTAGAGTCAGGAAAACACGACTCTTCTTATCTTTAGTTAAGCGCTCGCTAAACAAAGACCTCACCATGAGCACCTCACCATGAGCACTCGCCGCCCCGACCCACTGGCCCAAGTCAGCGACTTTGATATCCGCTTGCTCAAGCTGTTTCGTAGCGTGGTGGAGTGCGGCGGTTTTTCTGCGGCGGAAAGCGCTTTGGGCATCGGCCGCTCGGCGATCAGCCAACAGATGAGCGACTTGGAACAACGCCTCGGCCTGCGCCTGTGCCAACGCGGCCGCGCCGGCTTTGCCCTGACCGAAGAAGGCCGCGAGGTCTACCAGAGCACCCAGCAGTTGCTGGCGGCGCTGGAGAGCTTTCGCACGGAGGTCAACGGCCTGCACCAGCACCTGCGCGGCGAGCTGAATATCGGCCTGACCGACAACCTGGTGACGGTGCCGCATATGCGCATCACCAATGCCTTGGCGCGGTTGAAAGAGCGCGGCCCGGATGTGCATATCCACATCCGCATGACGCCGCCGAGCGAGGTGGAGCAAGGTGTGCTCGACGGCCGCCTGCACATCGGCGTGGTGCCGCAGGTCACGGCGTTGTCTGGGTTGGAATACCAGGCGCTGTACGACGAGCGTTCGCTGCTCTACTGCGCGGTCGGCCACCCGCTGTTCTATGTCGATGATCAACAGTTGGAGGATGAGCGGCTGAACGCCCAGGAGGCCATCGCGCCGACCTTCCGCCTACCGCCCGAAGTGCAGAGCCACTACCAGGCGCTCAATTGCACCGCCAGCGCCTCGGACCGCGAAGGCATGGCCTTTCTCATCCTCACCGGACGCTATATCGGTTACCTACCCGACCACTACGCCCAAGCCTGGGTGCAGCAGGGCCGCCTGCGCGTGCTGAAACCGGCCAGCCGCTTCTATGACATCAGCCTAGCCTCGGTGACACGCAAAGGCCGCCGCCCGCACCTGGTGCTGGAGAGCTTTCTGGAGGCCCTGGCCGAAGGTTAACAGGCCGCTGCAAAACTACCTGCGTTGGCAATACGGCGTTAAAAACAGGCTCGGAATGCTCATTTACAGCTCGTAAACTCCGCTTCCTCGCCTGTTTTGACCAGCCGGAGGCTGTTACTGGCGTAGCGCCTTGTCTTGCCTGCCTCGCCTACGTTTTCCAACAGCCTGTTGATCCGCAGCGCTTTGGATCACTGCACAACCTGCTGTTACGCGTCGTTTTTCGCACAAAGACAGTGCACAAGGCCCGGCAAATGGCGCTTAACCAGCTTTTTCTGCCCCTCGCGCTTGTCACCTCAGCGGCGCTGGGGTATCAGTGCAGGCGTCCGAAAACCTGACCACTGCGGAACCGCCCATGACTGTTGAAGTACTTGCGCACCGAGCCGATCCGAACAACAAACCTGCCGGCCGGATTCGGCAGAAAAACGAAGAGGCGATCATCAAGGCCGCCGAGGAAGAGTTCGCCCGCCACGGCTTCAAAGGCACCAGCATGAACACCATCGCGCAGAACGTTGGCCTGCCCAAGGCCAACCTGCACTACTACTTCAGCAACAAGCTGGGGCTGTATCAGGCGGTGCTGGTGAACATCCTTGAGCTGTGGGACAACACCTTCAACAACCTTACTGTCGATGACGACCCAGCCGAGGCGCTGGCGGCGTATATCCGCGCCAAGATGGAATTCTCCCGCCGCCACCCGAAAGCTTCGCGTATCTACGCTATGGAAGTGATCAGCGGGGGCGAGCACCTCTCGCAGATGCTCAATCAGGATTACCAGGCCTGGTTCCGTGGCCGCGCCGCGGTGTTCGAAGCCTGGAGCGCCGCCGGCAAGATGGACCCGGTGGATCCGGTGCACCTGATCTTTCTGCTGTGGGGCAGCACCCAGCATTACGCCGACTTTGCTTCGCAAATCTGCCGCGTCACCGGCCGCTCGCGCCTGGTGAAAGCCGATTACGAAGAAGCCGCCGACCAGCTGATCGCCATCATCCTCAAGGGCTGCGGCCTGACCCCGCCCGCCAAAGACGCCTGATGCCCTTCACCCTGCTCGGCCCTTGCGAGTACCGCGAGGAGATTCGCAAAAGCCGCTTTATCGCCCTCGCCGCGCCGGTTGCCAGCGCGGCCGAGGCGCAGGCGTTTATCACCGCGCACAGCGATGCCAGCGCCAGCCACAATTGCTGGGCGTGGAAGGTGGGTGCGCAGTACCGCTTCAGTGATGACGGCGAACCCGGTGGTACCGCCGGCCGGCCAATCCTCGCTGCCATCGACGCCCAGGAGATGGATCAGGTCGCGGTGTTGGTGATCCGCTTCTACGGTGGCATCCAGCTCGGCACAGGCGGCCTGGCCCGCGCCTACGGCGGCAGCGCCAATAAATGCCTGCAAGCCGCGCCTCGCATCGAATTGGTAGCCCGTGAGCAGTTTCACTGCCATTGCCTGTTTGCCGAACTGCCGCTGCTCAAAGCTCGCCTGGCCGAGCTCGACTGCCTGCTGGAGAGCGAAAGCTATGACGCCAGCGGGGCCGAACTGCAGCTGGCTATCCCCGCGCCACGGGTTGCCGAACTGCAGCGGCTGCTGGCGGATATCAGCCGTGGGCGGAGTGAGCTGCGGCCGCTCTAAATCCTGGCGCAACGCTCTGCACTGCGCCAAAACGCACCAGCATCTCGTCGCCTTGCACCAAGCTAGGGCCACTTAATGGCGTGGTATTACGGCAGGGCTTGCATCGACGCCGCCAGCAGGCTTTTCTGACTCACTGGCCAGCTTTTTGCTTTAGCCAGGGCAGTTGTCATTCCCGAGCCTCTGTCCATGTCCAGTTCCCCTTCTGTTCCACGCTTGCAGCTGAGCGGTATCAGCAAGCGCTACCCCGGCTGCCTGGCCAACGACCGTATCGATCTGAGCATCGCGCCTGGGGAAATCCATGCGCTACTCGGCGAGAACGGTGCCGGCAAAAGCACCCTGATGAAGATCATCTACGGCGTCACCCAACCCGACAGCGGCGAGATTCGCTGGCAGGGTGAGGCCTTGAAAATGCGTGACCCGGCCATGGCGCGCAGCCTTGGCGTAGGCATGGTGTTTCAGCACTTCTCGCTATTCGAGACCCTGACGGTGGCGGAGAACATCGCCTTGGCCATGGGCGCTGCGGCCGGCACACCGAAACAGCTGGAGCCGAAGATTCGCGAAGTCTCGCAGCGTTATGGCATGGCCCTGGAACCGGGCCGGCTGGTGCACAGCCTGTCCATCGGCGAGCGGCAGCGGGTGGAGATCGTCCGTTGCCTGATGCAGGACATCAAACTCTTGATCCTCGATGAGCCGACCTCGGTGCTAACCCCGCAAGAGGCCGACGAACTGTTCGTTACGCTGCGCCGTCTGGCGGCTGAGGGCTGCAGCATTCTGTTTATCAGCCACAAGCTCGGCGAGGTGCGTGCCCTGTGCCAGAGCGCCACGGTGCTGCGCGGCGGCAAGGTGTCGGGGCGTTGCATGCCCGCCGAATGCAGCGATCTGCAGCTGGCGCGGCTGATGGTCGGCGACGCTGAAGGCCTGGAAAGCAGTTACCCGAAAGTCACAGGCGGCCTACCGCGTTTGCGCGTGGATGATCTCAGCTGGCACAACGCCGACCCGTTCGGCTGCACCCTCAGCCAGATCCGCCTGGAAGTACGCAGCGGTGAGATCGTCGGCATCGCCGGGGTCGCCGGCAATGGTCAGGACGAGCTGCTGGCCCTGCTCAGTGGCGAAACCCGCCTGCCGCGCAGCGAGCGCGAACGCATCAGCCTGGACACGCAACCGATTGCCGACCTGTACCCGGACGCGCGGCGCAAGCTGGGCCTGGCCTTTGTTCCGGCCGAACGCCTGGGTCACGGCGCGGTGCCGGATATGAGCCTGAGTGATAACGCCCTGCTCACCGCTTTTCAGCAAGGCCTGCTGAGTAAGGGGCTGATTCAACGCGGCAAGGTGCGTGCCCTGGCTGACGAAATCATCAAGCGCTTTGCGGTGAAGACGCCGGATGCCGATGCGCCCGCGCGCAGCCTGTCCGGCGGCAACCTGCAGAAATTTATCCTCGGCCGCGAAATCCTACAGAACCCCAAATTACTGGTTGCCGCGC
The DNA here is from genome assembly GCF_002786345.1 of Pseudomonas sp. FEMGT703P. Classification (NCBI taxonomy): domain Bacteria; kingdom Pseudomonadati; phylum Pseudomonadota; class Gammaproteobacteria; order Pseudomonadales; family Pseudomonadaceae; genus Pseudomonas; species Pseudomonas sp. FEMGT703P. The sequence goes on along the minus strand of NZ_PGCM01000012.1, from coordinate 272,066 downwards.
ACCCAACCTGGGGCGTGGACGTGGGCGCGGCGGCGGCGATTCATCGCGCGCTGATTGCCCTGCGCGATGCCGGCGCGGCGATTCTGGTGATCTCCGAAGACCTCGACGAGCTGTTCCAGATCAGCGACCGCATTGGCGCGCTGTGCAGCGGCAAGCTCTCGCCCCTGGCCGCTACCGCAGAAACCGAAGCGGTAGAAGTCGGCCGCTGGATGGCCGGTGAATTCGCCCCACTTCCCCCTATCACAAGCACGCCGGCAGCCGCTGCTGCCAGCCTGAGCTGACGGAGTTTTCCATGCTGTTATCCCTCGAACCGCGTGGCCAGCAATCGCGCGCCATGCTCTGGCTATCGCCGCTACTCGCCGCGGTGCTGACTCTGTGCAGCGGCGCGCTGTTATTCGCCCTGCTCGGCCACGACCCGCTGGACACCCTGCACACCCTGCTGATCGCGCCGCTGGCCGACTGGTATGGCGTCTCCGAACTGCTGGTCAAGGCGCTGCCGATTCTGCTCTGTGCACTTGGCCTGGCCGTGGCCTACCAGGCGCGCATCTGGAACATCGGCGCGGAAGGTCAGCTGCTGCTCGGCGCACTGGCCGGCAGCGCCATGGCGATCCAGATCATCGACTGGGACAGCCGCTGGGCGCTGGTCTTGGTGGTGCTCGCCGGCGTGGCAGCGGGTGCAGCCTGGGGCGGCCTCACCGCCTGGTTGCGCACGCAGTTCAATGCCAACGAAATCCTCACCAGCATCATGCTCAACTACATCGCGCTGAACCTGCTGCTGTTCTTCGTACACGGCCCGTTGAAAGATCCGGCCGGTTTCAACTTCCCCGAATCGGCGATGTTCGGCGATGCCAGCCGCTTGCCGCTGGTCAGCGAGGACGGTCGCCTGCATGCCGGCCTGTACTTCGCCCTGCTGGCCTTGGTGGCGGTGTGGGTGTTGCTGCACAAGAGCTTTCTCGGTTTTCAGATCAAGGTGCTCGGCCTCGACCGCCGCGCCGCCGGCTTTGTCGGCTTTCGCGAGAAGCGCTTGGTGTGGTTTACCCTGCTGGTCAGCGGCGGCCTGGCCGGGCTGGCGGGTGTCGGTGAAGTGGCCGGACCGATTGGCCAACTGGTGCCGCAGGTATCACCGGGCTACGGCTACGCGGCGATCACCGTGGCCTTTCTCGGCCGCCTGAATCCGCTCGGCATTCTGTTCGCCAGCCTGCTGATGGCCCTGTTGTACCTGGGCGGCGAGAACGCGCAGATGACCATGAACCTGCCCCAGGCGATCACCCAACTGTTCCAGGGAATGATGCTGTTCTTCCTGCTCGCCTGCGACGTGCTGATCCTCTATCGGCCACGACTGAAGTGGAAATGGGCGCAGCGCACAACCAACGCCGAAGCAATGGCCTGACAACGTATCTGTAGGAATTCCCGATGGACCTCGACCTGTTAAGCAATATTTTCTACGCCATGGTGCGCACCGGTACGCCGCTGCTGCTGGTGGCGTTGGGTGAACTGATCTGTGAGAAAAGCGGCGTGCTCAACCTTGGCCAGGAAGGCATGATGCTTTTCGGCGCGGTGATCGGTTTTATCGTCGCCCTGAGTACCGGCAACCTGTGGCTCGGCGTGCTGCTGGCGATGAGCGCTGGCATGCTGCTGTCGATGCTGTTCGCCGCCGTGGCCCTGGGCTTTAACGCCAATCAGGTGGCCACCGGGCTGGCGCTGACCATCTTCGGCGTCGGCCTGTCGACCTTTGTCGGCGCGGCCTGGGTCGGCAAACCGCTGGCCGGTTTCGAGCCCATCGCCATTCCGCTGCTCAGTGAAATTCCGCTGATCGGGCGCATGCTGTTTGCCCAGGACATTCTGGTTTACCTGTCCTTCGCCCTGTTCGGTTTAGTCGCTTGGGTGCTGCTGAAAAGCCGCATCGGTTTGATCATCCAGGCGGTCGGTGAAAACCCCGACGCGGCCAGCGCCATGGGCCTGCCGGTGCTGCGCGTGCGTACCTTGGCGGTGTTGTTCGGCGGAGCCATGGCCGGCTTGGCGGGCGGTTACCTGTCGCTGGCCTATACACCGATGTGGGCTGAAAACATGACCGCTGGGCGCGGCTGGATCGCCCTGGCACTGGTGGTATTTGCCAGCTGGCGGGTATTCCGCGTATTGCTCGGCGCCTATCTGTTCGGCCTGGCCAGCATCATCCATCTGGTGGCACAGGGCATCGGCCTGTCGATCCCTTCCAACCTGCTGGCGATGCTGCCCTATGTGGCCACCATCCTGGTGCTGGTTCTGCTGTCGCGCGACGCGATCAAGACACGCCTGTTTGCCCCGGTATCACTGGGCAAGCCCTGGCAGCCGGGGCACTGACCCCCACGCACCAGCAGGCAGCACAAGCAGCACCTGACGCACCAGCACAGCACCAGCACAGCACCTCCACAGAACCCCGCTTCGGCGGGGTTCTGCGTTTTTACGCCACGCGCAGCGCTAATTGTCCAGTTGGTCAGCTTTTTGCAATCCAACCGGCAGCTGTTTAACAACAACGTACCCACACACATCGGAGTTCCGCCAACCATGTTCGAGAAGAGCAAAAAACCGCTGCTGCGCACCCTCGTTGCCGCCCTTGGCTTTAGCGCCACATTGGGCGCATCTGCCGCCGATCCGTTGAAGGTCGGCTTTGTCTACATTGGTCCGATTGGCGACCACGGCTGGACTTACCAGCATGAGCAAGGCCGTCAGGCGGTGATCAAACAGCTCGGCGACAAGGTTGAAACCAGCTACGTGGAAAACGTCCCGGAAGGTGCGGACGCCGAGCGGGTGATTCGCAACATGGCCAAGGGTGGTTATGACCTGATCTTCACCACCTCCTTCGGCTACATGAACCCGACGCTGAAAGTCGCCAAGCAGTTCCCCAAGCTGACCTTCGAGCACGCCACCGGCTACAAGCAGGACAAGAACCTCGGCACCTACCTGTCGCGTTCCTATGAGGGCCGTTATGTCGGCGGCTTCCTCGCGGCGAAGATGACCAAGACCAAGAAAGTCGGCTACGTCGCCTCCTTCCCGATCCCGGAAGTCATCCGCGACATCAACGCCATCCAGCTGGCCCTGGACAAGTACAACCCCGGCACCGAGATCAAGGTGGTGTGGGTTAACTCCTGGTTCGATCCGGGCAAAGAATCTGATGCGGCCAACGCGCTGATCGACCAGGGTGTCGACGTGGTGTTCCAGCACACTGACAGCCCTGCGCCGATCCAGACCGCCGAACGTCGCGGCGTCTATTCTGTGGGCTACGCCTCGGACATGGCGCACTTCGGGCCAAAAGCTGTACTGACCTCAATCGTCAACGACTGGGGCCCGCACTACGTCAAATCCACCCAAGCTGTGATCGACGGCAAGTGGGCACCACAGGATTTCTGGGGCGGCCTGGCTGAAGACACCATTCGCCTGCCGATCAGCGACCTGGTGCCGGCGGATGTGAAAACCGAAGCCGAGCAGATCATCGCCGACATCAAGAGCGGCGCCTTCCACCCGTTCACCGGCCCGATCAAGGACCAGAGCGGCGTAGAAAAAATCCCGACCGGCGTCGCCGCGACCAACGCCGAACTGGCCTCGATGAACTACTACGTGGAAAACGTAAAGGCTGAACTGCCGAAGTAAGTCATAACCCAGATGCCGTCCCTGCCTCACTGGCAGAACCGCATCAAAAGGACGATGCCTTAACGGGCATCGTCCTTTTTCGCTGCCCTGGGTACGAGAAGACTCGCAGCATGCCCCCACCCGGAGCCTCTATGCACACCCTACCGATTATTGACATCGCCCCGCTTTACTCAGCCGATCCAACCGCCTGGCCCGCCGTGGCTGAGCAGATAGACCGCGCCTGCCGCGAGTGGGGCTTTTTCTACATCACCGGCCACCCGATCAGCCCGGCGCGGATCGCCGAATTGCTGAGCGCCGCCAAAACTTTCTTCGCCCTGCCGGCTGCAGAAAAGCTCAAGATCGACATCACCCAGACAGCCCATCACCGTGGCTACGGCGCGATTGCCACCGAGCAGCTCGACCCGAGCAAACCGAGCGATCTCAAGGAAACCTTCGATATGGGTTTCCACATGGACCTCAACCACCCCGAGGTGCTGGCCGGCAAGCCGCTACGCGGCGCAAACCGTCACCCCGATCTGCCCGGCTGGGCCAGCCTGATGGAGCAGCACTACGCCGATATGCAGGCGCTGGCGCAAACCCTGCTGCGCGCAATGACCATTGCCCTGAATATCGACCGCGATTTTTTCGACACGCGCTTCAATGAGCCGATCAGCGTGCTACGGATGATCCACTATCCACCGCGCCACACCGCCAGCAGCGCCGAACAGCAAGGCGCCGGGGCGCACACCGATTACGGTTGCATCACTCTGCTCTATCAGGACGACGCCGGCGGCCTGCAGGTGCGCAACCGTGACGGTGAATGGATTGATGCACCGCCGATGGCTGGCAGCTTTGTGGTGAACATCGGCGACATGCTCGCGCGCTGGAGCAACGACCGTTACACCTCCACCCCGCACCGGGTCATCAGCCCGCTGGGGGTTGATCGCTACTCCATGCCGTTCTTCGCCGAACCGCACCCGGATACCGAAATCAGCTGCCTACCGAACTGCTCGGACGCCAGCAACCCACCCAAGTATCCGTCAGTAACCAGCGCCGAATACCTGCTCTCGCGCTTTGCCGACACCTACGCTTATCGGCGTGAAGAACAGGCGGGCGCATAACACCGCCCGCGCCCCGGAGGAACGGCCTTAGCCGCGAGCGCGTTGCGCGGTCAAGGCGATTTAGCGCCCGGCTGATTCGGCGAAATCCTGTCCTTACGGTTAAACTTTGTCGCGACCACGCCTGATAACGAGATCTGACCATGTACGACTGGCTCAACGCCCTGCCCAAGGCCGAACTGCACCTGCACATTGAGGGCTCGCTGGAGCCCGAGTTGCTGTTTGCCCTGGCCGAGCGCAACAAGATTGCCCTGCCCTGGAACGATGTTGAAGCGCTGCGCAGCGCCTACGCGTTCAACAACCTGCAGGAGTTTCTCGACCTGTATTACGCCGGGGCCGATGTACTGCGCACCGAGCAGGATTTCTACGACCTGACCTGGGCCTACCTGCAAAAGTGCAAAGCGCAGAACGTCATCCACACCGAGCCGTTCTTCGACCCGCAGACCCACACCGATCGGGGCATTCCCTTTGAAGTGGTGCTGCGCGGCATCAAGCAGGCGCTGGTCGATGGCGAGAAACAACTGGGCATCAGCCACGGTTTGATCCTGAGCTTTCTGCGCCATCTGCCCGAAGAAGAAGCGTTCAAAACCCTGGAACAGGCCAGGCCATTCCGCGATGCGTTTATCGCCGTCGGTTTGGACAGCTCGGAGATGGGCCACCCGCCGAGCAAGTTCCAGCGCGTGTTCGACAAGGCGCGCAGTGAAGGCTATCTGACCGTCGCCCACGCGGGCGAGGAAGGCCCACCCGAGTACATCTGGGAAGCCCTGGACCTGCTGAAAATCAAGCGCATCGACCATGGTGTGCGCGCCATCGAAGACGAGCGCCTGATGCAGCGCATCATCGATGAGCAGATCCCGCTGACCGTCTGCCCGCTGTCCAATACCAAGCTCTGTGTATTCGACGACATGCGCCAGCACAACATCCTGCAGATGCTCGAACGCGGCGTGAAGGTGACGGTGAACTCGGATGACCCGGCCTACTTCGGCGGCTACGTCACCGAAAACTTCGCCGCGCTGTACGACAGCCTGGGCATGACTCAGGAGCAGGCCAAGCGCCTGGCGCAGAACAGCCTGGATGCGCGCCTGGTTTAAGCAAAATCATCGCGACTGAAGCCCCGCCCACAGTCCGTATACGCTGTGGGCCGGGCTTCAGCCGCGACAGATAAAAACTCAGTGATCCAGCTTGCGCCGCTTACCGGTGACCATCGACAGCGGCAGGTTTTCCTTCAGGCGGTAGCTTTCAAACAGCGCCGCCGCGATGTGCAGGCCCACCAGGGCCATCAGCCCATCGGCGCAGAATTCATGGAGTTCCAGCGGTAAATCAGCGCCCCAGAAGTAATCGACCTCCTCCATCAGAAAGCCGGTCACACCCAGGCCGAGCATCAACAGCATCATGCCGATCATCACCAAGCCGCCCAGCGGGGAATGCCCCATGCGGTGGTAATCACGCCCGCTGAGCAATGCCCGCAGGTGTTCGGCCAGGCGCGCCCGGGTCGGCCAAAAGTCCGCCCAGCGCGCAGCCGGTGAGCCGATAAAACCCCACACTAGGCGGATCGCCAGCCAGGCCACGGCGTAGTAACCGAACCAGCGGTGCCAGTTCTCGCCCTCTTCGGTGAAGAAGTAATTGGCCAGGAAAGCGCTCGCCAGAGACCAATGGAACAATCTGACCAGCGGGTCCCAGAGGCGTGTGGTGGCGTTGTTCATCAGTCTTCAACGCCGCCTTTGATGACCTTGCCGCTGACCGGATCGAAGTAAATTTCGACCTTCTGGCCTTCTTTGTTGAAGCCGTAGATTTCGTAGCAGTTGCCACCGGTCACTTTGAACTTCTTAATCTCGTAGCCCTGGGCTTTGAGGTCAGCCTGGAATTTGTCCTGGTCCTGCCACTGCGCCTTGTCGGCGGTGGTGCATTGGGTGGCGGCGAAGGTCAGCGGGCTGGCCAGAACCAGAGACAGCAGAAGCAATTTGCGCATAGTGAAGTCCTCGTGATGCAGGGGAAGGTGTGTGTCTGCGGGGACTACTGTCGCGCGGCAAGCTTAAGGCTGTATTAGGAAACGCAAAGGGCCCATCAAATGATGAGCCCTTTGCCAACACGCCAGATCTATCAGGATCAGAAGTCGTAATCGACCTTGGCCCACAACGTCCGGCCTGGCTCATCAATCCGGGTATCGGCAGGGAAGCCGAAACCGGCATCACCGCCCAGGTTGAGGTGCTCGGCGTATTGCTTGTCGAGCAGGTTATCCACCCCGGCGCTGAGTTTGACCTGCTTGGTTACACGGTAAGCACCATTAAGCGAGAGCACGCCGAAGCCGGCGCTGTCGCTGAAATCCTGCCCCACCACGTTACCGCGCCCGTCCGCAATGCGGCCCTGCCCATCAACCACCCGCCACAGGGCGCCAACGCTCCAGTCGTCACGCTGATAGGTCAGGCCCAGGCGTGCTTCCAGCGGCGGCATCTGCGGCAGCGCTTCGCCATCGGAGCTGTTTTTGCCCCAGGCATAAGCCAGGGTGGCATCGGTCTTCCAGTTGGTCGTCAGGTCATAGGCCACACCCAGCTCGCCGCCCATGATGCGCGCATCGATGTTGTCGGCCTGGGTGCTCATGCCGCGGTAGTCAAACAGGATGTAGTCACGCACCTGGCCGACATAGGCCGAGGCCCAGGCCTGCAGGGCGTCGCCCTGGTATTGAATACCGACATCCAGCTGGGTGGTCTTCTCCGGTTTGATGCCGTCGAAGGCGTTTTTCGCGCCAGCCGGGCCATTGAGGCCGGCAGAGAACAGCTCCCAATAATCGGGGAAGCGCTGCACGTGACCGATACCGGCATAGACGGTAGTCGGCGAGCCGGACAGGTCGTGCTCGTAGCGCACAAAGCCACTCGGTAGGGTATCGGCGCGGGTCTCGCCAGCCGTCGGGTTGGGCGTCGACATGCCCATCATGTCGCTGAAGCTCGGCCGGTAATCCTTGGCCGTGGCACGGTCCAGGCGCGCGCCGGAGACCAGTCGATCACGCTCGTCCAGGCGCCAGGTAGACTCGGCGAACACACCGTAATTGTGCATCAGCGCGTCCTTGTCCCAGGGGAAACGATCGGCGTCGGTGTAGTTACCCATCATGCTCAGGGTGGAGCTGCGCTGGCGGTGTTCGCTGCGCTGAGCATCGACGCCGGTGATCAGCTCGACATCCTCCCACGCCCAGGTGGCAGCCAGGCGTGCACCCAGGGTGCGGCGGTCAACCTGGGCGGCCATCGGCCCGGCCATCATGCTGGTCGGGTCGGGCATGCGCAGGCGGAAGTTGTCCATGATGTGGTCGGCGTAGTTGTAGTAGACCTTGGCCTCGACCTTATCCAGCACGCCACCGAGGTTGCTGCGCTCCACGCGCAGGCCCAGGCTTTCACGCTGGAACTGGGTGCCGTCCATGCCACGGCCGCCGTAGCGCGCCTCGCCATCGCCACGGCCGGCGGTGAGCTCAATCAGCGTATCGTCATCCGGCGTCCAGCCCAGGGCCACGTCGCCGTTCCATTTATCCCAGCGCGAGGGGATGGTGTCGCCGTTTCCGTTCTCGTAATCGTCCGAATGCGAGCGGTTGCCGGTCACCCGCAGGTAGCCCTGCTCGCCGCCCACAGCGCCATCCAGGGTCTGGTCGAAACGGCCGTTGGAGCCCGCCAGCACGCTGGCATGCAGCCGCGCACCCAGCTCACCGAAACGCTCCGGCTCACGGTCGAAACGCACCACACCGGCCGAGGCACCTGGGCCCCAAATCACCGTTTGCGGGCCCTTGGTCACGGTCAGCAGGTCAAAGGTTTCCGGCGAGATGTACGAGCTGGGTGCATCCATACGCCCTGGGCAGGCACCGAGCATCTGCCCGCCGTCGGTGAGCAGCAATAAGCGCGAACCAAACATGCCGCGCAGCACGGGATCACTGTTGCTGCCACCGCTGCGAATCGCGGAGAAACCGGGAATGGTCTTCAGGTAATCGGCGGCGTCACTGGCCGGCACCGGCTGGCGCGGATCCTTGGGGTCGGCCACCACAGTCAGTGGCGAGCTCTGCTGCACGGCGGTGACCACCGTTGGCGGCAATTGCAGCGCGTGGTGTTCCGGGTCGTGTTCGGTGGTTTGCGCGGCATGCGCCTGAGTGGCCAACAGCAGGCCGATACACAGCGGCGCCAGACGGAAAGGTGCAGCGCTGATCAAAAGCGAACGAGTAGACATGAGTATTCCAGAATCGAGACAAAACCAGGGAATGGCCAGCACCGCATACGCGGCACCAGCAACAGGGCAATGGCGATCAGGAATAGGCAGGCGGTGCGCGGCTGCGCGAACCGGGGAAAATAGCTGAGCGGGCAACGCCGCTGCGTACCGGCGGACTATGCCGATCCGCAGGCGCAAAAGCCGTCAGGGCTAGCGTCGGGCTGGCACAACCGGTGGCTGGGCTGTTGAGCAACAGGTTGCAATAGCCGCACTTGGCCCACAGCGCGTCGTGATCCAGCGGGTTGTCATGGCTACCGGCATGCTCTCCGCAGGCCAACTCCGTCAGCCAGGCCGGTGCAGCCGGTGCAGTGAGCTGCGACAGCAACGGCCCGACACTGAGCAACAGCATGGCCAACAGGGCCAGCCAGCTCGCGCGGTAATCGGCGGTGAAGGAGCGATTGCGGGGCATTACGACAACTCAAGAATCCTGCGCCGAGTATGACCGAGGGTCGGCGCAGAACAGCTGATGCAAATCAATGGTGCATGGATCCTGAGCAGGTCCCAGCATAAGCGGCGCAGACCAGCGAGATAGGCTTGCCCATACAAGCAAGCAGCATGGCGTCCTGCGACAGACAGCGGCTGTCACAGGACCAGCAGCGGGTTACCTGACCTTACTTGGACATCCAGTCGATCACGGCCTTGTAGTCCTCGGCCGTACAGTCCATACACAACCCTCGCGCCGGCATGGCATTGAAGCCCTCGGTCACGTGCTTGACCAAGGTATCCGTGCCCTGAGCCAGGCGCGGTTGCCAGGCAGCGGCATCGCCCTTTTTCGGCGCGGTTGGCAACTGACCGTTATGGCACATGCCGCAGGAGCGGTTAAACACCGCCTCAGGATCTTGCGCGGCCTGTACCGAGCCCATCGACAGCAGAGCAAACGTCAGCACGACAACTTTCTTCATATCAAGACCTCATCGGTTTATGTGTTGTTATAGGTATCTGGCAGATACAGCCGATCACCCTCAACCAGGCTGTAGGCATCTTGCGAATAAGGGTGGAAAAGAGGGCTCTCCCCTGAGGGAGAGCCGGTTACCGAGCCTTGGCCGATAAAGAGACCTTCGGGCTTAACCGTGGATGCCCAGACAAGGCAAATTCCTACCCGAAGTCGGCCCATCCTATGGGCAGCCTGGCAGCGCCTCAACTGCGACAACCCGCCACAGCCGTTCGCCATCACTCAGGGGGCTGGCACCTGGGCCAACCTGCGTCAGGCTGTCGCAGCGCTTATTCAGGAATCCGCAACCAACGGCGAAAACCCGCAACGCCGCTGCGACTTAACGGAGACCAGGCAAAGTCGAACCGTGCCGGCGGCAGCACCTGAATATCACCGCCCTGCTCAGCACCACCGACCTTCCAATCCACCAGTGTCATCGGCTGAACAGAACAGGCCAACAGGATGCCCTGCGCCGAACTGGCATCACTGTTGACCCAGCGCGCTGCAGCAGCTGAAAGCAGACTCTCCACCTGTTCAGCGCTGACGTGGGGGGCATACTCAGACAGCAACAGCCAGCGGCAAACGCTGATATGAAAAGTCCAGTCCTGCGCGGGTTGGCGGCGGTAGGCCCAGACCATAAAACGCCGGAACAGGTTTAGCCCTTCCGGCGGATCAAGCTTGAGCAGTGAAGGGCACAGGTCATACAGCAGGTGCCAGTACGGCAGCAACTTGGCATCCAGCGCGATGAACGAGCGCGCGTTGCTCGGGTAATCCGGGAAGATCCGTTCGTTGGCGATACGCCTGTGCACAGGCAACGCCCGACTTTTGGATGAATGCATGATTCACGCTCCTTGCCATACAGGGTTACTGGCCGCGCAGGGCCAGTAACTCGCAGTGATGGAGCTCACTGAGGCTCCACTCGATCATCTCAATCGAGTGCAACAGGCGGGGCGCGTGATTGTGCTGCGGGGAAACGCATCGCCAACGCAGGCCACAGCCAACGCAACGACTGTGGACCCAGGCGCAGCACAGCGATGCTGAAATAGCCCCAATCCAGGCTACCCAGGGCTGGGCTGTTGATCAGTAACGAGCAATAACCGCATGCATCCAGCTTGAACTTCTGCGGCAAATCATCCGGCATGGCTGGCGATGCTGCTTGCGCCAGGCCTTCATGGCAGGCCAGTTCGGTTAACCACGACCAATCTTGCGACTCCGCGCGAGACTGGGAAAAGAGCGGTGCGAGGACAATCAGGGCGAGTGCCAGCACGCCGAGCGCGGCCCCCAGCCGATGCCCTCGCAGCGCGCTTATCATCAGTGCTGGTGCTGACCTTCACCGTGCGCACTGCCCTCAGGCGCATCCTTGTGCACGGCGATCTCCACCTCAACGGTGCCGGCCTTCTCGAAGGTCAGGGTCAGCGGAAAACGCTCACCGTCTTTGGCCTGTTGCTTCAGGTTGAACAGCATGACGTGGTAGCCCATCGGTTCGAACTTCACTTCACCACCGGCAGGAATCGCCACGCTCTGTACCTGCTGCATCTTCATCAGACCATCGGCGTGTATGTGTTCGTGCAGTTCGGCCTTGCCGGCCACCGGGGTGCTGGCACTGAGTAGGCGGTCAGCCTCGGCGCCCTTGTTGTGCACCACGAAGTAGGCTGCAGCGGTGGGTGCTACGGCCGGCATTTCCCGCGACCAGGGGTGTTCGATATGCAGCTCACCGGCGGTGTATTCATGGGCCTGGACCAGCAGTGCCGGCAGCAACAGGGAAAGACCAAGCAGGGTTTTCTTCAGCATCATGGGTATTGCCTCCTTGTAGGAAAACGAAAGTCAGAAATCCAGGGTCAAACCAGCATACAACGCACGGCCATCGCCCGGGGCATGCAGGGAATCCAGCGCGCCATCGGGGTCATACCAGACGTACTCGTAGTAGCGGTTGGTGACGTTTTTCAGTTGCATGTCCACGCTTACACTCTCACTCAGGCGGTACTCCGCACCGAGGTTGAGCAGGGTGTAGCCGCCATATTGACCGGTGCTGTTGGTGCGCTCCAGGTAGTAGTCGCTCTGGCCGTTGACCCAGGCACTTAGCTTGAGTTTTTCACTGGCCTGATAATCACCGCCCAAGGCATACAGGTGATGCGGTATGTGGTCCATTTCCTTGCCCTTGCTGGCCGGCAAGCGTGGGCCGGGCGTGAGGATTTCCGAGAACTGCCGTGAATAGGAGAACCACACGCGCGCCAGGTCGTTGGGGTACAGGTTGAGCTGCACGTCATAACCCCGTCGTAGGGTTTCACCGACGTTCTCGGTATCCCCGGACGGTGCATTGAGCCGGCGCTGTACTTCATCGGTGGCGTGCTGTTCCCAATACGCCACGCGACCATCGAACCAGGCCACTGGGTTGAACTTGATGCCGGTTTCCCAGCCTTCGTTGATCGACGGTTTCAGGTCATCCTGCAAGCTGGCCAGTTTGTAGGCACCCGAACCGACACCGATCTGGAAGGTACGTCCCCAGTTGGCGTAAAAGCTGGCCGTCTGCCAGGGGGAATAGACCAGGCTGAATTTTGGCTGATTGATGGTGCCAAAATCATTGACGCTGGCACGTTCGCCAGACAACTGATCGTGATAGTCGCCCTCAACACGGTCCACCCGGTAGGCCGGAATGAGCTTGAGGCTTTCCCAGGGTTCGATCACCGCCTGCACGTAAACACCCGTTGTGGTCAGATCGAACACCTGGTCGCGTGTCTGTGCGGTACGCACACGACTGACCGTCCGATAACGCTCACTGATCACCTCCTGGCGCTGGATATCGGCGCCACCTTCCAGGGCAAAGTCATGCAGCCCCGGTACATCAGGACGCCAAGTCAGGCTGCTGATTGCGCCGTACTGGTCTTCGTCGTTGAAGCGTTCCTGCTGCGCTGAGGTAATCCAGTACTTGGTCCAACGCCGGTCTTCAAACCGGTTGTAGTACGCCTTGCTCGACCAGGCGAGGTCGTCGGCCAGGTCGGTATCCAGATGCAGGCTGAGCGAATCCATGCTGCGCTCGCCCTTGTCCGTCGCGTTGTTCAGGTACGACTGGCGCGGGTCATCATGGGCATCGGCTTGGGTCAGGTAACCGGCCTCCAGGGCATCGGCTTCGTAATGCCGTGCGATCAGGCCGGCGCGCCAACCGGCGTCAGCGGTATAGAACCATTTGCCGGCGAAGCTCTGCCGCTCGGCATCGGCATGGTCACGGTAACCGCCGCTCTTCTGGTAAGCGACGAAGTAGTTCTGCGACCAATTACCACTTTCGATGCCCTTCACCAGTTGCAGTTCTTGCGTGTCGAAACTGCCGCTGCGCAGGCGCAGCTTGCCCTCGTTGCCGCCTTGCAAGGTGTTGATGCTGGCATTGCCGGCAATGTTGTGCAGGCCGTAGCGCGGGTCGTTGGTGCCGCGCACCACTTCGATATCTTCGATATCCAGCGGGTAAACCATGTCGATAAACGGCATGTTGCCGTCGTTGGTGTTGCTGGGGATGCCATCGATCAGCAGCTTGACCGCGTTGACTTCACCCTCGCCATTGAAGCCACGAAACGACAGCTTGCCGGAGGTGGTGCCCTGATTGAACTGAGTCAGCATGACCCCTGGCACACGGTTGAACAGCTCCCAGCTGTATTGCACGGGCTGCTTTTCCAGCACGTCACGGCCGACATAGTCCACCGAGCTGAGAATGTTGTAGCTGGACAGCGGGCCCTTCTCCTCGCCCGTCACCGTGACGCTGCCCAGCGCCAGGGTGCTGTCGGCAAGCACGGGTAAGGTTTGAACACTCAGCGCAATCGCGCTCGTGGCCAACAACAGGCTGAGTGGTTTTAGCTGAAACTGCATGTGCGTTCATTCCTGAGTAAAAGGCACGGCACTGGCCAATGCCCTGTATCGATAAGGTCGTTATGCCTCAGCCCGGTTTTGCCAGGGCAAGGTTGTTGTGGCAGCCAAGACGGTGGCCTTGGTTGCCAATGGAGCAGGTGAATCAGGTCGAAGGGGTCAGAGCGACCCGTGGCCGTATGCGTGACAGCAGCCAGTCCAACGCCCAGATCAGCAACAGGGAAGCGCCCACCAGCGGGAAAGCCACGCCCAGCAGGCCCATGATGACAATCGCGGTTTTCCAGCGTGGCAGGTCGTGGCGCAGCGGCGGTACGCCGAGCTTGCCGCTCGGCCGGCGTTGCCACCACATGATCAGGCCGCTGATCGCACTGAGCAGCACCAGCAGGCAGACCGCGAGCATCAGCAACTGGTTGGCCAAGCCGAACAGCTTGCCCTCATGCAGCATGACCCCGGTTTCCACGGTTTTCGCCACCACGCCGTAATCCTTCCAACGCACATCGGCGAGCACCGCACCGCTGTATTGATCGATATGCAGGGTGGCGTCGTTACGCGGGTCGTCGGCAAACAGCGCGATGCTGTACACCCCGGTTTCACCTTTCGGCAGGGTGATGCTGTAACCCGGCTGTACGGCGCGCTCAGCGGCGGTGTCGACCACGTACTGCAGCAGGTTGGCCGGGGCCGCAGGCGTCTCGGCAGTGGCATGGCCGTTATGCGCGGCGTGTGGATCGGAAGCCGGCAGTGGTGTGGTTTCCACCGCCCAGGCCACGGTCTGCTGACTGCTGGTGTTCAGGCTGCCGGTGAGCTTGCCGGACTGCGGTACGTCGTCCCACATCGCCGCCGGGAAGTGGTTCCAGGCACCGGCAAACTGGGCGCCCCAGAAGCCGGTCCAGGTCATGCCGGTGAGCAGCATAAACAGCAACAGCAGCGAGCCCCAGAACCCGGTGACCGCATGCAAGTCACGCCACAGCAACCGCCCACGGGCACTCAGCCTTGGCCACAGCACACCGGCGCCGAAACGCCCGCGCGGCCACCACAGGTAGAGGCCAGACACCACCAGTACAATGCCCCAACCGGCGGCCAGCTCGATCAGCCGATCGCCCAGGGTGCCGACCATCAGGTCACCATGCAGCTGGCGGGCAATGGCCTGCAGATTGAGCTGCGCGTCCTGGCTGCCGAGAATCCTGGCGCTGTAAGGGTCAACAAACACATTCAGGCTCTGGCCCTCAGCCTCCAGCACAAACTGCGCACTGCGTTCGGCGTTCAGCGGCGGCAGGTATTGGCTGATGCTCGCCTGCGGATAAGCCTGGCGCACCAACGCCAGCTGCTGATCCGCCGAGATCGCCTGCTCGGCAGGCGTGACCTGCAGCAGCTCGGCATACATCAGCGGGTCAAGTTGCGGCTTGAACAGGTAGATGATGCCGGTGACCGAGAGCAGGATCAGAAACGGAATCACAAACAGCCCGGCATAGAAATGCCAGCGCCAGGCCAGGTTGTAGAACGAGATGTTTGGCGTCGTCGGCTTCTGCATAGTCAGCTCCAGGCATGGCCATAATCAGTGATGGATCGGCAGCGGTTCATCGGTGCTGCCCGCGGCGCAGCAGGCTCAGCCCCACCAGCGCCAACAGCACATGGGCCAACGCGACGATGCCCAGCAGCAGGTGCTTGTAGCCATTGCCCAGGCCTGCGAGAAATTCCCACTTGTGCAGGTACGCAAACCCCCAACCTTCCGCACGGTCGGCATCCTGCACCCGGCTGGCCAGGGCACCGTCCAGCGGGTCGATAAACAGCGCGGTGTTGTGCGTATCGGCATAGCTGGCCTTGAACACCGGCAGGCGCTTGAAGACGAAGCCGTATTCGTGGTCAAAACTGTGCTGCAGCGTGAGCGTCTGCGCCTCACCCAACCCCAGGGACTTGGCGTAATGATCGAGGCGCTGCTGGGCATAACGGCGCGGCGTGTCATTGCCCAGCTCACGGCCCTGAGCATCCAGGTAATGCAGGCTGGACATGCTGGCGAACTGCTGCCCCTGGGCGCGCCAGATCGGTTTACCGTCGAGCTCAAGCAGGCTGAGCATGTACAGCTCTTCACCGGCCAGCAGCCAGTCGGCCGCCGGTGCCTTGTCCAGCTCGGCCACGTTAAAGCTCGGCACAAACGGCGCTGGCCAGGGCTGCGCACCTTGCTTGTGCAACAGGTGCCAGGCACCGCTGCTGGCAAAGCTCAACGTCGCTAAAGCGAGCCCCAGCCCCCACCAGCCATGCAGCCGGCGGTTGAAGGTACGGGCACGCCGACGGGCGATAAACAGCGCCACACCGAACAGCGTCGCCGAGACAATCGAGGCCAGCAGCACCAGCATCAACACCGGCCGCAACGGGCCCGCCGCATCCAGCCAGCGAAAGCTGTGCATCGTCTGGAAGAACGCACTGAACCAGGCCTTGCGCTCGTCCACCAGGGTGCCGAGGCGATCATGGAACAGGTCAACATAAAGGCGCAACGAATCATCGCGCTGGGTGTCGACCCGCGCCACCGGCAGCAGGCGGTTAATAAAGGCATATTCACCGGTGAACCGCTCGATGCTGCCGGCGTAAGCCAGCGGCTCGTCGCGGCCCAGGTAATGCCGTGCCAGGCTCTCGGCATGAGCAGCGGCCAGCTCGACCGCCTGACCACTGCGTGCATGCCAATAACGCGGCTGCAGCTCGCCGGCTAGGCGCGCCTGGTAATACGGCTCACCGGCCAGTACCAGCAGGCGCAAGCCCTGCACCTGTGCAACACCCGCAGCACCGAGCACCTGCGCAGGACTGCGCAGGTTATCCAGCGGCAACACCTGTTGCGGTGTGGCCATGGTTTGCGGACGGGGCTGCAGGTAGCCCATCAGCGGGTGCAGCATGCCGCTGCCCGCCCAGCTGAAGATGCCCAGGCAGGCCAGCAGCGCCAGGCGCTTGTGCCACGGCATCAGCCGCAGCAGGCGCTGGCGCCAGGTCAGCCGCGGTAGCTCTTGTGCTTGCAGGGCCGCTGTCAAAGCTTCCACTCCAGGCCGACATACAGGCTGCGACCGTCACCGGGCATAAACAGCGCGGCATCCTGGCTATTGGCGTTGGCCACAACGCCTGTGGTGGAGATATAGGTCTTGTCGGAGAGGTTGCGCCCTTCGACAAAGAAGCCCAGGCCTTCACGTGGACGATAACCGCCCTTCAGCCCCCAGATCGCATAGGCTTCGGCATACAGCGACTCGGCGTGGTCGGCGGCGTAGTGCACCGGCACCCACTCGACGGTTGGGCCGGCATACCAGCCATTGCGCTGCCACAGCGCCTCACCCTTGAGGAACTGGCTCGGCACGCCGGCAATGCGGTTGTTGCCGTAGGCCGGGTCGTTGTCGAAGCGGAAGTCATTGAGCAGGTACTGACCGCGCAACACCACCTCACCCAGCTGCCAGGCACCACCGAACTCGATGCCCTGGTGCACGGTGCGGTCGGCGTTGGTGGTGATCACCTGGGTCGGGGCCAGCGGGTTGACGTAACCCAGAAGCTCGTCGCGAATTTCGCTGCGGTAAACCGCCAGGTCCAGGTCCAGGTTGCCCTGGGTGAAGCGCATACCGGCTTCCAGGGTGGTGGCCTTCTGCGCCTCGTTCTCGGTGACGATGGCGCCCCCGGTCAGCTCGCTAAAGGTCGGCGGCTCGTAACTTTGGCTGAGGTTGGTGAACAGCTGCACACCGTCGGCCAGGTCATGACGCAGGCCGATCCGGCCAATCCGGGCACTATAGCTGCGGTTGAATGACGCATCCTGGAAACCCGTCGGCACCCCGACGAAGTTGAAGCTGCTTTTCAGCTTGTCATCGATATCGCGCTCGCTGTGCAGCCAGGTCAGGCCGCCGATCAGCGCCCAGTCTTCGGCCAGCGGCACTTCCAGCTCAGTAAAGGCATTCAGGCTGCGCGCTGTCTGCACCTGACGGTCCACCAGGTTGCCGCGTTTACCGCGCACGTTAACGTAGTTTTCTGCCTGGTTACGGCCTTGCAGCGCTTCCACGCCACCGCTCCAGCGCCAGCCATCCGTGCTCTGCCACTTGTGGGTCAGGCGTACGCCGACATCTTCACTGTCGACTTCCAGCACCTGGAATATCGGGTGCCACAGCGATTTCTCGCTGTAGAAGCTCGACAGCTCCAGGCTATGGCCGCCGTCCAGTTGCAGGGTGGTGATATTGCCGATGCGGTTGAGGGTGAAGTCGCGCTTGTTATCGCCGGTCACCGTGCTCAGCGCGGCCTGCTCGGGGTTACGCCGCAGCTGCGCCTTGGTCAGGCTGCCGGGGATTTCCGAATCGGTTTCCACGTGGCTGATATAGAAGCGGGTCGACAGTCGCTCGTTGATCCGCCCGCCGATATTGGCGAAGTAGCGCTGGTTCTCCTGGCGCGCGTGATCGCGAAAACCGTCCTGGGAATAGTCGGAGAAGCTCAGGTAGGCATCCCAGTTGCCAAAGTCTTCAGCCACCGCCCCGAAGATGCGCTGGTAATCGAAACTGCCCGCTTCGGTGCGCAGCTGCACCGTGGGCGCGGTCTTGCCGGTGGGCGTGACGAAGTTGATCGCACCACCCAGGTTGGCAGCACCATAGCGCCAGGCGTTGGCCCCGCGCATGACCTCGATATGGTCCAGGGCAATCGGCTCGATGGCCTGAAAGTCACCACTCCCATCCGCCAGGTTGAGTGGCGCGCCGTCCTGCATCAGCAGGATGCCGCGTTGGTGGAAGGTGCGCTGCAGGCCCGAGCCACGGATCGACAGACGCGATTCCTCGGCGCCGGAGCGCGACTGAATGTACACACCGGTGGCCTGGCCCAAAGCATCCTGCGGCGAGCTAGCGCGGCCGGTCTTGTAAGTTTCGGCATCGACGACGCTGGCACCGCCGGGAATCCGCGCAAACTCGGCGCGCTTCTCGGCAATCGTCGGCGCAGTGGCATCGCCCTGCTGTTTACCGACGATGGTGCTGTCTTCCAGTTTTAGCTGCTCGGCATAGGCAGAACTGGCCAAGCTGATGCTGACAGCCAACAGGCTGAATACGGATATCTGACGCATAGACTTCCCCAACTTCGGTCCGTCGGGCGCTCTTCAAGCACCGACAGACGCGGTTTTTTATCTGGTTTCAAGTGATCAGCGCGGCCGCAAATGCGGCCGCAGCAACAGCGACTCAAGCCAGAACAGGGGATGCGCGGGGGTTGGCCGAGGGCCAGAGGTAGCGGACAGGTCGCGGGGTGAAGAAGAACGTCAGCAGGGGCGCGCGACTGGGCGCCAGCAGGCCCAGCAGACCGAAGAACGCCGCCAGGATGATCGCACTGAAGGTGGAACTCAGGGAGCAACCGGAACCGGTGGCAGGATTGGGCGCCACCACACCGGAACCTTCCAGATCAGCACCGGCGCCGAAGTTGCCCTCGAAGGAGCAGTACTGGCTGCCCAGCCCGCTGAGTTGCAGGCCAGCCATCTGGCCATGACCGATACTGCAGGCGAACGCACTGAACAGAACGCTGAAATACAGCATCCAGGCCAGCAGGCGACGGTCAGTACGGGTTATTTTCATGGGGCGCGACTCTAGCATTGCTCCGGGGCGCATGTGACACAGCCGCACTGCGATGGATTGCCGCAGCGCGCTGGCGGCAATCTTAGTTCGGCCAGGGTGCCTGCGCCAACAACTCCGCGCAGCGAATTTGCACAAACTCACGCAGCAACAACACCGGCTTACTCAGTTGCGCGCGGTGCGCGCAGATCAGGTTGAGCGGTGTCGGCTCGCCGCGCAGCTCAGGTAGCAGCACCTGGAGCCGTCCGGCACGTACATCGCCAGCTACATCCAGCCAGGATTTGTAGACCAGCCCGGCACCGCTGACGGCCCAGCGCCGAACTACGTCGGCATCGTCACTGACCCGGTCACCTTTGACGCTGATGCCCTGCTCGCGCTTGCCGTCGCTGAAGCGCCAGCGGTCATGCAGCCGCCCACCGAGCATATAGAGCAGGCAGTTGTGCTCGGTCAGTTCATCGACCGTTTGCGGCGTTCCGTGCTTGTGCAGGTACTGCGGTGCGGCGCACAACACGCGGCGGTTGGACGCGGCCACTGGTAAGGCGACCAGACTGGAGTCCTCCGGTGCGCCGTAGCGCAGGGCGATGTCCACCGGCTCGCGAAACAGATCGGCCACGCGATCGCCCAGCAGCAGGCGCAGCTGCACCTGCGGGTGCGCCTGCTGAAACTCATCCAACCAAGGCAGCAAGGTATTGCGACCGAAATCCGACGGTGCAGACAGCTGCAACGGTCCACTGATACCGACCTTGCTACCGGCCAGCCGCTGCCGGCCGTCATCCAGACTCTGCAAGGCCAGGCGCGCATGGCCGAGAAACAGCTCGCCCTCGGGAGTCAGGCGCAGGCTGCGGGTGGAGCGGCTGAACAGGCGAACGTCCAGTTGCTGCTCCAAGCGCTTAAGCGCAGCGCTGGCCACCGCCGGGGAAATGTCCAGGCGCCGGGCGGCGGCCGACAGGTTGCCCAGGTCAGCGGTGGTGACAAACAACTGCAGATCATCAAAACGCAGCATGGCGGCTCATTTTCAAAAAAGTATTGAAAGAGACTCTAGTAGCCGCCTGTTTTTCTCGTCAATCAAATAACCGAGCATGTGCAGCACTTGAACCGGAGTCCGCCATGACCACGCCACTGACTTTGATTGCCACCATCACCGCACGCCCCGGCCATGCCGAGGCGGTTGAAGCCGGTCTGCGCCAGCTGGTGCCGCCTAGCCAGGCCGAAGCCGGTTGCCTGCAATACAACCTGCACCTGCATAAGGAGCAGCCCAACCGCTTCATCATGGTTGAACAATGGCAGGACGCCGCCGCTCTCAGCGCGCACCAGCAGACCGCGCACTTTCTGCACTTCGGCGAAACCTGCGGCAACCTGCTGGAACAGGTCGATCATCAACTGATGCAACGCATTGTCTAAGGAGCCCTTTATGAAAGCTGTCGCCTATTACCACTCCCTGCCCGCCGACCACGCCGACGCCCTGCAGGATGTTGACCTGCCGACTCCAACCCCCGGCCCGCGCGATCTGCTGGTCGAGGTCAAGGCCATTTCAGTCAACCCGGTGGACACCAAAATCCGCCGTAACGTCGCCCCAACCGACGGCGACGCCAAGGTGCTGGGCTGGGATGCCAGCGGTATCGTCAAAGCGGTGGGCAGCGAGGTCAGCCTGTTCCAGCCCGGCGATCAGGTTTACTACGCCGGGGCAATCAACCGTGCAGGGGCCAACAGCGAACTGCATGTGGTGGACGAACGCATCGTCGGGCACATGCCCAAGAGCTTGCCGTTTGCCGAAGCCGCCGCCCTGCCGCTGACCGCGATCACCGCCTGGGAGCTGCTGTTCGAGCGTCTGCAGATCACTCAGGGCAACACTGACCTGGGCCAGAGCCTGCTGATCGTCGGCGCCGCTGGTGGCGTTGGTTCGATTCTGGTGCAGCTGGCCCGCCAACTCACCGGCCTGACCGTGATCGGCACCGCCTCCCGTCCGGAAACCCAAGCCTGGGTCCGCGAGCTGGGCGCGCACCATGTAATCGACCATCGTCAGCCACTGAGTGAAGAGCTGAAACGCATCGGCATCAATCAAGTCACGCACGTCGCCAGCCTGACCCAGACCGACCAGCACTTCGCGCAACTGGTCGAAGCCCTGGCACCGCAAGGCCGTCTGGCGTTGATCGATGACCCGGAGCAGCCACTGGACATCATGCAGCTCAAGCGCAAAAGTCTGTCGCTGCACTGGGAACTGATGTTTACCCGCTCGCTGTTCGAGACCGCCGACATGATCGAGCAGCATCACCTGCTGGATCGGGTGACCGAACTGGTGGATGCCGGCACACTGCGCACCACCCTGGGCGAGCATTTCGGCAGCATCAACGCCACCAACCTGCGCCGCGCGCACACGCTGCTGGAGAGCGGGACAGCCAAAGGCAAGATCGTTCTCGAAGGGTTTTAACGGCGCGGCACTCCCCGGTTCACGTTCAGCGTGAGCCGGGCAGCTTTTTTATCACGCACCCTGCATTCGATAAGCGGCCAGCTAGACTCATTACATTGCCGTTGCAGGGGCAATTTCCCACTCAACTCTTTCAACCTGGCTTGCCATTGGCGGTAAGGGATGCAACCCGATCTTCAAGGCCCACTGCGCCTGGCTGGCGTATATATCCTGTTCAGCACCCTGTGGATTTTCGGCAGCGACTACCTGCTGCATGCTCTAGTCAGGGACAGTGAACTGATGGCCGAGCTGCAAACAGGCAAAGGCCTGCTGTTCATCTTGCTCAGCACCGGGCTGATCTTCTTTGTCAGCCAGCGTGATCGCCTGGCGCAGCGCCAATTACTGGAAAAACTCACCGATAAAAGCCGCCTGCTGCACCACACCCAACGTAACGCCGGCCTGGGCAGTTGGGAGTACCGCGACGGCTTTCATTGGAGCGAGGAAGCCCTCTGCCTGCTAGGCCGCAACGCTGAAAGCCCACCGTGCGCTCCTGAACAGCTGCTCAGTTGGCTGCACCCTGCCGAACGCGCTGCCGTGCAACGTGCTCTGCATGCCCTGCTCGATGACCACCACCGCATGATGGTCAGCGCACGCCTGCTGCAACCCAACCCCCAGCAGACAACCTGGTTGATGCTGCGCGGCGAAGCCGACGCTGATGGCCGCATCTTTGGCACCGTGCAAAACATCAGCGCGCAGAAGCGTGATGAAAGTGCCCTGCGCGAGAGCGAGCAGCGCTTTCGCCTGCTGTTCGAACAGACGCCACGGATTGCCGTACAGGGTTATGACCGCGAACGCCGGGTGATTTACTGGAACCAGGCCAGCACCCTGCTCTACGGCTACGCCGTGCATGAGGTGATGGGGCGCCGCCTGGAAGAGCTGATCGTGCCGCTTCCCGCACGCAGTAAAGTGGCCAGCGCGATCAACCAGTGGCAACTCGGCGGCTCACCAATCCCGGCGGCTGAGGTGCAGTTGCAGCGCAAGGACGGCAGCCTGGTGTGGGTCTATTCCAGCCACCTGATGCTGCGCAACAGCCTGGATCAGCTGGAGCTGTACTGCGTCGATATCGACCTCACCGAACAGAAGAAAATCGACAGCGAATTGCAGGTCAGCGAGAGCCGCTACCGCTCGCTGGTCGAGCACCTCGGCGATGCGATTTTTATCACCGATGCCGACGACAAGCTGAGTTTCCTCAACCCCGCCTGGGAAGAAATCAGCGGCTACCCCATCCATGAAAGCCTGGGCAGCCCACTGCACCGTTTTATGCCAGAACTGAGTCAGACCACTGTGCGCCAACGCCTGGAAGAACTGCGCAGCGGTAAGCTCAACAGCCTGCGCCTGGAATGCCAATTGCTCACCCACAAGGGTGAAGCTCGGCAGGTTGAATTGCAGCTGAATCTGAGCAAGCTCGAACACACGCTACACGGCAGCCTGCACGACGTGCATGAGCGCTATCAGACGCAACACCTGCAGCAGGCCCGGAATGCGGTACTCGACGAACTGCTGGGGCTGCACCCACTGTGCAACATTCTCAGCGGCATCACCCGGCGCCTGGAAAGCCTGCAGCCGCAGATGCGCGTATCGATCATGCTGCTCGACGAGCATCAGCGCCTGCGTATAGGTGCCGCACCGAGTTTGCCGGACGCCTATTGCCAGGCCATCGAGGGCGTTGAAGCCGCGCTGGAAGTGGGTTCATGCGGGCATGCGGCCGCGAGTGGCGAGTTGGTGATCGCCGAAGACCTCAGCCAGCACCCCTATTGGCGCGATTACCAACACGTTGCCCTGGCGGCTGGTCTACACGCCTGCTGGTCGCTGCCATTCAAAGATGACAATGGTCAGGTGCTGGGCACCTTTGGCATCTACTACCCGCAACCAACCCGCCCCAGCGCAGCCGATATCGCCCTGGTTACTGAGTTCACTCGCCTGGCGGGGCTCGCTGTGCAGTTCAGTGCCACACGGGTGAGTTGATCTGCCCGAAGGCAGGTCAGCGGTGATTGATTTGTTACAGGTCAATGAAAGTTCATACCGAGCAACTAGACTGGCTTCTCCGAAAACCTAATTACCACCGCTCGCGCTGTAGCCAGGCAATGCCTGGGCGTTAACAGCCACCGAGGGTTCATAACAGGTTCTTACAGAGGAGGCTCGGCGATGAATGTCATGATCCAACCGGTCAAAACGGCTGCAGGTCCCGGCTGGCAAGTCTGCTTAGGTAAGCAGAGTGTGACCTTTCGCAGTGAAAGTGAAGCACGCCAGTTTGTCAGCACCCTGCAAGCGCGCCTCAGTGCGCCACATGAATTGCCTGTGGCACATCGGCGGGCGGCCAGCTGAGCCTAAGCGCGGCCCACACCACGTTCGACCCAACGGGTAAAGAGGGAAAAACTCACGGCCAAAACCCCGCAGCCGAATATCACCACGGCAATCGGCCAGGCACTGCCGTCATGCAGCACGCCAACCATGGCGGCGGCACTGGCGGCGATCACGAATTGCAGGCTACCCAGCAGCGCTGACGCACTGCCGGCATGGCTACCCTGCCCCGCCATGGCGCAGGCCGAGGCGTTGGGCAGAAGAATGCCCAAGCTGGCAATGCAGCCGAACAAGGGAATCAGCAGCGGCCACAAGGCCTGTGGCTTGGCCAGTGCCACCAGTAGCAGCGCCAGGCCACAAGCCAGGTAGAACCACACGGTCTTGCCTAGCCAGTATGCCGGTCCGTGCCGCGCCACCAACCAGGCGTTCAGCTGCGCGACCAGAATAAAGCCAAGGGCGTTGCTGCCGAACAGCCAGCCGTAATGCTCGGCGGGGATGCCATACAGCTCGATAAATACGAATGGCGAGCCGGCGATATAGGCAAACATCCCGGCGATCGCACAGCCACCGGTCAACGCGTACCCCAGAAACGGCAAGTCAGCGAACAGCCGCTTGTATTCCCCCAACGCGCCACGCAAAGGCGCAGGCGGTGCGTCTTTGGCCAGGGTTTCCGGCAACCACCTTGCCACTGCCAATAGGCAGATAAAGCTGAACAGCGTCAGGCAGATAAAAATCGACGGCCAACCCAGTGTACTGAGCAGCAACCCACCGCCCAGCGGCGCGAGAATCGGCGCCAGGCCCATCACCAGCATCAGCTGGGAAAACACCTTGGCCGAGCTGATCGGATCACACAGGTCGCGCACCACCGCCCGCGATACCACCATCCCGGCGCAACCGCCCAAGGCTTGTACAAAGCGTGCAGTAATGAGCCATTCCAGGCTGGGCGCCAGCGCACAGGCCAGTGATGCCAGGCTGAACAGCATGACGCCGACCAGCAGAGGTTTACGCCGACCAAAGCGGTCCGCCAGCGGGCCATAGGCCAGTTGACCGATGGCCAAGCCGGCAAAGTAGGCTGCCAACGACAGCTGCACGTGCTCCACGTCCGTGGCAAATGCACGTGCCAAGGTTGGGAAGCTCGGCAGGTAAAAATCGATAGCCAACGGGCCAAAAGCGCTTAATGCACCGAGAACCAACAAAAGACGTAACGGCATGGGAGTCCAGACAAGAAGTGTTAACAGAGGCAGGCTCGGCGCATATGGCCTGCTCGGAGAGAACCCAGTAAAGCAAAAAGGGCGCCGGTTGACTTGCGCTGTGCGCTGCAAGTCAACCAACGCCCCACGTTAAAGCCAGAACATCAAATAGAGGTGTCGGCTTTTTTCCGGCCCTTGCCGACCTTCTCTGCCAACGACTCCACCAACAGGTAGAACATTGGAATCAGGAAGATCGCCAGGAAGGTTGCCGCCATCATCCCGCCGATTACCCCGGTGCCGATCGAGTGACGACTCGCCGAGCCTGCGCCCGAGCTGATCGCCAACGGCACAACACCGAGAATGAAGGCCAGCGAAGTCATGATGATCGGACGGAACCGCAGGCGCGAGGCCTCCAGTGCCGACTCAAAGATGCCCATGCCCTGATGCCGGCAGAGCACGGCGAACTCGACGATCAGAATGGCGTTCTTCGCCGCCAAGCCGATTAGGGTCACCAGACCAACCTGGAAGTACAGGTCGTTCTCGATGCCGCGCAGCCACACCGCGAGAATCGCCCCGAACACCGCAAACGGCACCGCCGTAACCACGGCCAGCGGCAGGGTCCAGCGTTCATACTGGGCAGCGAGGATCAGGAACACCATGATCAGGCCGAAGATAAAGGCACTGCTGCCCGAACCTTGCGATGCCACTTCCTGGAAAGCCGAGCCGGTCCAGCCGATGCTGTAATCGCTACCGAGCACCTCATCCGCCACTTGCTGAATCGCACTGAGCGCCTGACCGGAGCTGTAGCCAGGTGCCGGCCCGCCAAGGATCTTCGCCGCCGGGTAGACGTTGAAGCGTGCATAGGTATCCGGGCCGAGAATCCGCTCAACCTTGACCAGGCTGGCCAGCGACACCAACTCACCACTGCCCGCGCGCACATAGACCTGGGACAAATCTTCCGGCTTGCTGCGGAACTCCGCTTCGGCCTGCAGGCTGACCTGGAAGGTACGGCCATACAGGCTGAAATCGTTGACGTAGTAGCTGCCAAAGGTCGCTTGCATGGCGGTGAATACATCATTCACTGCCACACCCAGGGCGCGCGCCTTGGTCCGGTCCAGATCGATAAAGTATTGCGGCACGTTGGCGCTGAAGGTGCTCTGCACCCCTGCCAGCTCAGGGCGCTTCGCGGCGGCGGCGAGGAAGGCCTGAACCTTGGCCGCCAGTTCGGCGGTGGTGCCGCCACTGCGGTCCTGAATAAATCCTTCAAAACCGCCGGTGGTACTCATACCGGTGATCGGTGGCGGGTTGAAGCTGAGTACCACGCCATCCTTCTGCGCGGCGCCCATACCCATGAATTCACCGGTCAGGTTGCGCGCATCCAATTCAGGCGTCGTGCGCTCACTCCAGTCTTTCAGCGGCACGAAGGACACCCCGGCGTTGCTGCGGGTGCCGAAGGTCAGCACGTCGAAGCCAGCAAAGGTCACCACATCCTGCACCGCTGGGTGCGCCATCAACTGCTGGGTCACGTCACCGGTGAGTTTCTCGGTGCGAGTAAGCGACGCGGCAGGCGGCAGGAAGTAAGCGTTGATCACATAGCCCTGATCTTCATTGGGCACCAGGGAGCTGGGCACCCGGTTGAACAGCAGCACCATCACCGCGATCATCGCGCCAAACAGCAACAACCCGACTGCCGAACGCTTCAGGAAGAAACGCACACCGGCGGTGTAGCCATTGGTCAGTTTGTCGAAGACCCGGTTGAAGGCGCGGAACGGCGCCGCCGGCTCGTGGTGCCCGGGCTTGAGCAGCAAGGCGCAGAGTGCCGGGCTCAGGGTCAGGGCGACGATGCCGGAGATCACCACCGACACGGCAATGGTGATGGCGAACTGTTTATACATCTCCCCGGCCAGGCCGCCGAGGAAGCCCACTGGCACGAATACCGCGCAGAGCACCAGGACGATGGCAATGATCGGCCCGGTTACTTCTTCCATAGCCTTGATGGTCGCTTCACGCGGGCCGATCTTGTCGGTGGCCATTACCCGCTCGACGTTTTCGATCACCACAATGGCGTCGTCCACCACGATACCGATGGCCAGCACCATGCCGAACAGGGTCAGCAGGTTGATCGAGAAACCGAGCATGTACATGCCGGCGAAAGTACCGACCAGCGAAACGGGAATTGCCAGCACCGGGATCAGCGTGGCACGCCAGTTCTGCAGGAAGATAAACACCACCAGCACAACCAGGATCAAGGCTTCGAAGAAGGTCTTGATCACTTCATCAATCGATACCTGAACGAACTTGGTGGTGTCGTACGGCACCTTGTAGGTCATACCGCTGGGGAAGTTCTTCGACAGACGGTCGAGCGTCTTGCTCACCGCCTCGGCAGTGTCCAGAGCATTCGCGCCGGGCTGCAGGTACACACCGAAAGCAGCGTTCTGCTGACCGTTGAGCGAGGTCATCAGCGAGTAGTCCTGGGCACCCAGCTCGATCCGTGCAACGTCCTTGAGCAGCAGGCTGGCACCGGTGTCATCGGTGCGCAGAATGACGCTCTCAAACTCTTTCGGGTCGGTGAACCGGCCCTGGGTGGTCACCGTGTAGGTGAAATCCTGCTTCTGCTTGAGCGGCTGCTGGCCGAAGCTGCCGGCGGCGAACTGCGAGTTTTGCTCACGGATCGAATTGACCACATCGGTCGGCGTCAGGTTGTACTGCGCCAGCTTGTCCGGACGCAGCCAGATGCGCATGGAATAGTCTTTCGAGCCGAACTGGCTGACATCACCCACGCCCGGCAGACGCTTGAGTTCGTCGATCACGTTGATCAGCGCATAGTTGCTGATATACACCGGGTCGCGCGAACCATCCGGCGAGTAGAGGGTGACCACCTGAAGAATGTCCGAAGACTTCTTCTGCACCTTGACGCCCTGCCGGCGCACTTCTTCCGGTAGCTTGGCCAGTGCAGCCTGCACCCGATTGTTAACGTCGATAGTGGCCTGGTCCGGGTCTCGGCCCACCTCGAAGTACACCGACAGACTCATGGCGTTGCCGCCGGAGTTGGACTGCTGGTAGATCATCCCCTCCACGCCGTTGATCGACTGCTCCAGCGGCGCTGCCACTGTTTCAGCAATCACCTGGGCGCTGGCACCGGCATAGCTGGCGCTGACCGACACCTGCGGTGGCAGGATCTGTGGGTACTGGGCGATCGGCAGCGAGCGCATGGCCATTAGGCCCGCCAGCACGATGATGATCGAGATGACCGCGGAGAATACCGGACGGTCGATAAAGAAGCGTGAGATCACCGGGTACGCTCCTTAGGATTGGCTGGTGGCAGGGGCAACAACTTTGACGGGGCTGTCTGGACGCACTTTCGGCAGGCCTTCGACAATCACCCGATCGCCAGCGCTGATACCGGACACAATCACCCAGCGGCCTTTAGCCGTATGCCCGGTGGTGACCTGACGCTTACGCGCAACACCGCCATCGTCCACCACATAGACAAATGTTCCGCCTGGGCCCTGGGCAATCGCGCGCTCTGGCAGGGTCATGGCATTGGGAATGCTCAGGCCTTTGACCTGCACCCGGACGAACTGGCCTGGCAACAGAGTCTGATCCGGGTTAGGCACCACAGCGCGAGCGCTGACGGTGCCAGTGCCGCGATCCACCAGGCTATCGGTGAAGTCCACCTTGCCTTCCAGTGGGTAAACACTGCCGTCACCCAGTTTAATCTGCACACTCATCTTGCCGTCTTCGGGAAGCACCAGGCTGCCGTTTTGCAGCCCACTTCGCACGCTTTCCACGTCGGAATCCGGAGCGGCAAAGTTGACGTAAATCGGGTCCAGTTGGGTGATGTTGCTCAGCAGGCTGGCACTCGGATCGCCGGCCACCATCAGGCTGCCTTCGGACACGGTTTCCTTACTGGTGATACCGGAGATCGGCGCTTTTACCGTGGTGTAGTCGAGGTCGATCTGCTTGGACTGCACCTCAGCCTCGGCGGCCTGGATATTCGCCTTGCTCTGCTCGAAATTGGAGATGGCATTGTCCAGTTCACTTTCGCTGGCAAAGCCCTTTTTCTGCAGTTCGCGGATGCGTTTGAGGTCACGCTCGGTCTGCCGATAGCGCGCCTGCTCTTGCGCCAACGCACCCTTGGCACGGCTCAGGGCGGCCTGGTAGGTGCGCGGGTCGATGCGGAACATCACCTGGCCTTTCTTGACCTGGCTACCTTCCAGGTAAGTCCGCTCCTGCAGAATGCCGCTGACCTGAGCCCGCACCTGCACTTCGCGGAAGCCGGCAGTGCGCGCGGAATATTCAAGCTCCAGCGGCAACGCCTCGGCCTTCACGGTTTCGACCACCACCTCGGGCGCTGGCGCAGCGTCGGCAGCAAACAACGGGGCGGCCCAAAAAGCCAACAGCAAGGAACCGGCAGTGACCGGCAGGCGACGGGGAAAAAGCATGGATGTCTCCGAATAAACGCAAGGTGCAACGTTTGAGACCGGCAATGCTAGTTACATACACGAGTGTTTGTAAATAGAACATTACCCATAAGTTCATTACACTTTGTCCTGAGCCTAGCCAGAAATACGCCTACTGCCATGCGTCGAACCAAAGAAGAAGCCGAGAAAACCCGTTGCGCCATCCTTGAGGCCGCCGAAACGCTGTTTTTGGAAAAAGGTGTGGCGCACACCAGCCTGGAGCACATCGCCCGGCATGCCGGGGTGACGCGCGGCGCTGTGTATTGGCACTTTGCCAACAAGGCGGATCTGTTCAACGCCATGCTCGGCCAAGTCCGTCTGCCGCCCGAGCAATTGGCCGAGCGATTGCGCGGCTGCCCGGCTCACGACCCGCTCATGACCCTGCGAGAGCTGTGCATTGAGGCCATCGAAAACCTGGCGCGCGATCAACAAAAACGCCGCATCTTCACGATTTTGCTGCGCCGATGTGAGTTCACCGAAGAGCTGCGAGAGGCCGAAGAACGCCACGAAGCCTTTATCAATCTGTTTATCGCGCTCTGCGAACAGCAGTTCAGTGCACCGTCCGTCGCATCACGGCTGCACCCTGGATTGAGTCCGCGCCTTGCAGCGAGGGCGGTGCACGCGCTGATTGTCGGTTTATTCCACGATTGGTTACGCGACCCCAATCTATTCGACCCGCTCAGCGATGCTGCGCCGATGATCGATGCCTGCTTTCGTGGGCTGATCCGCGACTGGCCAGACGCAACCGTGCTTACGCCAAGCTAACCCCGTAGCCCTGTTCAACGATGGCCACCATCAACTGATCCACCGGCACGCTACTGCTCACCCGCACCTCACCGCCGGGAAATTTCACTTTCACATCCGCCGCCGGATCACAGGCCAACAGCGCCTCGGTGATGGTTTTGACGCAATGTTGGCAAGTCATGCCATCAACCCGAAATGCGTGAACCTGAGAAACTCGCATAAACAACCTCCTGAATTAATAAACCGCATGATAAACGGTTAGCTGAGTGTTGCCCTTGCCATAAGCGTAAGGTCAAGGTATATAACGGCTTGACCTTACCCGCATGGCAAGGTTGATCCTGTGCTGGAACTCAATAGAGGACCACCCATGTCCAGCCTCACTACCTTCAACCTGCCCATCAGCGGTATGACCTGCACCAGCTGCGCTGGGCGGGTCGAGCGCGCCCTGGCCAAGGTGGCGGATGTCGCCAGCGTCAGCATCAACCTGGCCAGTGAACAGGCCCGCGTCGAAGCGCCCGCTGACAGCCTGGAACAGTTGGTCAATGCCGTTAGCGCAGCCGGCTATCAAGTACCCAGCGAGCGTCTGGAGCTGGCTCTTTCCGGCATGACCTGCGCCAGCTGTGCGGGGCGTATCGAACGCGCCCTGGCGCAGCAACCGGGCGTGCTCTCGGTCAGCGTCAACCTGGCCAGCGAGCGGGCGCAGTTACAGCTGCTGCGCGGCACTGATCACCAGGTTCTGCTGCACGCTGTCAGCCAGGCCGGCTACCGCGCCAGCGTGCTGGACGATGCAAACCGGACTCAACCGACCGCCGAACGGCATCTGCAACGCGAGCGCTGGGCCCTGCTGCTGGCTATTGTGCTAACCGTACCATTGGTCATTCCCATGCTCGTCGAACCCCTCGGCCTGCACTGGATGCTACCGGCCTGGCTGCAATTCGCCCTGGCCACACCGGTACAATTTATCTTCGGCGCACGCTTCTACCGTGCGGCCTGGAGCGCCCTGCGCGCCCGTGCCGGGAATATGGACCAGCTGGTGGCCATCGGCACCAGCGCCGCCTATGGCCTGAGCCTGTATCAGTGGGCGGCAAGCCCGGCTGGCAGCATGCCGCATCTGTACTTCGAAGCCTCGGCGGTGATCATCACGCTGATCCTGCTCGGCAAATACCTGGAAAGCCGCGCTAAACACCAGACCAGCAGCGCCATCCGCGCCCTGCAGGCGCTGCGTCCGGAACGCGCCCTGCGCCTGCGCGATGGCGTCGAGCAATGGGTGGCGCTGGGTGAGCTGCAACTGGGCGACACCATCGTGGTAAAGCCCGGCGAACGCTTCCCGGTCGATGGTCTGGTTCGCGAAGGCCAGAGCCATGCCGACGAAGCGCTGATCAGCGGCGAGAGCCTGCCGCAACCCAAGCAGCCGGGTGAGAGCGTCACCGCCGGGGCAATCAACGGTGAAGGCCGCCTGCTGGTGGAAACCACCGCCTTGGGTGCGGAAACTGTGCTGTCACGCATCATTCGCCTGGTCGAAGATGCACAGGCAGCGAAAGCGCCGATCCAGAAGCTGGTGGATAAAGTCAGCCAGGTCTTCGTGCCCAGCGTGCTGCTGATCGCCCTGGCTACCCTGCTCGGCTGGCTGTTCTACGGTGCAGGTATCGAAACCGCGCTGCTAAATGCCGTGGCCGTACTGGTCATCGCCTGCCCCTGCGCCCTCGGCCTGGCCACACCCACCGCGATCATGGCCGGCACCGGCGTGGCGGCTCGCCACGGCATTCTGATCAAGGACGCCGAAGCCCTAGAAATCGCCCATTCGGTGACCCTGGTGGCCTTCGACAAGACCGGCACCCTGACCTCCGGCGCGCCGCGTATCGCCCACCTGCGTGCAGTAGACAGCGACACGACCCAGCTGCTGCAACTGGCCGGCGCCCTGCAGCGCGGCAGCGAACATCCGCTGGCCAAGGCGGTGTTGGATCAGTGCACAGAACAACAACTGAGCCTCGCCGACGTCAGCAACAGCAAGGCGCTGGCCGGGCGCGGTATCGCCGGGCAGATCGGCGAGCGACAACTGGCGCTGGGCAACAAACGCCTGTTGGAAGAACACTTCCTGCACCACGATGAACTGGCCGCCGACGCCCTGGCCTGGGAAGCCGAAGGCCGCACCCTGTCCTGGCTGCTGGAATTGGCGCCGCAACCGCAGGTGCTCGGTCTGTTTGCCTTTGGTGACACGCTCAAGCCAGGCGCAGCCGAGGCCATCGCCGCGCTGACCACTCAAGGCATTGCCAGCCACCTGATCAGCGGCGACAACCCCGGCAGCGTCAAGGCGGTCGCCGAGGCCCTGGGCATCAGTGCAGCGCATGCCGAAGTGCTGCCGGCGGACAAGGCGGCGATCATCAGCGAGCTGAAAAAACACGCGGTGGTGGCCATGGTCGGCGACGGCATCAACGACGCGCCCGCGCTGGCCGCCGCCGATGTCGGCATCGCCATGGGCAGCGGCACCGATGTGGCCATGCACGCGGCCGGCATCACCCTGATGCGCGGCGACCCGCGCCTGGTGGCCGACGCCCTGGATATAAGCCGACGCACCTACAACAAGATCCGCCAGAACCTGTTCTGGGCCTTCGCCTATAACCTGGTCGGTATTCCCCTGGCGGCCGCCGGTCTGCTTAACCCGATGCTCGCCGGCGCCGCCATGGCGTTGTCCAGCGTCAGTGTGGTGAGCAATGCCTTGCTGCTGAAAACCTGGAAACCCAAAGACCACGAATAAGCCGCAGGGCAGGAGAATAACCATGAATATCGGCCAAGCCGCCAAGAAAACCGGCCTTAGCGCCAAGATGATTCGCTACTACGAAAGCATCGACCTATTGCCTGAAGCCGGCCGCACCGACAGCGGCTACCGCCAGTACTGCCAGCAGGACCTGCATCGCCTGGCGTTTATCAAACGCTCGCGCGATCTGGGCTTTTCCCTGGCCGAAGTCAGCCAGCTACTGGCCCTGTGGCAGGACCGCCAACGCGCCAGTGCCGATGTGAAAGCCCTGGCCTCTACCCATATCGCCAAACTGGAACGCAAAATCAGCGAACTCAGCGGCCTGCGCGACACCCTCAAGGAGTTGATGGACAACTGCCAGGGCAACGACCGCCCGGACTGCCCGATCCTCAAGGATCTGGAGTCCGGCTGTTGCCATTGAAGGCTTAGAGCCTGTTTACGATCTCGCGAGCTAGAGCCAGACAAGGCAAAAACAGCCGAGGAAGCGGAGTTTACGAGCTGTAAATGAGCATTCCGAGGCTGTTTTTAACGCCGGATGGCCGACGCGCAGCAGATCGTAAACAGGCTCTTAGATCGCCTGCTGCAAGGCCCGGCAATCTACCGCGAAATGATCGGCCAACTCCGGCCAAGGGTTTTCCGCCAAGTTGACCAGCACGCTGCGCGCCCCGGCGGCGCGGGCGCATTCCAGGTCAAAGCGGTAGTCACCCACCATCACCAGTTCGCTCGGCGCCACTTGCCAGGTTCTGGCGAAATGCAGCAGGCCACCCGGATCAGGCTTGGGCGGCGCTTCGTCACGGCCAATCACGTCCGGCACGGCAAAGCAGTCGTCCAGACCGATGGCGCGCAGGGTCAGCAGCGCCAGTTCATGGGCGTTGCGGGTGAGAATGCCAAGCCGGCAACCACGCCCGCGCAGCTCGCGCACCAGCTCAATCGCCCCGGGAGCTGGCTGCGAAGCCAAAGCCAGTTCACGCTCATGCTCCAGCAGCCAGGCATGTTTGGCCGCAGCCACCGCCTCAGGCAACGACGCCAGATAGCCAAGAATGTCTTCAGCTAATGGAATATCCAGCGCCCGCTTGATGGCCTCAAAGTCGTGCACCGCCAGGGTCAGGGTGCCGTCCATATCGAACACCCAGTGCTTCGCACTGCGCAAAGTCACTTCCAATCCTCACGGCTCATTTCCAGTCCTCTCGCACGCGGGTGAGCCCTTCCTGGGCAACCGAGGCAACCAACTGGCCCTGGCGATTGAAAATGCTGCCACGGGAGAAGCCACGGGCGTTGCCAGCCCAAGGGCTGTCCATGCTGTAGAGCAGCCAGTCGTCCATGCGCAGGTTGCCGTGGAACCACAGCGAGTGGTCGAGGCTGGCGACCTGCATGAACTTCTGCCACACCGACACGCCATGCGGCAGCATCGAGGTGGTCAGCAGGTTGAAGTCGCTGGCGTAACCCAACAGGTACTTGTGCAGCTGTGGGTCATCCGGCAGCTCACCAGCCGCACGGAACCACACATGCTTGACCGGTTCGCTGGGTTTGGGCGCAAACGGGTTGCTCAGGGTGACAGGACGGATCTCGATCGGTTTATCGCTTACCGCGCGCTCACGCATGCGCTCCGGCAAGGCATCCACCACCAGGCGCGCCAGTTCGGTTTCCGATTTGAGGCCTTCAGGCCCCGGCACGTCCGGCATGCTGTTCTGGTGATGAAAGCCCTCTTCATCGAACTGGAACGACGCGCTGCAGGTAAAGATCGGCTTACCCTTCTGGATCGCCGTCACCCGCCGCGTGCTGAAACTGCCGCCGTCGCGTACGCGCTCAACCTGATACACCACCGGCAACGTGGCATCGCCGGGGCGCAGGAAATAGCCGTGCATGGAATGCACATGGCGCGCGGCCTCGACCGTCTGACTGGCCGCCGATACACATTGGCCGAGCACCTGGCCGCCATACAGCTGGCGAAAGCCCAGGTCCTGGCTGACGCCGCGGAACAAATTCTCTTCGATGGTTTCCAGGGTCAGCAGGGCGACCAACTCATTCAACACCTGACTCATGCATGCTCTCCTGTTAACGCATCTGGCTGGGGGCGAGATGGTAAAGACTTTGCCAACGCTTGTCGGCCCGACTGAAAGATGGATGTGGACAATAATGGCAGCATTCTAGCCAATCGAGCGCGGAGCTTGAGCGCAAGCAGAGCCTGCCGCCATACTTTGGCCACTTCCGCCCGAGCCCGCCCCCATGCGCCTGCCGCTGGTCTATCACGACGACTACAGCCCGCCCTTCCCGGCCAACCACCGCTTCCCCATGGAGAAGTTTCGCCTGCTGCGCGATCACCTGGTGGAAAGCGGCCTGAACACCGATGCCGAACTGCTGCGCCCTGAACTGTGCCCCACCGACGTACTCGCCCTGGCCCACTGTCCGGCTTATATCCAGCGTTTTGCCAGCGGCGAACTGGCGTATGAAGAACAACGCCGCCTCGGTCTGCCCTGGAGTGCCGCCCTGGCGCAGCGCACCATTCGCGCCGTGGGTGGCTCGCTGCTGGCGGCGGAGCAAGCGCTGCAACACGGTCTAGCCTGCCACCTGGCCGGCGGCACCCACCATGCGCATTACGACCATCCGGCCGGTTTCTGCATCTTCAATGACCTGGCAGTGATCAGCCAGTACCTGCTGGCCAGCGGCAAGGCCCAGCGCGTGCTGATCTTCGACTGCGACGTGCATCAAGGCGATGGCACCGCGCGCCTGCTGGAGAACACCACGGAAGCGATCACCGTGTCGCTGCACTGCGAAAAGAACTACCCGGCGCGCAAAGCCGCCAGCGACTGGGACATTCCCTTGCCCAATGGTATGGGCGACGCTGAATATCTGAAGGTAGTGGATGACACCCTCAACTACCTGCTACCGCTGTATCAGCCAGATATCGTGTTGTATGACGCTGGCGTTGACGTGCACCAGCACGATGCCCTCGGCTACCTCAACCTTACGGACGCGGGCATTGCCGCCCGTGACGAAGCCGTGCTTAACCACTGCCTGAGCCGCGATATTCCGGTGGTCGGCCTGATCGGCGGCGGCTACGACAAGGACCGCATGGCCCTGGCCCGCCGTCACGGCATCCTGCATCACAGTGCCGCCAAGGTCTGGCAAATGCGTGGGCTGGGATAAAAGCGCCATAGGCGCTGTCACATCGCGCATCTTCACGACCAAGGAATTCGCCCAGCATGTACGCCAAACTCAACACCTTGCCGGCCCTGCTGGCCTTACTCGCACTCGGCAGCGCCGCCCACGCTGACGACACACTGCAGACGCGGGTGGACGAAACCATTCGCCCGCTCATGGCGGAACACGATATTGCCGGTATGGCCGTGGCGATCACCCATAACGGCCAGGCGCACTACTTCAACTACGGCGTGGCGCGCCTGGACGACCCGCAGCCGGTGAGCAGCGACACCCTGTTTGAAATCGGCTCGCTCAGCAAACCGCTTACCGCCACCCTCGCCGCCCTGGCCCAGGCCACCGGCAAGCTGACCCTCGCCGACAGCGCCGGCCAGCACTGGCCCGAGCTGCAAGGCAGCCAGCTGGAACACGCCAGCTTGCTCAACCTCGGCACCTACACCGCCGGCGGGCTGCCGGTGCAGTTCCCTGACAACGTAATCGACCCGGCCAGCATGCTCGCCTATTACCGCCAGTGGCAGCCTGAATACGCGGCGGGCACACACCGGCGCTATTCCAACCCCAGCATCGGCCTGCTCGGCATGCTCGCCGCCAAGAGCATGGGCAAGCCGTTCCCCACCTTGATGGAGGGCACGCTGTTCCCCGCGCTCGGCATGTCGCACAGCTATATCCAGGTGCCGACAGCGCAGCTGCCGCGCTATGCCTTCGGCTACAGTAAGGACAACCAGCCGCTGCGCGTCACCCCGGGCATGCTCGACGCCGAAGCCTACGGGGTGAAAACCACGGCCCGGGACATGCTGCGCTTTGTCCAGGCCAACCTGAATCCTGCCGGCCTGAATAAAGACCTGCAGCGCGCCATCGCCATGACCCACACCGGTTATTACCGCGTCGGCGAGATGACCCAGGGCCTCGGCTGGGAGCGTTACCCCTACCCGATCAGCCTGGAGCGCCTGCAGGCCGGCAACTCCCCGGCCATGGCCCTGGAATCGCAACCTGCTACACGTCTCGCACCACCGGAAAGTGAGCCAAGCGACACCCTGTTCAATAAAACCGGCTCAACCGGCGGCTTCGGCGCCTACGCGGTGTTTGTCCCCAGTCAGAACCTCGGCTTGGTCATGCTGGCCAACAAGAACTACCCCAACGCAGCCCGAATCAAAGCGGCCCACGCCATACTGAACGCCTTGGATAACAACGCCGCCCCACACTGAAAAGGAATAGCGTCATGGATGATTCGTTTGCCCTGAACCAAGCCAACTGGAACGAGCGCGCCGCCTTGCATGCGGCGTCGCCCGATTACCAGGTTCAGCTGTTTATTGCCTCGCCCGCGCATTTATCCGAAGTCGTGCGCTTTGATCTGCCGCGCCTCGGCGATATCCGTGGCCTGCGCGCGGTGCACCTGCAATGCCATATCGGCACCGACACCCTGTCGCTGGCTCGCCTGGGTGCGCAGATGAGCGGTCTGGATTTCTCTGCAGCCTCGTTGGAGCAAGCCCGCCTACTGGCGAGCAGCTGCGGTGAGCAGATCGAATTTGTCGAAGCCTCTGTGTACGACGCGGCCAAGGCGCTCGACGCGCAATCGTTTGACCTGGTTTATACGGGCATCGGCGCGCTGAACTGGCTACCGCAGATCGATGACTGGGCACGCAATGTCGCCGCCCTACTCAAGCCCGGCGGACGGCTGTTTCTGCGTGAAGCCCACCCCGTGCTGATGGCGCTCGACGAAGACTGCGAGGACACCCTGCAGATTGCCCACCCCTACTTCGAACACAGCCAACCAACCGTCTGGGATGACGAGCACACCTACGTAGAAACCGACACCCTGCTGACCGCCACCACCACCCACGAATGGAACCACGGCCTGGGCGAAATCATCACCGCACTGCTGAATCACGGCATGCATCTGACGGCCCTGGAAGAGCACACCAGCCTGCCCTGGGAAGCCCTGCCGGGTCAGATGAGCCTGGGCGAGGATGGTGAGTGGCGGCTGGATAACCAACCGGAAAGGCTGCCGTTGAGCTATACGCTGCAGGCGGTTAAGGTCGGCTGACCCGCAGGCGGACAGTGAGACTGTCCACCTACGGCATTCGATTACCCCGCCAACACTTTATCCAGCGCCTGCTCAAGGGTCGCTACGGTGCGTTCGATATTGCCCAGCTTGTCCAACCCGAACAGACCCAGGCGGAAGGTCTGGAAGTCTGCTGGTTCATCGCACTGCAGCGGCACACCCGCTGCAATCTGCAGGCCCTGGGCGGCGAATTTGCTGCCGTTCTTGATGCTCGCGTCGGTGGTGTAGCACACCACTACTCCAGGGGCATCAAAGCCTTCGGCGGCGACGCTTTTAAAGCCTTTGCTGGCCAGTAATGCGCGCACGCGATCACCGAGCTCCTGCTGCTGGCTGCGCACGGTGGCAAAGCCGATGGCTTCGGCTTCGCGCATGGCATCGCGAAAGCGCGCCAGGGCATCGCTGGGCATGGTCGCGTGGTAAGCGTGGCCACCCTGCTCGTAGGCCTGCATGATCTGCAGCCATTTTTTCAGGTCACAGGCAAAGCTGGTGCTTTGAGTGGCTTCGACGCGGGCTTGGGCGGCTTCACTGAGCATCACCAGGGCGCAGCAGGGCGAGGCGCTCCAGCCTTTTTGCGGGGCGCTGATCAGCACATCGATACCGCAGGCCTGCATATCCACCCAGAGGGTGCCGGAGGCGATGCAATCGAGCACAAACAGGCCGCCGACCGCATGCACAGCATCCGCCACGGCGCGCAGGTAGCCGTCTGGCAGGATCATTCCGGACGAGGTTTCCACGTGCGGGGCAAATACCACCTGCGGCTTTTCAGCGGCGATCACCGCCAGCACATCGACCAGCCGTGGCGGCATGAATGCCGCCTGACTGCCCTCGGCAACCGGACGCGCCTTGAGCACAATCGCTTCCGAGGGGATCTGGCCCATCACGAAAATCTGCGTCCAGCGATAGCTGAACCAGCCATTGCGCAGTACCAGGCACTTCTGCCCGGTGGCCAGCTGGCGCGCTACAGCCTCCATACCATAGGTGCCGCTACCGGGCACGATAGCCACGGCATGGGCGTTGTAGACCTGCTTCAGGGTGCTGGAAATATCCGTCATCACGCCCTGAAACGACTGCGACATATGGTTGAGGGAGCGGTCGGTGTAAACCACCGAGTATTCGATCAGGCCGTCGGGGTCGATGCTGGGGTAGAGGTCAGACATAAGGGGCTCCAGTCAGAAAAGTCTCCCGCGACCCTGCCCGAAGCCGGGGCAAATGACAAGGTCGCGGCAGGCTCGGTTAGAATGCACGCCCGTAATTCCCGCCTGATATCGCCATGACCGACAGCCACCCCGCATTTGCTCCACGCGTTGCCATTATCGGCGGCGGCCCTGCCGGGCTGATGGCGGCCGAAGTGCTGGCCCAGGGTGGTGTGCAAGTCGATCTTTATGACGGCATGCCTTCGGTGGGACGCAAGTTCCTCCTGGCCGGGGTCGGCGGGATGAATATCACCCATTCCGAAGCCAAGCCGACTTTTGTCGCTCGTTATGGCCCGCGCCAGGCTGAAGTGGCCGAGCTGCTAGAGGCGCTCGATGCCGACGCCTTGCGCGCCTGGATTCACGACCTGGGTATCGACACCTTTATCGGCACTTCGGGGCGGGTATTCCCCACCGATATGAAAGCCGCACCGCTGCTGCGCGCCTGGCTCAAGCGTCTGCGTGAACTGGGTGTACAGATCCACACTCGCCACCGCTGGCTGGGCTGGAATAGCCAGGGAGCGCTGCGGATTGCCTCACCCGCTGGCGAACAGACCGTGAATGCCGACGCCACGCTGCTGGCCCTGGGCGGTGCCAGCTGGGCACGACTAGGCTCAGACGGCGCCTGGGTCAGCCTGCTGCAAGACCGTGGCGTGACCATCGCGCCGTTGCAGGCTAGCAACTGTGGCTTCGATGTAACGGCCTGGAGTCCGTTTCTGCGGGACAAGTTCGCCGGCGCGCCGCTTAAGAACGTCAGCCTTAACCTGGCCAGCGAGACGCCGCGTCTGGGCGAATTTGTGCTGACCGCCAGCGGTATCGAAGGCAGTTTGGTGTATGCCCTGTCAGCCGCTATTCGCGAGACGATCAACCAGCACGGTAGCGCTACCCTGCACCTCGACCTGCTGCCGCAAACGCCGCTTGCTAAATTGCAGACAGCCCTAAGCAAGCCGCGTGGCTCGCAGTCCATGGCTAAACACCTGCATCGCCAGGCGGGGATCGACGGGGTCAAAGCTGCTCTGCTGCGGGAACTGGCCAGTGCTGCAGCCTTCAATGATCCCGTGCTACTGGCCAATGCAATCAAGGCCCTGCCGATCACCCTGGTGCGTCCGCGGCCATTGGATGAAGCCATCAGCACAGCCGGCGGCGTGCCGTTCGAGCAACTGGACGAGCAACTGATGCTCAAGGCGCTGCCTGGCACTTTCTGCGCCGGGGAAATGCTTGACTGGGAAGCGCCCACTGGCGGCTACCTGCTGACCGCCTGCTTTGCCAGCGGCCGCCGCGCCGCCCAAGGCATGCTCAACTGGCTGCCGCACACCAGATAAGCCCACACGCCGGGCCTCAAGCGGCTATGCTTGGGAAAACCGTCACAGAGCGGTGTTCTTCCACGCGCACAGGTACTCTCCAGCCGTGATTCCACTAGTGGTCTGCGACGACTCGAACATGGCGCGCAAGCAGTTGATCCGCGCCCTGCCGCCTGAATGGCCAGTGACCATCAGCCAGGCCACCAATGGCCAGGAAGCCTTGACCGCGCTGCGTCAGGGGCTGGGCCAGGTGATGCTGCTGGACCTGACCATGCCCGTGCTGGACGGTTATGAAACCCTCGCGGCCATGCGCGCTGAGGGCCTCGCCTGCAAGGTCGTGGTGGTGTCCGGCGACGTGCAGGATGAAGCCGTCCGCCGGGTCAAGGAACTCGGTGCACTGGCCTTTATCAAGAAGCCGGCTGACCCCGACACCCTGCGTAACACCCTGCTCGAACTGGGCCTGTTCGACCCCAAAGCCACCCCGACTGCGCTTGCTCAGGCTGCCGTGCTGGATGAGTTGAAGGTCAACTTCCGCGATGCTCTGCGCGAAGTGACCAACGTCGCCATGGGCCGCGCCGCCGCGTTACTGGCCAAGGTGCTGCACGTTTTTGTGCAATTGCCGGTGCCCCAGGTGAATATCTTCGAGGTCAGTGAGCTGCACATGACCCTCACCGACGCCATGCGTGGCGAGCGCCTGAGCGCGGTGTGCCAGGGCTTTATTGGTGATGGCATCGCCGGTGAAGCACTGCTGCTGTTCCATGACTCAGAAGTCGCCGACATGGCCAAGCTGCTGGGCTGGCAGCCGAAAGACGACACCCAAACCTCGGAAATGCTGCTGGACCTGGCCAGCATCCTCACCGGCGCCTGCCTGGCCGGGATCGCCGAACAGATCGACGTGCGCTTCTCCCAGGGCCATCCACAGCTGTTGGGCCAGCATTCCTCCATCGAGCGGCTGATTCACCTCAACCAGCGGCGCTGGCGCAAAACCCTGGCCATTGAAGTGAGCTACAGCCTGGAAGCCCACAATATTCACTTTGATCTATTGCTGCTGTTTACCGAAGACTCGATCAAGCGCCTGACCAACAAACTCAACTACCTGATGAGTTAAGCCATGCCAGCACAGATAGACATCAAAGAGGTTCACTGGCTGCTCGATATCGTGCAGTGCATTGACGTTGGCGTGATCGTGCTCGACCGCCAATACCGGGTTGAGGTGTGGAACAGCTTTATGGAAAACCACTCTGGCATGGGCCCGGACGAGGTGCACGGCAAAACCCTATTCAGCCTGTTCAGTGAAATCGACGAAGCCTGGCTACGGCGCAAGGTGGATACCGTCGTAGCGCTGGGCACCCGTGCTTTCAGCCTATGGGAACAGCATCCCTACCTGATGCACTTCAAGAACTACCAGCCGATTACCGGCCAGGAAGATTTCATGTACCAGAACGTCACCCTGCTGCCACTGGGCGGCTCGGGCAACGCGGTGGAACATATCTGCGTGGTGATCTACGACATGACCGCCGCGGCCACCCATAAGAAACAACTGGAAGCGGCGCAGGCCAATCGCTAAGCGATTTGCCCGCGAGCGGCGCATTCGGGCAAAAGACGCCCCCGGATTGCATCCGGGATGCGGTTGAGATTACTTAACAAACTTACCGGGCTTACCCGCTTTCCCGCCAAAACTCGGCACCTTGCGTACGGCCTTGACCGCCGGTGCAGCCGGTTCATCGGCCTCCATCCAACGCCCCAGGCTGCCGCCTTTACCGCCGCCAACCACTTTCGGCTTCTTGGCTTTTTTCGGCTTTTTCACCACCTGGCCGCCGGGCAGGGTCTGCGGCACGCGGTGGTCGGGGATAAAGTCTGGTTCATCGATGCGCTGCAGAACTTGTTGCGTCAGGGTTTCGATGGCCGAGAGCAGCTGCACTTCATCAGCGCAGACCAGCGACACCGCCTGACCGGTGGTGCCGGCACGCCCGGTGCGGCCGATACGGTGCACATAGTCTTCGGCGACGATGGGCAGGTCGAAGTTGACCACCAGCGGCATGTCGTCGATATCCAGGCCACGGGCTGCCACATCAGTAGCTACCAGCACCTTGACCTCGCCGTCCTTGAAGCGCTGCAGGGCACGCTGGCGAGTGGCCTGGGGTTTGTCGCCGTGAATCGAGTCGGCGCTGATGCCGTGGCGTTGCAGCTCGGCCTCCAGCTCATCAACACCCTTACGGGTTTTCACAAACACCAGAGCCTGGCTCCAGCGCTTGGTTTGATAGAGGTGCAGAAATAGCTCAGTCTTGCGCTTCTTGTCCACCGGGATCAGCCACTGCTTGACCGATTTGGCGGCAGCGTTACGCGGGCTGACCTCAATGCTCAGTGGGTCATTCAGCATCTCGCCGGCCATGCTGCGGATCGTTTCGGAGAAGGTGGCGGAGAACAACAGGGTCTGGCGCTTTTTCGGCAGTGCGCGGAACACACTTTCCAACTCGTTGGCAAAACCCAGGTCGAGCATGCGGTCGGCTTCATCCAGCACCAGGGTTTGCACCTGATTGAACTTC
This sequence comes from Pseudomonas sp. FEMGT703P, assembly GCF_002786345.1. Lineage (NCBI taxonomy): Bacteria > Pseudomonadati > Pseudomonadota > Gammaproteobacteria > Pseudomonadales > Pseudomonadaceae > Pseudomonas > Pseudomonas sp. FEMGT703P. Next base: position 228,593 of record NZ_PGCM01000012.1, on the reverse strand, counting down.
ACCGCGTTCTGCCGGAACAGGTCGAGCAAGCGGCCTGGGGTGGCCACCAGCACGTCCACACCTTTGCGCAGCTTCATCATCTGCGGGTTGATGCTGACCCCGCCATACACCGCGTAGCTGCGCAGCGGCAGGTGCTGACCGTAGGTGAGAAAACTCTGCAGCACCTGCTCGGCCAGCTCACGGGTCGGCACCAGCACCAGCGCACGCACCGAATTACTCGCCACCTCTGGGCCTTCCATCATCAGCCGTTGCAGCACCGGCAAGGCAAAGCCTGCGGTCTTGCCGGTGCCAGTCTGCGCGGCGGCCATCAGGTCGCGGCCCTGCAGAACCGGCACGATGGCCTGAGCCTGCACGGCCGTGGGGGTTTTGTAATCGAGGCTGTCGAGGGTGCGTAGCAGAGGCTCGATCAGGCCGAGGGAGGCAAACGTCATAGGGCTAACCGCTAAAATAAGTCGATGGCGCAGAGTTTATCCTGCTTGGGCGCAGACGGCCTGGCTGTCTTCACCGGGCCATCAACTACAAAGCCCGGAATGATCCGGGCTTTAAGGTACGAGCGTACACGTGTTGAGTTAGGGCTTGTGCGGCCGCGCGAGAAACTCGTGGGATTGCATTTCCAGCAGACGACTCAGCGTGCGCTGGAACTCGAAGGTAAGACGACCGCCAGTGTAGAGGTCTTTCAGCTCCACCTCGGCAGAGATGATCAGCTTGACGTTGCGGTCGTAGAACTCATCCACCAGGTTGATAAAGCGCCGGGCCATGTCGTCCTTCGCAGTGCTCATCTGCTCGACATTGGCCAGCAGCACCGCATGGAAGATTTTACCCAGTTCGATGTAGTCGTTCTGGCTACGCGGGCCATCGCACAGCTCACGGAAGTCGAACCAGGCCACGTCATCACCGACCTTGCGCGCCACGATGGCGCGGCTCTCGATCATCAGCGGCTCGTTTTCCTGCACCTCGCAGTGCTCAGGCAGCAGGCTGACAAAGCTCTTCTGCAGGCTTTCCTCGGCGGCGGCGTCCAGCGGCCAGTGGAACAGCTCGGCTTGCTCCAACGCACGCAGACGGTAGTCGATACCGCTGTCGACGTTGACGATCTCGGTGTGCTGCTTGAGCAGGGCGATGGCCGGCAGGAAGCGCGCGCGCTGCAAGCCGTCCTTGTACAGGCCATCCGGCACGATATTGGAGGTAGCAACCAAGCTCACACCGTTCTTGAACAGCTCTTCCAGCAGGGTGGCGAGGATCATCGCGTCGGTAATATCACTGACGAAGAATTCGTCGAAGCAGATCACCCGTGCCTCATCGGCGAAACGCTTGCCGATAATGGTCAGCGGGTTCTTCTCGCCCTTGAGGGTGCGCATTTCTTCGTGCACGCGCTTCATAAAGCGGTGGAAGTGCGTGCGCACCTTGCGCTCGAACGGCAGCGCATCAAAAAAGGTGTCGACCAGGTAGGTTTTGCCGCGACCCACGCCACCCCAGAAGTACAGGCCCTTGACCGGCCCCTGCGGTTTTTTGCCGAACAGCTTGCCGAAGACGCCGGCGCTGCCCTTGTCGGCAGCGATCAGGTCGTCATACAGGCGCTGCAAGTGACGCACCGCAGTTTCCTGGGCAGCGTCATGAAAGAAATCAGGGCGTTTAAGGTCAGCCTGGTAGCGTTCTAGGGGGGTCATAAACTCGTTAGCCGGGCAAGTAAAACGGGGGCGTCACTTTAGCGACGCCCCCGTTGATTGGCAATCGGCCAGCATGGCTGCTGGACGGAAATCCGATTAATGCACCGCCCTGCGTGTTACTCAGCGGGTGCTAGCGCCTCACGCAGGCGCTGAATCGCCGCCTGACATGCACTGCTGTCGGCGAATGTAGGGCTTTGCGCCACGCACTCATCGTCCAACCAGACGCCAAAACCGCCATCCTGCTCGCGCACATCCAATGCTTCACCGGATTGCAGACGCTTATTCGCCATGCCTGCCGCTTTACCATCGGCAAACGATTTGGACAGCAGCAACTGCTCGCCAGCGGCATCCAGCAGGCGGAAGCGGAAGCTGCCGTCATCGTCGCGGAAGCTGACAAAGCGCGCGCTCTTGCCCGCTTTTTTCTTCTCGCCCGCCGTATTGACGGCTTGGCTGCGGAACGAGCGCAGGCCCACAGCCTCGCGCAGCTCACCGAGAAACGGTGTAGCAGTCTTGCGCGCCTTGGCGGCACCGGCCAGGAGGATGTCTTCCAGATCGGCCGGTTTGCTGATCAGCGCATGGTAACGCTCGCGCGCCTCGCCCAGCTCGGCCTCCAGTAAGTTGCACAGCGCCTGCTTGGCTTCGCCCCAGGCCATGCCGCCTTCCAGCGCAGCACGGAAGTCCGCCTGCTGAGTGGGTGCGGCAAAGGCTTGATAAAGGGTGAACAGGTGCGAGCTGTCGGGATCTTTGGGTTCACCCGGCAGCTTGGAGTCAGTCACGACACGCGCAACGGCATCCTTGAGTTGCTTGGCACTGCCGAACAACGGGATGGTGTTGTCGTAGCTCTTGCTCATCTTGCGCCCATCAAGGCCTGGCAAGGTCGCTACGTCTTCCTCGATCACCGCTTCGGGCAGGGTGAACAGTTCCTTGCCATTACCAAACAGGTGGTTGAAGCGCTGACCGATATCGCGGGCCATTTCCACGTGCTGGATTTGGTCGCGGCCGACCGGCACCTTGTGCGCGTTGAACATCAGGATGTCCGCTGCCATCAGCACCGGGTAGCTGAACAGCCCCATGGTGATGCCCGCATCCGGGTCTTCGCCTTGCTCGACGTTCTTATCTACCGAAGCCTTGTAGGCGTGCGCGCGATTAAGCAGGCCCTTGCCGGCAACGCAGGTGAGCAACCAGCACAGCTCGGGAATCTCGGGGATATCCGACTGGCGGTAGAAAGTTGCCTTGTCGGTATCCAGCCCCAACGCCAGCCAGGTGGCGGCGATTTCCAGACGCGAACGCTGGATACGCGCAGGCTCATCGCACTTGATCAGCGCGTGGTAGTCGGCCAGGAAGTAGAACGAATCTGCATCAGCGGCGCGGCTGGCGACGATGGCCGGGCGAATCGCGCCCGCGTAGTTGCCCAGATGCGGCGTGCCGGTGGTGGTGATGCCGGTAAGGATACGAGTGGTCATGTTCAGGTTCGCTTTACTTGAGCCATCTTATGATCTCGCGAGCTAGAGCCTGGCTAGGCCCTACGTTAGTAACAGCCTACGGCTGGTCAAAACGGCGAGAAAACGGAGTTTACTGGTGTAAATGAGCATTCCGAGACGCCGCGTCCCGGCCTGTTTTTAACAACGCTAGGCCGACGCGCAGCAGATCAGAGACGCGGCAGCAGCAGATCTTTGAGATCAGTAAGCTTGCCGTGAAAAAAGTGGCCGCATTCTGCCACTTTCAGCAGCTCATGGGCACGCCCGAGTGCCGCCGACCACTGGGACACCACCTGAGGGTCGATCACTTCGTCGTCTTCAGGCTGGATCAGGATCAGCGGGCAATGGCTGGCTGGGGGCGTTTCTTCGCTCAGGCGCTGCACGGCCGGCGCCACCATAAATAGCTTATCGAGCGTCACACCCTGGGCTTCCAGGCGTGCGCCGAGCGCAGCAGCGACAAAGCCACCAAAGGAAAAACCCAGCAGGGTCACGGGTAATTCGGGATGCTGCGCACGTAGCCAGTTGGCCACGGCCTCGGCATCATCCACCTCACCGCTGGCCATATCGTGGCTGCCCGCACTGGCGCCGACGCCACGGTAATTGAAACGCAACGTGGCCAGGCCACAGTCACGGGCCGTGCGTTGCAGGGTGGAGACCACCTTGTTGAGCATGGTGCCGCCCTGCACCGGATTGGGGTGGCAGATCAGCGCCACGCCACGGGCATCGGGGGTGTCCAGCCACAGGGCTTCGAGTTGGCCGCAGGGGCCGGCAATCATTAGAGGGGTTTCGCGGGTGAGCAACAGGGAACTCCGTGACCTCGCAGTGGGTCGACTCGTCTAGCTGACAGCCTGCGCCATACACACACCACCGCAAACGTTTCGGCATTGCATTGCGGTATACAGCACAGGTTCGAGCCGTTAACGTAAAGCAAAGCCGTTTAGAGAGGAAGGACTCGTGGAACAGACGCTCACCGCCTGGTTGCTACCCGCCATTACCCTGGTAGCTGGCATTGCCATTGGCTTCCTGATTGCCCGCCTGGCACCCAATGCGGCCCCTAGCCGCACCCAGCGTCAGCTGGATGAAATTCAAGAACGCTTCGACACCTACCAAAGCGAGGTGGTGACTCATTTCAACACCACCGCCAACCTGGTGAAAAAGCTCAGCCAAACTCAACTGGACGTGCAACAGCACCTGTCGGACGGGGCCAATCGCCTGGCACTCGACGAGCTGACTCGCCAGCGCCTGCTCGCGACCCTGCACGCCGATGAAAGCAGTGAAAAGCGCGAGCGTATCAAGGCACCGGTCCATCATGAAATGCCAAAGGACTACGCGCCGAAAAGCGCCGATGTGCCAGGTATGCTCGATGAAAGCTACGGTTTGAAGAACAAATAAACGCCGCTGACTCGGTCGTTTCGGCGACCGAACAGGCAATAAAAAGCCCCGCACTAGACGGGGCTTTTTAATGTGCAGCAGATTTAGATGGCGCCGCGCTCACGCAGCAGAGCCAACACCTGCTTGACGCCCTCTTCCACCGACAGCGACTGCGTATCGATCACCAGATCGGCATTCAGCGGCACATCATAGGGGAAGGATTCACCCGGGATATTGTCACCACCCGCCGCGTACAAGCCCTGCGGATCACGCTCAGCGCATACCTGCGGAGACGCCTGCACATAGACAGTGATCAGGCGCTCTGCACCGATCAATGCTTTGGCCTGTTCACGGCCTTCGGCATCCGGCGCCACAAAGGCGGCCAGGGTTAGCAGACCGGCTTCGTTGAACTGACGCGCCACATGCGCGGCACGGCGCCAGTTCTCGGTGCGCCCGGCACGATCCTGCGGCAGACCTTTGTTCAGGTCATGGCGCAGATTCTGGCCATCCAGCACATAAACCGCCCGGCCCATGTCGAACAGCTTGCGCTCTACGGCGTAGGCCAAGGTGCTCTTGCCCGCGCCGGACAGGCCGCTGAACAGCACGGTGGCCGGCTGCTGGCCGAAGCGCGTGGCACGCTCTTCGGTGGACACGTGCGCCAGCTTGCCATGATGGCCACCCGCGCCAGCCTCAACCGGCTCAGCGATGATCATGCCAGCGCCCACGGTGCCATTGGTCAGACGGTCGATGACGATAAACGAGCCAGTGGTGCGGTTGTGCGCATAGCCATCAAGCGCAATCGGCGCATCCAGGGCGATACGCACCTGGCCGATTTCGTTGAGCTGCAAGCTGCTCGCCGCGCCATGCTCCAGGGTGTTCACATCGACCCGGTGGGTGATGCTGGCAATCGAGCCCGGCACATAGCTGGTGGCACGCTTGATGTCGTATTTCTTGCCCGGCAGCATCGGCTCTTCGGCCATCCATACCAGCATGGCGTCGAAGCTGTCGACCACCTGCGGACGGTTGTCGGCATGCACCAGCATGTCGCCACGGGAGACGTCGATTTCGTCTTCCAGGGTGATGGTGATCGCCTGACCTGGACCGGCCTGCTCCAGCTCACCTTCGAAGGTGACGATGGATTTGACCTTGCTGCCCTTGCCCGACGGCAGCGCAATGATTTCGTCGCCCTTACGCACGATGCCACTGGCCAGGGTGCCAGCGAAACCACGGAAGTTCAGGTTCGGACGGTTGACGTACTGCACCGGGAAGCGCAAGTCGTCGAAATTGCGATCGCCCGCCACTTCCACGGTTTCCAGAATTTCCATCAGCGACTGGCCGGTGTACCAAGGCGACTGCTCGCTCTTGTTCACCACGTTGTCGCCCTTCAGCGCCGACATCGGCACGAAGTGCAGCGAGCTTGGCTTGAGCGCAATACCTTCGGCGAACTTCAGGTAATCGGCCTTGATCTGCTCGAATACGCCTTGATCGAAGCCCTTGAGGTCCATCTTGTTGATGGCCACAACGATGTGCTTGATGCCCAGCAGGCTGGCGATAAAGCTATGACGCTTGGTCTGGGTCTGCACACCGTAGCGCGCGTCGATCAGGATGATCGCCAGGTCGCAGGTGGAGGCACCAGTGGCCATGTTGCGGGTGTACTGCTCATGGCCCGGGGTGTCGGCGATGATGAATTTGCGCTTGGCGGTGCTGAAATAGCGGTAGGCCACGTCGATAGTGATGCCCTGCTCGCGCTCGGCCTGCAGGCCGTCGACCAGCAATGCCAGATCGACTTCCTCGCCAGTGGTGCCGGACTTCTTCGAGTCACGGGTGATGGCTTCCAGATGGTCTTCATAGATCATCTTGGAGTCATGCAGCAGGCGGCCAATCAGGGTGCTCTTACCGTCGTCGACGTTGCCGCAGGTAAGGAAGCGCAGCAGTTCTTTACGCTCGTGCTGGGCCAGGTAAGCGAGGATGTCTTCGCTGATCAGATCGGATTGGTGCGACATATTAAAAGTACCCCTGACGTTTTTTCTCTTCCATGGAACCGGCAGCATCGTGGTCGATGACGCGGCCCTGGCGCTCGGAAGTACGGGTCAGGAGCATTTCCTGAATGATGTCGGTCAGGCTGGTGGCCGTGGACTCCACCGCGCCAGTCAGCGGGTAGCAGCCGAGAGTGCGGAAACGCACCATCTTCTTGGTGATACGGGCTTTCTCTTCATCCGAGAGGTGCTCAAGGATGCGATCGTCGTCGATCATGATCAGCGTGCCATTCTTCTCGATCACTTCACGCTCGGCAGCGAAGTACAGCGGCACGATCGGGATCTGTTCCAAGTAGATGTACTGCCAGATGTCCAGCTCGGTCCAGTTGGACAGCGGGAATACACGGATCGACTCGCCCTTCTTGACGTTGCCGTTGTACACATTCCAAAGCTCGGGACGCTGGTTCTTCGGGTCCCAGCGGTGCTTGCTGTCGCGGAAGGAGTACACGCGCTCTTTAGCGCGGGATTTCTCTTCGTCACGACGAGCGCCACCGAAGGCGGCATCAAAGCCGTACTTGTCCAGCGCCTGCTTGAGACCCTCGGTCTTCATCACGTCGGTGTGCTTGGCACTGCCGTAGGTGAAGGGGTTCATGTCCTGCGCCACGCCATCGGGGTTGATGTGGGTGATCAGGTCCAGGCCGTACTCGTTGACCATCTTCTCGCGGAAGCTGTACATCTCCTGAAACTTCCAGCGCGTGTCGACGTGCATCACCGGGAACGGCAGCTTCCCTGGGAAGAACGCCTTGCGTGCCAGGTGCAGCATCACGGCGGAGTCTTTACCGATGGAATAGAGCATTACCGGGTTGTCGAATTCGGCGGCCACTTCACGAATGATGTGGATACTTTCCGCCTCCAGCTGTTTCAGGTGGGTCAGTTTATCGAGCATGGCTACTCACGAAATGCGATGTGTTTGGGCCGGCGGGCCGTGGACGAGGGCGCACTCTAGCACAGCACCCACTTCTAATCAGGAGCCCAGTTAGATCGAAACGATCTAGCTTTATACCTGCAGGAAAGACGATTCAGAACCTGCTCACGAGATAGCGAGCTAGAGCCGGACAAGGCAAAAATGGCCGAGGAAGCGGAGTTTACTGGCTGTAAATGAGCATTCCGAGGCCATTTTTAACGCAGTCTGGCCGACGCGCAGCAGATCGTGTGCAGGTTCTTAGATAGGGTTTGGGCAATCAATAAAAAGATGCTCAATAGCAAAGCGCCGCGCCAGATAATCACCCAGCGCCTGCACACCGTAACGCTCGGTGGCGTGATGGCCGGCGGCGATAAAGCTGATGCCATTTTCCCGGGCACTGTGGAAGGTCTGCTCAGAGGCTTCACCGGTTAGGTACAGATCAACCCCAGCGGCAATCGCCTGATCGATATACCCCTGACCGCCGCCGGTGCACCAACCGACTCGACGAATCATCTCGTCGCCTTCTACCAGCAGGGGTTCGCGGCCAAGCACCTGATGCACATGGCGGGCGAAATCGCGCGGGCTCATGGCCTCGGCCAGCGAGCCAATTAGACCGACGGTGCGCGGATTTTCTGGCTCCAGCGGGCCTTCCACGGTAATACCCAGCTGAGCGGCCAACTGCACGTTGTTGCCAACGTCGGCGTGCACATCCAGTGGCAGGTGATAGGCCAGCAGGCTGATGTCGTTGGCCAGCAGGGTCTGCAGACGGCGGCGCTTCATCCCGGTGATGCAGGGATTCTCACCCTTCCAGAAGTAACCGTGATGCACCAGCAGCACATCGGCGTCGGCTTCAACCGCAGCCTCGATCAGCGCCTGACTGGCGGTCACGCCACTCACGATACGCCGAACCTGCGGCCGGCCCTCGACCTGCAGGCCATTGGGACAGTAATCACTGATGCGCGCGGCATTCAGGTAGCGGTCGGCTTCGTCCACCAGGGTCGCCAGAGCAATGGCCATAGGGTTTCCTTATCAACAGGTGTGCAGGCGCTGCTTTATTCGCAGCCACCTCTCTATAATGGCGCACCTTAAGGGGCGCATCCGCCCCCGGCAACCCTCAGGATTGGATCGATGTTCAAGGCCCTGCGTTTCCTCGGCTGGCCCCTGTTGGTCGGTGTGCTGTCAGCACTGCTGATCATGCAGTATTTCCCTCAGTGGGTCGGCTTGCCGGGGCAGGACGTGCACGTGCGCCAGGCGCCGTTCTACAGCCGTATGCAGGAAGGTCCGGTGTCCTATGCCGACGCGGTGAACCTGGCCTCGCCGGCCGTCGCCAACCTGTACACCACCAAGTTCGTCAACAAACCTGCGCATCCATTGTTCGAGGACCCGCAGTTTCGCAAGTTCTTCGGCGATAACCTGCCCAAGCAACGGCGTATGGAGTCGAGCCTCGGCTCGGCAGTGATCATGAGCCCGGAAGGCTACTTGCTGACCAACAACCATGTGGTCGCGGGTGCTGATCAGATCGTCGTGGCCCTGAAAGATGGCCGCGAGACCCTGGCTCGCATCATTGGCAGCGACCCGGAAACTGACCTCGCGGTGCTGAAAATCGACCTGCAGGACCTGCCGTTTATCACCCTCGGTCGCTCAGACAATATCCGTATTGGCGACGTCAGCCTAGCCATCGGCAACCCGTTCGGCGTTGGCCAAACCGTGACCATGGGCATCATCAGCGCCACCGGGCGCAACCAGCTGGGCCTCAACACCTACGAAGACTTCATCCAGACCGACGCGGCGATCAACCCCGGTAACTCCGGCGGCGCCCTGGTGGATGCCTACGGCAACCTGGTGGGTATCAACACCGCGATTTTCTCCAAGTCCGGCGGCTCCCAAGGCATCGGCTTTGCCATCCCGGTCAAACTGGCGATGGATGTGATGCAGGCGATCATCGAGCACGGCCAGGTGATTCGCGGCTGGCTGGGTATCGAGGTGCAGCCGCTGACCCCGGAACTGGCGGAATCCTTCGGCATGGACGGCCGCCCTGGGATCGTCGTGGCCGGTATTTACCGCGACGGCCCCGCGCAGAAGGCCGGCCTGCAGCCAGGAGATCTGATCCTCAGCATCGATGGTGAAGCCGCCGGCGATGGCCGCCGCTCGATGAACCAGGTGGCGCGTGCCAAGCCGGGTGAGAAGATCAGCATCGACATCCTGCGCAACGGCAAGCCCCTGAAACTGACCGCTGAGATCGGCGTAAGACCGCCCGTCAACGGCAGCTAACCCTCCTCCTTTTTCACTTTGCGCAACGCAAGCGATAACTCTTCTCAATTTTAATGTTATGTTATTACATTAAATACAACAGAAGGATGTCTCCCCTTGCGCGCCGCCCACGCCTTACTCGCCAGCCTGCTGCTTCCCAGCACCTTTGCTGCAGCAGCAGAAAACCCCGTTGAGCTCTCTGCCACCACCGTCACCGCCCGCCAGGAACGCGCAGATGGCCCGGTTCAGGGTTACCGCGCCACCCGTTCGGCCAGCGCGACGCGTACCGATACGCCGATTGCCCAGATTGCTCAGAGCATCAATGTGGTACCCGCACAGGTGCTCGATGACCTGGGTACCTCGCGCATCGACCGCGCCCTGGACTTTGCTGGCGGCGTGTCCAGGCAAAACAACTTCGGCGGCCTGACCTTCCTCAATTACAGCGTGCGCGGCTTCACCACCGGCGAGCTGTACAAGAACGGCTTCGCCATCAACCGTGGCAGCTACAGTTCGCCGGACGCCTCCGGTATCGAACGTATCGAGGTACTCAAAGGTCCGGCCGCGAGCCTGTATGGCCGTGGCGATCCCGGCGGCATGATCAATATCGTCAGCAAGAAGCCGCAGGCCGAGGCTTTCAGCCAACTCAAGGCCAGCGCCGGCAGCTGGGACCGCTACCGCAGCAGTCTGGACGTCAACACCCCGCTGAATGACGACGCCACCCTGCTGTCGCGAATCAACTTGGCGGTCGAGGACAACCAGAGCTTTCGTGACCATGTCGGCAGCGAACGGCAGATCGTCAGTCCGTCGCTGAGTTGGCAGCTGAACCCCGACACCCTGCTGCTGATCGAGAGCGAATTCACCCGCACCGAGTCGGTGTTCGACCGTGGTATCCCGGCGGTGAACAACCGCATGGGCGCGGTGAAAGACTCCACGTTTATGGGCGAACCGAACGACGGCAGCATCCGCAACGACAACCAGATGCTGCAGGTCAGCCTGGAGCATTACCTCAATGACAGCTGGAAGCTGCGCCTGGCCAACCACTACGCCCAAGGTCGCCTGCAAGGCAATAGCTCCGAGCCGTCACGCCTGGTTGGCGACACCCTGACGCGTTTCTATCGCCAGCGCAGCTTCGAATGGAACGACAGCATCACCCAAGCCGAACTGCATGGCAGCTTCAACCTCGGCAGCTGGCAGCACCAGACCCTCGCCGGGCTGGAGTACGAGAACTACCGCAACAGCCAAAAGTACCCGCAAAGCGCGACCACACTGGGCTACGGCCAGAACATCTACCAACCGCAGTACGGCCAGGCCAAGCCGGCCATCGTCAATCCCAACGATTTCTTTGAGCACACCGAGAGCTTTGCCCTCAACCTGCAGGACCAGATCAGCTTCAGCGAACGCCTGAGTGGCCTGATCGGCGCGCGCTTCGAGCGCTTCGAACAGACCGCGCTGAACCGCAGCACCAGGGTCAGCAACGAACAGAACAAGGATGTCGCCACCGCGCGCACAGGGCTGCTCTATCAACTGACGCCGCAGATCGGGGTGTTCGCCAACGCCTCCACCTCGTTCAAGCCCAACAGCATCAGCAGCCAGGGCACGGTGTTCAAGCCGGAGAAGGGCCTGGGCTATGAAACCGGGCTGAAGCTCGACCTGCTCGACAGCCGCCTGGGCGCGACCATCGCGCTGTTTCATATCGACAAGGAAAACGTGCTAACCGCCGACCCGGCCAACCCCGGCGACAGCATCGCGGCCGGCAAAGCGCGCAGCCAGGGCCTGGATATGCAGTTCAGCGGCCAGCTCAGCGATGCCGTGCGCATCATCGGCGCCTACGCCTTTATCGATGCCGAAGTCACCGAAGACAACAGCCTGCCGGTGGGCAGCAAGTTACTCGGCGTCGCCCGCCACAGCGGCAGTCTGATGACGGTCTATCAGTTTCAGGAAGGCCGCCTGCGCGGCTCGGATATCGGCGCCGCACTCAACTATGTCGGTGATCGCTCGGGGCAGGCCGGCAGCGACTTCGAATTACCGGCCTACAGCACCGTCGACCTGCTCGCGCGCTACCAGGCCAATGAAGACCTGAGCATCGGCCTGAACCTCAACAACCTGTTCGACCGCGAGTACTACGAGCGCGCCTACAACAACGTCTGGGTCATGCCGGGTGATCCGCGCAACCTCAGCCTCAGCCTGACCCTCAATCTCTGACCCATCACTCAAGGAACCCCAGTATGCGTACCGTCAAACCCGCCATGCTTACCGCGCTGTTCGCCACCCTACTCGCCGGGCAGGTACAGGCCCACGGCCTGTGGACCGAACAGCGCCGCGGCCATATCGAAACCATCTACGGCCACGGTGCCGAGGACAACGCATTCAAGGCCGAGAAAATAAGCGGCGCCTGGGCCTATGACGCCGCCGGTAAGATGATTCCGGTGACCGTCCAGCGCCTGGAGGATCATGCCCGCCTGCAACCGCTGAAAACCCCAGCGGTACTTGGCGTGGCGCTGGATAACGGCGCCTGGTCACTGACCCCGGACAAGCAGTGGATCAACCAGGGCCGCAGCAAAGTGCCGAACTCGACCGAGTCGCTGCACACGTTCAAGTACAGCCTGGCGATATACCAGGAAGGCGCCACGTTGCCGAAGCTGGATCAGTTGAAGATGGTCATTCTGCCGGAAGTCGACCCACTCAAGGTCGGCCCCGGCAAGCCACTGGCGGTAAGGGTGCTGGTGGATGGCAAGCCGGCTGCCGGGGTCGAACTGGTCGGTGACTACCGTGGTGCGCCGCACCAGATCAGCGCCACCACCGATGCCGACGGCCGCGCCCAGGTGCTGGTACGTAACGAAGGGCTGAATATCATCAGCGCATCCATCGACCTGCCCGTCAAAGGTGACAAGGACATCGAGACGCGCGGTCTGTTTACCTCGCTGACCTTCCTCGGCCAGGCGCACCACGAATAACGCGCACGGATAAATAACAGGCAATAAAAAGCCGGAGCAGTGCTCCGGCTTTTTTACGGCTGCCAGTTAAAGACCTTGCAGCGCGTCCAGCAGTGCCTGGTTCTGCTCTGGCGTGCCGATGGTGATACGCAGGAACTGGGCAATCCGCTGTTGCTTGAAGTGACGCACAATCACGCCCTGCTCACGCAAACCGGCCGCCAGAGTCGCCGCGTCCTTGTCCGGATGACGGGCAAACACGAAGTTCGCCTGTGATGGCAACACCTCAAAGCCCAGTTTTTCCAGCCCAGCCACCACAGCCTCACGGCTTTCGATCACCCGCTGGCACGTCTGCTCAAAGTATGCCTTGTCCTCAAATGCCGCCGCCGCGCCGGCAATCGCCATACGGTCCAACGGGTAGGAGTTAAAGCTGTTCTTGATCCGCTCCAGCGCTTCGATCAGGTCCGGGTGCCCCACCGCAATGCCGACCCGCAATCCGGCCAACGAGCGCGACTTAGACAAGGTTTGGCTGACCAGCAGGTTCGGGTACTTGTCCACCAGACTGATCGCCGTCTCACCGCCGAAGTCGATATAGGCTTCATCCACCAGCACCACGGTATCCGGGTTGGCCTTGAGCAAACGCTCGATCGCCTCCAGCGCCAGCCCACAGCCAGTCGGCGCATTGGGGTTGGGGAAGATGATACCGCCATTGGGTCGCGCGTAATCCTCAACGCGAATCTGGAACTGTTCATCCAGCGGCACCTGCACAAAATCGATGCCATACAGGCCGCAGTACACTGGGTAAAAGCTGTAGCTGATATCCGGAAACAGCAGCGGCTGGCCGTGCTGGAACAGGCCGTGGAAGGCGTGCGCCAGCACCTCGTCGGAACCGTTGCCGACAAATACCTGAGCGGTCTGCACGCCGTAATAGTCAACCACCGCCTGTTTCAGGCGGTCGCTGTTCGGGTCCGGGTACAGGCGCAGGTTGTCATTGACCTCGGCCTGCATGGCGGCGATGGCCTTGGGCGAAGGACCATAGGGGTTTTCGTTGGTGTTGAGCTTGACCAGCTTGGCCAGCTTCGGCTGCTCACCTGGCACATAAGGCACTAGGTCTTTGACGAAGGGGCTCCAGAATTTGCTCATCTGCCCTTCTCTCCTCGAATTCGATTCTGGGGTGAGGCGCGCCTCGCGCGCCCTGAAAATTCAGTTCTTGATGCGGTATTCGGCGCTACGGGCGTGGGCGGTCAGCGACTCGCCACGGGCCAGCACACTGGCCACCTTGCCCAGTTCCGATGCGCCCTCGGCCGAACAATGAATGATCGACGAGCGCTTCTGGAAGTCATACACCCCCAGCGGCGAGGAATAGCGTGCGGTACCCGAGGTCGGCAGCACGTGGTTGGGGCCGGCGCAGTAATCGCCAAGGGCTTCGGCGGTGTAACGGCCCATAAAGATCGCACCAGCATGACGAATCAGCGGCAGGTACTCTTCCGGGTTTTCCACCGACAGCTCCAAATGCTCCGGCGCGATACGGTTAGCCACTTCAATGGCCTGAGCCATGTCGGCTACCTGAATCAGCGCGCCACGGCCTTCCAGTGAGGTGCGCGCAATCGTCTCGCGCTCCAGGGTCGGCAGCAGCTTGGCAATGCTTTCGGCGACGCGATCAAGGAAGGCGGCATCCGGGCTGACAAGGATCGACTGGGCGTCTTCGTCGTGCTCGGCCTGGGAGAACAGGTCCATGGCGATCCAGTCCGGATCGGTCTGGCCGTCACAGACCACAAGAATTTCCGACGGTCCGGCGATCATGTCGATGCCGACCTTGCCGAACACGTGGCGCTTGGCGGTGGCGACGTAGATATTGCCGGGGCCGACAATCTTGTCCACCGGTGGCACGCTTTCGGTGCCATAGGCCAGTGCGGCGACGGCCTGAGCGCCGCCGATGGTGAACACCCGGTCGACGCCGGCGATGCAGGCGGCGGCCAGGACGATCTCGTTGATCTCGCCACGTGGGGTCGGCACCACCATCACCACTTCCGGCACGCCAGCGACCTTGGCCGGGATGGCGTTCATCAGCACCGAAGACGGATAGGACGCTTTGCCACCCGGCACGTACAGACCGGCTCGGTCCAACGGGGTAACCTTCTGCCCCAACACCGTGCCGTCGGCTTCGGTGTAGGTCCAGGAATCCTGTTTCTGCCGCTCGTGGTAGCTGCGCACGCGCTCGGCGGCTTTTTCCAGGGCGCTGCGCTGCTCCGGCGTGATGCGGGTCAGGGCCAGTTCCAGACGCTCGCGCGGCAGAATCAGATCCGCCATGGACGCAACATCCAGGCCATCGAACTGCTTGGTGAACTCGACCAGCGCCGCATCGCCGCGCTCACGCACCGCCTTGATGATATCAAGCACGCGCTGGTTGACCGCGTCGTCCGAGACACTTTCCCAGCTCAGCAGATGATCCAGATGCTGGGCAAAGTCCTGGTCAGCGGCATTGAGTCGGCGAATAGCGATAGGAGCGGTCATAGCGGGCCTCTTAAATTGGCAAATGCTCGGGCGTCGCTAGGCTACCAAGCCCACCGTATGGACGCCCGAGATAATTGGCTATGACACGGATAGGCAGACGCGGCGTAATGCCGCGTTGAGGGTATTAGCGGGGGTGTCGCGCTTCAACTGCATCGCGCAGGGTGTCGATCAACGCCTGAATGCGCGCGTGCTGCATCTTCATCGACGCCTTATTGACGATCAGCCGCGAGCTGATCATGGCGATCAGCTCCTGAGCTTCCAGGCCATTGGCGCGCAGGGTGTTGCCGGTGTCGACCACGTCAATGATCTTGTCAGCCAACCCCACCAGCGGTGCCAACTCCATCGAGCCATACAGCTTGATGATGTCAACCTGACGGCCCTGTTCGGCGTAATACCGTTTGGCCACATTGACGAACTTGGTGGCCACTCGCAGACGGCCTTTCGGCTCTGGTGCGCCAACAGCACCGGCGGTCATCAGCTTGCATTGAGCAATCCGCAGGTCCAGTGGCTCATACAGCCCTTGGCCGCCGTATTCCATCAACACGTCTTTACCGGCCACGCCGAGGTCCGCTGCGCCGTGTTCGACATAGGTCGGCACATCGGTGGCCCGCACGATCAGCAGACGTACATCATCCAAAGTGGTCGGGATGATCAGCTTGCGACTTTTATCCGGGTTCTCGGTCGGTTCAATTCCCGCCGCTGCCAGCAGCGGCAGGGTGTCATCGAGGATCCGGCCTTTGGAAAGAGCAATAGTCAGCATGGTCTTAGCCCGGCACGCGGCGAATCTTCGCCCCCAGCAACTGCAATTTCTCTTCAATGCACTCGTAACCACGGTCGATGTGGTAAATGCGGTCGATCAGGGTGTCACCTTCGGCCACCAGTGCCGAGATCACCAGACTGGCTGACGCTCGCAGGTCGGTGGCCATGACGGGCGCACCCTTGAGCTTCTCGACACCGGTGACGATTGCGGTATTGCCCTCGACCTGGATCTGCGCGCCCATGCGGATCATTTCATGCACATGCATAAAGCGGTTTTCGAACACGGTTTCGATCACCGTGCCGGTGCCCTCGGCAATTGCATTGAGGGCAATAAACTGCGCCTGCATATCGGTGGGGAACGCCGGGTACGGAGCGGTACGCAGGTTGACGGCTTTCGGCCGCTTGCCATGCATGTTCAGCTCGATCCAGTCATTACCACAGGTCACTTCGGCACCGGCTTCCTGCAACTTGGAAAGCACGGCTTCCAAGGTAGTCGGATCGGTGTCTTTCACTTTGACGCGGCCGCCCGTGACAGCAGCAGCCACCAAGTAGGTGCCGGTTTCGATACGGTCAGGCATCACGCTGAAACGCGCACCGTGCAGACGCTCGACGCCATCAATGGTGATGGTGTCAGTACCAGCACCGCTGATTTTCGCGCCCATGGCAATCAGGCAGTTGGCCAGGTCGACCACTTCCGGCTCGCGCGCGGCGTTTTCCAGCACGCTGCGGCCACGAGCCAGGGTCGCGGCCATCATGATGTTTTCAGTACCGGTCACACTCACGGTATCGAAGAAGAAGTGCGCGCCACGCAGGCCGCCTTCAGGAGCCTTGGCCTTGATGTAGCCGGCCTCGACATCGATGATCGCGCCCATGGCTTCGAGGCCACGGATGTGCAGGTCAACCGGACGCGAGCCGATGGCGCAGCCACCCGGCAGGGCCACTTCGGCATAACCGAAGCGCGCGACCATCGGGCCGAGCACCAGGATCGAGGCGCGCATGGTTTTCACCAGTTCATAGGGTGCAACCAGGGTCTTGATGGCCCGCGCATCGACTTCGACGCTGAGTTTCTCGTCAATGATCGGCTCGATGCCCATACGACCGAACAGCTCGATCATGGTGGTGATGTCGTGCAGGTGCGGCAGGTTGCAGATGGTGACTGGCGCGTCACCGAGCAGGGTGGCGGCGAGAATCGGCAGGGCAGAGTTCTTCGCCCCCGAAATGCGGATTTCGCCATCAAGGCGCACACCGCCGGTAATAATCAGTTTGTCCATGATTCTCTCGGTTTAGGAGCGCGCGGCCCAATCGGCACGGCTGAAGAATTTCATACTCACGGCGTGGATGCTGCCATCAGCGATCCAGGCGTTGAGGTGAGCGTAGATCTGCTGCTGGCGTTTGACCGGACTGAGGGCGGCCAATTCGTCACTGATCAGGTTCAGCTGAAAGTTGCAGCCTTCGCCTTCAACTTCCACCTGGGTATCCGGCAATTTAGCCTCAAGGAGACTCTTTACTTCTAAGGCCTGCATGCTCAACCTCGATCAACGCATAAATTAACGACAGCCGAGCAGACGCTCGCGGGTCGAGCATCATACAAAAAAGCCCCCCGCCTGCGAACCCCGCATTACTGCCAGCCGACCGAAGCCTTGATCAGACTTGCAGCGGAAGAATCTCTAGCAAACCGCAAACACCAGCGATCTCGCGCATGTCCTTGGGCAGATTACTCACGCTGAGGGTCTTGCCGGCCGCACTGGCATCACGCATAAACGCCAACAACAGCGATAGCCCGACGCTGCTGGATTTCTCCACACCCGCGCAATCAATCACGCATGCCGCCGCCGTACTGACCTTGAGTAGGCGCGCACCGTGCTCACGCAGCGCCGGCGCGCTCAGGTAATCGAGTACACCGGTCAGGCTAAAAACGCCAGGTGACGCCTCACGGATACTGGCTTGACTCACGATGCATTGGCCCCTTGGCGGGCTTTGGCAACGGTCTCGGTCCAGTTGTCGATGACCTTGTCCAGGTCATTGCGATTGTCTTGCATGGCCTGGGCGAACTGATCACGGAATAACTTACCGACGTTAATGCCGTTGATCACCACGTTGCGCATCTTCCAGGTGCCATCGAGGCTGACCATGGTGTAAGACAGCGGGTAAACCACGCCCTTGCCGTCCTTGATTTCCATGTTCACCGAGGTGCGCTCAGGGTCCTGCTGACCGCTGACTGGCAGCACGCGGATATCCTGATTGTTGTATTCGAGCAAGGCATTGCCATAGAACTGCATCAAGCTGCGCTTGAAGTTCTCCTGAAAGCGCTGCATCTGCTCAGGCGAAGCCTGACGCGAGTAACGCACGGTCATCACGCCACGAGAAATTCCGTCAACATCCACCACAGGACCAAGAATGCTGTTCAGGGCGTTGTAAAACGCACCCGGATCGGTACGGTACTGCTCTTTGTTGGCCTTGAGGTCGGCTAGCAGCGTGGTGGTGGTCTGCTGCACCACTTCATGAGCGGCTGGAGCTGCCAACGCCTGGAATGAGATAGCGGCCAGACAGATAAACAAACCGTTACGCAGCGTTTTGAACATAGTCAGCACCCCTCTTAATTTGCCTGGTCTTTGTTGACCGAATTCAGCAAAAACTTACCAATCAGGTCTTCCAGCACCAACGACGACTGCGTGTCGTGAATGGTGCTGCCATCACGCAGCACCTCTTCTTCGCCGCCCACGCTAATCCCAATGTATTTCTCGCCCAACAAGCCCGCGGTCAGAATCGAGGCGGTAGAGTCTGCCGGCAAGTTATCCACGGCATCATCCAACACCATGGTGACGCGTCCCATGTAGCTGTTGCGATCCAGATCAATGGCGGTGACCTTACCAATCGTCACGCCGGCCATGGTCACTTTCGATCTGACCGTCAACCCCGCGATATTCTCAAAGTGCGCATACACCTTGTAGGTATTTTCACTGCTGCCAACAGTCAGGCCGCTCACGCGCAAGGCCAGCAGCAACAAGGCCAACAACCCAGCCAGCAGGAACAAGCCGACACCCACTTCCAGCGTGCGGTTCTGCATCAGAAATCTCCAAACATCAAAGCAGTCAGAATAAAGTCCAGCCCCAGCACGGCGAGCGAGGCGTACACCACGGTTTTCGTGGTAGCACGACTAATCCCTTCCGAAGTCGGCTCACAGTCATAGCCCTGAAACACGGCAATCCAGGTCACAACAAACGCAAAGACCACACTCTTGATCACACCATTGAGCACATCTTCACGGAATGAAACACTGCTTTGCATGTTGGCCCAGAACGAACCTTCATAAACCCCCAGCCAGTCGACGGCGACCATCGCACCGCCCCAGATACCGACCACACTGAAGATCATCGCCAGCAGCGGCATCGAGATAAAACCGGCCCAAAGCCGCGGCGCGACAATATATTTGAGCGGATCAACGCCGATCATCGCCAGGCTCGACAGCTGCTCGGTGGATTTCATATTGCCGATTTCCGCAGTCAACGCCGAACCGGCGCGACCGGCAAACAGCAAGGCAGTAACCACTGGCCCCAATTCGCGCAGCAGTGTGAGGGCGACCATTTGCCCCACCGCCTGCTCGGAACCGTATTTGGCCAGAATGCTGAAGCCCTGCAGCGACAGCACCATGCCGATAAAGATGCCGGACACCACAATGATGGCAAGAGACATCACCCCAACCGAATACAGCTGTTTGATTAGTAGCTGAAAACTGTTACCGGTCGAGCCACGCCCCAACAGCGCACGCAGCAAAAACAGCACCGAGCGCCCCAGCGTGGCCACCACATCAATACCGGCGCGACCGAACAGGCGCACCCGCTCGAGCACAGATGTCTTGCGCATCAGCGCACCCCCAGAAGATCGTCGCGGTAATTGGCCGCCGGAAAGTGAAACGGTACCGGGCCATCGGGGATGCCCTGCATAAACTGACGCACGCGCGGATTATCCGAGGCCATCAACTCCGCCGGCGTGCCCTGCCCCAGCACCTGAGTGTCGCCCACAATATAGATGTAGTCGGCAATACTGGCGGTTTCCGCCAGGTCATGAGACACCACAATGCTGGTGATCGCTAACGCATCGCTCAGCAGGCGAATCAGTCGCACCAGAACGCCCATGGCAATCGGGTCCTGGCCGACGAAAGGCTCGTCATACATCAGTATTTGTGGGTCCAAGGCAATCGCTCGAGCCAATGCCACACGACGCTTCATGCCGCCCGAGAGCTCATCCGGCATCAACTCCAACGCACCGCGAAGGCCCACCGCCTGCAACTTCATCAGGACAATGTCGCGAATCATCTCTTCAGGGAGTTTGGTGTGCACGCGCAGGGGAAAGGCAACGTTCTCGAACACGTCCAGATCTGTAAACAGCGCACCACTCTGGAACAGCACGCCCATCTGTTTGCGCATGTCGAACAGCTCACTGCGCGACAGCGTCGGCAAGTTCAGCCCGTTAACCCAAACTTCACCCTGACTCGGCTTGAGTTCAGCCGCGATCAAGCGCAACAGCGTGGTTTTGCCACAGCCAGACGGGCCCATGATCCCCGTGACTTTGCCGCGGGGAATCTGGATATCGATGTTTTTGAAAATATCCCGCTCGCCACGTTTGAAGCTGACGTTCTTCAGCTCAACCGCATACGGGTTCTCGGCGCTCATCTGGACTCCTTGCTCAACGCTTGCCTGACTGACGTATCGCCCTGAACAAAGGGCACTACAGATCGTCGAACGTACCGAAAATGGCCGCGAACTATACCACTGCGGCACTGACCGCCCAAGACTGAAGGTGTTGCCGAAGATAAGCACCGCACAACTGCAACCTGTCACGAACCACTCGAAATACTGGGCAGGCACACCTTTCTCGTTATAATCCCCAGCTTTTAGCCTGTTCACCGCAGAGATGTCATGAGCCAATCAACCGATCTGATTCAGTCAGCGCAGCGCACCATTCGCTTGGAGCTCGAAGCTATTCAGGATCTGCTGGCGCGCATCAATGATGATTTTGTGCGCGCCTGCGAGCTGATTCTCGCCAGCAAGGGTCGTGTAGTGGTACTCGGCATGGGCAAATCCGGCCACGTCGGCAACAAGATTGCCGCCACCTTGGCCAGCACCGGCACCACTGCATTTTTCGTGCACCCGGCCGAAGCGAGCCACGGTGACATGGGCATGATCACCCGCGATGACGTGGTACTGGCACTATCCAACTCAGGCTCTACCGCAGAAATTGTCACCCTGCTGCCACTGATCAAACGCCTCGGCATCCGCCTGATCAGCATGACCGGCAACCCAGACTCTCCTCTGGCAACTGCCGCTGAAGTCAACCTGGACGCCCGTGTATCTCAGGAAGCCTGCCCACTGAACCTGGCGCCAACGTCGTCGACTACCGTGTCACTGGTTCTGGGCGATGCTCTTGCCGTAGCCTTGCTCGAAGCTCGCGGCTTTACCGCCGAAGATTTTGCTTTTTCCCATCCGGGCGGCGCACTGGGCCGACGCCTGCTGCTTAAGGTGGACAACGTGATGCACGCCGGCGACAGCCTGCCACGCATCAAGCGCGGCACATCGCTGCGTGATGCACTACTGGAAATGACCCAGAAAGGCCTGGGCATGACCGTGGTAACAGAGGATGACGGTCGCCTAGCCGGGATATTCACTGACGGCGACCTGCGCCGTACCCTGGACCGCAATATCGACGTGCGCCAGACCATTATCGATGACGTAATGACCGTCCACGGCAAGACTGCCCGCGCAGACATGCTGGCGGCAGAGGCCTTGAAAATCATGGAAGACCACAAGATCAGCTCACTGGTCGTTGTCGACGAAAACGATCTGCCCATCGGCGCACTGAACATGCACGACCTGCTCCGTGCCGGAGTGATGTGATGATCGATGCCGACCTGCTGCAACGCGCTCAAGCCATAAAACTGGCCATTTTCGATGTCGACGGCGTCCTCACAGACGGCAAGCTTTATTTTCTGGTCGACGGCAGCGAATTCAAGACGTTCAACACCCTCGACGGTCACGGCATCAAGATGCTGATCAACTCCGGCGTGCGCACCGCGATTATCAGCGGCCGCAAAACACCCGTGGTTGAACGCCGCGCGCAAAATCTGGGGATTCAGCACCTCTACCAAGGTCGCGAAGACAAGCTGGTAGTTCTTGATGAACTGCTTGGCGAACTGGGCCTAGACTATGCACAGGTTGCATACCTCGGTGACGACTTGCCCGACCTGCCGGTGATTCGCCGCGTCGGCCTGGGCATGGCTGTCGCCAGCGCTGACAACTTTGTCCGCCAGCACGCCCATGGGGTTACCCGCGCCCGCGGAGGCGAAGGCGCCGCCCGTGAGTTCTGCGAACTGATCATGCACGCCCAAGGCACCCTCGAAGCCGCCCAAGCTGTTTACCTATAGGCCAAACATGCCCCGCAAATTATTCAACATTGTCCTGTTTGCCTTTGTCGCGCTACTGGTAGCGGCGCTCGGCTATTGGAACCTCAGCCCTGACAGTTTCAACGAACAGCCTCAGTCAGCCGAGACCGACACCACCATCGATTTTTACGCCACCAACACCTACACCGTTCAATACCAGGCCGATGGCAAACTGCACTATGAGTTGAAGGCCGACAAGGTAGAGCACGTCAAGGCCAGCGACATCACCCTGATGACCAGCCCGAATATGAACCTGTTCCGCGGCACCGAGCTGCCCTGGAAAATCCGCAGCGAGCGCGGTGAGGTATCGCCAGGTGGCGTTGAGGTCGAGCTGACCGACAAGGTACGCGTTGAGCGCACCGACGCCAAAGGCCGTCCGACTATTCTTACCACCAGCCGCCTGACCGTATTCCCCGAGAAGGAATATGCGCAGACCCAGCAAGCCGTTAGAATCGACGCGGCCAATGGGGTGACCACGGCACAAGGAATGAAAGCGTACATGAATGACGGCAGGATGCTCCTGCTGTCCAACGTAAGAGGTCAGCATGAGGCTCGTTAACACCCTCCCCCTACTACTCAGCCTCAGCGCCGCACTCGGAAGTGTCAGCGCCTGGGCCCTACCCTCCGATCGCGAACAGCCTATCCGCATCCAGGCTGACAGCGCGGAACTTGATGACAAGCAAGGCGTAGCGGTCTACCGCGGTGATGTCGTCATCACTCAGGGCACCATGAAGGTCACTGGCGACACAGTCACCATCACCCAGAATGCCCAAGGCGATGTCGAGGTATTTACCTCCGTCGGCAAGCCGGCCTATTACGAGCAACTGCCGTCAGCTGACAAGCAGATCGTCAAGGCTTACGGTCTGACCATTCAGTACTTCATGGCCAACGAGCGCGTCGTCCTGATCGATCAGGCCAAGGTGATTCAGGAAGGCAACACCTTCGAAGGCGAAAAAATCGTCTATGACACCCAGCGCCAGATCGTCAACGCCGGCCGCGCCACAGGCACCAACGTCACCGCGCCACGTCCGCGCATCGACATGGTGATCCAGCCGAAGAACAAACCAGCCGACCAGCAGGCGCAGTAATAATGGCCACATTGAAAGCCCAACACCTGGCCAAGAGCTACAAAGGCCGCCAGGTAGTGCGCGACGTCAGCCTGAGTATCGACAGCGGGCAGATTGTCGGCTTGCTTGGCCCCAACGGCGCCGGCAAGACCACGTGTTTCTACATGATCGTCGGCCTGGTACAGGCCGATCAGGGTCGCGTGATGATCGATGATCTCGACGTCAGTCATCAGCCCATGCATGGCCGCGCTCGCGCCGGCATTGGCTACCTGCCGCAGGAAGCCTCGATTTTCCGCAAGCTCAGCGTGGCCGACAACATCATGGCCATCCTGGAAACCCGCAAGGACCTGGATGGCGCTGCTCGTCGCAAGGAACTTGAAGGCCTGCTGCAGGAATTCCATATCAGCCATATCCGCGACAACCTCGGCATGAGCCTGTCTGGTGGTGAACGCCGCCGCGTGGAAATTGCTCGCGCCCTGGCGACCAACCCCAAGTTCATCCTGCTCGACGAACCCTTCGCCGGTGTCGACCCGATTTCCGTCGGCGATATCAAGCAGATCATCCACCACCTCAAGGCCAAGGGTATCGGTGTATTGATCACCGACCACAACGTGCGCGAGACCCTGGATATCTGCGAAACCGCCTATATCGTCAGCGATGGCCAGCTGATCGCAGAGGGTGATGCCGAGGCCATTCTGGCCAACCAGACAGTCAAAGAAGTGTATCTGGGGCATGAGTTCCGGCTGTAACCACAGCTTTTCTCAAGCCGACTGCAGCCAAGGCTAGGCAAAACCCTTAAAGTCAGGCATATAATTTGCTTCCTAGTGGCGTTTTTTGAAAACGCCCTGTTGTGGATTGCGCACAGACGCCGGTAAATAAGGTCTGCAATGAAACCATCGCTAGTCCTGAGAATGGGCCAGCAGCTGACGATGACACCGCAGCTGCAACAGGCCATCCGCCTGCTCCAACTGTCGACCCTGGATCTGCAACAAGAGATCCAGGAGGCTTTGGAGTCCAACCCGATGCTCGAACGCCAGGAAGATGGCGATGATTTCGACAATTCGGACCCTATGGCCGATGGCGCAGAAAGCGCCAGCCCCAGCGAACAGCCCGAAGCCCCCTATCAGGAAACCAACTACCAGGAAGCCACGCAGACCGTGGACAACCTGGAAGAAGGCGATTGGGGCGAACGCATTCCCAATGAGCTACCCGTCGATACCGCCTGGGAAGATATCTACCAGACCAGCGCCAGCAGTCTGCCCAGCAGCACCAACGATGATGACGAGTGGGATTTCACTACCCGCACCTCCAGCGGTGAGAGCCTGCAAAGCCACCTGCTCTGGCAGCTCAACCTGGCCCCGATGTCCGATAAGGATCGACTGATCGGCGTCACCCTGATCGACTGCATCAACGAACAGGGCTACCTGGAAGAAACCCTGGAAGAAGTGGTCGAGGCCTTCGACCCGGAACTGGACATCGAGCTCGACGAAGTCGAAGCCGTGTTGCACCGCATCCAGCAATTCGAGCCCACCGGTATCGCCGCGCGCAACCTGGGCGAGTGCCTGCTCCTGCAACTGCGTCAGCTGCCAGCGAAAACCCCTTGGCTGAGCGAAGCCCAGCGCCTGGCCAGCGACTACCTCGACCTGCTCGGCAGCCGCGACTACAGCCAGTTGATGCGCCGCATGAAGCTCAAGGAAGACGAGCTGCGCCAGGTTATCGACCTAATTCAAAGCCTCAACCCGCGCCCTGGCTCGCAGATCGAATCCAGCGAGCCAGAATACGTGGTACCCGATGTAATCGTGCGCAAACACAACGAGCGCTGGCTGGTTGAACTCAACCAGGAAGCCATGCCTCGCTTGCGGGTCAACGCGCAATACGCCGGCTTTGTGAAACGCGCCGATTCCAGCGCCGACAACACCTTTATGCGTAACCAGCTGCAGGAAGCGCGCTGGTTTATCAAAAGCCTGCAAAGCCGCAACGAAACCTTGATGAAAGTGGCCACGCAGATCGTTGAACACCAGCGCGGCTTCCTCGACTACGGCGATGAGGCGATGAAACCCTTGGTGCTGCACGACATTGCCGAAGCGGTGGGCATGCATGAGTCGACCATCTCGCGGGTGACAACGCAGAAGTTCATGCACACCCCGCGTGGCATTTACGAGCTGAAATACTTCTTTTCCAGCCACGTCAGCACCTCCGAGGGCGGCGAATGCTCGTCCACGGCAATCCGCGCCATCATCAAAAAACTGGTCGCCGCTGAAAATGCGAAAAAGCCGTTGAGTGACAGCAAGATCGCTGGTTTACTGGAAGCACAGGGCATTCAAGTCGCTCGCCGCACGGTCGCCAAGTACCGTGAATCCCTCGGAATAGCGCCTTCCAGTGAGCGCAAACGATTGATCTAAGGCGGCACGAAGAAGGAAGACATCAACCCATACAGAACATGCCCAGGCCTCGCCTTTTCGCAAAAGCAGCCATACTGCCAACATGCAATCAGCGACCGTGCCAGGCTCGTTCTGCCCGAGTCTTCCACGCCACAGTGTTCCGGCGGCAGGCCTCATGCCTGCCTCTTACACACGGCAACAAGGAGAAAGCGGTATGCAAGTCAACATCAGTGGACATCAGCTGGATGTGACCGACGCCCTACGCGACTACATCGCCGAAAAACTCGGCCGATTGGAGCGCCACTTCGACAAGATCACCAATGTACAAGTCACCATGGAGGTCGAGAAACTCAAACAGAAAATCGAAGCGACCCTGCACATTGCTGGCGGTGAAGTTGTCGCCAATGCTGAACATGAAGACATGTACGCAGCTATCGATCTACTGACTGATAAACTCGACCGACAACTCATCAAACACAAGGAAAAACAGCTCGAACGTCAACAGGGCGCTATGGCCCGCTGACATCGTCTATCTCCTATGATCCGACTTGAAACCATCCTGACCCCCGGCCGTTCTCTAGTGAACGTGCCGGGCGGCAGCAAAAAACGTGTCCTCGAACAGATTGCCAACCTGGTGGCCCGTGAGCTACCTGACCTGGACGGCCAAGACATCTTCGAAAGCCTGATAGCCCGGGAAAAGCTTGGCTCGACCGGTTTCGGCAATGGCATTGCCATTCCGCACTGTCGCCTGCCGGGTTGTACCGCGCCGATCAGCGCCTTGCTGCGCCTGGACGCTGCCGTAGACTTCGACGCCATCGACGGTGCGCCTGTGGACCTGCTGTTTGTCCTGCTGGTGCCCGAAGCTGCCACCGACGCTCACCTGGAACTGCTCCGGCAGATCGCCAGCATGCTCGATCGCAGCGATGTGCGTGCCAGCCTGCGCCAAGCGGAAAGCAGCGAAGCCCTGTATCAGGTGGTAGTGGACGTACAAAGCCAACTCAACCGAGCCTGAGCATGCGCCTGATCATCGTTAGCGGTCGCTCCGGCTCTGGGAAGAGCACCGCCCTCGATGTGCTTGAGGACAACGGTTTCTACTGTATCGACAACCTGCCAGCTGGGCTGCTGCCTGAACTGGCTGAGCGCGCCCTGCTGCACACCGAACTGCTGCATCCGCAGGTCGCAGTGTCGATTGATGCGCGCAACCTGCCGAGCCACCTCAAGCGCTTTCCCGAGCTGCTTGAAGAAGTTCGCGCACGGCACATCAAGTGCGATGTGATCTACCTGGATGCCGACGAAGAAACCCTGCTCAAGCGCTTCTCGGAAACCCGTCGGCGCCACCCGCTGACCAACGAGAGTCGCTCGCTGGCTGAAGCCATCGCCGATGAAGCGCTGCTGCTAGGGCCGATCATCGACCTGGCCGACCTGAAGATCGACACCACTCACCTCAACCTGTATCAGCTGCGCGACAGCCTCAAACTGCGCTTGCTTAACCAACCCGAGCCGGGTACCGCGTTTCTGCTGGAGTCCTTTGGTTTCAAGCGCGGCATGCCGGTGGATGCTGATCTGGTATTCGATGTGCGCTGCCTGCCCAATCCCTACTGGAAGCCGGACTTGCGCGACTTCTCCGGCCTCGACCAGCCGGTAGTCGACTACCTCTCGGCCCAGGCTGATGTCGAAGACATGTACCAGGACATCCTAGCCTACCTGACCAAATGGCTACCGCGCTTTGCCGCCAGCAACCGCGCCTATGTCACGGTGGCAATTGGCTGCACTGGCGGTCACCACCGCTCGGTGTACCTGGCCAACCGCCTGGGGGAAACCCTCAAACCCATCCTGAAAAACGTTCAGACTCGCCACCGCGACCTCAGTTAAGGAATTGCCGCGATGCCCGCCTGCGAAATCACCATTATCAACAAACTTGGCCTGCACGCCCGCGCGGCGGCCAAGTTTGTCGGCGTCGCTGGGCGTTTTCCCTGCCAGGTTAAGGTAGGTCGCACGCCGGAGAGTCTGGTCGACGGCAAAAGCATCATGGCAGTAATGATGCTCGCCGCCGGCAAAGGCACACCTGTGCACCTGCACACCGAAGGCGAGCAGGATAGCGAGGCGCTGCAGGCCCTGAGCGAGCTGATCAACAACTACTTCGACGAAGGCGAATAGCTGATCGAGAGACAGTAAAAAGGGGCTGAACGCTTACGCGTTAGCCCCTTTTTTCATGCGATCTGAATCAACTACCCGCCACAGTCATCCGCTCAATCAGCACCGAACCTGTGCGGATATTGCTGCGCAGTTCCAGATCATTACCGACTGCAACAATCTGCTTGAACATGTCGCGCAGGTTGCCGGCAATCGTGACTTCCTGCACCGGGAACTGGATTTCGCCATTCTCAACCCAGTAGCCACCGGCACCGCGCGAATAATCACCGGTGACCATATTCAGGCCCTGGCCCATCAGCTCAGTGACCAGCAGACCACGCCCCATGCGCTTGAGCAGCGCCTTCTGGTCTTCATCGCCATGGCTTACAAACAGGTTATGCACGCCACCGGAGTTGGCGGTGCTGGGCATACCCAGCTTGCGTCCGGAGTAGGTGCCGAGCACATAGGACAGCAGCTCGCCGCGCTCGACAAAGGATTTTGCATAGGTCGCCAGACCGTCGCCATCAAAGGCAGCGCTGCCCAGCGCACGGGGGATATGTGGGCGCTCATCCAGTGTCAACCACGTAGGGAATAACTGCTGACCTAGTGTCCCTTCAAGAAACGACGACTTGCGGTACAAATTGCCGCCGGAAATCGCCGCGAGAAAACTGCCAAACAGGCCACCCGCTAATTCTGCAGCGAACAGCACTGGCACTTCGCAGGTCGGCACCGGACGCGCACCCAACCGGCTTACCGCACGCTCGGCGGCACGACGGCCAATGCTGCTGGCATCGGCCAGCAACTCACCCTGGCGATTAACGTCGTACCAATAGTCGCGCTGCATCTGCCCGCCGTCTTCGGCGATCATCACGCAGCTCAAGCTGTGCCGCGTGCTGGCGTAACCGCTGATAAAGCCATGGCTGTTGCCATAAACCCGGCAGCCTTGATGGGTATTCAGCGTGGTGCCGTCGGCGTTCTTGATCCGCTGATCGGCAGCAAAAGCCGCAGCCTCACAGCTCAAGGCCTGCTCGATGGCTTGCTCAGGCGTGATCGACCAGGCGTGGTACAGATCCAGCTGGGGCAGCTCGCGGGCCATGAGTGCAGCATCGGCCAAGCCGGCGCATTCGTCTTCAGAGGCATGTTTGGCAATCGCCAGGGCGGCCGCGACCGTTTCACGGATCGCCGCCTCACCACTTGCAGAGGTGCTGGCAGAGCCCTTGCGCTGCCCCACATACAACGTGATGCCAAAACCTTGGTCGCGGTTGAACTCGACTGTTTCCACATCACCCTGACGCACTGTGGTGGACAAGCCCTGCTCCACCGAGACGGCAACCTCGCAGGCACTCGCGCCCTGCTTTTTAGCCTCGGCAATAATCTGCTCCACCTGCGCCTGTAAATGCGGCACAGCCTGCGGGCCGACGATGTCTACTGCACTCATAAGAACTCCTGAACGATAAGCGGCAAACGCGGCCACACAGGCCAGACGCTTACAGCTGGAAACTTGCTGCTATCATGTCGGCGTTTTCCACTGGACCGCCACCATGTCTGAATACCTTGACGACGACTTCTCCGGCGAGAAGAGCAAAACCCAGATCAAGCGCGAGTTTCATGCGCTGCAGGATCTGGGGCAACGCCTGACTACCCTGAAACTTGATCTGCTAAACAAGCTGCCGCTGACCGACGAGCTGCGCCGCGCGCTGGCCGAAGCGCCCAAACACACCGCCAATGCCGCGAAGAAGCGCCATGTGCAGTTTATTGGCCGCTTGATGCGCGATCAGGACATCCCCGCCATCCTGACCCTGCTCGACCAGCTGGATGCCTCAACCCGCCAGTACAACGAACGTTTTCATAACCTGGAACGCTGGCGTGACCGCTTGCTTAACGGCGACGACGACACCCTGGAAAAATTTGTCGTCGAATACCCCGACGCCGACCGCCAGCACTTGCGCCAGCTGATCCGTCAGGGCCAGCACGAACTGGCGCAGAACAAAGCGCCTGCCGCGTCCCGCAAAATCTTCAAATACATCCGCGAACTGGACGAAACCCAGCGCGGCTTGCGCTAGACCAGCACATCGATTGGGCTGCGCAACGCTCAACCCAATCGACGATTTTTAGCTGCCTGTCCCGCCCACCGTAATCGCATCAATCTTCAGCGTCGGCTGGCCCACGCCAACCGGCACCGATTGGCCGTCCTTGCCGCAGATGCCAACACCGCTGTCCAGTGCCAGGTCGTTACCAACCATCGACACCTTGCTCATGGCTTCCGGGCCATTACCGATCAGGGTGGCGCCTTTAACCGGGGCGGTGATCTTGCCGTCCTCGATCAAGTAAGCCTCGCTGGTGGAGAACACGAACTTGCCGCTGGTGATATCCACCTGACCGCCGCCGAGGTTGGCGCAGTAGATGCCCTTCTTCACCGAACGAATGATTTCTTCCGGGTCGCTCTCGCCGGCCAGCATGTAAGTGTTGGTCATGCGCGGCATCGGCAGGTGCGCGTAGGACTCACGGCGACCGTTACCGGTGGCAGCAACACCCATCAGGCGGGCATTCAGCTTGTCCTGCATGTAGCCCTTGAGCACGCCGTTCTCGATCAGCGTGGTGCACTGGGTCTGGGTGCCTTCATCGTCCATGCTCAGGGAACCACGGCGCTCGGCCAGGGTGCCATCGTCGACGATGGTGCACAGGCTGGACGCCACCTGCTCGCCCATGCGGCCGCTGTAGGCCGAACTGCCTTTACGGTTGAAGTCGCCCTCCAGGCCATGACCGACGGCCTCGTGCAGCAGCACGCCAGACCAACCGGCGCCCATCACTACGGGCATCGTGCCTGCTGGGGCTGGAATCGCTTCCAGATTGACCAGCGCTTGACGCAGCGCCTCACGGGCATAGCCCATGGCGCGCTCTTCGTTATTGCTGGTCTGTTCGAGGAAGTAGCGGTAATCGGTACGCCCGCCGCCGCCTTGGCTGCCGCGCTCGCGACGACCGTTCTGCTCGACGATCACGCTGACATTGAAGCGCACCAGCGGGCGAATGTCCGCGCCCAGGCTGCCGTCATTCGCCGCCACCAGAACGCGATCCCACACCCCGGCCAGGCTGACCGAGACCTGCTTGATGCGGGGATCAAGGGCGCGGGTGGCGACGTCGATGCGCTTGAGCAGTTCGACCTTTTCCGCCCGTCCCAGCACATCCAGCGGGTTGTCCTGGGCATACAGCGGTTTGACCAGCGGGCTGCTGAACGCTTGCACACGACCGTTCTGCCCAGCACGAGCAATCGAACGGGCCGCTCGCGCAGCCTGACTCAGAGCATCGGCAGTGATCGCATTGCTGTAGGCAAAACCGGTTTTCTCACCCGACTGAGCGCGTACACCGACACCCTGATCGAGGTTGAAACTGCCTTCCTTGACGATGCCGTCTTCCAGCGCCCAGGTTTCTGAGACCTGGCTCTGGAAGTACAGGTCGGCCGCATCGATTCCCGGCCCGGCCAAGTCAGCCAGAACCGCAGGCAGGTGTTCAATGGTCAAGCCGCCCGGCCCCAGCAGATGTTCACTGACGGATACCAACATACTGTTCATTGCTCAATCTCGTTGATGACTGTTGCACCTGGCAGCCGTGGTTCGGCTGCCGCAAAAAATCGTTTATGCCGCGCCACCGGCATGCGCTGGCGGATCGCCGCCTGCTCGGCTGCATCTCGTTCGGCCAGCAGCACCCCCGGCCCCTGCGGCAGCTCCGCGAGCACGCGACCCCATGGATCGACCAGTGCTGAATGACCAAAGGTTTCGCGCCCGCCAGGATGAGTGCCACCCTGTCCAGCCGCCAGCACGTAGCACTGGGTTTCGATGGCCCGCGCGCGCGTCAATATCTGCCAATGTGCCGCACCGGTAACCGCAGTAAAGGCCGCCGGCGCGCAGATCAGCTCGGCACCGGCTGCGCGCAGGGCACTGTACAACTCGGGAAAGCGCAGGTCATAGCAAACGGTCATGCCCAAGCGCCCGACCGGGGTATCGGCAACGACGACCTGAGCGCCGAAGGCGTAATCATCCGACTCGCGGTAACGGCCATGGCTGTCGCTGACATCCACATCAAACAGGTGCAGCTTGTCATAACGGGCCACGCGTTGGCCGGCATTATCGATCAGCAGGGAGCAGGCATGCGCCTTGGCGTCGGGCTGGCCATCCGGCGGTAAGGGCAAGGTACCGGCGACAATCCACAGGTCCAGGTCGCGGGCGGCCTGTTGCAGCCAGGGCAGAATCGGCCCCTCACCCAGCGCTTCGGCACGCCCCAGCACGGCTTGGTCACGCCGGCCCATGGCGGCAAAATTTTCCGGTAACACCGCAAGCCGTGCACCTTGCGCAGCGGCCTGTTCGAGCAACTGCCGAGCCTGCGCCAGATTGGCCAGGACATCGGCCTGGCTGACCATTTGAATGACTGCGAAGGTCATGACTGCCTTTATCTCAATGTCGGTATGGCTTCAGCTTACAAGCCATACCTGCAGACTGCACGGCTGCATATCAGCCATGCACGGTTTACTGAGGTTTTTCGAAGGGTTTGTCGAAGCTGATGTCCGGATTCTGCCAGGCACCCTTGACGTCGTACTGCACACTGGCAAAGCGCGCCACACGATCCCCAAGCAGCTTATCGGCGATAAACAGCGCACCACCGATGGCCGGCGCACCGACTATCAGCGCAGCCAGTGGCAGGTTGTTGGTCACCGGCAAGGTCACCAACAACTTGGCATCGATACGGTCATTGGCCATATCCAGGGTGCCATTAAGCTCTAGATTGCTCGAAGGGCCTTCAAGGGTGATCGGCTCACGGGTCACGAATACACCGTTATCGGCCACCAGCAATCCCTTAACCCGGTCATAGCTCAGGCCCTTGCCAAGCAGGTCGGAGAAATCCAGGCGCAGGCGTCGGCCGATCGAGTTGAAATTCAACAGGCCGAAAACCCGCAACGCCGAAGCCGGCCCCTCCACCTCGGAGAACTGGCCTTTGCGCAGCGAAGCATCCAGCGTACCGCTGAAACGCTTCAAGCCGAACCAGGCCGGCGAGCCGGGCCAGTCACCCTCGACATCCATATGGAAGTCACGACTACTGGCAGTCGGTGCAAAGCCCCAGGCAATCAGTACATCGGCCAGATCGGCACCGCCCATACGGCCCTTGTAGCTCGTGCGCACGCCATTTGCGGCGTTTAGCCAGGTGGCGCGGCCGCCAATCTTCAGGCCTTTGAGGTTGAGGTCCAACTCGTTGAAATGCACACCGGCACTGACCGGGCGCGCTTTGAGTGACCAGCTGCCCAGCGGTTCGATGCCTTGATAGACCTCGGCGATCCGCACGTCCAGCGCCGGGAAACGGCTCGGATCGAAACTGGCCAGCGGATCGGGCGCATCGACTACAGGCTCGCCGGCGATTTTCTTTTCTGCCGCTGGTAAGCGCAGATAGTCGAGTGTCAAAGCAATCGGCAGCTCACGGGCATCCGGCAAGCCGACCTGGCCTTTGAGCTGCGGGCTGTCGAGGCTGACGGCCCAGGTGGCAGCCTCACGCTGAACCGCGACCTCCAGCGTATCGAGACTGATGCCAAAGCCGCTGAAACGTCCAATACGCAGCTGCGCATCCTTGAACAGTCGCTGTGCATCACCGATCGGTACGCTGGCATAGGGCTGCAACACCGCCTGCCAGGCCGACCAATCCAACTCTGCCACGCGCCCACGCACGCGCAAGCCTTGGCTGGTAGGCAGGCTGGCTGGACCGTCGGCCAAGCGAATCTCACCACGCCCCTGATTGAACTGGCCTGGGCTAGCAGCGAAGGTCAGGCTCAGTAAATCGGCGTAATCCAACCAGTAGCGCTGCTCACGGCCGCCCAGGCTCATGCGCCACTGCGTCGCCCGCGCCTCGGTAGCGGCCTTGCCGAACGGTGCCGGCAAGGCCACCGTCGCGCCTTTAAGGGATGAACTCACGCGCAGTTGACTGTCGGCCCCCTCGAGAATCAGGTTGAGGCGATACGGCAGCGTACCGCTGATGGGCAGCGGCTGGGTCACCCCCAGCCAAGCGCTCAGTTCTTTGACGGCAATCTCTCCGCTGGCCTCAATACGGCTGCGTGCTTTACCTCGCGCACCTTCGGCCAACGCTTTGCCGCGCACCGCATGCCCCAGCACCTGGGCACGAATATCCGGGGCGCTCAGGCCACTGGCGGTGTTGTAACGGAAGGCACCTTGCAGCTGGCTGAATTGCAGCGGCGGGTTGGGCAAGCTGAGTTGTGCGCTTTCAGTAGCGAAATCCACCACCACTGCCGGAGCTAAGCCCTTGCGCAGCGGCAGATCGAGCTTGAGCTTGCCGGCCAGCGCACCAGCACCCGCCCATCCCGCAAACGTTTCGGCAGTGCCTATCGGCGTCTGTTGCAGGATATGCAAGGCATCCTCAACATTGCTGCTCAGCTCACTGGTCAGCAACAGACGCGGCGGCTGGCCCGGCAATGCCGTCGCAATCAATGCCTGAGCATCGCTCACCTGGCTATCGAGAATGCGCCCTTCGGCCAACTCAACGCGTACGCCGCTGTCCTCGATCAAGACGCGGCCACGGCCTTCACGCAGAGCTGGCCAGCCGGGCTGAAAGGCCAACTCGGCATCATGCACAGCAAAGAACAGGCTGATGCTGCGCGCAGCATTTTCTGCACCTTTGTTCAGCGAACCCTGGTATTGGAAATAGCCTTCATCCACCGCGCCACCCCGGATGGCACTTTTCAACCAAGCATCCAAGTCAGCACTCATACCCGGCGCACGGCTTGGCAGGTATTTCTCGGTAAAGCGCGCATCGCCGTTGCGCAGCCCGACACGCAGGTCCATGTAATCTTCCTGCGTCGGGTCAACACGCAGGCGGATGAGGAAGTCACCGGCGACCGGCCCCTCCTCACCCTGCACACGCAGGTACGGACTGCGTAAGGTGAAGGCGTGCTCGTCAATCTGCCAGGTCAGCAAGGCGTTGGCTTTCTGGTAGACCCAAGGTTTAGGGAACAGGGTGTCGAGGTGCAGGGAAAAATCTTCGCTGTCCAGGCGTAACTCACCCTGACCGAGATCACCGCTGATGCTGCCGCTGACGTTTTCTGCGGCCGGCGAGCCAAGGTATGCGGCAAAACCGATGCGTTCCAGGTTGGCCGAGAACTGCAGGCGTTTGCCATCGATCAACCGCGGCCGGTAGTCGAGTTGAAGATTGCGCAGCGCGCCATGCGGTTTGAGTTGTTCAAGCAGCGCCAGCCCCTTATCCGGCAGTGGTGCAAGCCCTGCCACCAAGGGCTGAAGTGGCGCCAGATCAAGGCGATCAGCACTCAGCAACCATTGTTCCTGTACCTCTGCGCTCTCTGCCTGCTGGGTCAATGCCAGACGCACATCGCCCCAACGCTGTTCACCCCGACTGAACGCCAGATCATCCAGGAGCAACTTGAAGCCTTGCTCGGTGCGGGTGAAATAAGCATTCAGCGCCAGATTATTCAGCGCCACCGACTCGCGTTCGGCGTAGCCGGCCTTGAGTTGTGGCACATGCAGGCGACTGACAGCCCGCTGCACGCCGCCATTGGCCCAGCTCAGCCAGACCTCACCGCCCAGCTGCAACTGCTCAAGCCGCCATTGCGCCAACAGGCTCGTCGGCACCCAGGCCGCCCAATCGCTCTGCGGCAGGCTCAGATACAGCTCGGCTTGGGCGTCTTGCCAGTGCTTGGCGTTTATACGCGTGCGCAACTGCAGGGCAAGCGGCTGGCCATCGGGCAACAGCAGGCGGCCGTCCAGGCGCTGACGCGCGCTGCCGTTACGCAGGGTGAGGTTTACATAGGTCAGGGTTCGTGCCGGCTGATCGAAGGCCTGTATGGTGACTTGGCTGTTGAACAGCGATAGGCGCTTGAGCATCTGCGACTGTGTCAGCACCTGAGCCAGATCGAGCGGCGCGGGTTCATTGCGTTGCGGTAAGCCCTTGAGCGACCAGCTGCCGTCTTCAGCTTGCTGCACGACCAGCTGCACGCCATCCAGCTCAAGCCGGGCAATGCGCAACTGACGCGCCAACAGGCTAGCCAGCACATCAGGCACTACGCGCACCTGATCCAGCTGCAAGGCGCCTGCGCCCTCACCGAGCGCAACATCGTGAGCGGTAAGTACGGGCGAAAAACCCTGCCAGAGGCCTTCCAATTCACCGATCTGCACTGGCATGGCCAACGCTTCACGGGCCTTGTCTTCGGCTTCCAGACGGTATTCGGCGACCAGCGGCACCAGCTCGCGCCCGAGGCTGACATACAGCGCCGCCAATACCAGCGTCAAAGCGCACAGCCCCAATGCCGTACGCAGCAGCAAGGTAACCCAGCGCGCCAACGCGGCCATTCAGTTCACGCCCAGGCGGTAAACGCGCATATCAGAGCAGCACCACATCGTACTGTTCCTGGGAATACATGGTTTCAACCTGGAACTTGATGGTGCGGCCGATAAAAGCTTCGAGATCGGCGACGTTGCCCGACTCTTCATCGAGCAGGCGGTCGACTACTTTCTGATTGGCCAACACGCGATAACCTTCCGGTTGATAGGCCCGCGCCTCACGCAGAATTTCGCGGAAGATTTCGTAGCAGGTGGTCTCCGCCGTTTTCAGCTTGCCGCGCCCCTGACAGGCACTGCATGGCTCGCAGAGCACCTGTTCAAGGCTCTCGCGGGTGCGCTTACGGGTCATCTGCACCAGGCCTAGCTCGGTAATGCCGATGATATTGGTCTTGGCGTGGTCGCGCTCCAGCTGCTTCTCCAAGGTACGTAGCACCTGGCGCTGGTGCTCTTCATCTTCCATGTCGATGAAGTCGATGATGATGATCCCGCCGATATTGCGCAGGCGCAGCTGGCGAGCAATCGCTGTTGCGGCTTCCAGATTGGTCTTGAAGATGGTCTCTTCCAGCGTGCGGTGGCCGACGAACGCGCCGGTATTCACATCAATGGTGCTCATCGCCTCGGCTGGATCGATGATCAGGTAACCGCCGGACTTGAGCGGCACCTTGCGCTCCAGGGCCTTCTGGATTTCATCCTCGACGCCATACAGATCGAAGATCGGCCGCTCACCGGGGTAATGCTCCAGGCGGTCAGCGATTTCCGGCATCAACTCATCAACGAACTGAGTGATCTTGCCGAAGGTTTCGCGCGAATCGACGCGAATCTTCTCGATTTTCGGGTTGACCAGGTCACGCAGGGTGCGCAGCGCCAAGGACAGATCTTCATAGATCACCAGCGGCGTCGGCCCGACCTTCATCTGCGTAGCGATCTGTTCCCACAAGCGGCGCAGGTAACGGATGTCTGCAAGGATTTCATCAGCACCGGCACCGTCAGCCGCCGTGCGCAGAATAAAACCACCGGCTTCCTCGATGCCTTCTGCCGCCACGCAATCGGCCACCACCTGTTTGAGCCGCTCGCGCTCGGCTTCGTCTTCAATTTTCAGCGAGATGCCAACGTGGGCGGTGCGCGGCATATAGACCAGGTAGCGCGAGGGAATCGACAGCTGGGTGGTCAGACGCGCGCCCTTACTGCCAATCGGATCCTTGGTCACTTGCACGACCAGGCTCTGGCCTTCATGCACCAGAGCGCTGATGCTTTCCACCGCCGAGCCTTCACGGGTGGAAATTTCCGCCGCGTGAATAAATGCTGCACGTTCGAGGCCGATATCGATAAAAGCCGCTTGCATGCCCGGCAGTACGCGCACCACTTTGCCTTTGTAGATATTGCCGACGATGCCACGCTTCTGCGTGCGCTCGACATGCACTTCCTGCAGTACGCCGTTTTCCACCACCGCCACGCGCGATTCCATCGGCGTGATGTTGATCAGGATCTCTTCACTCATGCGCTCATCTCTTCTGAGATAAAGCTGAAAGCCCAGGGACTGCGCCGTTAATGGCGGTCACTCACCCGCGACCCGCAACCTCTTGACTGTGAACTGGCAGCGACTGCCAGCACGGAATAGCAAATTCTGCGAGCAACGCGGCAGTTTCACACAGCGGCAAACCCACCACCGCCGAATAACTGCCCTGCAACTGGCTGACAAACACCGCAGCCAGGCCCTGAATACCGTAACACCCGGCCTTGTCCTGCGGCTCGCCGCTGGCCCAGTAAGCCTCGATTTCGGCCTGACTCAATGCACGGAAGGTGACCTGGCTTGTGACCACCCGCGACGCTTGGCGTTCGCGGCTGACCAGCGCCACGGCCGTCAGCACCTCATGGGTTCGCCCAGACAGATCACTGAGCGTCGACAACGCATCGGCGCGGTCGGTCGGCTTGCCAAGAATTCGTCCATCAAGCACCACAGCCGTATCTGCACCGAGCACCACGGCATCCGCGGTATCGGTCAATGCAGCCAGCCCAGCTTGCGCTTTGCTAAGCGCCAGACGCTCTACATAGGCGATTGGCGACTCGCCTGGCAATGCATTTTCATCAATCGGTGCGATTTGCGTGAGGAAGGGCACAGCAATCTGCGTCAACAGCTCGCGGCGACGCGGCGATCCGGAGGCGAGGTAGAGGGTGGCCATTCTGACTTCTCCCTGTCGGATAAACGCAAGGCCCAGCGGCCTTGCTTAATTGACGCCCAGACGCTGATGCAGCCCGCGCAGCAAAGTGCAGACCCAAGGCCAGAGCAGCGCACTGACCAGCGCTGGCAAGACAAAGGTCAAGGTTGGCGGGCGACTGCCGGTCAGCGCGTTCAGCCACAGCTGCACCAGCTGCGCCAAACCGAACACCACCAGCAGCACGGTGCTTTGCTGCCACATGGGGAACATGCGCAGACGCTGATGCAGGGTCAGCACCAGAAAAGTAATCAGAGTCAGGATCAGCGCATTTTGGCCGAGCAAGGTGCCATTCAGCACATCAGCTAACAGACCAATAACCCAGGCCGTAGTCATGCCCACACGATGCGGAACGGCCAAGACCCAGTAGGTCAGAAACAATGCCAACCAGAGCGGCCGCCCCAGCTCCATGAACTTGGGCATGCTCGACACGCTGAGCAGCAGCGCCACGGCAAGTGTCAGCCAGACCACCCAGATGTTGCTTGCTCGTGCGGCCATTATTGCGCGGCCTCCGTCGAATTGGCGGGCGCTGCGGGTGCGGGGGCCGCAGGTTGTTCGGGTTGCGCCTGCTGCAGAATTTCACGGTCCAGGGCTTCCTGCGCCTGCGCTGACTCAGTGGCGCGCTGCTCCGGGGTACGCGGATCGGTGAACACCAGCAGCATGTAACGGCTGCGGTTCAGCGTGGCCGTGGGCACTGCACGGACAATCGCAAAAGGCTGACCGGAGTCGTGAATCACTTCGGACACCATGGCCACCGGATAACCGGCCGGGAAGCGCTGGCCAAGGCCAGAGCTGACCAGCAGATCGCCTTCTTTGATATCAGCCGTGTCAGCAACATGGCGCAACTCCAGGCGCTCCGGGTTACCGGTGCCACTGGCGATGGCGCGCAGGCCGTTGCGATTGACCTGCACTGGAATGCTGTGGGTGGTATCGGTCAGCAGGAGAACGCGAGAGGTGTAGGGCATGACCTCGACTACCTGGCCCATCAGACCGCGTGCATCCAGCACGGGCTGACCCAGTACCACACCGTCTTTTTCACCTTTGTCGATCAGGATCCGGTGGGTAAAGGGATTGGGGTCGATACCAATCAGTTCGGTGGCCAGTACATCGTCGTCAACCAGCGCGGCCGAATTGAGCAGCTCGCGCAGACGCACGTTCTGCTCGGTGAGCGCAGCGAGTTTCTGCAGGCGGCGCTGCATCATCAACTGCTCGGCCTTGAGCTTTTCATTTTCGGCGGCAAGCTCGTTACGCGTGCTCAGCTCTTGGGTCGCGCTTTCCCACACCCGAACGGGCAGCCGACCAACCCAATACACAGGTTCAACAATCAGCCCCAGTTGGGCGCGCAACGGATGCAGCAAAGTGAAGCGCGCATCGACCACCATCAGCGCAGCCGACAACACGGTGAACACCAGCAGGCGTACACCCAGCGAAGGACCTTTGGCAAATAGCGGTTTGATCGGCAGCTCCTCACAGCGTCAGGCAGCAAAACAAAAGCTGCAAGCAGGTGATACCCGACTTGCAGCTCAAGACGTGGAGCGGTCGCGCTTATTCCGAGGACAGCAAGTCCATGGTGTGGCGATCCATCATCTCCAGCGCCTTGCCGCCACCGCGTGCAACGCAGGTTAGCGGGTCTTCAGCGACGATAACCGGCAGGCCGGTTTCCTGCGACAGCAGTTTGTCCAGATCACGCAGCAACGCACCACCACCGGTCAGCACCAGGCCACGCTCGGCAATGTCGGACGCCAGCTCTGGCGGCGATTGCTCCAGCGCGCTCTTCACCGCCTGGACGATGGTCGCCAGGGATTCCTGCAGCGCTTCGAGCACCTCGTTGGAGTTCAGGGTAAAGCTGCGCGGTACGCCTTCGGCCAGGTTGCGGCCACGCACGTCAACTTCACGCAGCTCGCCACCGGCGTAGGCGGTGCCGATTTCCTGCTTGATCCGCTCAGCGGTGGATTCACCGATCAGCGAGCCGTAGTTACGGCGCACGTAGGTGATGATCGCTTCATCGAAACGGTCGCCACCAACGCGGACGGATTCGGCATAAACCACACCGTTCAGGGAGATCAGGGCGATTTCAGTGGTACCACCACCGATGTCGACGACCATCGAACCGCGGGCTTCTTCTACCGGCAAGCCGGCGCCGATAGCAGCAGCCATTGGCTCTTCGATCAGGAACACTTCACGAGCACCGGCACCGAGGGCCGATTCACGGATGGCGCGACGCTCCACCTGGGTGGATTTGCACGGCACGCAGATCAGCACGCGCGGCGACGGTTGCAGGAAGCTGTTTTCGTGAACTTTGTTGATGAAGTACTGCAGCATCTTCTCGCAGACGCTGAAGTCGGCGATCACGCCGTCTTTCATCGGACGAATGGCGGCAATGTTGCCGGGGGTACGGCCGAGCATCCGCTTGGCTTCGGTTCCGACCGCCACAACGCTCTTCTGGTTACCGTGGGTACGGATGGCGACCACGGACGGCTCGTTCAGCACAATGCCGCGTTCGCGAACATAAATCAGGGTATTGGCAGTGCCCAGGTCAATCGACAGATCGCTGGAAAACATGCCACGCAGTTTTTTGAACATGGGATAAGGACCCTAGGCAACGCGTGGGTAAAGGCGAAGCGCGGTAAAGGCGCTGCTAAAAAGTGCGGCAAACTCTAACAACGGCAGGGATTTTGAGCAAGGCACCAATATGTTAGATTGCCGGTTTTTCAGGGCTTTAAGGCCCATCATCACGACCTTTGACCACCACCTATCACTATCTGTTCCCTGCGCACCTGTGCATGGCGACCCGTTCACATTTCCAAAGGCGGCCAGCAAATGCGCTGCTTCATATAGGGAGAAACCTGATGGCGCTTGAACGCTCCGACGTGGAGAAAATCGCTCATCTGGCCCGACTGGGCCTGAATGAAGCCGATATCCCGGGTACCACCGAGACCCTTAATAACATTCTTGGCCTGATTGATCAGATGCAAGCGGTCAATACTGACGGCATCGAACCACTGGCTCACCCACTGGAAGCCACTCAGCGCCTGCGCGCCGACCAGGTCACCGAACGCAACCAGCGCGAGGCCTATCAGGCCATCGCACCCGCCGTGGAAAACGGTCTGTACCTGGTTCCGAAAGTCATCGAGTAAGGGATAAGCCAAGCCATGCATCAATTTACCCTGGCCGAGATCGCCCGCGGACTCGCCGACAAACAGTTTTCGTCTGAAGAGCTGACCCGCAGCCTGTTGGCGCGCATCGCCCAACTCGACCCGCTGCTCAACAGCTTTATCACCGTCACCGAGGAGCTGGCCCTGAGCCAAGCCACCGCGGCTGACGCCCGCCGCGCCAACGGCGAGAATGGCGCCCTGCTCGGCGCACCAATCGGCCACAAGGATCTGTTCTGCACGCAAGACGTGCTGACCAGCTGCGCATCGAAAATCCTCACCGGGTTCAAGGCCCCCTATAACGCCACCGTGGTCGACAAGCTCGCCAGCGCCGGCGCCGTGACCCTGGGCAAGCTGAACATGGACGAATTCGCAATGGGCTCGGCCAACGAATCCAGCCATTACGGCGCTGTGAAAAACCCCTGGGACCTGACCCGCGTACCTGGCGGCTCTTCCGGCGGCTCGGCTGCAGCTGTGGCCGCACGCCTACTGCCTGCCGCGACCGGCACCGACACCGGCGGCTCAATCCGCCAGCCAGCGGCGCTGACCAACCTCACCGGGATCAAGCCGACCTACGGCCGTGTGTCGCGCTGGGGCATGATTGCCTATGCGTCCAGCCTCGACCAGGGCGGCCCACTGGCCCGCACGGCTGAAGACTGCGCACTGATGCTGCAAGCCATGGCCGGTTTCGACACCAAGGACAGCACCAGCGTTGATCAGCCGGTTGATGACTACCTGGCCGCCCTCAGCCAACCGCTGAATGGCCTGCGCATCGGCCTGCCGAAGGAATACTTCGGCACAGGCCTGGATGCGCGCATCGGCGAAAAGGTGATGGCGGTGGTCGAAGAACTAAAGAAGCTCGGCGCAACCATTAAAGAAATCAGCTTGCCGAACATGCAGCACGCGATACCCGCCTACTACGTAATCGCCCCGGCCGAGGCCAGCAGCAACCTCTCGCGCTTTGACGGCGTGCGCTTCGGCTACCGCTGCGAGAACCCGGTAAACCTGGAAGACCTCTACAAGCGTTCGCGCGGCGAAGGTTTCGGCGCAGAAGTGAAGCGCCGCATCATGGTCGGCACTTACGCGCTGTCCGCCGGCTACTACGACGCCTATTACCTCAAAGCGCAGAAGATCCGCCGCCTGATCAAGAATGACTTTGTCGCTGCTTTTAATGATGTCGACGTGATCCTCGGCCCCACCACGCCGAACCTGGCCTGGAAGCTCGGCGAGAAGAACAACGATCCGGTTGCCGCCTACCTGGAAGACATCTACACCATCACCGCCAACCTGGCCGGCATCCCCGGCCTGTCGATGCCTGCGGGCTTCGTCGATAGCTTGCCGGTCGGTGTGCAGCTGCTCGCCCCTTACTTCCAAGAAGGCCGCCTGCTCAACGTCGCCCACCAGTACCAACAGGTCACTGACTGGCACACCCACGCACCGAGCGGATTCTGAGGACGACTGACATGCAATGGGAAACCGTAATCGGGCTGGAAATTCACGCCCAGCTCAGCACCCAATCGAAGATTTTCTCCGCCAGCGCCATCGCTTTCGGCGCCGAGCCCAACACCCAGGCCAGCTTGGTTGACCTCGGCATGCCTGGCACCCTGCCGGTACTGAACGCTGAAGCCGTACGCATGGCCTGCAAGTTCGGAC
This sequence comes from Pseudomonas sp. FEMGT703P, assembly GCF_002786345.1. Taxonomy (NCBI): domain Bacteria; kingdom Pseudomonadati; phylum Pseudomonadota; class Gammaproteobacteria; order Pseudomonadales; family Pseudomonadaceae; genus Pseudomonas; species Pseudomonas sp. FEMGT703P. The sequence goes on along the minus strand of NZ_PGCM01000012.1, from coordinate 185,304 downwards.
TGGCGATTGATGCCGAAATCGCCCCGCACAACATCTTTGCGCGCAAGAACTACTTCTACCCGGACCTGCCCAAGGGCTACCAGACCAGCCAGATGGACCACCCCATCGTTGGCAAGGGCTTCCTCGACATCACCCTGGAAGACGGTACGAGCAAGCGCATCGGCATCACCCGTGCGCACCTGGAAGAAGACGCCGGCAAGAGCCTGCACGAAGACTTCCACGGCATGAGCGGCATCGACCTCAACCGTGCCGGCACGCCGTTGCTGGAAATCGTCTCCGAGCCGGACATCCGCTCAGCCAAAGAAGCCGTGGCCTACGTCAAGGCAATCCATGCGCTGGTACGCTACCTCGGCATCTGCGATGGCAACATGGCCGAAGGCTCGCTGCGCTGCGACTGTAACGTCTCGGTGCGCCCGGTTGGCCAGGCCGAGTTCGGCACCCGCGCCGAGATCAAGAACGTCAACTCGTTCCGCTTTATCGAAAAAGCCATCAACCATGAAGTGCAGCGCCAAATCGAACTGATCGAAGACGGCGGCAAAGTGGTGCAGGAAACTCGCCTGTACGACCCGAACAAGGACCAGACGCGCTCCATGCGCAGCAAGGAAGAAGCCAACGACTACCGTTACTTCCCCTGCCCCGACCTGCTGCCGGTGATGATCGAGCAGAGCTTCCTCGACGAAGTGCGCGCCACCCTGCCGGAGTTGCCGGTCGAGAAGCGCGCGCGTTTCGAGCGCGAGTTCGGCCTATCCGCCTACGACGCCGACGTACTGGCCGCCAGCCGCGAACTGGCCAACTACTTCGAGGCCGTCAACACCGTGTGCGGCGACGCCAAACTGGCCGCCAACTGGGTGATGGGCGAGCTGTCCAGCCTGCTCAACAAGGACAATCTGGAAATCGACCAGTCGCCGGTTTCCGCCGAGCAGCTGGGCGGGATGATCCTGCGCATCAAGGACAACACCATCAGCGGCAAGATCGCCAAGATGGTCTTCGAGGCCCTGGCCGCCGGTGAAGGTGCAAGCGCTGACGAAGTGATCGAGAAGAAAGGCCTCAAGCAGGTCACCGACTCTGGCGCCATCGAAGCCATGCTGGACGAAGTACTGGCCGCCAACGCTGAGCAGGTTGAACAGTACCGGGCAGCGGATGAAGCCAAGCGCGGCAAGATGTTCGGCTTCTTCGTCGGCCAGGCCATGAAAGCCTCGAAGGGCAAGGCCAACCCCGGCCAGGTGAACGAACTGCTGAAGAAAAAGCTCGAAGCTTGAGCCTTGTAGCACGACATAACGCCGGGTCTACCCGGCGTTGTTTTGTCCGCCATCCACATTCAGGTACCGCTATGCGCCTGTTACTGATTGCATTCACCAGCTTGCTGCTCAGCGCCTGCGCCAGCCAGGGCCAGGTCGACCCGCAGGGCTATCGCGCCGAGGGCCAGGCGTCCTATTACGGCGCAAGGCACCACGGTAACAAGACCGCCAGCGGCGAACGCTTTGACCAGAATGCACTGACCGCAGCACACCGCACCCTGCCGTTTGGTAGCCGCGTGCAGGTGACCAATCTGCGCAATGACAAGACAGTGGTGGTACGCATCAACGACCGCGGCCCCTACGCCAAGAAGCGTATCATCGACCTCTCGCAAAAAGCCGCCGAACAGCTGGATATGCTGCGAGACGGCGTAGTGCCAGTGCGCGTGGAACAACTGGCCGACTGAACACAGCTGTTTACAAAGAATCCGTAGGCAGCCCAGTCCAGCCTCTGGCGCCAAGCAAGCCGATGATTAAACTAGCGCCACTTTTATGGAGCCCCTTGCAATGACCCTGATGACCTTTGTTTATCTGATCGCAGGCCTGGTGCTGCTGGTTGCCGGTGCCGAGGTACTGGTACGCGGCGCCGCCAAACTGGCCGCGCAATTCGGCATTCCGCCGCTGATCATCGGCTTGACCGTGGTGGCCTTCGGCACCAGCGCGCCGGAAACCGCCGTCAGCGTACAAGCTGCACTGGATGGCAGTGGTGATCTGGCGATTGGCAACGTGGTCGGCAGCAATATCGCCAACGTGTTGTTTATCCTCGGCCTGACCGCACTGATCGCCCCGCTGATCGTATCGCGCCAGCTGATCCGCCTGGATGTGCCGATCATGATTAGCGCCAGCCTGCTGACCTTCGCCCTGGCCTGGGACGGCAGCCTGAGCAAACTCGACGGCGCCATACTGTTCGCTGGCATCGTCGCCTACACAGCCTTTCTAATCATCAGTAGCCGCAAGCAGAAGTCCCTCGAAGATGATGAATTCAGCAAGGAATTCGGCCTCGATGAACCCGTTAAACCCTATGCCTGGGCAATCAATCTGGGACTGATCATCGTCGGCCTGGTACTGCTGGTCAGCGGTTCCAACTTCCTTGTGGAAGGTGCGGTTACCCTGGCGCGCACGCTGGGTATCTCGGAGCTGGTAATCGGCCTTACGGTGGTCGCCGTCGGCACCTCGCTGCCGGAGCTGGCCACCTCAGTGCTGGCTGCCATCAAGGGCGAGCGCGATATCGCCGTGGGCAATATCGTCGGCAGCAACATCTTCAACCTGCTCTGCGTGCTGGGCCTGGCCTCGATGGTCTCGCCGCAAGCCATCAGTGTGGCCGCCAATGCCCTGGCTTTCGACTTCCCGGTGATGATCGCCGTGGCTGTAGCCTGCCTGCCGATCTTCTTCGCCGGCTACCGCATCAACCGCTGGGAAGGTCTGCTGTTTCTGGCCTACTACGTGGCCTATACGGTCTACCTGGTGATGTCGTCGACCGGCCGCCCGTTTGCCGAAATCTTCGGTGACGCCATGCTTGGCTACGCCCTACCGCTGACTGCCGTAACCCTGGTGATCATCGCCGGCCGTGCCTGGCACAAGCAGCGGGGCCAGGAGGTTTAACCGATGAGCGATACCCATGAGCAGGGCCTGAAAGTCCGCCGCGAAGTGATGGGCGATGCCTTTGTCGAGCGCGCCCTGGGTAACGCCACGGACTTTACCCAGCCGCTGCAGGACTTCGTTAACGAACACGCCTGGGGCGGTGTGTGGACCCGCGAAGGGCTGGACCGCAAGACACGCAGCCTGATCACGCTGTCGGCGCTTACTGCACTGAAATGCCCGCAGGAGCTTAAGGGGCACGTGCGCGGTGCGCTGAACAATGGCTGTACGGTCGAAGAAATCCGCGAAACCCTGCTGCACTGTGCGGTGTATGCCGGCGTGCCGGCCGCCATTGATGCCTTTCGCGCGGCCCAGGAAGTCATCGACGACTTCCAGCAAGCCTGATCGCAGCACATCAAAAAGCCGGGCATTGCCCGGCTTTTTGATGCCTGTGGGATGGCTAAATCCAGCCGCCCCACTGCAGCACAAACAGCCCGATGTTGGTGGTGATCGCCGCCGCTAGGGTGGTAATGACGATGATCGCCGCCGCCAGCTGATGGTTAGCGCCGGCAGCCTTGGCCATCACGAAGCTGGCCGCTGCGGTCGGGCTGGCAAAGAACAGAAACAGAATGCCTAGTTCAGCCTCGCGGAAACCGCAGAAGAACGCACCAAGGGTGCCCAGCAGCGGCAGCCAGACCATCTTCATCACACTGGCCCCCAAGGCCACCTTGCCACTTTCGCGCAGCGATGCCAGCGACAGCGTGGCACCGATACAGATCAGCGCAAGAGGCAAGGTCAGTTGCGCCAGATACTCGCCCGAGGTGGTCAGCCAGGCCGGCAGTCGAACTTGCCAGTAGGCAAACGGTATCGCCGCCAGCACACCGAGGATCAGCGGATTACGCAGAATGTTTTTGCTGATGCTCCACACGCTGGCCTTGGCGTTCGGGCTGTAGATCGCTAGAACAATCGCCGACAGGCTGTTGTAGCTGAGGATCACCACGCCACCGAGTACCCCGCCGAGCGAAAGACCGTAATCACCGTACAGACTGGTGGCCAGTGCCAGGCCGATGATGCCGTTATTGCCGCGAAACGCTCCTTGCACATACACGCCACGGTCCACCCGCGGCACCCGCCACAGCGCCCAGCCCCATACCAGCAGAAAGCCCACCACAGTCGCCAGCACAAAATAACCGAGTAGCGCCGGCTGCAGAGCGGTGCGCAGATCGGCATGCAGGATGGCGAGAAACAACATGGCCGGCATGCTGACATTGAAGACCAGAGAAGTGGCTGTGCTGATAAAGGCGGCGTCGATCTGCCCCAGGCGCTTGAGCAGCAGACCGAGAAACAGCATGGCGAACACCGGCGCAGTGATGCCGAGAATTTCCGAGAAGATTGCAAACATGCGAAGGCACTGGGGAGCTGGAAGTCTGGCGATGATAACAGGCCAGACTTTCAGCCTGCTTTCAGATCGAGACAAACCCGCAGGCAAGCGCAGACCAACTGCAAGCCGGCGAAAGCTGGCTGAAAGCTTGTCTTCGTAGACTCGCCCCACGGCTGACTCGATTCGGCCACCCCGGCTGCCAGCACGCCTGCGCACCTGACAAAAACAACAACGGTAATTGCCATGTTTATTTTGCCGCTCTGCTCGCGCACCCGCGCGCACCGCCCCCGTCTCCGCCCGACTCGGCTGCAACCGCTGCCTCATTAAGGCCGCGCCCTGCTTTCCGCACTCTACCCACCCGGAGACTCGTCATGCTGACTTTCCTTGGCTTTGCCATGGTCATCACCTTTATGTACCTGATCATGAGCAAGCGCCTGTCCGCGCTGATCGCGCTGATCATCATCCCCATCGCCTTCGCCCTGATCGGCGGCTTCGCCAGCGACATCGGCCCGATGATGCTCGAGGGCATCAGCAAACTCGCGCCGACCGGGGTGATGCTGATGTTTGCCATCCTCTATTTCGCCATCATGATCGACTCAGGCCTGTTCGATCCGCCCGTGCGCCTGATCCTCAAGCTGGTAAAGGGCGACCCGCTGAAAGTGGCTGTCGGCACCGTGGCCCTGGCGTTGATCGTCTCACTCGACGGTGATGGCTCAACCACCTACATGATCTGCGTCGGCGCCATGCTGCCGCTTTACAGCCGCTTGAAGATGAGCCCGACCATCATGGCCGGCCTGATCATCATGGCCGGCGGCATCATGAACATGACGCCCTGGGGCGGACCGACCGCTCGCGCTGCCAGCGCCCTGCATGTCGACCCCTCAGATGTGTTTGTGCCGATGATCCCGACCATGGTGATCGGGGCCATCGTGCTGTTTGCCGTCGCCTATTTCTATGGCCTGCGTGAGCGCAAGCGCCTGGGCATTCTGCAACTGCCGGACGCTCAGGCCGGCCAGGAGCAGATCAGCGTTTCGCAGTACCCCGAAGCTCGCCGCCCCAAGCTGACCCTGATCAATGCCGCCCTCACCGTGGTACTCATGACGACGCTGATTGCCGGCCTGCTGCCGATGCCGGTGCTGTTTATGATCGCGTTCAGCATCGCCATGATCATCAACTACCCCTGCCTGCAGCAGCAGAAAGAGCGTATCGCCACCCACGCTGGCAACGTTCTGGCAGTGGTCGGATTGATCTTCGCAGCGGGAATCTTCACCGGCATTCTGTCCGGCACGGGCATGGTCGACGCCATGTCCAAGAGCCTGCTGGCGGTCATCCCTGATGCCCTCGGCCCGCATCTGGCGGTGATCACGGCACTGGTGAGCATGCCGTTCACCTTCTTTATGTCCAACGATGCGTTCTACTACGGCATCCTGCCGGTGCTCAACGAAGCCGCCGCCAACTACGGCATCAGCCCAGTGGAAATGGCCCGCGCCTCGATTGTTGGCCAACCGGTACACCTGCTCAGCCCGCTGGTGCCTTCCACCTATTTGCTGATCGGCCTGGCAAAGATCGAATTCGGCGACCTGCAGCGCTTCACCCTGAAATGGGCGGTGCTGATCTGCATGGCCATCATGTTTGCGGCACTGCTGTTAGGGGTATTCCCGCTCTTCGCCAGCCTCTAACGACTGACGTACAGGAACGTCGCGGCATCCGGTCAAACCGGCTGCCGCACACGTGTTCAGCGGCGTACCGGACGCTTCTGCAACTTGCGCTGCAAGGTCCGTCGATGCATGCCCAAGGCGCGGGCAGTGGCGGAAATATTACCTTCATGCTCGCTGAGCACGCGCTGGATGTGCTCCCACTGCAGACGGTCCACTGACATCGGATTTTCCGGCACCAGGCTATCCAGGTCGGCATGTTGAGTCAGCAGCGCGGCCAGCACATCGTCGGCATCGGCCGGTTTGCACAGGTAGTTGCAGGCGCCACGCTTGATCGCCTCCACCGCTGTGGCAATGCTCGAATAGCCAGTGAGAATCACCACGCGCATTTCGGCGTCCAGCTCCAGCAGCTTGGGCAGCAGCACCAGACCGGAATCACCTTCCATCTTCAGGTCGACCACGGCGTAGTCCGGCAGGTCCTGCACGGCCAGGGCAAGGCCTTCCTCAGCGGAACCGGCGGTCGACACACGCAAGCCACGTCGGCTCATGGCCCGCGCCATGACACGGGTAAAAGTCGGGTCATCGTCAACCAGCAACAGGTGCGGTTGTTCGTCGCCTTCGAACAGGATTTCGTCACTCATACTCAATGCTTCCTCAGGCTCGGCCGTAGGCGCGCGGCAGTTTCAGCTCGGTGAGCGTGCCGCCTTCTTCATGGTTATACAGTTTAACCGTGCCGCCGGCACGGGTGACGCTGGCCTGACTGAGGAACAGACCCAGACCAAACCCCTTGCCCTTGGTAGTGAAAAACGGCCGCCCCAGCTGCTCGGCAATCGCCAGCGGCACACCGGCACCAAAGTCACGAATGCTAAAGCGCAGCCACTGGTGATCCCAATCCAGGCGAATATCCAGCTTGTCCGGGCAGGCGTCGGCGGCGTTGTTCAGCAGGTTGAGCAACGCCTGGGTCAGATCGGCCGGCGGCATCATTTTTGGAGGGGTGCCACGGCCCAGGCATTGATAGCGATAACTGGCTTCAGGGCGCATCAGGTGCCAGCGATTGAGCGTGGTTTCCAGCCATTCGACTGACGACAGCTCGATCACTGCCTGACGGCGATCTGCTTCGGCGGCGCGCACCAGCTGCTGCAGGGTTTCTTTGCACAGTTTGACCTGCTCCTGCAGCACGGCTAGGTCTTCCTGCAGGGTCGGCTCCTGATGCTCGCGGCGCAGTTCCTTGATCAGCACGCTCATGGTCGCCAGCGGCGTGCCCAATTCGTGCGCCGCACCCGCCGCCTGGGTTGCTACGGCGAGCAGTTGCTGATCACGCAAGCCTTCTTCCCGGCGCTCGGCGCGCAGCTCTTCCTGACGGCGCAGCTCTTCGGCCATCTTCGCAACAAAGAAGGTGATTAGCCCCGCGGCCAGGGCAAAGCTCAACCACATGCCATAGATCAGCAGGCTTTCACGCGGGCCGGACGGCAGGTCCAGCGGGTGCGACCAGACCAGCAGAAAGGTATAACCGCCCAGCGCCAGCCCCGAGAGAGTAATGGTGTAGAGCCAGGGCAAGGTCGCTGCGGCAATCGTCAGCGGCACCAAGTAATAGGAAACAAACGGGTTGGTCGAACCACCCGAGTAATACAGCAACAGGCTGTGGATGATCAGGTCGCAGCCCAGTTGCACCGCGTATTCCTGCTCAGTCACCGGCCAGGGGCCGCGCAAACGCAACGCGGTCAGCAGACACAGCACCAGGGAGATGCCGAGGGTGACGCTGAGTTCCAGCCAGGGCAGCGGCAGCGCCCCCGACTTGTACGCCAGCCCCACAGAACCGGCTTGCGCGGCCAGCACCAGAATGCGGATCAGGGTCAGGCGCCAGAGGTTTTGCCGGCTCGCCGACAGTAGCTGCACAGGTGCGAGCATAGAATCTCCAAGATGCTCATTTAGCGAGCCGCAGGAGTATAACCAAGCCTCTCTACGCCTCACTGCGGCAACACGCCGCAGCACGCACCCTGTAGAGCAAAAGGGCACGCAGCCACGCTTATTCGCAACCAGTTGAAGCGCAAGGAATAACTGGCCGTAAAAATGTGGAACCGGATTTAACCCGTTCAGTCTGATAGCTACGTCTACCCTCTGGAAAGCCGCGCATACCCCATGCGCCCATCACACAAAGGAATCGTCATGTTGCCATTGTCCCGCCTCGCCACCGCCCTGCTACTGAGCGCCACCACCCTGATGAGCGCTACAGCCATGGCCGAAGAAGCGCGCTACAACCAGGTCGCTCTGCGCGCCGAGGTCAATAAGGAAATCGCCCACGACCTGATGCACGTCACCCTTTACAGCGAAGCCCAGGACAGCGACCCAGCCGCCCTCGCCGCGCAGATCAGCAAAACCCTGAATGCCAGTATCGCTCAGGCGCGCAAGGTCAAAGGCATCAGCGTTACCTCTGGCAGCCGTAACAGCTACCCGGTTTACGATGACAAGGGCCAGAAAATCACCGCCTGGCGCGAGCGCGCCGAGCTGCGCCTGGAGAGCGCCGATTTCAGCGCGCTGTCCAAGCTCACCGGGGAAATGCTGCAAACCCTGAAGATGGGCGGGATGAACTTCAGCATCGCCTCGGACACCCGTAAAACCCACGAAGACGGCCTGCTCAAGGACGCCGTGGCAGCCTTCAAGGCCCGCGCGCAATTGGCCACCGAAGCCCTCGGCGGCAGCGGTTATAAGCTGGTTAGCCTGAGCCTGAATACCGGCGGCTTCCAGCCACCCATGCCGATGCGCATGGAGGCCATGAAAGGCGCGGCGATGATGGATGCGGCGGTGACGCCGGAGATCGAAGCCGGCACCAGCCAGGTCAACATCAACGCCGACGGTGTGATCGAAGTGCAGATGCCATAAAAACTGCTACAAACAGAAGCAGCGCCGTTATCCGACGATAGCGGCGCTTTGCCATGTTTTTCTCGCACTTTTATAGATATGCGACACCAACATACTGTTGCATCGTCATTCCTGTTCTCTCTGCGACATGTCACTTGCCTACGGCATACGCCCTGCATAGTTTCTCCCAAGGTCTCCACAAGAGGCCCCTCAGGATCACAACCACAATAACCATGAGGTCACTATGCGTAAGAACGCCGTCATCCAGGCTTTACTCGCCGCTGGGCTGATCGCCAGCACGCCACTTGCCAGCGCCGCCGGCAACCTGGTGTTCTGCTCCGAAGGCAGCCCCGCCGGGTTCGACCCTGGCCTGTACACCACCGGCACCGATTTCGATGCTGCAGCGGAAACCGTGTTCAACCGCCTGAGCCAGTTCGAGCGTGGCGGCACCAAAGTGATCCCTGGCCTCGCCGAGAAGTGGGATATCAGCGAAGACGGTCTGAGCTACACCTTTCACCTGCGTCCAAACGTGAAATTCCACACCACCGAATACTTCAAGCCGAGCCGCGACTTCAACGCAGACGACGTGCTGTTCACCTTCCAGCGCATGCTCGACAAGGACCACCCTTTCCGCAAAGCCTACCCGTCGGAGTTCCCCTACTTCACCGACATGGGCATGGACGCGAACATCGCCAAGATCGAAAAACTCGACGACATGACCGTCAAGTTCAGCCTCAACGAAGTCGACGCTGCCTTTATCCAGAACCTGGCGATGAGCTTTGCCTCGATCCAGTCCGCCGAATACGCCGACAGCCTGCTCAAGGCCGGCAAGGCTGCCGACATCAACCAGAAGCCCATTGGCACCGGCCCATTCGTGTTCAGCCGCTACCAGAAAGATGCGGTGATCCGCTTCAAGGGCAACAAGGAATACTGGCAGCCGGATGAGGTGAAGATCGACAACCTGATTTTCGCCATCAACACCGACGCCTCGGTGCGCATGCAGAAGCTCAAGGCCGGCGAATGCCAGGTCACCCTGTTCCCGCGCCCGGCGGATCTGGACGCGCTGAAAAAAGACCCGAACCTGGACATGCCCGAGCAGGCCGGCTTCAACGTCGGCTATATCGCCTACAACGTCACCCACCCGCCGTTCGACAAACTCGAAGTGCGCCAGGCACTGGACATGGCGGTGAACAAGCAGGGCATCATCGACGCGGTGTACCAGAGCGCCGGCCAGCTGGCGGTCAACGGCATGCCGCCGACCCAATGGTCGTATGACGACAGCATCAAGGACCCCGCCTACGACCCAGAAAAAGCCAAGGAGTTACTCAAGGCCGCCGGCGTCAAAGAGGGCACCGAAATCACCCTGTGGGCTATGCCGGTACAGCGCCCGTACAACCCCAACGCCAAGCTGATGGCTGAAATGCTGCAAAGCGACTGGGCCAAGGTGGGCATCAAGGCCAAGATCGTCAGCTACGAATGGGGTGAATACCTCAAGCGTGCCAAGGCCGGCGAACACGACGCCATGCTGATCGGCTGGAGTGGCGACAACGGTGACCCGGACAACTGGCTCGGCACCCTCTATGGTTGCGACGCCGTGGACGGCAACAACTTCTCCAAGTGGTGCCATGCCGACTACGACAAGCTGGTGAAAGCTGCCAAACGGGTGACCGATACCGCAGAACGCACCGAGCTGTACAAGCAAGCTCAGGTGATTCTCAAGCGCGAAGTGCCGATCACCCCGATCGCCCACTCCACGGTCTACCAGCCGATGAGCAAGAAGGTCGTGGACTTCAAGATCAGCCCGTTCGCGTTGAACTCGTTCTACGGCGTCGGCGTCAAGTAACAGCGCTTCTCGACCAAGCTGGCGAGCGGCTTACCCCGCCACTCGCCAGCCGGACAACGGCGGCCTACCCGGCTGCCGTTTGCTGGCTCCGTATAACCCGAGGATTACGCTGATGACTGGACCGACCTGGACCGACCTAACTGCCAGGCACTCTGTTGCCTGCCGCACCCCGCCTGCAACATGCGCGCTCAACCGGCACCTGGCTGCCGAGCCACTCGCCGCACTACAACAGCGTCCGGCCATGCAGCCCGATGCACGCTCACCTTTTTTGGAGCACTGACCCGCATGCTGTCCTTTATTGTCCGACGCCTGCTATTGCTGATCCCCACCTTTTTCGGCGTCACCCTATTGACCTTCGCGCTGATCCGCATGATCCCCGGCGACCCGGTGGAAGTGATGATGGGCGAACGCCGCGTCGACCCGGTGATGCATGCTGAGGCCATGGAGCGCCTGGGCCTGAACAAACCGCTGTATGCCCAGTATTTCGACTATATCGGCCAGCTGGCCCAAGGCGACCTGGGGCAATCGCTGCGTACCCGGGAAAGCGTGTGGAGCGAATTTCTCACCCTGTTTCCCGCCACCGTCGAACTGGCGCTGGCCGCCCTGCTGTTCGCTGGCACCCTCGGGCTGATCGCAGGCGTGATTGCCGCCCTCAAGCGCGGTTCGCTGTTCGACCACGGCGTAATGGGCATCTCGCTGGCCGGCTACTCGATGCCGATTTTCTGGTGGGGCCTGCTGCTGATCATGTTCTTCTCGGTATGGCTGGGCTGGACGCCGGTGTCCGGGCGCATCGACCTGCTCTACGACATCCCGCCGGTCACCGGTTTTATGCTGATCGACACCTTGCTCAGCGGCGAAGAGGGCGCCTTTGTCGATGCCCTGCGCCATTTGATCCTGCCGGCCATCGTGCTGGGCACCATTCCGCTGGCGGTAATCGCGCGCATGACCCGCTCAGCGATGCTCGAAGTGCTGCGCGAAGACTATGTGCGCACCGCCCGTGCCAAGGGCCTGTCACCGGCCCGCGTGGTGTTTGTTCACGGCCTGCGCAATGCATTAATCCCGGTGCTCACGGTGTTCGGCCTGCAGGTCGGCGCGCTGCTGGCGGGCGCGGTACTGACCGAAACCATCTTCTCCTGGCCGGGCATCGGCAAATGGCTGATCGAGTCGATCGGCGCGCGTGACTACCCGGTGGTGCAGAACGGCATTTTGCTGATCGCCTGCCTGGTGATCCTGGTCAACTTCGTGGTGGACATCCTCTACGGATTGGCTAACCCACGCATTCGCCATCAGCGCTAAGAACCTGCCCATGGCCTGCTGCGCGTCGGCGATACGGCGTCAAAACCAGCTTCGGAATGCTCATGTGCAGCAGCACACTCCTCTTCCTCAGCCGCTTTTTCCTTGTCTCGCGCTAGCTCGCGAGGCCATGCACAGGTTCTACGGAGCCCACTATGACAACTGAAACCCTAAGCACCACACTCGATCAATCGCTGCTCTACCCTTCGCCGCTCAAGGAATTCTGGCAGGCCTTTGCCCACAACAAGGGCGCAGTCGCCGGGCTGGCCTTTATGATCCTGCTGGTAATCTGCGCGCTATTTGCGCCATGGATCGCCCCGCACGACCCCAGCGAGCAATACCGCGAATTTCTGCTCACCCCGCCAGCCTGGCTGGAGGGTGGCCAGCTGCAATTTCTGCTCGGCACCGATGAAGTAGGTCGCGACCTGCTGTCGCGGTTGATTCATGGCGCACGGCTGTCGCTGCTGATCGGTCTGGCCTCGGTACTGATGTCGCTGATCCCCGGCATCCTCCTGGGCCTGGTCGCCGGCTTCTTTCCGCGCCTGCTCGGCCCGTCGATCATGCGCCTGATGGACATCATGCTGGCCCTGCCCTCGCTGCTGCTGGCGGTGGCCATCGTCGCCATCCTCGGCCCAGGGCTGATCAACACCATCTTTGCCATCGCCATCGTCTCGCTACCGTCTTATGTGCGCCTGACCCGCGCAGCGGTGATGGGCGAGCTGAACCGCGATTACGTCACCGCCGCACGCCTGGCCGGTGCCAGCCTACCGCGACTGATGTTTATCACCGTGCTGCCCAACTGCATGGCACCGCTGATCGTGCAGGCCACCTTGAGTTTTTCTTCGGCAATTCTCGATGCCGCCGCCCTGGGTTTCCTAGGCCTCGGCGTACAACCGCCAACCCCTGAGTGGGGCACCATGCTGGCCTCGGCGCGCGACTATATCGAGCGCGCCTGGTGGGTGGTCAGCCTGCCGGGCCTGACCATTCTGCTCAGCGTGTTGGCGATCAACCTGATGGGCGACGGGCTGCGCGATGCACTCGACCCGAAACTCAAGAATGCGCAGTGAGGAACCCCGCATGAGCCTGTTGGATATCAAAAACCTCAGCGTGCGTTTCGGCGACGCCACGGCCATCCCGGTGGTCGACGGTCTCGACCTGTCCGTGGAAAAGGGCGAAGTGCTGGCGATTGTCGGTGAATCCGGCTCGGGCAAATCGGTGACCATGATGGCGCTGATGGGGCTGATCGACGCGCCCGGCATCGTCAGTGCCGACGGCCTGCAATTCGACGGCACCGACATGTTGCGGCTTAAAGGCCGCCAGCGCCGGCATATCGTCGGCAAGGACCTGTCGATGGTCTTTCAGGACCCGATGACCGCCCTCAACCCGAGCTTTACCGTGGGTTTTCAAATCGAGGAAGTACTGCGCCAGCACCTTGGTCTCAGAGGCCAGGCCGCACGCACGCGCGCCCTGCAACTGCTGGAACGGGTGGAAATCCCTGCCGCCGCCAGCCGCCTGAATGCCTACCCGCACCAGCTGTCTGGCGGCATGAGCCAACGGGTGGCGATTGCCATGGCAATTGCCGCCGAGCCAAAACTGCTGATCGCCGACGAACCGACCACGGCGCTGGATGTGACCATTCAGGCGCAGATCATGGACCTGCTGGTGGGCCTGCAGCGCGAACAGAACATGGGCCTGGTGCTGATCACCCATGACCTGGCCGTGGTCGCCGAAACCGCGCAACGGGTCTGCGTGATGTATGCCGGGCAAGCAGTGGAGATCGGCAACGTACCGCAGCTGTTCAACGCGCCCAGCCACCCCTACACCGAGGCGCTGCTCAAGGCGATTCCCGAACATAGCCAGGGCCAACGCCGCCTGACCACCCTGCCCGGCATCGTGCCGGGCCGCTACGACCGGCCGCTGGGCTGCCTGCTGTCGCCGCGCTGCCCCTACGCCCAGGCGCATTGCCGTGAACAACGGCCGACTCTGGATGCCCATGAACGTGGCGCGGCGCGCTGCTTCTACCCGCTCAACCTGACTGCGGAGGTGGCCTGATGAGCGCCGTCCTGACTGCTCGCGACCTCACCCGTCACTACGAAATCTCCCGTGGCCTGTTCCAGCCCAACGCTCAGGTGCAAGCGCTGAATGGCGTGTCCTTTGAATTACAGGCGGGCAAGACCCTGGCGGTGGTCGGGGAGTCCGGCTGCGGAAAATCCACCCTGGCCCGTGCGCTGACCCTGATTGAGGAGCCCAGCTCGGGCTCGCTGCAGATCGCCGGGCAGGAAGTGACAGGGGCCAACAAGGCCCAGCGCAAACAGCTACGCCGTGATGTGCAGATGGTTTTTCAAAATCCCTATGCCTCGCTCAATCCACGGCAGAAGGTCGGTGATCAGCTGGGCGAACCGCTACTGATCAATACCGCGTTGTCACGCCTGGAACGGCGTGAGCGGGTGCAGGCGATGATGCAACAGGTCGGCCTGCGTCCCGAGCATTACCAGCGCTACCCGCATATGTTCTCCGGCGGCCAGCGCCAGCGTATTGCCCTCGCCCGGGCGATGATGCTGCAACCCAAGGTGCTGGTGGCCGACGAGCCGACCTCGGCGCTGGACGTGTCGATCCAGGCCCAGGTGCTTAACCTGTTTATGGACCTGCAGGAGCAGTTCAACACCGGCTATGTGTTTATCTCGCACAACCTCTCGGTGGTGCGCCACGTTGCCGATGATGTGCTGGTGATGTACCTCGGCCGCCCGGTGGAAATGGGCCCCAGCGAGCTGATCTACAACCGCCCGCTGCACCCTTATACCCAGGCGTTGCTGTCGGCGACGCCGACTATCCATCCTGATCCGAGCAAACCGAAGATCAAGATCAGCGGCGAGCTGCCCAACCCGCTGTCGCCACCCAGCGGCTGCGCCTTCCATCAACGCTGCCCGCACGCCAGTGAACGCTGCAAGGTTGAACAGCCGGCACTGCGCCTGCTGGATGCACGGCAAGTGGCTTGCCATCATGCCGAGCAGATCAATAGCTAAATAATGCGAGCCCCGCCCAGGCGGGGCTTATTCCTGCACCGATCCCCGGTAGAACAACCTGTAACCCAGCAGTCCGACTGCTTCATTTAGCAGCAAACCGTTCTGCCAGACCGCCTTGCTTTCTGGCAGCCAGCCGCCGGCAGGCCGGCCATTGGGCGTACCGAGAAAGCCCATCGGCGCACTGATCACCTGCAAACCCGCCTGCTCAAAACTCCAGCGTGACCTGGGCATATGCCAGGCCTGGGTCACCAGCACCACGCGGGTAATCCCCGCCTGCTTCAGCAGTTCAGCGCTGTGGCTCGCATTCTCCCAGGTGGTGCGGCTCAAACCTTCCTGCCAACGCACCGGAACGTCGTAATCACGCGCCAGCACCTCAGCCATCAACGCCGCTTCACTGGGCGGTACGCCAAAGTGCAACCCGCCACTGGTTAGCAGCGGCAAACCAGAGGCCTTGGCCAGGCGAGCCGCGAAACGCACCCGTTCCAATGCCAACAGACTGGGCTGATCCGAACCCCAGCCGGGATCAGCCAGCTCACGCCCGCCACCCAGAACCACAATCACATCAGCCTGCCGAGCTAAATCAGCCCATTGCCGCTCATTTAATGCCGGCTCGGTTTCCAGTACCCGCGCCGAATACTCGACCACCACCGGCAGGCTAAACAGCCACATACCGCCCAGCCCGACAACCAAGCAGCCCGCCGCCAAGCGCGGAAAACGCCGACGCAGCCACCAGGCGGCCAGCAGCAAAAGCAGGAACAGGCCTGGCGGAAGGAAGAACTGTTTGAGGATGTAGCGAATCGGCATTGGGCACCTCCATGGGTGCGCGCAGCCTACCGATGATTGCTCGCCCGAAACAACTGCGAGCCACAGGCCTTGCAGGCCTGTACGCCATTGCCGGACTGCCAGCCCGCCAGAGTCCCACACAGGGCGCAGCACAACTGTAGACGGCGTTTAAGCAGCGGCTTGATCTTGCCGGGCAACGCGGCGGTGGGTTTGTGGCCGGACCGGCCAATCTTGCGTGAGCTTGGTAGTTGCTCAATCTGCGCCATTTCCTGCGCTGCGGCATGCCAGCCGCGCAGCCAGTCCAGGTCGCGATTCAGATAAGCGCGAATCAGCTCCATTTCCGCCGCCGTAAGCCCGCGCAGTTCAAGCTCTAGCGGCGGTTGTGCAGACAGCGCACTCAGGCTATCGGCCTCATCCAACGCCATGGCAAGGCGTTGCAGCAGCCGCTCATAGAGCCCGCCACCCGCTGCACCACGCCGAAACTCCGCCATCTTTCACCTCGCCCAGAGCAGGCTGCTGCTCCCTATAGCAAGCTTAGCGTTCGCGCTTTAACCGGCAGTACCTCGCGACAAACGGCGCGGCCGGTCAGGCGCAACAGACGAGCATGGCCAGGCCGCCATAGCTGGAGCGCAGCGCAATCAGGGTTTCCCTGAATAAGCGGGGCTCATGTATGCTACCGCGTTTCCCGCAAGCCCTTATTCCCAGCGCCGGTAGCCATGCAAGAACAGTACTCGCCCCGTGAAATCGAAGCCGCCGCGCAGTCCCATTGGGACGCGCAGAAATCCTTTGTAGTGAGCGAACAGCCGGGCAAGGAGACCTTCTACTGCCTGTCGATGTTCCCCTACCCGAGCGGCAAGCTGCACATGGGCCATGTGCGTAACTACACCATCGGTGACGTAATCAGCCGCTACCAGCGTATGCAGGGTAAAAACGTGCTGCAGCCTATGGGCTGGGATGCGTTCGGCATGCCGGCGGAAAACGCTGCGATGAAAAACAAGGTCGCGCCGGCCAAGTGGACCTACGAAAACATCGAGTACATGAAGAGCCAGCTCAAGTCGCTGGGTTTGGCTGTGGACTGGACACGCGAAGTCACCACCTGCAAGCCGGATTACTACCGCTGGGAACAGTGGCTGTTCACCCGCCTGTTCGAAAAAGGCGTGATCTACCGCAAGAACGGCAGCGTCAACTGGGACCCGGTGGACCAGACCGTACTGGCCAACGAGCAGGTTATCGACGGCCGCGGCTGGCGCTCGGGCGCGGTGATCGAAAAGCGCGAAATCCCGATGTACTACTTCAAGATCACCGCTTACGCGGAAGAGCTGCTGAGTAGCCTGGACGAACTGGATGGCTGGCCGGAACAGGTCAAGACCATGCAGCGTAACTGGATCGGCAAGAGCTTCGGCGCTGATGTGGTATTCGACTATGACCAAGCCAGCGTCGGTATCGACGGCCAGCTCAAGGTCTATACCACCCGCCCCGACACCTTGATGGGCGCGACCTACGTCGCCGTGGCCGCCGAGCACCCGCTGGCCCAGCGCGCCGCCGAGAGCAATCCGGCTATCGCAGCGTTTATCGCCGAATGCAAAGCCGGCTCCGTGGCCGAGGCCGACATGGCCACCATGGAGAAGAAGGGCGTTGCCACCGGCCAATTCGTTATTCATCCGCTGAGTGGCAACAAACTGCCGGTATTCGTCGCCAACTACGTGCTGTGGGGTTACGGCGAAGGCGCCGTGATGGCCGTGCCCGCGCACGATGAGCGCGATTTCGAATTCGCCAACAAGTACGACCTGCCGATCAAGCAGGTCTACACCGGCGAAGGCAAAGAATACGACGCCACTCAATGGCAGGACTGGTACGGCGACAAAGCCGGCCTGAGCAGCATCAACTCTGGCAAGTACGACAACCTCGACTTCAGCGCCGCCTTCGACGCCATCGTCGCGGACCTGGAAGCCAACGCCCACGGCGCACGCAAAACCCAGTTCCGCCTGCGCGACTGGGGCATCAGCCGTCAGCGTTACTGGGGCTGCCCGATCCCAATCATTCATTGCGACAGCTGTGGCGACGTACCGGTACCGGAAGACCAGCTGCCGGTTGTGCTGCCAGAAGACGTGGTGCCCGATGGTGCCGGCAGCCCACTGGCGCGCATGCCCGAGTTCTACGAATGCAGCTGCCCGAAATGCGGCAAGCCGGCCAAGCGTGAAACCGACACCATGGACACCTTCGTAGAGTCGTCCTGGTATTACGCACGCTACGCCTCACCGCATTACACCGGCGGCATGGTCGACCCTGAAGCGGCCAACCACTGGCTGCCGGTGGATCAGTACATTGGCGGTATCGAACACGCGATCCTGCACCTGCTGTATGCGCGCTTCTTCCACAAGCTGATGCGTGACGAAGGGCTGGTCAGTTCGAATGAGCCGTTCAAGAACCTGCTGACCCAGGGCATGGTGGTCGCCGAGACCTATTACCGCACCCTGGAAAACGGCGGTAAAGACTGGTTCAACCCGGCCGATGTCGAGCTGGAGCGTGACGCCAAAGCCAAGGTCATCAGCGCCAAACTGAAAAGCGACGGCCTGCCGGTGGAAATCGGCGGAACCGAGAAGATGTCCAAGTCGAAGAACAACGGCGTCGACCCACAGTCGATGATCGATCAGTTCGGTGCCGACACCTGCCGCCTATTCATGATGTTCGCTTCGCCGCCGGACATGAGCTGCGAATGGTCTGACGCCGGCGTTGAAGGCGCCAACCGCTTCCTGCGCCGCGTCTGGCGTCTGGCGCAAAACCATGTCAACCAGGGCATCGCCGGCGCACTCGACTTGGCCAGCCTGGATGACGAGCAGAAGGCCGTGCGCCGCGCGATTCATCTGGCAATCAAGCAGTCGAGCTTCGATATTGGCCAGCACCACAAATTCAACACCGCCATCGCCCAGGTGATGACGCTGATGAACGTGCTGGAGAAATCCGCACAAACCACAGCTCAGGATCGCGCCCTGTTGCAGGAAGGTCTGGAAGCGGTGGCGCTGCTGCTGGCGCCAATCACGCCACATATCAGTCATCAGCTGTGGCAGGAGCTGGGTCACGACGAAGCCATCATCGATGCCGCCTGGCCACAGGTGGATGAGTCTGCCCTGGTGCAGGACAGCCTGACTCTGGTGATCCAGGTCAACGGCAAGCTGCGCGGACAGATTGAAGTGCCAGCCAGCGCCAGCCGCGAAGAGGTTGAAGCCAGCGCCCGCAGCAACGAGAACGTACTGCGTTTTACCGAAGGCCTGAGCATTCGCAAGGTCATCGTGGTGCCAGGCAAACTGGTCAACATTGTTGCTAACTGACTAGTCGCCAACTGATTAAGCTCGGCGCGACCGCACAACGGCGCGCCGCAAGACACGCCAAGGGGATAAAAGATGATCAAACGGAATCTGTTGGTAATTGGCCTGGCCACCCTGCTCAGCGCTTGCGGCTTCCAGCTGCGTGGCACCGGTGACGTGCAATTCGCCCTCAAGGAACTGGATGTCAGCGCGCGCAACGCCTATGGCGAAACCGTCAACCAAGTGCGCGAAGTGCTGCAGAACAACGGCGTCAAGGTCTATCCAGGCGCACAGTACCGCCTGGTATTGAGTAACGAGCAGGAAAATCGCCGTGCCGCCAGCTTTACCAGCTCGGCCCGCACCGCCGAGTACGAGCTGAGCAAAACGCTGGAATATGAGATCCGTGGCAGCAAAGACCTGCTGCTGATGAGCGACAAGCTGGAAGCCCAGAGCTTCTACACCCAGGACGGCAACAACCTGATTGGTGGCGACCAAGAGGCCGCTCAGCTGCAACAAGAAATGAACCGTGAGCTGGTCCAGCAACTGGTCCAGCGCCTGCAGCAGATCAGCCCAGCGCAACTGGACCAACTGCAGCAAACCGCAGAAGCCAAGGCTCAAGCCGAAGCCGATGCCCTGGAAGCCGCTCGCCAGCAACAGGCCGCGCAACCGCAGCAGTCGCCAATCCAGCTGCCGATTCCCGCCCAGTAAGCTCGCCGGGCCGCGCAAGCGGCCCTGCTCTGCGCTCGCATGAAGCTTAACTCCGCACAACTCAGCAAACACCTGCAGGGCAACCTGAGCCCAGTGTATGTGGTCAGTGGCGACGAGCCGCTGCTCTGCCAGGAAGCCACCGACGCCATTCGCGCCGCAACCCGCCAGCAGGGTTTCAGCGAGCGCCAGGTGTTCAACGCCGACAACAACTTCGACTGGGGCAACCTGCTGCAAGCCGGTGCCAGCCTGTCGCTGTTTGCCGACAAACGCCTGCTGGAGTTGCGCCTGCCCAACGGCAAGCCCGGTGACAAAGGCGCAGCCGCGCTGCTCGAATACCTCGCCCGCCCCGCCGAAGACACCGTACTGCTGATCAGTCTGCCGAAACTCGACGGCAGCGCGCAGAAGACCAAATGGGGCAAGGCACTGATTGACGGCGCGCAGACGCAGTTCGTGCAGATCTGGCCGGTCGATGCCAACCAGCTGCCGCAGTGGATTCGCCAACGTCTCGCGCAATCGGGCCTCAGCGCCAGCGCCGAAGCGGTGGACATGATTGCCGTGCGGGTCGAAGGCAACCTGCTCGCCGCCGCCCAGGAAATCGAAAAACTCAAGCTGCTCGCCGAAGGTACGCAGATCGACGTCGACACCGTGCATGCCTCGGTTGCCGACAGTGCACGCTTCGATGTTTTCGGCCTGATCGATGCAGCCCTCAATGGTGAAGCCGCCCACGCCCTGCGCATGCTCGAAGGCCTTCGCGGTGAAGGCGTCGAGCCGCCGGTAATTCTCTGGGCTCTGGCCCGGGAAATCCGTCTACTGGCCACCATCGCCCAGCAGTACAGCCAGGGCATGCCGCTGGAAAAGGCCTTCAGTTCCGCGCGCCCGCCAGTCTGGGACAAGCGCCGCCCGCTGGTCAGCAAAGCCCTGCAACGTCTGTCGGCCGCACGTTGGGCTGCGCTGCTGCAGGATGCCCAGCAGATCGATGCGCAGATCAAAGGCCAGGCGGCCGGCGATCCCTGGAGCGGCCTGAGCCTGTTGACGCTAAACATCTGCGGTCAACGCCTGGGCCTATCTTGCTAGCGGCCAAACCCTGGACTTTTAGCGGGGTGCGGATCATGCTTCGCCCGCCTGCGACGTGCAGGTCATTTGCCGAGGAAACGTCATGGCGAAGAAAGCCAAACGCGGCCCAAATAAGGCCAAATCCCTAATCGCCCAGCCACTGTTTCGCTCCCGCCAGGAAACACCCAGCAAAGGCAAAGGCAGCTACCGCCGTGAAGCCTCCCAGCAAAACTGGGAGGCTTCATACGTTCTGGCCGCCTGAAAAGCCCGCCACAGCCCGCATACCGCCTCAATCATGCTAAGGTTACGGCCTGCAAAATGTGCCGAGATCACCATGCCTTACCTGCTTCTTCGGGGCCTGTCCCATAGCGCCATCGCCTGCCTCCTGCTGCTTCTGACTGCCTGCGCCGAAGCGCCGGCGCAGCCACTTGTAGCTGCGCCCATCACAGCCAGCACCGCCCCTGCCAGCCCAGCCGCCAGCGAGGCCAGCAGTCCAACCCCGTTACTCAGCTTCGATGAATGGCGCATTCTGCTGCGCAGCGATGCCATTGCTGCCGGCATCGACGCTGCCTTGTTCGATCGCACATTCGCCGACATCACCCTGGACCCCAGAGTGGTAAGCTCCGACAACAGCCAACCGGAGTTCACACGCCCGGTGTGGGAGTACATCGACGGTGCCGTTTCCGTCTCGCGCATCGCCCAGGGCCGCCTACTCAAGGCGCAGCACCGGCCGACCCTGAAAGCCATTCGCAGCACCTACGCCGTCGACCATGAAGTGCTGATTGCGATCTGGGGCATGGAAAGCAATTACGGCAGCAATATCGGCAGCCATAACGTCATCCGCTCCCTCGCCACCCTGGCCTACGATGGCCGCCGCCAAGTGTTCTGGCGCAGCCAGTTGTTGGCCGCGCTGCAAATTCTGCAAGCGGGTGATGCGCCTACGCAGGGCCTGATCGGTTCTTGGGCGGGCGCCATGGGACAGACCCAATTTATGCCGACCACCTTCAATCAGCATGCCGTGGACTTCGATGGCGATGGGCGGCGCGACCTGTGGACGTCAGCCCCCGACGCACTGGCCTCGGCCGCACATTATTTGCAGGCGTCCGGCTGGGAAAATGGTCAACCCTGGGGCTTTGAGGTAAACCTGCCACAGGGCTTCGATTACGCCTTGGCAGACCCCGAAATACGCCGCACCGTGGCGCAGTGGCGTATCCTGGGGATCAACCCGGCCCGAGCCATTGATGCCAACGAGCAGAGCCAGGCCACGCTGTTTTTGCCTGCCGGTCATCGTGGCCCGGCTTTTCTGCTGTTGAATAACTTCCGCAGCATCCTCAAGTACAACAACTCCACCGCCTACGCCCTGGCCATTGGGCTGCTGAGTGATGCATTGGATGGCAATCCGGGCGTACAAGCCGCATGGCCGCGTAACGATCGCCAACTGGGGCGCAGCGAGCGGATCGAGCTGCAAGAGTTGCTGACCAGTAAAGGCTACGAGCCTGGCCCTGCGGACGGCATCATCGGGGCGAACACACGCAAGGCCGTGCGTGCTTTTCAGCAATCCCAGGGACAACCTGCCGATGGCTACCCCAGCCACGAGTTATTGCAGCAACTCCGGTAGACGACTGAGCGGCACTCAGCACCACCTGGCAGAGCGCTAGCACCACACGGCGCCCGCCGGACTGCACGGTCAGCTTCTGTGATAAGCTGCGCGGCGGCCACAAGCCGCCTCGTTCACGGAGCCTCTAGCGGAGCCCAGATTGCCGATGTCCGATACCTCCCCGCCTAAAACCGTCGCCAGTGGCGAAAAATTCCGTACCACCCAAGGCATCACCGCGATCAAGGACGGGCAAAAGCGCCGCACCTCCAGCGAGCCTCAGGTGTTCGAGCCCAAACCCAAGTGGCTGCGCGTCAAGGCGCCTGGCGGCAGCCGCTTCGAGGCGGTCAAGCGCAATGTCAGCGAACACCGCCTGAGCACCGTGTGCCAGGAATCCCACTGCCCGAACATGGGCGAATGCTGGTCCAACGGCACTGCCACCATCATGCTGATGGGCTCGGTGTGTACCCGCGCCTGCCGCTTCTGCGCAGTGGACACCGGTAACCCCAACGGCTGGCTGGACTTGGAAGAGCCGCAGAACACCGCCAAGTCGGTGGAGCTGATGGCCCTGCGTTATATCGTGCTGACCTCGGTGGATCGCGACGACCTGGATGACGGCGGCGCCAGCCACTACGCGGCCTGCGTAAGGGCGATCAAGGAAAACACCCCGCAGGTGGTGGTGGAAGCCCTGACCCCGGACTTCGACGGAGACCTGCTGGCCATTGAACGTGTGGTGGATTCCGGCCTTGAGGTGTTTGCGCAGAACGTTGAGACGGTCAAACGCCTCACTCACGTGGTACGCGATCCACGCGCTGGCTATGAAAAGACCCTGAATGTACTGGCACACGCCAAGCGTCACCGCCCGGACGTGCTGACCAAGACCAGCCTGATGTTGGGCCTTGGCGAGACGGATGAAGAGATTATCCAAACCATGGATGACCTGCGTGCCATCAACGTCGACATCCTCACCCTCGGCCAGTACCTGCAACCGACGCGCAATCACCTGAAGGTGCAGCGCTGGGTCAGCCCGGAAGAGTTCAACCATTTCCGCGAAATCGGTCTGCAGAAAGGCTTTATGGAAGTCGCCGCAGGCCCGCTGGTACGTTCCAGCTACCGCGCCGACAAGGTGTTCGAGAAGAACAACCTGGGTCTCGCCGCTCCGGTGCCAGTGCCGGGCCAACAGCTCGATAACAGCCTGATTCCTGCCCTCAATCTGAACTGATTGAGCCACCCAACGCCTGACCTTGGGCTTTGCCTGGGGTCAGGTGTTTGTGTATCTGCCCTACACCGTTCTAGCAGTCTATTGCGCCCGCCAGGCTCTGCTGCTGCGCGTAGTCGAGATGTTTGACCAGTTGCTCACGCAGCCGCGCACTGACCTCGGACATAGTGATAGGCCCCGCCACCTGATCAGCCAACTGGGTCATGGCCATACCGGCATAGCCGCAAGGATTGATGCGCTGGAACGGCTGCAGGTCCATATCCACATTCAGCGCCAGACCATGAAAGGAACGACCGTTGCGGATACGCAGTCCGAGCGAAGCGATCTTTGCACCATCAACATATACACCCGGCGCATCCGGCTTGGCATTGGCGTTGACGCCATAGCTGGCCAACAGATCAATCAGACTGCGCTCGATACGGCTGACCAGTTCACGCACACCAATGCCGCTGCGGCGCACATCCAGCAGCAGGTAAGCCACCAGCTGGCCCGGACCGTGGTAAGTCACCTGACCACCGCGATCGACCTGCACCACCGGAATATCCCCCGGAAACAACACATGCTCGGCCTTGCCGGCCTGCCCCTGGGTAAATACCGGGGAGTGTTCGAGCAGCCAGATTTCGTCCGGCGTATCCGCGCCACGGGTGTCGGTAAAGCGCTGCATCGCATGCCAGGTAGGCTGATAGTCGACCTGGCCCAGCTCACGAAAGCCGAGCGGCAGGCTCATCAGAGCACCATGTGCACGATGCCAGTCGCGCGCAGGGCGCTATTGATATCGCGTAGCTGATCTTCGCTGGTGGCTTCGATATGCAGCTGTACGGTGGTGTACTTGCCGTTGCTGCTCTGGCGTTCGGCCAGGGTGCTGAGATCGACCTTGGCGTGCTGGCTAAGGATCTCTATCACCGTACTCTTGTAGTTTTCGCCACTGTCACCGACCACCTTGATCGGGTAGTCCGCGCAGGGGAATTCGATTTTGTGCGATTTGACGTCTGGTTGATTCATGGCAGTAACGGCCTCGTAAGCCGTGGCAACAACAACGCCCTTGCGGGTCAGCAAGGGCGCGCTGGTCACGCTATCAGTTGAACAATCCAAAGAAGAACAGGCTGATGCTATCCCACAGGCGACGGAAGAAACTGCCTTCCTCAACGGCCTCAAGAGCAATCAGATCGGCGCTGTGCACCACTTCTTCACCCAGTTTCACTTCAACCTTGCCGATCACATCACCCTGGGCAATCGGGGCGGTGAGCTGCGGGTTGAGGATCATGCCGGCCTGCAATTTTTCCAGCTGACCTTTCGGCAGCGTCAGGCTCAGATCAGCACCGAGGCCGGCTTTGACCTGACGCACAGCGCCTTTCCACACTTGGGCCTGAGCCAGTTCCTGGCCTTGCTTGTAGAAGGTGCGGGTTTCGAAGAAGCGGAAACCATAGGTCAGCAGTTTCTGAGTTTCTGCGGCACGGGCCGACTCGCTGACAGTGCCGAATACCGAAGTAATCATGCGCGCGCCATCACGTACAGCCGACGCCACCAAGCAGTAGCCGGCTTCTTCGGTATGGCCGGTTTTCAGCCCATCAACGGTCTTGTCACGCCACAGCAGCAGGTTACGGTTGCCCTGCTTGATGTTGTTCCAGAGGAACTCCTTCTGCGCATAGATCGCATAGTGTTCCTGGTCTTCGTTAATGATGGCGCGAGCCAGAATGGCCATGTCATGGGCGCTGGAGTAATGCTCCGGATGCGGCAGACCGGTGGCGTTCATAAAGTGGCTGTTGGTCATCCCCAGGCGCGCAGCGGTCTCGTTCATCATGTCGGCGAAGGCATCTTCGCTGCCGGCGATGTACTCGGCCAGGGCGATACTGGCGTCGTTGCCGGACTGGATGATCACACCGTGCAGCAGGTCATCCACAGTTGCCTGGCTGTTCAGCGGCAGGAACATGGTCGAGCCACCGGATGCGGCACCACCGGTACGCCAGGCGTGCTCGCTGATTGGCACCAGGTCCTGCTCACCGATCTTGCCTTTGCGAATTTCCAGCGTGGCAATGTAGGCGGTCATCAATTTGGTCAGGCTGGCCGGCGGTAGGCGCTGATCACCGTTGTTTTCAACCAGCACCTTGCCGCTGGCGGCGTCCAGCAGTACATAGGATTTGGCAGCCAACTGCGGCGCAGAAGGAATCACTTGCTGATTGGCCCAAACGGCCGGAGCGCTGAGCAGGAAAAGTGATAGGAAAACGCGTTGCGCAAAGCTGGTGATATTCATCCGTCTCTCTAGATTGCTGATGGTTGAACAGGCCCAGTGGGCCTAATTTGCTAATTCTCCAACCACCCGTGAATGGCCGGAGTTGAGTGTTTAGTCCCGCAGATCCTGCAGAAGTGCCGTATTAGTCAGGCTTGACCAGGGTTGGCTCGCCAAGATTGGCCAGGCGTACGCTGCTTTGCAGCTGCTCAGCCTCGCTTTGGCTGCTCACCGGCCCCAGGCGCACGCGGTGCAATATCTGCTGGTTGCGCACCACTGAGCTGACGAACACGGGCGCAGCTACCGTCTCGCTCAGCTTGGCTTTGAGGAGCTCCGCAGCGTCCGGATTGGCGAAGGCGGCCACTTGGAGATACAGGCCAGAGGCTCCGACTGAAGCGTTTTTTTTTGCGTCAATCTGCACGGGGAGCACCGCGGCGGCATGCTGCTGCGGGGGCGGTGAATACTGCTCAACCGGCTGCGCGATAGGCTGTGCAACCGGCTGGGCCTGGGCTACTTGCTGCGGGGCGGCCAAGACCATAGGTACCGGACGGCCTTGCTGAGCCCACCACTCGTGCGGGTCAATACCTTCAACCTTGACCCGTGCGGTACCGCTTTCGGCATAGCCGAGTTTCTTCGCTGCGGCGAAGGACAAATCGATAATCCGATCGGAATAGAACGGCCCGCGGTCGTTAACCCGCAGAATCGCGCTCTTGCCGTTTTCCAAGTTGGTGACGCGCACATAGCTCGGCAACGGCAGGGTTTTGTGTGCAGCGGTCATGCCGTACAGGTCGTAGGTTTCACCGTTAGCGGTGGCCTGACCGTGGAACTTGGTGCCATACCAGGACGCCGGGCCGACCGCCTGATAGCGACGGGCATCAGGAATCGGGTAGTACTGCTTGCCGAATACAGTGTAAGGACTGGCCTTGACAGGGCCGTAGTGCGGCATCGGTATCGCATCAGGAATCCGCGATACGTCGACATCCCACCAGGGTGCGCCATCCTTATGCGGACGGTTGAAATCACCCGGCCCGGAAATCGCACCACCCGGCTGCTGCACCGGTGCAACCGGCTGCGGCGCACGGGTGGACGAGCAACTGGCCAGCAGCAGCGCCAGGCTGCCGTATGCAGCCCATTTAAAAGGCAAACGCGACATCAATTCTTACCCCGTGCATCAACCAGCAACTCGGCCAGCTGATTGACCGCCATGGCATACATCACACTGCGATTGTAGCGGGTGATCACAAAGAAGTTAGGTAGGCCTAGCCAGTGCTCAGCGCCATCAGCACCTTCCAGACGGAAGGCCGTTACCGGCAAATCGTCAGCCAGCGGATCGGCGCTGGTCCAACCCAACGCACGCAGCTCACCAACAGTTTTCACCGGATCGAGCCCAACCGTCAGCCCCTCTTCGGCCTGCACGCCTTTAACAGTCGCGGCACTCACCACCGGCTGTCCCGGCTGCCAATGGTGACGTTTGAAGTAGCTGGCGACGCTGCCGATGGCATCCGCCGGGTTGTTCCAGATATTGATATGGCCATCGCCATCGAAATCCACAGCGTAGGCGCGGAAGCTGCTCGGCATAAACTGCGGCAGCCCCATGGCGCCGGCGTAAGAGCCGGTCATGCTCAGTGGCTCGACCTGCTCTTCACGGGTCAGCAGAAGAAACTCGCGTAGCTCCTTGCGGAAGAACGGCGCACGCGGCGGGTAATCGAAGGCCAGGGTCGACAGAGCATCCATCACCCGCCAGCTACCGGTGTTACCGCCATAGAAGGTTTCCACCCCGATAATGGCCACAATCACTTGCGCCGGCACACCGTACTCAGCCTCAGCGCGAGCCAGGGTTTCTTCGTGCTGCTTCCAGAACTCAACACCCTTACTGATACGTTTGTCGGTGATAAAGATCGGACGATAATCCTTCCACGGTTTGGCCTTTTCTGCCGGACGCGAGATGGCATCGAGGATCGCCTGCTTGCGCTCGACTTGGGCAAACAACTCAACCAGCTGCTCGCCGGCAAAGCCATAGTCACGGGTCATTTCGCCGACAAACTCAGCCACCTGCGGTGACTGCTGATAATCCCCAGCCAGCGCGGGCTGAGCCACTGCGCACACCCCGGCCAACGCCAGCCAAGGTGCAGTACGAACCATCCAACCACGCGCGTTTTGCATTGAATTCATAATCCCAATCAAGCCTGTGTCATCCACTTACGGTGAGTGTGGATCGACATCAAAATCCCAAACCCTGCCAACAAGGTAATCAACGAAGTGCCACCATAGCTGATGAAGGGCAGCGGAACCCCCACCACCGGCAGCAGGCCGCTGACCATACCGATATTGACGAAGACATAAACGAAGAAAGTCATGGTGAGCGCGCCGGCGAGAAGCTTACCGAACAGCGTCTGCGCTTGCACGGTAATCACCAGGCCGCGCGCGATCAACAGCATGTACACCAGCAGTAACAAACACACGCCAACCAGGCCGAACTCTTCGGCCAACACGGCGATGATGAAGTCGGTGTGGCTCTCCGGCAGGAAGTCCAAGTGCGACTGGGTGCCTTGCAGCCAGCCCTTACCGAGCACACCGCCCGAACCAATCGCCGCCTTGGACTGGATGATGTTCCAGCCACTGCCCAGCGGATCGCTTTCCGGGTTGAGGAAGGTCAGCACGCGCTGCTTCTGGTACTGGTGCATGACGAAGAACCACATGCCAATGGCAATCGGCACCACCGCGGCCACCGCGCCAATCACCCAGCGCCACTGCAGGCCAGCGATAAACAGCACGAAGCCACCAGAGGCAATGATCAGCAGCGAAGTACCCAGATCCGGCTGCACCAAAATCAATCCAAATGGCACGATGATCATCGCCAGGCTGATGCAGATATGCTTGAGCCGCGGCGGCAAGCTGCGGTTGGACAGGTACCAGGCAATGGTTGCCGGCATGATGATCTTCATGAACTCCGAGGGCTGGAAACGAATCACCCCGGGAATATTGATCCAGCGTGTGGCGCCCATGGCGTTGTGCCCCATGACGTCCACCACCACCAGCAGCCCCACGCCACCGACATAGGCCAACGGCACCCAGCGCGCCATAAAACGCGGCTCGAACTGGGCAATGATAAACATGCCGACCAGGCCGATGCCGAAGGAACTGGCCTGCTTCATCAGCAGATCAACGTTCTTACCACTGGCCGAATACAGAATAAACAGACTGCCGGTGGCGAGAATCAGCAGCAGTAAAAGCAGAATGCCGTCGATATGCAGACGCTGCAGGATGGTCGCACGGCGACGCATCAGGTCTTCGGAGGACAGGTTGCGGTCAAAATTACTGTTCATGGCGCAGCGACCTCAGCCGCCACTGGCGGAGCGTATTCGGCTTTCAACTGACCGTTTTCATCCAGCAACCACGCATCGATGACCTGCTTGACCACCGGTGCGGCCACGCCGGAGCCAGACTCACCGTTTTCCACCATCACTGACACGGCAATCTGCGGGTTATCTGCCGGAGCAAATGCCACAAACAGCGCATGGTCACGGTGACGCTCGGCAACCTTGCTGCGGTCGTATTTCTCCCCCTGCTTGATCGCCACCACCTGAGCGGTACCGCTTTTGCCGGCAATCCGGTACAGCGCGGCATCGCCGACCTTGCGCGCGGTACCACGCGGGCCGTGCATCACCGACACCATGCCCTTGATACCGGCGTCCCAGAACTTCGGATCACGAAGCACGATATCCGGTAGTGGGTTGGGGTCTGTGGGAATGCGCCCCTGGATGGTCTTGGCCAGGTGCGGGCGAATCCACTTGCCGCGCGTGGCCATAAGTGCCGTGGCCTGTGCCAGTTGCAGCGGCGTGGTCTGCATATAGCCCTGACCGATACCGAGAATCAGCGTCTCGCCCGGGTACCAGGCCTGCCGGTAACGCGCGCGCTTCCAATCCCGCGACGGCATCAGCCCGGCGGTTTCTTCGAACATGTCCAGCGACACGCGCTGACCCAGCCCGAAACGGGTCATGTAGTCATGCATGCGGTCGATGCCCATCTTGTGCGCCAGCGAGTAAAAGTAGGTGTCGTTGGAGCGCATGATCGCGTAATCCATATCCACCGAGCCGTCGCCCGTGCGGTTCCAGTTGCGATATTTGTGGCTGTGACCGGGCAACTGATAGAAGCCGGGGTCGAACACCCGGGTCTGCGGCGTGACTACGCCAGCATCCAGACCGGCCACCGCGACCATCGGCTTAATGGTCGAGCCGGGCGGATAGAGACCGCGCAATACGCGGTTGTATAGAGGACGGTCGATAGAATCGCGCAGGTCGGCGTAGGCCTTGAAGCCAATCCCGGTAACGAAGGGGTTAGGGTCGAAACTCGGCTGACTGACCATCGCCAGCACTTCACCGGTCTGTGGCTGAATCGCCACAATCGCGCCACGGCGACCGGCCAGGGCCTTTTCAGCGGCCTCCTGCAAGCGGATATCGAGGCTCAGCACGATGTCCTTGCCGGGCAATGGATCGGTGCGTTTGAGCACCCGCAGCACGCGGCCACGGGCGTTGGTTTCGACTTCCTCGTAACCCACTTCACCGTGCAGCTCGTCTTCATAGAAGCGCTCGATACCGGTCTTGCCGATATGGTGCGTACCGCTGTACGCCACTGGATCGAGCTCTTTCAGCTCTTTCTCGTTGATCCGCCCTACATACCCCACCGAATGGGCAAAATGCTCGCCCAGCGGGTAATGCCGCACCAGCTGTGCGGAGACCTCTACGCCTGGCAGACGGAACTGATTGATCGCGATACGGGCAATCTGCTCCTCGGACAACTCGAACAGCACCGGCACCGGCTCAAACGGCCGCCGCCCCTGACGTACACGCCGCTCGAACAGCGCGCGCTCATCCGCGCCCAGTTCCAGCACTTCGACAATCACGTCGAGCACCTGCGGCCAGTCACCGGCGCGTTCGCGGGTCAGGGTCAGGCTAAAGCTGGGCCGGTTATCGGCGATGATCACCCCGTTGCGGTCGTAGATCAGCCCGCGGTTCGGCGGGATCGGCTGCACGTGGATGCGGTTGTTTTCCGCCAGGGTGGTGTGGTGTTCGAACTGCACCACCTGCAGGTAATACATGCGCGCCACGAGTACCGAGGTCAGCAACAAAACCACCACAGCACCGACCACCGCGCGTTTGCGGATCAGGCGGCCGTCTTTCTCGTGGTCTTTGAGGCGGATTGGTTGCGGCATCGGTGGCTGCTGATTACTGGCTGATTATTTGTGGTAAGGGTGGCCGGACAACACGGTCCAGGCACGATACATCTGTTCGCCGATCAGAATCCGCACCAAAGGGTGCGGCAAGGTCAGCGGCGACAACGACCAGCGCTGTTCACTGCGCGCCTGCACCTCAGGCGCCAGCCCTTCCGGGCCGCCGACCATCAGGTTGACGGTGCGTGCATCCAGGCGCCACTTGTCGAGCTCGGCCGCCAGCTGCTCGGTACTCCAGGGTCGCCCTTCGACTTCCAGGGTAACGATGCGTTCCCCTGGCTGCACCTTGGCCAGCATGGCCTCGCCTTCCTGGCGGATCATCCGCGCCACATCGGCATTCTTGCCGCGGGTGGTCAGCGGAATTTCCACCAGCTCGAGGGACAGCTCGCTGGGCATGCGCTTGGCATATTCCTGCCAGCCCTCTTCCACCCAACGTGGCATCCGCGAGCCGACGGCGATCAGTTTGATCCGCACCGCTGCGCGTCCTTATTCCTGCTCTGGGCCCGGCTCGGCGCTGAACTGCGCACGGCTCTGCTCAGCACCTTGCCACAGACGCTCAAGGTCATAGAACTGGCGAGCTGTCGGCAGCATCACGTGAACCACGATGTCGCCGAGGTCGAGCAGTGCCCACTCGCCGGTGTCCATGCCTTCAGTGCCGATCGGGCGCACGCCCTGTTCCTTGACCTTCTCCAGCACGTTGTCGACCAGCGACTTGACGTGACGACTGGAGGTGCCACTGGCGATCAGCATGAAATCGGTGATGCTGGTCTTGCCGCGCACGTCGATGGTGGTGATGTCCTGCGCCTTGATTTCTTCCAGAGCGCTGATGGCCAATTTGACCAGCTCTTCGCTCTGCATTTTGCTTGCGTTCGTCATAACTAACTCGTTTGCCTCGTGTTCAATTCGCACCACGGTACAGTCCGTGGGCATGGATATAGGCCAGTACCGCGTCAGGCAACAGAAAACGTGCCGACTTTCCGCTCGCCAGTAGCGAACGGATCTGGGTAGCCGACACCGCCAGAGGTGTCTGCCAGATAAAAGCAATCTGCCCACTCGGCCCACTCAGGGCCGATGGGGCACTCACACTGCGCGCCGCCAACAGATTGCGCAGCGCCTCGGGCGCTTCACTGTCGGCATCCGGCCGTTGCAGCACCAGAATATGGCAGTGCTGCAGCAACTCATCCCAACGCTGCCAACTGGGTAAACCGCAGAAGGCATCCCAGCCCAGCAGCAGAAACAGCTGATCATCCACTGCCAACTCACTGCGCAACGACTCCAGGGTGTCAATGCTGTAGGACGGTTTGTCGCGTTGCAGCTCGCGATCATCCACCTGCAGCACCCCGGCATCGGCTACCGCCAACCTGACCATGGCCAGGCGATCCTCAGCACTGACCTCTGGTGCGCTGCGGTGCGGCGGCCGCGCGCTCGGGATCAGACGCAACTCATCAAGCTGCAGCGCATCGGCCACTTCCACAGCGCTGCGCAGATGGCCGATATGCACCGGATTAAAGGTGCCGCCTAGCAGACCGATGCGTCGGGCGTCGGTACGTCGGGCGCCGCTGCGCTTGGCCATCAGGTACGAATGTGTCCGTCGCCAAACACCACGTACTTCTCGCTGGTCAGCCCATCCAGGCCGACCGGGCCACGGGCGTGCAGTTTGTCGGTGGAAATACCGATCTCCGCGCCCAGGCCGTATTCAAAACCATCGGCGAAACGAGTCGACGCGTTGACCATCACCGAGGCGGAATCCACTTCGGTAAGGAAGCGCCGCGCATCACTGAAGTTCTCGGTGATGATCGCGTCGGTGTGTTGCGAGCCGTAATGGTTGATGTGCTCGATGGCCGCATCCAGCGAGTCGACGATGCGAATCGCCAGGATCGGCGCGTTGTATTCGGCAAACCAGTCGTCTTCGCTCGCTTCCAGCACGTCACTGCCTAGCAGCGCGCGGGTCGCGGCGTCGCCACGCAGCTCAACACCTTTGTCGCGGTAGATCGCCGCCAGCGGCGGCAGCACCTTGTCAGCCACCGAGGCATGCACCAGCAGAGTTTCCATGGCGTTGCACGGCGAGTAGCGGTGGGTCTTGGCGTTATCAGCAACGCGAATGGCCTTACCGAGGTCAGCAGCCACATCGATATACACGTGGCACACGCCGTCCAGGTGTTTGATCACCGGCACCTTGGCGTCACGGCTGATGCGCTCGATCAGGCCCTTGCCGCCACGCGGCACAATCACGTCAACAAATTCCGGCATGGTGATCAGCGCACCAACGGCGGCACGATCCGTGGTTTCCACCACCTGCACGGCGCTGGCGGGCAAACCGGCTTCGGCCAGACCGAACTGAATGCAACGGGCAATCGCCTGATTGGAATGAATGGCTTCGGAGCCGCCACGCAGGATGGTGGCGTTACCGGACTTCAGGCACAGGCTGGCGGCGTCGATGGTCACGTTCGGCCGCGACTCATAGATGATGCCGATAACGCCGAGCGGCACGCGCATCTTGCCGACCTGAATACCCGACGGCAGGTAGCGCATATCGCGGATCTCGCCGATGGGATCGGGCAGCGTGGCGACCTGACGCAAACCTTCGATCATCGAGTCGATCACCGCCGGCGTCAGCGCCAGACGGTCAACCATGGCCGGCTCCAGACCATTGGCGCGCGCGGCGGCCAGGTCCAACTCGTTGGCGGCAGTCAAATCGCTACGCGCGGCATCCAGCGCGGCGGCGGCGGCCTGCAGGGCACGGTTCTTCTGCGCGGTACTGGCGCGCGCCAGCACACGCGAGGCGCTGCGGGCGGCCTGTCCCAGGCGGGTCATATAGTCGAGCACGGACTCAGTCATGGTCTTGGCAGGTCTGGCGGTTGAAAAAAGTCGCTGAGTATAACGGTCGCGCCGCTCCACGCCCAGCGCTGCGCGGCGGACGGTAGACACTGCGTTCGCCACAACCCGCGGTAACGCCGCCAAGCCCCACACAGCAAGCCACCGGAAGAAACAGTGACACCACAGACCATCAGCCGCCCGAAGGTTAGGTAAACAAAAACCGTCCGAATGTTTACCTTGCCATCACAAGCAAGACAGGCGGCCGACCGCCGGGGTGGGATCAGCATGCATTACCGTACCGACTACTGCGCCGCACAACTTAACGAAGCCCCACAGGTGCTGCATATCGGCGACCTGCGCCTGCACTACCAGGCCTACGCCTGCCGCAGCCACGACACTCGCCCGCCCGTATTGCTGTTGGGCGGCGCATTCCAGAGCTTTCGCTCGTTTGCCGCCGAGGTCAGCGAGCTGCTCGGCGAACACCCGGTGATCCTGCTCGACTTGCCCAGCCAGGGCGGCAACCTGCAACTGGTGCCGGACCTCACCCTGGAACAACTGGCCGACCTGATCGCCGCCTTCGCCGAAGAACTCGACCTGCCGCCGCTGATGCCCATCGGCCTGTCCTACGGCTCAGCCTTGGCCGCGCTGTTTGCCGCGCGTCACCCCGAGCGCTGCGCCCGTGTGCTGCTGGCCGGGATCACCGCGTTCGGCCGCCCCGGTGCGCGCCTGCTGCTGCAGGAAGGCTTGGCGCTGCTGGCCGAAGGGCGCTGCGAGGCCTTTGCCCATGGCGCACTGACCGGCCTGCTCAACCCTTTGCGCCTGGAGCAGACCGGCGTAGCCCCGGTATTTCGCAAGGCGTTGCTGCGGCAGATCCAGCGCCTGTCAGCCGCCGATATCGAGCGCTACCGGCAGAACAGCCAGCGCCTGCTGGATTTTCAGGGCTTTCACGCTCACCCCAGCTGCCCGACCCTGGTGCTGGCCGGCGAATATGACCACTTCACCCAACCCTGGGAACACGCGCACTTTGCCGCCGCCTGCGCCCAGGCCAGTTGCGCGCTGATCCACAATGCCGATCACTTGGCCCAGTTTGAACAGCGCGACGCCTGCGCCAGCCTGTACAACCCGTTCCTACGCGGCGACGCCCTACCGAGCCGCACCCCGGGCAGCAGCCTGCTGAGCAACCCGCAGCTGCTGCAGCTGGAAAAACGCCACGAGCCGCGCCTGCCGCCCAGCCAGCGCCAAGCGCGCCTGCAGCATGCCGAGGGTGGCGAATGGAGGGTGGACATCAGTGAATTGGGCTTCTTCGGCGGTTTACTGCAGGGCAACCTGCCGACTATTGGAAGCGGCCGCGGTTGGCTGCTCCTCTGCAAAGACCTGCCCGCACAGCCCATACTCGCACTGCGCCATGATCAAAACGGCCTGGCATTTGTCTTCCCGCACAGCGATCAGCACGCCAGCCAGACGCTGGCCACGCACTTTCAACGGCAGCCCCTGCCGGCAGCAGCCTGTGCCTAGCGTCTGCTCCGGAGCTGTTTAGCGCAGGCAATACCGCTCTCAAAACAGACTCTTAGACCCGCGCCTCAATCACCCGCACCAGCCCGGCATTACGCGATGGCGCCAGGCCAAGCGTCTGGGCCGTGCGGCTCGGGTCGAATACTTCGACCCGGCCAAAACCGCAGCGCTGAAAGCCCTGCACAATCGCCTGATCATTGCGGTAGTGCAGCGGGTAATTGCCACGGGTCAGCCGCCCGATCAGGTCGACGCCCCAGCGTAACTGGCGGTAACGCGGGTGTTCGCGTAGGTCAGGGTACAGCTCGGTCAGGTAGGTGGCCTGCGGGAACTGCCGCAGCTGGTCGGCCAGGCGCGTCCAGAATGACTCGATCAGCGCCAGCTCGAAGTAGTTCACCAAGCCTTCGGTGATGACCACCACCGGCTTGCTGTGATCCAGCTCGGCGAACAGCGCCGCCAGACTTTTACCACCCTCCTCGGCGAGGATATCCACCGCACGCACTTGATGCTGACTGCCCAGCCAGCCTTCAGCATTCAGCAGCAGGCGCTTACGCGCGGCCATTACCGGTAGATCCGCCTCAACATAGCGCAGCTGCGGGTAACGCGCGGTAAAGCGCCGTCCACGCGGCGACAGGCCGCAGGCAATCTCCACGACCTGGCACACGCCGCCCTGCTCAATCGCCGCCGTCAGCTGCGCGTCGATCTGCAAGTGCCGCTGCAGCAGAAACTGCTCAATATCCAGCCCGAACCCCACCCGCGCGCCCCAGGTAATCGGGCTGAGTAAGCCATGCACAAACCGCCCGAAGCCCGTCACGAAGACGGCATCGGCCAGCTGATGGCGATACCAGATATAGCCGGTGTAGTGGGCGCTGGGGCTGATATGGGCACTGCTGACGCGAGCACGTTCAGACATGGTTAAGACTCTTATTGTTATGATCGCAGGCCTTTAAACGGTGCGCTGTTGAGCACCTGATACGGCAACAATCCCAGCCTATGCCCTGCAGAGTAAGCACAACACCGCATGTCAGCCGATCCCAACCTTAGTTTGCCCTGGCCCCGGGGCCGGGCATTGCCCGCGAGCTTCTTCGACCGCGATGCGCGCCTACTGGCCCGCGAGCTGCTCGGTAAAGTGATTCGCCATCGCCACGGCGAGCAATGGCTAAGCGCGCGCATCATCGAAACCGAGGCCTATTACCTGAGCGAAAAAGGCAGCCATGCCTCGCTCGGCTATACCCACAAGCGCCGCGCACTGTTTATGGAAGGCGGACATATCTATATGTATTACGCCCGTGGCGGCGACTCGCTGAACTTCAGCGCACAAGGCCCAGGCAATGCGGTACTGATCAAATCTGCCTACCCCTGGCAGGATGCCAACAGCGACGCAGACGCACTGATACAAATGCAGGAAAACAACCCCAACGCCCAAGGCCAGCCACGCAGCACTGCAACCCTCTGCGCAGGGCAGACACTGCTGTGCAAGGCCCTGGGCCTGAAAGTGCCGGACTGGGATGCTCAGCCCTTCGATGAGCAGCGCCTGTTTGTCGAAGACCTCGGCGAGCGCCCGCAACACGTTGTGCAATGCGCGCGCCTGGGCATTCCCCACGGCCGGGATGAACTGCTGCCGTACCGGTTTGTCGATGCTGCCTTTGCACGTCACTGCACACGCAACCCATTACGGCGCGGCCAACAGGCCGGCCAAGACTACTACTTGCTAACCCCCACGGATGACCACCGATGAGCCAATGGTTCGACACCCTAACCCTGTGGCTAAGCGCCAACCCCGAATGGCTGGGCCTGGCGATCTTTGTCATTGCCTGCGTCGAATGCCTGGCCATTGCCGGGATCATCGTGCCGGGCACTATTCTGCTGTTTACTGTGGCAGTCCTGGCCGGTAACGGCGCGCTGTCACTGTGGGAAACCCTGCTATTGGCCTACTTCGGCGGCTTGCTCGGTGACGCGCTGTCCTATGCTATCGGCCGCTATTTTCATCAGGATATTCGCCGCCTGCCGTTGTTGCGCAGCCACCCCCAGTGGTTGAGCGCGGCCGAGGTTTATTTTCAGCGCTACGGCGTCGCCAGCCTGTTGGTCGGCCGTTATATCGGCCCGCTGCGGCCGATGCTACCGATGGTCGCCGGCATGCTGAACATGCCGCTCCCGCGTTTTATCGCCGTCAGCCTACTGGCAGCTGCCGGCTGGGCCATGGCCTACATGCTACCGGGCTGGGCCACGGGTGCCGCCTTGCGCCTGCCGCTACCGGAAGGGTTCTGGCCACAAGCCGGCGCCGTAGCGGCAGGCGTGGCCATCGTGGTCGGCCTGAGCATTCAAGGCAGCATGCGCGGGCAACGCCACGCCAGCCTGCTGGCGGCCGGCGCCTGCCTGGTGCTGCTGGTCGGCATGATGCTCAGTTGGCCGCTGCTCAGCCACTTTGATCAGGGCCTGCTGGCCCTGGTGCAGGAACAACGCAGCAGCACCCTCGATACACTGATGGTGCTGATTACCCACCTCGGCGACCTGCACACTCAAGTGGCGGCGGCAGTGCTGCTGTGCCTGATTCTGCTGGCTACCCGACAGTGGCGCAGCCTGTGCCTGGCCATCGGCGCCACGCTTGGCACCGCCCTGGCGAATGGCGCGCTAAAAGCCCTGTTTGCGCGAAGCCGTCCAGATGTACTGCTGGAACCACTGGGCAGTTTCAGCTTCCCCAGCGGCCACAGTTCAGCGGCTTTTGCCTTCTTTCTGCTGCTCGGCATACTCGCGGGTCGCGGCCAAGCGCCACGCATGCGTCTGACGTGGCTGCTGCTGGCCAGCCTGCCGGCGGCGGCAATCGCGCTCTCTCGGGTCTACCTCGGGGTGCATTGGCCCAGCGACATCATCGCCGGGGCCATGTTGGCGGGCTGTTTCTGCGCCCTGAGCCTGGCGCTGGTGCAATGGCGCGCACCACTGCCTGCTCTGACGGCAAGAATCTGGTGGCTATTGCTGCCGGCGATTCTGGCGCTGCTCGGCGGCATCGCCACCTGGCAGCTGTCCACCGGCCTGCTGCTGTATCGCTACTGATGACCGCCCTGCAGCAGCTCCAGCAACGCCTGCAACCGTTCTAGCCGCAGCTGCACGTCCGGCATTTCGAGCAGTTGCAGCTTCTGTTCGGCGTCCAGCGGCAATAGGTAGGCCAGCTGATTGGCCAGGGCCTCCTGGCCCGCTGGCGCACTCGCCATGCCCAGTGAGGCCACCAACGGGTGAGCGCTCAGCGCACCGAGCAATGCTGCCAAATCCGTATGCTCAGCCTCCAGCGGCTGCTCCGGCTGCTCGTCCAGCCACTCGACGTCGCCCAGGGTCAACTGATCCGGCAGCACCTGAGCGCGCTGCACGCGAAAACGCCGACCACCCTCGACGCGAATCCCCAATAAGCCATTGGGCCGCTGCTCAAAATCGCGAATCAACGCCTCGCAACCGATCGCCGAGAATTGCCCCGCGGCCTCGCCCACCTCGGCGCCATCAATGATGCACACCACACCAAAGCCCTGCCCTTGCTTCATGCAGCGGCTGACCATGTCCAGGTAGCGTGCTTCGAATATCTGCAAGTCGAGCATGCAGCCGGGAAATAACACAGTGTTCAGTGGAAACAGCGGCAGGGTCACACACACCTCCTTATAGCCACAACAGAATCGCCAGCGGCAGCAGCACGGCTGTGAATACGCCCATCAGGCTCATCGCCAGGGCTGAAAACGCACCACACTCCTCACCTTCCTGCAGTGCACGGGCGGTGCCAACCGCATGCGCGGTCAGGCCCAGGGCCATGCCCAGTGCAGCCGGGTGATGCACGCCACAGCGCTTGAGCAGCGCCGGGCCGATGATGGCGCCGATGATCCCGGTGATCATCACAAACACCGCAGCCAGGGCAGCAATCCCGCCAATCTGATTGGCCACCAGCATGGCAATCGGTGAGGTCACCGACTTGGGCGCCATGCTCATCAGCATGATCTGCTCGGCGCCGAAGACCCAGGCCAGGGTAATGCCTAAGACAGTGGCGACCACACCAGCCACCAGCAAGGTGACCAGCGTCGGCCAGAACAACTGGCGAATACGCCGCAGATTAAGGAACAGCGGCACCGCCAGCGCCACCGTGGTTGGCCCGAGGAACAGTGTCAACGCGGCGGCGCTGTCCTTGTATTCGGCAAAGGTCAGGCCGCAGGCCAAAAGAATGCCGATTACCGCAAGCATCGATAGCAGCACCGGCTGCAGAAACACCCAGCGGGTTTTCTCGTAGGCGGCAATCGCCAGTTGATAAGCACCAAGGGTGATGCCTACACCAAATAGCGGGTGATGGATCAACGCCTGCCAGGCGGTGTGCCAGTCCAGACTCATGCGTCCTCCCGGCGTTGTTGGCGGTCAATCAGCTTCTGCATCAGCCAGCCGGCAAACACGATCGAGATCAGCAATGACAGCAACAGCGCACCGGCAATCGCCCAAAAGTCGGCAAAGATATCCTCGGCATAGGCCATCACGCCCACCGCTGGCGGTACCAACAGCAGCGGCAGGTATTTCAGCAGACTGGTAGAGGCCAGATGCAGCGGCTCGCCGACTTCTCCGCGCAGCAGCAGGAAGA
This sequence comes from Pseudomonas sp. FEMGT703P, assembly GCF_002786345.1. NCBI lineage: Bacteria > Pseudomonadati > Pseudomonadota > Gammaproteobacteria > Pseudomonadales > Pseudomonadaceae > Pseudomonas > Pseudomonas sp. FEMGT703P. The sequence continues at coordinate 145,332 of NZ_PGCM01000012.1, read as the reverse complement.
CGAACAACAGCAACATACCGATGATTGGCCCCGGCAAAATCGGGATCAACAGGACATTCAGCGCAGTGCCGAGCAACTGGCATAGCACCAGCCAGGAAAGGCCGCGTAGCAGCATGATGGGTAATCTCCGAATCGTATGATCCCAGACGCAGTGCCGCGCATTATAAGCAGAAGCACCCGGCAAGGGCCGGTTTACAGCGGTTGCGCACGAGCCAACGGCATACCTTGCCCCATCGCAATAGGCACTTGACCCTGCGTCGAACCCATGATGATCTTAGGGCAGAAGGATTTTACGCCCCCCAAAAAAAACAACACTTGCGTCTTCAAGGAGAAACCATGACATCAGTACCCGCCGCTGAATTGCCCAGCTATATCGGTAAAGAGCTCGGCCGTTCCGATTGGCTGACCATCGACCAGGAACGCATCAACCAGTTTGCCGAATGCACAGGTGATCACCAGTTCATCCACGTCGACCCGGAGAAAGCCAAGCTCACCCCCTTCGGCAGCACCATCGCCCACGGCTTTCTCTCGCTGTCACTGGTGCCCAAGTTGATGGAAGGCATCATGATCATGCCTAAAGGGCTGAAGATGGCCGTCAACTATGGCCTGGACAGCGTGCGCTTTATCCAGCCGGTGAAGGTCAATTCCAAAGTCCGCCTGGTGGTGACGCTGACGGATGCCACTGAGAAGAACCCAGGCCAATGGCTGCTCAAAGCCAAAGTGGTACTGGAGATTGAAGGCTCGGAAAAACCCGCCTACATCGCCGAGCCACTGACCCTCTGCTTCGTCTGATTACCGCCGCCGGATCAAGGCGCACCTGCATCTGCGGTGCGCCTTTTGTATTTTTAAATGCCCGACGGTGCGCTCAATCACGGCACTCCGGGCGTGTTAAGGCATACTCGGCATCGACCTTCTAGCCTGGATTTTCTGCATGCGCACGCTAGCCCGCCTGGCCCCTCTGAGTCTCGCCCTGTTGTTGGCCGCTTGCGGTGATGGCGAACCCTTACTGCCCCCCAATGCCGTGCTGCCTGATGGTGGCCGCTACCGTGGCGAAGTTGTCGACGGTCTGTTGCAAGGTCCTGGCCGCCTGGATTACAGCGATGGCAGTTACTACGACGGGCTGTTCAAGGACGGTCAGTTCAACGGCCCGGGCGAATGGCGCAGCAAGCACGGCGAGTTCTACAGTGGCGAGTTTCAGAACGGAGACTTCCACGGACAAGGCAGCCTCACCTACAGCGATGGCAGCCGTTACGAGGGCGGTTTTATCAACGGCAGGCCCAGTGGCGAAGGTCACCTAAAAAGCAGCCAATTGGAATACCGCGGTGAGTTCAGCAAGGGCCAATACAGCGGGCTGGGCAAACTGCAATGGAGTAACGGTGCCAGCTTCCAAGGCCAGTTCCAACAAGGCGAACCCGACGGCCAGGGTGTGCTCACCGACGCCGAAGGCAATGTGTACACCGGCACCTTCGATAACAGCCAACTTAACGGCCAGGGCAGCTTCAAGAATGCGGATGGCGACCTGTACAGCGGCCAGTTCCGTCATAACCAGTTCCACGGCAAGGGGCGCTACCAAAGCGCCGCTGGCGACGTCTGGAGTGGCCGCTTTGTGAACGGCAGCCTCACCGGCAAAGGCGAATTCAAGGGCAGCGACGGCAGCCATTACGCAGGCCAGTTCGACGATTGGAGCTACCACGGTGAAGGTCACCTAAACCTGGCCGACGGCAGTGCCTATCAAGGCAACTTCGCCTACGGCAGCTACCAAGGCAATGGCAGCCTGACCCTGGCCGATGGTACCCAGCAAAGCGGCACCAGGCAGAACGGCCGACTGATTCGTGATGCCGAGGGCAAGGCCATACCGGACGCCCTGGCCACCGGCCTGCTGGAGCAAGGCCGCCTGCTTGACGCCGCCATCGCCAAGCTGCCCGCCTCAACGTCGGCTATCGAGCTGTATGCCCTGACCCTGGCGGGTGACGGCAAGCAGAGTGTGTTCATGCGCGAAGCCGACTATGTCGGCAACCTGCTGCAGGAGCGCTTCGCCGCCCACGGCCTGATCACCTTGGTCAACCACCGTGACCATCTGACCGATCGCCCCCTGGCCACCAGCGCCAGCTTGAGCCGCAGCATTCAAGCCCTGGCCGAGCGCAGCGGCAAGGAAGACCTGATCTTTATTTACCTGACCAGTCACGGCTCGGCGCAACACGAGCTGAACCTCGACCAGCCACGCATGCAGCTCGATGACCTGCCGGCCAGTGAGCTGGCAGCCCTGCTCGAACCGCTTAAGGATCGGCACAAGGTGCTGGTGATCTCGGCCTGCTACTCCGGTGGTTTTATCCCCAAACTGCAAGATGACAAGACCCTGATCATCACCGCTGCGCGCGCCGACCGCGTGTCCTTCGGTTGCTCAGAGGAAAACGATTTCACCTACTTCGGCCGCGCCCTGTTTGCCGAAGCACTGCAGCAGACCGATGACCTGCAGCGCGCTTTCAAACTGGCCAAGGCCAGCGTTGCCGAACGCGAAAAATCCGACGGTTTCGAACCCTCCGAACCACAGATCTGGCCTGCAAAAGCGGTGCTCGCACAATGGCGTACGCTGCGCGAACAACAGGCCGAGCGCGCCCTGAACAATGCACTTGAGGCGCAATCTGCGGTCAACCGCTAACAGCCATGCGCGCCACCAACGGCCTGATAAGCTGATTGATATCAGCGGAGAACCTCACACTATGTATTTAACACCCCAGCACATCCTCCTCGCAGGTGCCACCGGACTGACCGGCGAACACCTGCTGGATCGCCTGCTGAACGAGCCCACCGTCGCCCGCGTACTGGCCCCCAGCCGCCGCCCGTTGGCAGCCCATGCACACCTGGAAAACCCGCAAGGCGAACTGCTGACCTTGCTGCCGGAACTGAGCGGCAAGGTCGATACCGCCTTCTGCTGCCTGGGCACCACGATTAAACAGGCCGGCTCGCAAGAGGCTTTTCGTGCGGTCGACCATGACCTGGTACTCGCCTTCGCCGAACGCGCACGCGCCCTCGGCGCACGTCACCTGCTGGTGATCAGCGCCCTCGGTGCAGATGCCAACTCCACCGTGTTCTACAACAAGGTCAAAGGCCAAATGGAGCAGGCCCTGCGCGCGCAAGGCTGGCCGCAGTTGACCATCGTCCGCCCTTCGTTACTGCTGGGCGCCCGCCAAGAGTTTCGCCTTGGCGAGCGACTGGCCGCGCCCTTTATGCGCTGGTTACCGGGCCAGTACCGTGGCATTGAAGCCACCGTACTGGCCCGCGCGCTGTGGCGCTTGGCGCTGGAAGAGGATGCCGGCACCCGCGTGATCGAATCAGACCAACTGCGCCGTCTCGGCCGCTAACGACAAGAAGCCATCGACCTATGAGCACCACCCCGCACGACCTGATCAGCGCCCTGAGCGGCGCCGATATGCTGGAAATCGACGAGCTGCATGCCTGGCAGTTCAGCCTCAACGACGATCAACTGGCTCAACATCATGCCGGCACCACGCCCACTGACGATGCGCCGCTGCTGAGCATCGAATGCATGGACGGCCGCGCCCTGCGCAAATGGCATTTCAACCTGGCCCAGGTAATCGCCGCACGTTTTGATGGTGAGGCCGACGCCTGGCGCATCAGCGGCACGGCCGGCGTGCACCTGATCAAGTGTTTTGCCGCTGTCAGCGGCGACAACAGTGATCTGCCAGACGACGCCGAATAACTCTGCCGAGGGCAACCCGTGGGCCTGTATGACCGCTACCTGCTGCCACACCTGATCGACTTCGCCTGCGGCATGGGCGCGGTGATGAAAGCCCGCTCGCAACTGGTGCCACTGGCCCACGGCCGGGTACTGGAAATCGGCATCGGCAGCGGCCTTAACCTGGCCTTCTATGATGCCGCAAAGGTCAGTGTGATCATTGGCGTCGACCCCAGCGCCGATATGCAGAAACTGGCCAGGCAACGGGCTGCCGCGATCAGCATTCCAGTGGAGATGATTGCCCTCGAACTGGGGCAGATTCAGGCCGACGACGCCAGCTTCGACAGCATTGTCTGCACCTTTACCCTGTGCACCATTCCTGATGCTGTAGCCGCACTGAAAGAAATGCGCCGCGTGCTCAAACCTGGCGGTCGCCTGTTGTTCTGCGAACACGGCCTGGCTCCCGAGCTGCCCGTGCTGCGCTGGCAGAACCGCCTGACCCCGCTGTGGAAGCCGTTAGCCGGTGGCTGCCACCTCAATCGCGATATCCCGGCGTTGATCACAGCCGGCGGATTTCAGATTGGCGAGCTGAGCAATCGCTACCTCAAAGGGCCAAAACCCATGACCTATATCTACCAAGGCTGGGCCTACTGAACCACGCCTGACGACCCATCACGCGGCAAATCGCTCGTTGCCATCATCCCGCCACACCCCAGGCCATATTCTGGCTATCGTTAGGCTACGGACTTTGCATAGAAGTAGCCCCACGCATGATGCGCCTGCTCACTCGACATCTCACCGCCCTGCTGCTCTTCACCGTGGGTTTCACAGTCACGCCTTATAGCGGCGCGCAGTCTCGTGCGGTCAGCGTGGGGGTCTACGCCAACGAGCCGAAAATCCTCCTGGATCAAGAGGGCAAACTCTCCGGCATTCTCGGCGAGCTGCTGAACGAGATCGCCCGCCAGGAAAATTGGCAACTGCAACCAAGGCCCTGCGAGTGGCAGCAATGCCTGGAGCTGGCGCAGAGCGGCGAGATCGACCTGATGCCGGACGTGGCCTATAACGACAGCCGCGCAGAGGTACTCGACTTTCACACAGTGCCTTCGCTGGTCAGCTGGTCGCAGGTGTACAGCAACGAGAACCTGCAACTGAAATCCGTACTCGACCTCAAAGACCTGCGCATTGCCGTCCTGCAAGGCTCGGTGCAGGAGGACTACCTGCGTGGGCTGCTGGACAGCTTCGACTTGAAAGCGCAATTGATCGGCGTACCCAGCTTGCAGCAAGGGTTTGCCCTGGTAGCGGACGGGCATGCCGACGCCGTAGTCGCCAACCAGCGCTTTGGTGATTTCCATGCGCCGAGCTACCGGCTGCAAAGCTCCTCAATCATGTTTCAGCCTGCGCAACTGTTCTACGCCACCCGCAAAGGACAAAACGCCGATTTACTGGCCGCCATCGATCAGCACCTGGCGAACTGGCAGAACTCGCCGTCCTCTGTGTACTACCAAACCCTGCTGCGCTGGGGCGGTGAGCGGCCACGCCTGCTGATCCCCACGGGTGTCTGGTGGGGGCTGGCGACCCTGGTACTGCTGCTGATTGCTGCCTTGGGCGGCGCCTGGCTGTTACGCCGCCAGGTGCATGAGAAGACCCGCCACCTGCAGGCCGGCGAAGCACGCCTGAACACCATCCTCGACAGCGTTGAGGCGTACATCTACATCAAGGATGTGCAGCTGCGTTATCAATATGCCAACCGCAAGGTCTGCGAGCTGTTCGGCCAGAACCTTGAGCAGGTGATTGGCAAAACCGATGAACAGTTCTTCGACATCGACACTGCAACCAACCTGTATGACAACGACAGTCGCGTACTCACACTCGGCGAACGGGTGCAGACCGAGGAAATCAATCGCAGCCTGGACGGCAACACGCAGCACGCCTTTCTCTCGGTCAAGCTGCCGCTGCGCGACGATCACGGCAAGATTTACGCGCTATGCGGCATCTCCACTGACATCACCGAACACAAGAAGAACCTCGAAAAAATCAACCAGCTGGCCTTCTACGACCCACTCACCGGACTGCCCAACCGCCGTCTACTGCTCGACCGCCTGCAACAGGCCCTGGCCAAGCATGCCCGCGGCCTGCAACAGGGCGCACTGCTGTTTATCGACCTGGACAATTTCAAAGACCTCAACGACACCCTTGGCCACGACATGGGCGACCAGTTGCTGCAGCAGGTCGCCGAACGCCTGAGTAGCCATGTGCGCGCCCAGGACACCCTGGCTCGTCTCGGCGGCGATGAGTTTGTGTTGATGCTCGAAGGCCTGAGCCTGAAGCCTGAACAGGCCGGCCAACAGGTTGAACACGTCGGCAACAAGATCATTAAGGCGCTCGCCGTGCCCTACACCCTGCAAGGCCGCAGCTATATCAGCACGGCCAGCATCGGCATCGCCCTGTTCCCCATGGAGGAGAGTACGGTCGACGAGGTACTCAAGCGTGCCGACATGGCCATGTACCAGGCCAAAGCTGCCGGCCGCAACGCGTTGCGCTTTTTCGACCCGGCGATGCAGGCCGAAGTAAGCGCCCGCGCCAGCCTGGAAAGCGACCTGCGCCAGAGCCTCGACCAGCACGACTTTATCCTGCACTACCAACCTCAGGTGGATGCTCACGGACAACTGGTCGGCGCCGAGGCCCTGGTCCGCTGGCTGCACCCAATACGCGGGCTGGTGCCGCCGGGCGAATTCATTCCCCTGGCAGAAAGCACGGGGCTTATTCTGCCGCTGGGTCGCCTGATCTTGCGTGCGGCGTGCCAACAGCTGGTGGCATGGGCCAATGATTCACAGCTGGCGCAACTGACACTGGCGGTCAACGTCAGCGCCCGGCAGTTCCACCATCCCGACTTTATTGAAGACGTGCTTGCTGCCCTCGCGGAAAGCGGCGCCAAACCTGAACGCCTGGAGCTGGAACTGACCGAAAGCCAACTGGTGGAGGATGTGGAAACGCTGATCGACAAGATGAGTCAGCTAAAAGCACGTGGCGTGCACCTGGCGCTGGATGATTTTGGCACCGGCTACTCCTCACTCAACTACCTCAAACGCCTGCCACTGGATAAGCTGAAGATCGACCAATCCTTCGTCCGCGACCTGCTCGAACACCCCAGCGATGCCGCCATCGTGCGCACCATCCTGGCGCTGGGAGCCAACCTCAACCTCAGCGTAACCGCCGAAGGCGTAGAAACTCAGGCGCAGTACGAGGCCCTGCAAGGCATGGGCTGCAGGCGCTTTCAAGGCTACCTGTTCGCCAAACCGGGGCCAGCGCAGAACATTTAGCACTGGCCATCAGCACCCATACAGCCAAGCCAATGATCCGCCAGCTGGCGATCACAACCCGCCGCTGATACCCAGATTCAAGCCAATGGCCGTCGCCAGGGACAGCGGTAGCAGCAGGGTGTCGAGCAATGCGCTGACCGGCAGATCAGCCGCCGGATACGCCGGGGCTTCGGCGCCGAAGCGGTCCGTGGCGCAGCAGCCGCCTTGCAGCGCATACAGGTTAAGCCGTGTGCCGGCGTAAACCACCGGCGCATCGGGCTTGGCGGCATCCAGGGTGCGTACGGTGGCGCAACCGCTGAGCGACAGGGCCAGGCTCAGGCCCAGAACGAGGCAACCCAGCCGCTTATTCATCAGGGCTGATCTGATGATGTTCTCCCCAACGCGGCAGCATGTCCTGGGGAATATTCAGGCAATTGAGTATCCGCGCCACGACGAAATCCACCAGGTCATCAATGGTCTGCGGCTGGTGATAAAAGCCCGGAGCGGCCGGCAGGATAATCGCACCCATGTTCGACAGTTTGAGCATGTTCTCCAGATGAATGCTGGAGAACGGCGCCTCACGCGGCACCAGAATCAATTGACGACGCTCCTTGAGGGCCACGTCGGCGGCGCGCTCAATAAGGTTGTTGCAGGCGCCATTGGCAATCGCCGAGAGTGAGCCGGTGCTGCATGGCACCACCACCATCGCAGTGGGCGCACCCGACCCAGAGGCCGCCGGCGCCATCCAGTCTTCTTTGCCAAACACGCGAATTTGCCCCGGCGCGGCGCCGGTGTACTCGCTCAAGAATGCCTGCATGGCCTGCGGTTTGCTCGGCAGGCTGACATCCGTTTCGGTGGCCATGACCAACTGCGCGGCCTTGGAAATCAGAAAGTGCACCTCGCGCTCTTCCTGCACCAGGCAGTCGAGCAGGCGCAGGCCGTATTGAGCGCCGGACGCGCCCGTCATAGCCAAGGTAATACGTTCAGGACCGGACATTTATGCCTCCAAGGCCGCAGCCAACTTGCCATGCAAGCCGCCAAAGCCGCCATTGCTCATCACCACGACCTGGGTGCCCGGTGCCGCTTCTGCCTTGACCCCTGCAATGATCGCGTCCAAGGAATCGCAGACCTGAGTCGGCACGGTCGACGTAGCCACGGTACCAGCCAGGTCCCAGCCGAGATTCGGCGGCGCGTACCAGTACACCGAGTCGGCCTGCACCACAGACTCCGGCAGGCCATCACGGTGCGCGCCGAGCTTCATCGAGTTGGAGCGCGGCTCGACGATGGCGATCAATTTGGCGTCGCCGATGCGTTTGCGCAGACCATCCAGGGTGGTGGCAATCGCCGTAGGGTGATGGGCGAAGTCGTCGAAGATGGTCACGCCCTTCACTTCGGCGACCTTCTCCATGCGCCGCTTGGCGTTGATAAAGCCGCACAGCGCGGCGATGCCCAGCTCCGGCAACACGCCGACATGCCGCGCCGCCGCCAGCACCGCCAGGGCGTTGGCGACGTTGTGCTGGCCGGTCAGCTGCCAATCCACGGTGCCGGCAACCTTGCCTTCGAAACTGACTTCGAAGCGCGAGCCGTCGGCACTGAGCAGACGCGCCTGCCATTGGCCGCCATCACCTGTGGTTTGCACCGGGGTCCAGCAACCCATCTGGATAACGCGTTTGAGCGCTGGTTCAGTGGTCGGGTGAATGATCAGGCCGTCACCCGGAATGGTGCGCACCAGATGGTGGAATTGCCGCTCGATGGCCGCCAGATCCGGGAAGATGTCCGCGTGATCAAACTCCAGGTTATTCAGGATCGCGGTACGCGGGCGGTAGTGGACGAACTTGCTGCGCTTGTCGAAGAAGGCGCTGTCGTACTCGTCGGCTTCCACCACAAAGAACGGCGTGCCACCCAAACGCGCGGATATGCCGAAGTTCTGTGGCACGCCGCCAATCAAGAAGCCCGGGCTCATGCCGGCATGTTCCAGCACCCAGGCGAGCATGCTCGAACTGCTGGTTTTACCGTGGGTACCGGCCACCGCCATCACCCAACGACCCTGCAGCACATGGTCGGCCAACCACTGCGGGCCACTAACATAGGGCAGGCCCTTGTTCAGCACATACTCCACCGCCGGGTTACCGCGCGACAGGGCATTGCCGACCACCACCAGATCCGGTGCGGGGTCGAGCTGGGCGGCGTCGTAACCCTGGGTCAGCTCGATACCCTGAGCTTCCAACTGGGTGCTCATGGGCGGGTAGACATTGGCGTCGGAGCCGGTCACGCGGTGGCCGAGTTCCTTGGCCAGCACGGCCAGCGAGCCCATAAAAGTGCCGCAGATGCCGAGAATATGGATATGCATGATTTACCTTGAAGGCGTCGTCAGAGCCGGTGAATAAGGCGGGATAAAAACTGGCCGCAGATTAGCACAGCGCCGCCGCCCCGCAGAGGCTTGGCGGCGCGCTGCAGGGCGTGGTTCAAGAGGCGCAGCTCAAAGCGTTGAGCGCAGCTTGATCCCGTGTTTACGCAACTTGCGGTACAGGGTGTTGCGGCTGATGCCTAGCTGCTCGGCGCTGCGACTCATCTGCCAGTGCTGCGCCTCTAGGACCGCGAGCAACGCCTGGCGTTCGGCGTCGCCTAGCTGGTCGGGCCTGGCGTTGGGTATCAGGGCAAGTGCGGGGCGTGCATGGAGAATCTCGGCGGGCAGCTCGGCGTGGCTGATCACGCCGTTTTCGCACAGGGCGCAGAGGGTGCGCAGCACATTGCGCAGCTGGCGCACATTACCCGGCCAGGAATAGGCGAGCAGCGCCTCGCGAGCCGCATCATCAAGCCGTGCAGATTGTCCACGCGCCTCTTCGGCCAGCAGGAAATCCAGCAGCGCCAGCTTGTCGCTGCGGTCACGCAGCGGCGGCAGGTCGATCACCAAGCCATTAAGGCGATAGAACAGATCCTGGCGAAACTCGCCGCTGGTTACCCGTTCGTTCAGGTCGCGGTGGCTGGCGCTGATCACCCGCACATCGATGGCTTGCGATTCGCCGCCAATCGGTTCGACCCGGCGTTCTTCAAGCACCCGCAGCAAGCGGGTCTGCAGCGCCAGCGGCATATCGCCGATTTCATCGAGAAACAGCGTGCCGCCATCGGCCTGTTGCAGCTTGCCGCGCATGCCTTCCTTGCGCGCACCGGTAAAGCTGCCACCGCGATAGCCGAACAGTTCGCTCTCGATCAGGCTCTCGGGAATTGCCGCGCAGTTCAGCGCAACAAAGGGTTTACCGCCACGCGAGCTGACCTGATGCAGCGCCTTGGCGAAGGCCTCCTTGCCGGTGCCGGTTTCGCCGCCGATCAGCAGCGGCACGTCGCGCTCGTACACCCGCAGGGCGCGACGAAAATCGTCCTGCAAGCCAGGGTCGGCCAGGCACAGCCCAGGCGTTGCCAAGGTCGCCGCCAGTGCCTGAGCACTGCGCCGAGGCTGACCGCGCAACACGGTAAACAGCAGCTGGCCACGCTGGGTATACAACGGCCAACTGGCGCTGGGCTGCGCCGAGGCGCGGCCGAGCAGGTCATCCAGGCGGCAGTCGAATACCTCGACCAAGGTGCGCCCGAGCAGTTGCCGACGCGACAGGCCGAGCAAGTTGATCGCACTCTGATTGACCGCACTCACGCGTCCATCGCCATCGAAGGCCAACAGCCCTTCGCTGAACTGGCCGATATATTCGGCTTGAGCATGGAAGCGCAGCAGCCATTCGCCTTCATAGCTGCGCAGGAAATGGCAGCCCTCGATGGCTTTGGCCGACAGGTTGACCAGGGCCATGGTGTGGAACTGGCTCTGCCGCGATACGTCATGCCGCGCCGAGGACACATCCAGCACCGCCAGCAACTCGCCATGCGGATCGAAAACCGGGCTGGCCGAGCAAGTCAGACCGGTATGTCGGCTGCGGAAATGTTCATTCTGGTGGATGGTCAGCGGCTGGCGCTCGACCAGGCAGGTGCCAATGCCATTGGTGCCTTCGCAGGCTTCGCTCCAATCGGCACCAAGCCATAGCCCGGCTTGCTCGAAGGTGCGTTTTTCCGCCTGCTCGGTGACGCAGTTGAGGATCACCCCACGGGCATCAGTCAGCAGCACCGCGTGGCCGCTGCCGGCCAACTGGCGGTGCAGGCTGTTCATCTCATTGCTGGAAATCTCCAGCACCTGTTGCAGCTGCTCACGTCGCTCGAGCATATGCGCGTGCTCAATCACCGCCGGCGGCATGCTCTGCGCCGGGTCGAGGTGATGCTGCTGCAGACAACGCAGCCAGGAGCGCGCCACCGAGGAATCGGCAGCCGGGCCGGCGAGTTGTCCGCGCCCTTGAGCCACGGTCAGCACCTGCTGGGCGTGGCGGCTTGCTGGGTTGTGCATTGTTATTGTTCTCCGCGTTGGAGTTGCACGTGATGGCCGAGCATCTACCAGCTTTCCGGCCATTGCAAGACACACTGACCGGTGAGTCACCATGCTGTATCGCCCCTGGCACAGAGTGTCACGCGGGCTGTATCAGGTCTGATACAACTCGCGCAGCGCAATTCCCAGCAAATGCCACGCAACCGCTCTAGAACGGGCATCGTGTATGCCTGGCCCAGCCCTTGCTCTGTTTCTGCACAAGCGCCACAGCGCGCCGTTCGCTGCATCACCAGAACAAGCATAAGAACCAGGAGATATTCAGCATGCGTTACGCCCATCCCGGTACCGAAGGTGCCCTCGTTTCCTTCAAATCCCGTTACGGCAACTACATCGGCGGCGAGTTTGTCGCGCCGGTCAAAGGCCAGTACTTCACCAACACCTCGCCGGTGAACGGCCTGCCGATTGCCGAGTTCCCGCGCTCCACTGCCGAGGATATCGACAAGGCCCTGGACGCTGCCCATGCCGCCGCCGATGCCTGGGGCCGTACGTCGGTGCAGGAGCGCTCGCTGACCCTGCTGAAGATCGCCGACCGCATCGAGGCCAACCTGGAAGTGCTGGCCATCACCGAAACCTGGGACAACGGCAAAGCCGTGCGCGAAACCCTCAATGCGGACATCCCCCTGGCCGCCGACCACTTCCGCTACTTCGCCGGCTGCCTGCGCGCCCAGGAAGGCAGCGCCGCCGAGATCGACGGCAACACCGTGGCCTATCACATTCATGAACCGCTGGGCGTGGTCGGGCAGATCATCCCGTGGAACTTCCCGCTGCTGATGGCCGCCTGGAAACTTGCACCGGCCCTGGCCGCCGGCAACTGCGTGGTGTTGAAACCGGCCGAACAAACGCCGCTGGGCATCAGCGTGCTGATGGAGCTAATCGGCGACCTGCTGCCGCCGGGCGTGCTCAACGTGGTGCAGGGTTACGGTAAAGAAGCAGGCGAGGCCCTGGCCACCAGCAAACGCATCGCCAAGATTGCCTTCACCGGCTCGACTCCGGTGGGCGCGCACATCATGAAATGCGCCGCCGAGAACATCATCCCGAGCACCGTGGAACTGGGCGGCAAATCGCCGAACATCTTCTTCGAAGACATCATGCAGGCCGAGCCGAGCTTTATTGAAAAAGCCGCTGAAGGCCTGGTACTGGCCTTCTTCAACCAGGGCGAGGTATGCACCTGCCCATCCCGCGCGCTGGTGCAGGAATCGATCTACCCGGCCTTTATGAAAGAGGTGATGAAGAAGGTCGAGCAGATCAAACGCGGCGACCCGCTGGACACCGACACCATGGTCGGCGCCCAGGCCTCCGAGCAGCAGTTCGACAAGATCTTGAGCTACCTGGAAATCGCCAAGCAGGAAGGCGCTGAACTGATGACCGGCGGCGCAGTGGAAAAACTCAGCGGCACCCTGGACGGCGGTTATTACATCCAGCCGACCCTGCTCAAGGGCCACAACAAGATGCGCGTGTTCCAGGAGGAGATCTTCGGCCCGGTGGTCAGCGTCACCACCTTCAAGGACGAAGCCGAAGCCCTGGCGATTGCCAACGACACCGAGTTCGGCCTCGGTGCTGGCCTGTGGACCCGCGACATCAACCGCGCCTACCGCATGGGCCGGGCGATCAAGGCCGGGCGCGTGTGGACCAACTGCTACCACCTCTACCCGGCGCATGCCGCATTCGGTGGCTACAAGAAGTCCGGTGTCGGCCGTGAAACCCACAAGATGATGCTCGACCACTACCAGCAGACCAAGAACCTGCTGGTCAGTTACGACATCAACCCACTCGGCTTTTTCTGAGCCCCTGCGCAACCGCAGCCGATGCTCGGAAACGACATCGGCCTGCCAGCCCGCGCCCAGGTCTAGACCAGAGGCGTAGTTGGCACAGCGGTTGCTGATCCACTGGGTAACACTTTTCCCTCAAATACCTACAAGCCTGACCGGGCGTGCGCTGCGGCCAGCTTGTTGATAAGGAATTCCCATGGCAGCAGAACAAATCAGTGCGGTAGGTCTACCGCAAGGCACCGATTTAGAGCAGGTCGATGCCGATTACTTCCAAAGCAGACAATTGAAGAAGGGCGCAGCTGGCTGGGTATTGCTGGTCGGCCTGGGCGTTGCCTACGTGATTTCCGGCGATTACGCCGGCTGGAACTTCGGTCTAGCCCAGGGCGGCTGGGGCGGCATGTTTCTCGCCACCTTGCTGATGGCGCTAATGTACCTGTGCATGTGCTTCTCCCTGGCTGAACTGTCCTCGATGATCCCCACCGCCGGTGGCGGTTATGGCTTTGCCCGCAGCGCTTTCGGCCCCTTGGGCGGCTTCCTTACCGGTACGGCGATCCTTATCGAATACGCCATTGCTCCAGCGGCGATTGCGGTGTTTATCGGCGCTTACTGCGAGTCGCTGTTCGGCATTGGCGGCTGGGCGATCTACCTGGCCTTTTATGTGCTGTTTATCGGCATCCATATCTTCGGCGTCGGTGAGGCGTTGAAGCTGATGTTTATCATCACCGCCGTGGCGGCGATTGCCCTGGGCGTGTTTATCGTCGCGATGGTGCCGCACTTCTCGGTGGCCAACCTGCTCGATATTCCGGTGACTGAAGCCACCGGCGCCAGCAGCTTCCTGCCATTCGGCTATGTCGGCGTGTGGGCGGCGATCCCCTATGCGATCTGGTTCTTCCTCGCAGTCGAAGGCGTGCCACTGGCCGCTGAAGAAACCCGCAACCCGCAGCGCGATATGCCACGCGGGCTGATCGGCGCCATGCTGGTGCTGCTGGCCTTTGCTCTGCTGATTCTGGTGGTTGGCCCAGGTGGCGCCGGCGCCAACGCGCTGATGGCCTCCGGTAACCCACTGGTGGAAGCCCTGACCATTGCTTACGGCGAGTCCACCTGGATGAGCAGCTTCGTCAACCTGATTGGCCTGGCCGGTTTGATTGCCAGCTTCTTCTCGATCATCTACGCCTACTCCCGGCAGATCTTCGCCCTGTCGCGCGCCGGCTACCTGCCGCGTTCGCTGTCGCTGACCAACAAGAACAAGGCGCCGGTACTGGCGCTGATCGTGCCTGGCCTGATCGGCTTTGCTCTGTCGCTGACTGGCCAGGGTGACCTGCTGATTCTGGTGGCGGTGTTCGGCGCCACCATCTCCTACGTGTTGATGATGGCCGCGCACATCACCCTGCGCGTGCGCCGTCCGGAGATGCATCGCCCGTATCGCACCCCAGGCGGCATCGTCACCTCGGGCATCGCCCTGGTGCTGGCCTGCGTGGCCGTGGTTGCCGGCTTCCTGGTCGACCCACGGGTGGTGATTGGTGCCGCGATTATCTACGCCGTGCTGATCGCCTACTTCGCCCTGTACAGTCGCCACCATCTGGTGGCCGGTACGCCGGAAGAAGAATTCGTCGCCATCGGTAAAGCCGAGGCCGCGCTCAAGTAGCCAAGTAATCAAGTAACACCGCCGCGCTGGCGCAACTGCGCTAGCGCGGCGTTTGGGAGACATGCGATGTCCAGTTTTCAGCATACGGTAGGCGGTGAAACCTACCGTTTCGACAGCCTCGCCGAGGTCATGGCCAAGGCCAGCCCGGCGCGCTCCGGCGACTTTCTCGCCGGTGTAGCGGCGAGCAATGCCGGCGAACGGGTCGCGGCGCAGATGGCCCTGGCCGATATTCCGCTCAAGCATTTCCTAACCGAGGCGCTGATTCCCTACGAAGCGGATGAAGTCACCCGGCTGATCATCGACAGCCATGACCTGGCGGCCTTTGCCCCGGTCAGCCACCTGACCGTCGGCGGCTTTCGCGACTGGCTGCTCGGCGACAGCGCCGACGAAGCCAGCCTGCGCGCCCTCGCCCCCGGCCTGACCCCGGAAATGGCCGCTGCGGTATCGAAGATCATGCGCGTGCAGGACTTGGTGCTGGTGGCGCAGAAAATCCGTGTGGTCAGCCGTTTTCGCAACACCGTCGGCCTGCGCGGGCGCATGTCCACCCGCCTGCAGCCCAATCACCCGACCGATGAACCGGCCGGCATCGCCGCGAGCATTCTCGACGGCCTGCTGTACGGCAACGGCGACGCCATGATCGGCATCAACCCGGCCACCGACAGCATCAGCTCCATCTGCGACATGCTGAAGATGCTCGACGGCATCATCCAGCGTTATGAAATCCCCACCCAGGCCTGCGTGCTGACCCACGTCACCACCTCGATCGAGGCGATCAACCGTGGCGTGCCGCTGGATCTGGTGTTCCAGTCGATTGCCGGCACCGAGGCGGCCAACGCCAGTTTCGGCGTCAGCCTGAAAATTCTGCAGGAAGGCTACGACGCCGGCCTGAGCCTCAAACGCGGCACCCTCGGCGACAACCTGATGTATTTCGAAACCGGCCAGGGCAGCGCGCTATCCGCTGGCGCCCACCATGGCCTCGACCAGCAAACCTGCGAGACCCGCGCCTATGCAGTGGCTCGGCACTTCAAGCCATTTCTGGTGAATACCGTGGTCGGCTTTATCGGCCCGGAGTACCTGTATAACGGCAAACAGATCATCCGCGCCGGCCTGGAAGACCACTTCTGCGGCAAGCTGCTGGGCCTGCCGATGGGCTGCGACATCTGCTACACCAACCACGCCGAAGCCGATCAAGACGACATGGACGTGCTGCTGACCCTGCTGGGCGTGGCCGGGATCAACTTCATCATGGGCATCCCCGGCTCCGACGACGTGATGCTCAATTACCAGACCACCTCCTTTCACGACGCACTGTATGCCCGGCAGAGCCTGGGGCTGAAACCTGCCCCTGAGTTCGAAGGCTGGCTGCAGCGCATGGGTATTTTCACTCAGGCCGATGGTCGCCCGCGCATGGGCAACAGCCTGCCGCCGGCGTTTCGTCAGGCGTTGGCGCAGCTTGGTTAACTAAGGAGCCGCTTATGTACGATGACAGCCCACTCAGCGGCGCCAGCGAAAACCCCTGGCAGCAACTGCGTAACCTCACCCCGGCACGTATCGCCCTCGGCCGCGCCGGCACCAGCATGCCGACCCGCGCGCAGCTGGATTTCCAGTTCGCCCACGCCCAGGCTCGCGATGCCGTGCACCTGCCGTTTGACCACGGCGCATTGGCCGCCGGCCTGGCCCACCAGCATCGGCAGAGCCTGCTGCTGCACAGTGCTGCCAAGGATCGCGACACCTACCTGCAACGCCCGGATCTCGGTCGGCGCTTAAGCCATGAATCCGCCGAGCTGCTGGGTCAGCACCGCGAAAACAATCCGGACGGCTACGACCTGGCCATTGTCATCGCCGACGGTCTGTCGGCCCTGGCCGTGCACCGTAATGCCCTGCCCATGGTGGCGCATATCGAGGAACAGGCCGCTGCCGAAGGCTGGAGCGTGGCGCCCGTCTCCTTGGTCAGCCAAGGCCGCGTGGCGGTAGCCGATGAAGTGGCCGAACTGCTCGGCGCACGCATGGTGGTGATCCTGATCGGCGAACGCCCCGGCCTGAGTTCACCGGATAGCCTGGGGCTGTACTTCACCTACGCACCCAAGGTCGGCTTGACCGACGCCTACCGCAACTGCATCTCCAACGTGCGCCAGGAAGGCCTGAGCTACGCCATGGCCAGCCACCGCCTGCTGTACCTGATGCGCGAGGCCTGCCGCCGCCAGCTGTCGGGGGTCAATCTCAAGGATGAGGCCGAAGTGCCGCTGCTGGCCGGCGGGGTGCCGCGCGAGAACTTTCTGCTTGGATGATGGGGAATTTCCGCAAACTACAACCAAACGCTTGTTTGGATTGCACTTTCCAAAAGCTTTAGGCAGCATCGGGGTCGTTCGCAGGCAGCGCTGCCGTGTTGCCGAAGCCATCCACATGACTTTAAGTAGAGGCTCACCATGCGCATCGTCCAAGCGACCCTGGAGCATCTGGATCAACTCACGCCATTGTTCGTCAATTACCGCGAACACTTTGGCCAGCTGCCCTACCCCGACTCCTCGCGCAAGTTTCTGGAAAAGCGCATCAGCCGCAAGGAATCGGTGATCTACCTGGCCATGGCCGATGATGAAGAGAAGATTCTCGGCTTCTGCCAGCTCTATTCGAGCTTCTCCTCGCTGTCGCTCAAGCGCGTGTGGATTCTCAACGACATCTACGTTTGCCAGGATGCACGCCGCCAGCTGGTGGCCGACCGTCTGATCCAGACCGCCAAGCAGATGGCCAAGGAAACCAACGCTGTGCGTCTGCGCGTTGCCTCTAGCGTCGACAATGAGGTCGCCCACAAGCTCTACGAATCCATCGGCTTCAAGGAAGACACCGAGTTCAAGAGTTTTGTCCTGCCGATCACCGAAGACTTCACCGCGCCGTAACCTGCCCAGCCAGCGACGCACAGTGCGCCGCTGGCTAAGCCCCTCAGCCTTCCAGGCTAAGCCACAAAGCCACGCCCAGTTGCAGCACCAACAGCGCCAGCGCCGCCAGGTGCCAGCCCTGCCGATAGCGGCGTGTGCGACGCGAAGGTACCGGTTGATGAAGTAACGGCTGACGCAACGCCTGCTCAAACTCCGACAGCGCCTCGAAGCGCGCTTCAGGCCTGGGCGCCAGTGCCCGCGCCAGCACACCATCCCAGCCGATTGGCACCCGCATGCTGAACTGCGCCAATGGCATATAACGGCTATGACCGCCCGCATCCGCCTGCGCTGCCTCGGGCCAACGCCCACTGAACAGCCAATAGGCTAGCGCTGCCAGAGCGAACTGATCGGCGCGGCCATCCACGGCCTGCCCGGCGCGCACCTCGGGCGCCAGCGGCACCGCCTGCGCGGGTATTGCCTGCGGCGCCACCCCAGGCAATAGCGCGGCATGTTCGGGCAGCAACAGCAGGCGGCCGCCGTCATCCAGCAGAATATTGCGCGGGTCCAGCCACAGCCCCTGCATGCCGCGTCGTTGCAAACCGCGTACGGCGGCGATCAACTGTTCGAGCACAGCCAGTATCGTCAAACCATCGACCGGGCCGTGGGCCGCCACCCAGTCGTTCAGGTTACGCATACCCTTGCCCGCAGGCTCGAACAGCCAGAAGGCATGCTCACGCGGCTGATGCGAAGACATCACCTGCGCCAGGCTGGCCACCGGACTGCGCCGTAGCGCCCACTCGCGCTGCCAAAATGCTTCATCCGCATCCCGCTCGGCCAGCCACAGCATGGCCTCACGCCCATGCGGATCGGTGGCGCGAAACACCCGCCCCGGCGGACCGTAGGGGCAGGCCGAGAGCAGCACCCAGCCATCCAGCTGCAAACCAGGTTGCGCATCGACCACCGCGCGCCAGGGCTTGCGCGGGGCCAGCTCAGGCGCGCTATCGGCTTCGCCCGGCAGCAATAAAACAGCTGCGCCGGGGGCTTGCAGCAATGGTGCAAGCATCTCCGGCAATGGATCGCCTTGCAGGGTATCGCCCGCGCCGCAAAAGCCTTGCAAGTCCGCCACATCCAGCAACGGCTGCGGTGCCAGCAATAACAGCTCGCCAGGATTAAGGGTCAGGCTGTGCTGCACCAGCGCCAGTTCGGCCTGAGCGCCCAGCTGCAGCCCATCGCGGCCGATCAAGCTCTGCGTGGTGCCGCCTTGATAGCGCCGTAAACCGATGGCCCCGGCCTGGAGAAGCTGCGCCTCGCCGTTCTGCAGCAACAGCAACCCGGCATTCAGTTGCGCGATGCTGCGTCCAGCCTGGCGTTGACGAAACAGCTGCTGATTGAATGCTGCCAGCACCTGCCGCGCCGCCTGGGCTTCGCTCCAGCCGCCCGGCGTGCAACAGCAGTCGGCCAGCAGGCCATCCAGGTAGGACTCCAGGCTACGCACCACATCAGTGCATTCGCGCGCCCAGAGCAGCGCTACCAGAAGCACCGCCGGCTGTCCTTCCCGCACCGGCAGCCAGGTCGCGCGGACCCGTGCAGCCTGGTTGGGCAGGTCTCGACCGTTGCCGCAGAGCAGTTTGATGGTGGGATGATGCAGACGCTCGATCGACATTGGCAGCCCTCCCAGGTCGCAGATAAGCATGCCGTTGCAGCCTTTGTGCCGACTTGCCCAGCACTGACACCCGGCTTATGGTGGGCGCTTTCCACCGTACGAGCAGAGTCCATGTGGTCGCTCCGCGCCTGGCGTCGCCAGCGCATCCTTGCCCGTCATCCCGTGAGCAGCGCGCAGTGGCAGGCCGTATTGCAGCACTTGCCGATCCTCGATGGCCTGGATGACGCCGAACAGCAGCGCCTGCGCGAACGCGCTGTGCTGTTTCTCCATCACAAACACCTCAGCGCCCTGCCCGGCGTAGACCTCGACGCCCAGGCGCGCCTGCTGCTGGCGGTGCAGGCCGAGCTACCGCTGCTGCACCTGGCCGATCTCAACTGGTATCAGGGCTTCCATGAGATCGTCCTCTACCCAGATGACTTCGTCAGCCCGCAGCGCCACCGCGACGCCAGCGGCGTGGTCCACGAATGGGACGCCGAGCACAGCGGCGAAGCCTGGCAGCAAGGCCCGGTGATCCTCGCCTGGCCCGGCGTGCAGGCCAGCGGTCAATGGGATGGCTACAACCTGGTGATCCACGAGCTGGCGCACAAACTGGACATGCTAAACGGCGACGCCAACGGCCTGCCGCCGTTGCACAGCACTATGGCCGTGCAGGCGTGGGCCCAAGCCATGCAAAGCGCCTTTGATCAGATGAATGCAGAACTGGATGCCAATCCCGAGGCCGACACCGCCATCGACCCTTATGCAGCGGAAAACCCGGCAGAATTCTTCGCCGTCACCAGCGAATACTTCTTCAGCGCCCCAGACCTGCTCGCCGGTGCCTTCCCGGCGGTGTACGCGCAGCTGGCGCTGTTCTACCGGCAGGATCCACTGGCACGCCTGCAGCAGTTGCAAGCCTGCAACCCCGACTACCAGGTCAGAACTGAAGACAGTGGGTTCGCGACCAATGGCTAGGCATCCCGGCGTAGCAACCCCTGGTGAATATGCCTATAATCGCGCCACTTTTTTGGCCCACCCTTCGGGAGTCGCCCCATGAGCTACAGCAAGATCCCAGCTGGTAAAGACCTGCCAAACGACATCTACGTCGCCATCGAGATCCCGGCCAACCACGCGCCGATCAAATACGAAATCGACCACGACACCGATTGCCTGATGGTCGACCGCTTCATGGCCACCCCGATGTTCTACCCGGCCAACTACGGTTTTATCCCGCACACCCTGGCTGACGACGGTGATCCCCTCGACGTACTGGTTGTCACTCCATATCCAGTGGCACCGGGTTCGGTTATCCGCGCCCGTCCAGTTGGCGTGCTGCTGATGAGCGACGAAGCCGGCGGCGACGCCAAGCTGGTTGCCGTACCGCACGACAAACTGACCGTGCTGTACAAAGACGTACAGGAATACACCGACCTGCCCCCACTGCTGATCGAGCAGATCAAGCACTTCTTCGAGAACTACAAAGATCTCGAGAAGGGCAAGTGGGTCAAGGTTGAAGGCTGGGCTGGCGCCGACGAGGCCCGCAACCTGATTAACAAGGCGGTCGCTGCTTACCAAAAATAAGTAGCTACCACCCCCTAAAAGCCGGCCACAAGCCGGCTTTTTTATTGCCTAACACAGACGCAACTTGACCTCGTCAAACATCAAAAGCGCTCAATAATGAATTCGCCCGTATGAGGCGGCACCAAATGAAGCGTGACTAACACGCCTCACCTGAGATCAGCCAGCGGGACTCAAAAAGGCACTTAAACAGTTAATGTGTCACCCGTTGCGCCTGTTGTTTTTTCGATAAAAAGTTATCGAACAGCTGATTGGCGTTGCCCAGCGACATCAGGTGGGCATAGATCCAGCCCAGGAAACCGGCACGGTTCAGCTCCAGCACCTGTTCATCGGAGAGTGCCAGAAACTTCTCTTCATCAATGGCCAGGAAGTCGCTGAGCACAAAGCTTTCGCCGCTGCTGTGGGTCAGTTTGATCGTACGCGGAGCGAGCAACTCAAAGGCGTTGAGCTTTTCCACAAACGCACGGGTACGCTCCATCTCGGCAGTGAAGTTCTGCAGGAACTGAATCATTTCATCCAGGTATGCACTGTTCTGCCCTTCAGCGTCGAACAGGTCACGACCATCCTGCTGATTCCAGCCACTGAACGCCGCATCGAAGCAAACGGTAAAGTTGCTCGCCTCATCCTGCGCCAGCACGAAGGGATAGCGGCGGATAAAGGCCGGGATGTAGGTATTGGCCTGCCAGCGCAACTCATCATCCAGGTAGCCATTGTGCCCCTGCGCCAGACCAAGCAAGGCGATCGGCGTGGCCTGTGCGCCTTCACCGATAAAGACCAGCGGGTAATGACGTGCGGCCTGGAAGAACTCCAGCCCGGCCACAGGCACCAGATGAGTATCCGCCGCAAACCCGCAGTTTTCCGAAGGCTGCAACTTGAGAGCTTGATGTTCCTCGCGGTTGAGGGCCTTGATGTCTTTGTAGAGTAGAAGCGTGGTCATGTTGAGTCTCCATCAAAAGTAATAAAGCATCAGCGCAGAATGATCTGGGCCAGCACTTGGCCGCCGTCCTGATCAGGCACCACATCCTTGAGGGTGTTGGCGGCTGTCAGGCTCAGGCTCAGGTGCCGGCCCCAGTTGAAATTGAGTCCGACGCCGACGCTCTGCAGGTCGATGTCGGTGATGCCCAGCTCCATGGCACGGCCATAGTCGAAGAACACAAAAGGCTGCCAACGCGGACTGTGACGCCACCAGGCTTCCAGGTTGAGCGTTGCCCCTTGAGGCGATGAAATGACGCCAGGGTCATACCCGCGTACGCTGCTGATACCGCCAAACTGGTAGAAGAGTGACGCTGGCAGCTCTTCGGTGTTATTGGCGAATTGCCAGCTGAACCGTCCGACCAACTCATACTGCTCGCCCAGAGCTCGCGATAGGTAACCCTGCCCATTGAGCAGGGCGTAGCTGCCGCTATCACCACTCACCGCGTTGTCCACACTGGCCTGACGCACGCGTTGTTCATAACGCAGGTACCAAGGCGCTGCCCGGTACTCGAGCTGGCCGCGTAGAAAGGCTTCCCGGGTATCTACTTCACTGAGGGTGAAGCTTTCGACGGTATTCTCTGAGTGCTGCTGGTTGTACCCCAGGCCACCTTGCAACAGCCAGTTGTCATCCAGCCACCAGGGCTGGTCAAACCCCAGGGTGTAGGTGCGCGACTCCCCTTCGATATTCAGTGCAGCCAGCGGCCCCTCCTCCACGGTCATGCTGTTCCCGCCCACCTCGGCATAGGCCACCCCGTTCCAGCGGTTCAGCGGCCGGCTGTAGCGCAGACTGGCATATTGCGAACCTGCGGTTGTTACCAGCAGCAGGTTGAGGGCATCGGCCACGGCGGTCGGCGAAAACCAGGTGAGGCTGCCGCCATACTGCTCACGGCCAGTGCTTTCATTGCCATAGTTGTTGGCAAACAGGCTCCATTGCAGCGTTTCAGGCTCGAACGCCTCCAGCTCAACCGATGTAGTACCAAAGCGAGCGCCGGGGGCCAGGCTGGCCGTTACTTGAGGGCCAGGCGTGGTGGCATTGAAACGCTGAATCGCACTCATCAGCGCAGGACTGTCCAGGGTGCTGCCCGGCTGCACATTCAGGCGTTGAGCATAGAAACGCTCACCGACCTTACGCGCTTCTCCCTTCCAGGTGACCTGATCGACCTTCGCCTCGACCAGCACAATGCGCAACTGACCGTCTTCCAGGCTTTGCGCCGGGATCAATGCTCGCGCCGTCAGCTGGCCACGCGCTTCGTAGAGCGCATTGATCTCGCGCAGCAGCTGATTCAATTCGGCAAAGCCAATTTCACGACCGACGTAACCCTGGGCCAAGGACTCCAACTGCTCGCGAGGCAGATAGACCGAGGCATTGAAGGCGATACCCGTCAGTACGAATCGCTCGCCCTGATCCGGCAAAACCTGATCAGCAGGCGCATCACCGCGTAACGCCGGCACCTGCGTACGCCGGGCCCGCTCTTCGATACGCTGCTGTTGCTGAATCTGCTCCACCTGCTCACGTTGCAGGTTCGGGTTAACCAACCCGGGGACCTGCGGACCGATAGGCTGCGCAGCCTGTACGCTGATGCTGGCCAACATGACCAACATCAGCCAGGCAGCACGCGGGGTGATCATCACAGGGACCAAGAAGCCACCTCATCTCCTTCCAGCCGCTCATCGGCTACATCAATATTGATACGGGTTTCCACAGGTGCCTGACTCCAGGCGGGCACCCAGACACTGCTCGGCACAACCGCTGCAGCCAGGCTATTGAGCAATGACGACAGACGTACCAGCGTTAGGCCGCTCGACAGGTGCTGTTCGGCAAAGCGGGCCGCAGAAATCCCCTGATACGGGACACCTGTGCTGGCTTCGCGGTTGATGCTGAAGTTCGGCACCACCACCTGATGGGTCAGTTTGCGGTGCAGGACATAGGCACTGGTGTCAGACAACAGGCTGCTCTGCTTGAGACTGAATGCTTTGTCCAGTTCGTACAGCTGCACATCGGCATCGGCCATGTAAACCGGGCTGGCATTGTCCATGCGCACCCGCGCTTGCGGGGTGCGCAACTCAAGCCGATTGACTCCGCGTGCATCACGCAAATCAACCTGTGCCGCGGTGGTGTCGATCAGCGCGTCGGCCACATAAAGACGCGGAGCAGCGATGCTGGCGGCATCCAGGCGCAACAACAGCGTGTCAGCAATCTGCTGCTCGGCGCTCCCTTGCACCCAGAGATCCAGTTGACCGCTACCGGTGTGACGTCCGTAGAGCTGTATGTCACGACCATGCAGATCCAGGCGCTGACCAATGGCCGCATCGGCAACCCGCACCAGATTCCCCGCCCACAGGCTCAGGCTCGGCGCTTCGGCCTGTTGTAGATGAATACTGGCAGCGCCTGAGCCACCCTGGCGAATGCCGGCACGAACCAGCGCACCCTGTTCGGCACGCAGCTCTGTACCACGCACATCGAGCAGGCCATCAAGCAACGCCTGGCCATTGGCGAGCAAACGCTCGAAGAAGATGCCTTCATCGGCTGTCCAACGCTGGTCACCGGCACTGCGACTGGTTGCCACACGAATCAAACCGCGCGACAACAGATCGATACGCTGACTGGATGCCAAGTCACCCAGTTGCAGGCGTGCACCTTCGGCTTCAATACGCCCATTAAGACTTTCCACCAGCGGCGTCTCGATACTGCCTGAGGCGCTCAGTAGAATATTGCCTCCGATCACCTGCCCCTGATACTGACCGCTGGAGCGGATGCGCTGACCGATGCGGATATCGCCTTGATTGGCCTTGAGCGTGATGTGTCCACCGGCATCGATAAATTGCTCAATGTTGATCGTCTCACCGGCAACGATGCTCAGGTTACGCCCGGCCCTCACGCCCTCCAGGTCAACCTTGCCAGCAATTTCAAAGCGCAGATCACGGCCTGCTTCGGCAATACCAGTGATATTCAGGTCGCCGCCCAAGCCCACCACCAAATCACGCCCGGCTTTGAGCGAGTAGGTGCCCCCGAACAGCACCTTGGGCATGCTCAGGTCACCGTTGGCAATGATGCCAACGTCCCGCTTGGCCTCCACCACCTGCCCGGTGATATTTCCATGGCCTTGCAGGAAGTTACCGTTGGCCTGCAAGAAGATATCCTCCTTGAGACTCTGCGCCCGACCAAAGCGCAGGTTGCGGCCAATCATGCGCAGTTCCAAATCTGCTTCGGCATTGCCACCCAGCACATCCCCGTCAGCATGCACCAACAGGTTACCAGTGGTTTTCAAATGAGCCGCCAGCAAGCCGGCTGGATCATTCGGGTCCATCGCGGTGCCGAAGCGGATGTGGCCCAGATGACCTGCGGCCGTGGTGAGGCTCATGTCGCCGCCACTGCGCCCCTCAAGCACACTCAAATCGCCCTGAGTATGCGCCTTGAGCTCACCCGCCGCGCTAACCCGGCCGAGCTGGGCACTGCCCGCCGACAGGTCAATACGTTGCAGACGGCTGTGCAGCTCATTGACCGCCAGATGTCCGCCTGCATTCAGACGCAAGGCACCGCTGGCACTTTCCACGCGGCCAAAGGTCCCGCTGCCCAGGTCGGCACTGACATCGCCCTGCGCCAGAGCGCTGTCACCCTGCCAGTGACCCGCGCCCTGCATGTTCAGCGTTCGCCCAACATCCAGCGAGCCAAAGCGCAGCGTGCCTTGAGCGCCAGTGTGCTGCAGGTCGGCATGACCGCTCACCACAGCGCGCTGCAGCCACATGTCCTGAGCCACGCGCACCAACAGGTCACCATCAATGGCCAGGTCAGCCAATTGCGATGCGCTGCCTGCACGTAGGAGCGAGGTTTTTGCTTGCAAGCGCTGCAGCGCCAGATCACCCGTCAACTCAAGGTCAGCTTCTGCACCCACGACCAGGTGACCAATCTGCGCGGCAGTGCCTTGCAAGGTAAAACGGTCTGAGGTGGTTAAACGGCCCAATTGCAGCGTGTCATGCAGCTGCATGCTCACCGCGCCCACCAGGTTGGCCTCGGTGATCTCGCTGCGACCTGCTTTCAAGTTCCAGCCGCCGGTGGCGTCCAGTTGGCCCAAGTTCAGCGCACCCGTAAGGGTGTGCTGCACCTGACCGTTGACCGTGGCGCTGCCAATGCGTGCCGAGTCGGCCTGCAGGGTCCAGTTACCGGCACGGGTCAGCCGGTCGATTTGCACTGCACCGCTGTGCACCTGCTCCAGCGCGCCGGCAAAACTTGCCTCACCCAATACCGCGGAGGCACTGCGCAACTTGCCGAAGCCCGCCACGTTGAGCGTGTCGACACGCAGGGCATCACTTAGATTGACCGTCAGATTGCCGTTGCGACTGTGCAAGGTGCCGACGATCAGGGCTTCACCGCTCAGATCCAGATCACGCTCGGCACTCAGTGCCGTCAGTTCGAGCAGACCGCTGCCCTGCAGTTGAGTGTCCCCGCCACTGCTGACCCGATCCAGGCGCAGATTACCCAGGCTGCGCAGCCACTGATGACCGGCACTGTCCAATGTCCCGCCCTGAATGCCAGCAGCCAGGCTGAGGAATAACCCACCGGTGACACTGTTGACCTGCAGCTGCCGGGCCGACAGCTCCAGCGGTTGCAGCTGGCTGCCAATATCACCCAGGCTGGACAGACGCAGCAGACCACTGGCGTGCCAGCGCGTCGACGGTGCCCCTGCACTGAGGCGTGCGGCCTGAATATCCAGATCACCGTTGGCGACGCTGACATTGCCCAGGCGCACGTCGCCACCGCTGTTGAGCAGGACGCCCTTGTCGGCATTCAGGCTGCTGCCGGCACTGGCCAGCCAGTCGCCGCTGACGTCCGCCACTAAGCCGCCAAGCTGCCACGCACCGCGCTGCTGCACCTCGCTGACTTGGCCCAGATCCAACGTACCGTTCACGGCAACCGTGCCCAGATGCAGCACGCCCGGCTGACTGGACGCGCCTTGCAGGCCGCCGAGCCAGGCATCAGCACCCAGGTCGAGATTGATCTGTTGAGACACCAGCCCTGTGCCCAGTTGCAAGCGCTGCCCGCTGGCCCCGGTCAGGCCGCTGACCTTGAGGTTGATCTGCCCGCCCAGCAGGTTTTCACCCAGCTGACTGGCGGCGCGCAGGTTACCCAGCACCTGCAGCGACAGGCTGTCCACGCCCGTCAGGCGCTCCACGGCCAGATCGCCGTGTTGCACCAGGTTGAGCAGCCGTGCCCGTGCGGTGAGGTCGCCAGTGACCTCCATATTCAACGCCTGTGCGTTGCCGATACTGCCGCCGGCCGCCTCCAGGGTGACGTCATGGCCACGAATGACCACCTTGTCGCCATTACTGCTGACGATGCTGCCATCGGTTTTCAGGCTGATGCTACGCCCGTTGAGCGCATGCACGTTGAAGTCCTGCTCGCCACCGAGGAACAGGTCCGTTTGCGCCGTAGCGGTCAGGGTTCCGCCGGCCTTGACGTTGACGTCATCGCGCTGAATCACCCGGATCAGCAGCGGGTTATTGGCATCAAAGACGATGTCATCACGCTCAGCAGACGCCAGCGCCGCGCGCTGTTCGTTGCTCAGCGTAGCGGCCTGGCTCAGGTCGATGACAATCGAATCGGCTTTCAGGCGGCCAATGCGCGAGGCCTCCAGGGTGACGTTGCGACCCTCGATATTGTTGGCCTCCTTGACCACCGAACCGCCATCGTCGCGGCGCAACAGGTTGGCGGAAATCGAGTAGCGCAGTTGCTCATCCGTCCATTTAGCCGTCTGCTCCAGACTGGCCAGCTCGCTGCCTTGCAGTTGGTAGGTGAAGTTCGCATCAAAACTGCCCGCGCCATACAGCGTATGCAGGGCTTGGTAGTCAGCGATTCGCCGCGCGTCCTCGGTGGCGATCTGCTGCACGCTCCAGCCCAGGCTGGTGAGCTGGTTGCGCTGCCCGTCCGTGAAGGCGGCCTGCTGGGCATCGAAACTCAGCGCCCCGCCCTGACGCAGGCGCCAGTACTGCGCATACCGCTGCTGCCCGGCCTTGACCAAGGCATCACGCTGTTGTGCCAGCGCTTCATCGGCAGCACTGCCGGTCAGGCCCATGCTGGCCCAGAGTCGCTGCAGCTCACTCAGGGCGCGATTGTCGTAGTTCAGTTCGCTGTTGCCGTCATACAGGTCACCGGCACTAACCTTGAGCCAGACATCGCCACCCGCTTTGACCTGATCCAGCCAGAGGTTGCCACCCACTTCCTCCAGGTGGATATCACTCACGGCGTTCGCCCGCAGCAAGCTCTGGGCGCTGTTGCCCGAATCAATGCGCAGTGCATTGCCAGCGGCACCAATGCTGCCGTGGCTGGAGGTTAGGTTAAGGGTCTTGCCCGTCACCACCATCCCGGCCTGGCCGAGAATGTCCCCCTGGGCACTGAGCGAGAGGTGATTACCGCCGGCACTCAGACGTGTCAGGTTGACGCCGCCATTGAGGGCCTTGAGGTCGATCGAGCCGAACTGGCTGGAAGCGCCCAGGCTGCGGGTGGCCTCGACCCGCAAGGCCTGTTCGGCGCTGCCGATTGACTGCCCGGCCTGCAGGTCGAGGTCACGCGCGGCAATCACCAGGCTGTCATTGTTCTGCCGCAGCGCCCCGTCGACCTTCAGCGATGTGCTGCCGCTGAGGTTGTACAACGAACCACGCAGCGTCACATCCCCCTTGGCCATCAGGTCGATCAGCCCACTCTCGCTGCCGATAAAGCTGATGTTGATGGGGCGATCAGCCTGCACCGCATAGCGGTTGATTTCTTTTTCGCCCGAGCTGAACACCTTGGTCAGGGTGGTGCGGTAAACCTGGCACCAGATGAAATGGGTCTTGCAGTACCCACCGGCGAATTGGTTGATCTTGACAGGATCAGCGGTGGTGTAAGTCTCGTTGACCCGGGAAATTTCACCGGCCCCAAGGCCGACACGGAACAGTTGCAACAGCGCGTTATCCGGATCCTCTTCCGCCAGTTGCAAGGCGGCATTCTGATAGATCGCGTTGAGCGCTGCGTCCTCGGTAAAGCGGTGGTTACGGATACGGTCTTTGTCGATCCGGTACAGGCCCTGAGTGCTGCCCATGTACTCGGCCCCGGGAATGGCCGTGCTCTGGCCCTTGACCACTTTTTCCCAGGCCAGGGTGCCATCACCGGTCGGGATAAAGCCCCAGAAGGCATCCCAATACTCTTGCCGGGTGGTGGTGATGCTGTCGTCGCGCCCGGTCAGCCAGACGTAGGAACGCCCGGCCGTGGTGCTGTAGCTGGTATCACGGCCATTGCTGCTGCCTTTGTGGGTCAGCGGACCATTGCTCCAGCCTTCATAACGCTGCACCTGATCGCCCACACGGGTGTAAACCGTCGACCAGAGCCGATCACCGCCGGTCTGCTGCCCCTGTTCGCCACGCCCCAGATCGTTGATGCGCAGGGTGCCTTCCACGCCGCGGCCCAGGTCCAGCCCGGCCAGTTCCAGATGACGCGTGGTGTTGTTGGTGACGTGCACCTGGCTGAAACCGTCGAGCACCTTGAGTTGGCCATTGCCAGTGCTGAGGATGTGCCCGGTCAGCTCCATGTAACCGCCACCCACCTGCACCTGATCGAGCACGATGCTGTTGCTGTCGTAATCCCAGGCATACCCCAGAGTGCCGGTACGGGCATCGGTCTGCACCAGTTGCAAGCGGTTGCCAACGGCCTCTGCACGGCGCCCGTCTAGATTGGCAAAGCGCGATTCATCAATGGTCGCCCGCCAATCCGCGACACCGCTCTGGATCAGGCCATTGATATTCAGGTACAGCGCATTGATCACCACGTTCTGCCCGGCCACCGTGGCCGAACCATTGCCGTGAAGCGTGCTGCCGTTGTTGTTGAATGCCGGGTCGCCGCCGATGTGTACAAAGGACTTGGGGTTGTTCAGGACAAAGTCCTGACCGGCGCTGAGGCTCAGTTTCTGCGCGCGGATATCGGCATTGGCGTAGATGCTGCCGTATTTGGCAGTCAGTTCGATCTCGCCGCGTTTGTTAAGCAGGCTGCCCGCGACGTAGATATCGGCCGCGGGCATGCTCAAGCCAGAAGCATCCTTGATGTTGTCAGCCGGGTTGCGCAGGTTCTGCACCACTATGCGTGGTGCTGCCGAGTTTTCCGCCACGGTCACGCTGCTGAAGGCCGCGTTGCCACTGCCCGGTTTGTTAGCGGCCTGAATGCTGGCATTGCCAGACATCTTGGCGCCATTGAAGAGCAACTGGCCGCCCAGGTGATCCGGGATTTCCAGCCCCTTGAGGCTAAGGAATGCCTCGCTGTGGTTGATGATTTCGATCTTCGCATCGCCCGGTGCATTGAGCTTGCCGCTGCCGATCAGGGCATCGCCTTGCACCAGAATATTGCCGGGCTTGGCCAATATCGGATCAATCTCCAACAGCCAGATTTTCAAGCCTTCCGGCAGGGTCCCCTCGCCGGAAACAGCACCGGGGTTATTGGCGACCGTACCGCCCATCTGCTCATACAGCTTGCTCAGGGTTTTATTCAGCAGGGTACGCTCAGCTTCAAAAGCCGCCCGTTCAACCGCCGAAATACCGTAGCTGGCTAAGCGGTTATTGAGTTCCTGCAGGCGCTGCGTCAGCAACTGTGAGTATTCGCTTTGCTTGAGGCTCCAAGTGATGCCATCACTGACTTCCTGCATCACAGGAACGACGGTAAGCGTGCCTTGGGTCGAGGCATTGAGGCTGGCCGGGTTGACCTCCTGACCATTGAGCAGGTACTTCAAGCCACTGATCACCAACTTGCGCTGGCTGTAAACGCCTGCATCCAACTGACCATCGATACGCACCAGGCCTTGACCACTGTTCAGGGTGCTACCGCCGTTGATGTCCAGCGACACCTGCCCGACGATAGCACCCAGCAGGTCGGCGGCGGCCTGACGATAAAGGTCACGGCCCACGCCCTTGCCAGTGAGTACGCCATGCCCTTGCCCGGCATAGGCATGAATGTCACCCACGCTGCGCAGCCGGCTACCGGCGTTCACGTGCAGGTTGCTGGTGCGCTGGTACTCTGCGGCGGCATCCGGGTCTGTCACCACCGGAAAGGCGGTGTTGTTCCACAGGTCAGTGCGCGCCGTGAGCTCGGCGCGGTTCATCGCGCCATCGAGCCCATAACCGGCCTGCAAGCGCAGATCGCCATAGGCGAACAGCGCCGCATTGGCGTTTACGCGCGCCACATAGTCGGCCTTGACCCGCGCCAGACTGCTGCCGCTGGCCGCACCGGCTGCGCCGAACGTCTTGGCGTTCGCCTGACTGTCGATGACATAAGCACCGCTGGCAGCCAGCACCAGATCGCCGATGCTGTAGAGGTCGGCGCGCTCACCCACGCGCACCTCGGCGTTGCTCTTGAGCACATCAATCCGGGATTCGGCACGGGCAATGCTGATCACACCGCCACTGTCGAGTTTGACCCGGTCATAGCCATCAATGCGGTTGAAGGCCTGAATTTCCAGTTTTTTCGGGTTGCGCCAATCACCGTCGACACGCAGCAACACGTCGTTGCCGACCAGACTGCTGGTATCCAGGGAGATCGCACTGAGGCTGCGCGCAGCCGCCGCATCGACCACACCACCGGAGCCGGATTGCACGTTATAGGCGCTTGCCTGGGGTTTGCTGACGTTGGCACGAGCGCTCTGGCTGTAGCCACGGCTGTTGATGCGCGCGCCGTCCAACAACCGGGCACTGGTGGTAAGGTTGATATCGTTCTGCGCATGGGCGCCGCTCATGCCGAGCAGCGCAGCACTGCTGCTGTCGACAAAGCTGTTGAAGCGCGACTGCTGCAACGCACTGAGGGCCAGGCTGCCCACCTGCATGGCATTACCGAGCACACCACGTGCCCAGAAGCTGGCCAGGGTCGAACTGCTGTCGGCGGTTTTGCCAACGGCTGCCGCACCGCTGACCAGACCACCCTGACCCGCGCTGGCAACGGCCTGGTTGTCCTGACTGCCAAGTGCGTTGATCTTCACCGTGCTCAGGTTGCTCTCAAACAAACCAGCCACTTCGGCCAGTGTCTGCGACTGCGACAGTGCCTGCGCCACGGTGGCACCCAGCGCCAGCATGCCTACCAGCCGGCCATCGGCGGTGGCGCGCTGACGCACATCGGTTTCCGCCAGGAAGGTCCAACTGCCCCCGTCAGCACCGGCAAAACGGCTGCTGGTACTGGTGCGCAACAGCGCCTTGCTGTTCGAGCGCGCGGTGGCCACGGCGGCGTTGGCAGAGATGCCCACACCACCGGCCAGGCTCTGCGCATGCACGGTCGCACTGTCCTGCTCGCCCTCACGCAGCACGCGGCTGCGCAGCTGACCGGTGGTGGCTGACAGTAGCACGTTGCTGCCAACCGTCAACTCGGCCTGGGTACTGTTCAAGGTGTCGACCACACTGCCGCCCACCGCGAGCAGACCGCCCAACGCATAGCCTTCGCTGCGGGCCTGCAAGCGCGTGCGTACCTGCGCATCCAGATCCAACGCCTGTGTGGCCTGCAGGCGGGCACCATCACCGATGCTCAACCGGGCATGCGCCGTATCACGGGCCAACAACAGCAGAGCATTAACCCCGCCTAACACACCACCACTGCTGCCCCAGCCATTCAGCTGGGCTGACCCTGCAGATAATGCAGACAATAGGATGTCACTCGCCTGCAATGCGGCACCCGGTACCACATCCAGACTGACCTGGCTGTCATGAGCGGCAACGCCCAACACCAACCCGGCCCCGGCCAACCCACCGACCGCCAGCCCCGAGGCTTTCACCTGCAGGTTCTGGGTGTCACTGGCCTGCCCATTGAGGCTGCCCGTCAGTTGCACCGGGCCGCCGAGGACGGTGCTCACGCCATTGTTCAAGACCGCCGCTGCGACGGCACCGCCCACGGCACCGACAACCGCCGCCTGCCCACTGACCGCATTAACCAGCATGGCCTGGGTGTGATCACCACTCTGTTCGGGGGTGTTCTTGTCCACGGCCGAGGCCTTGATGAGCAAGCTGGCGGCATTCAGCGTGCCGCGCAAAATCTCGGCGCTGACCCGCGCATTGGACAGGCTGAATGCCATGGCCGCGCCATAGGCACCGCCGCCCGCATTCAGACTGCCGGCTTGGTTACGGCTGGCCAGACGATCCTGAGCCTGTACCGAAGCCGCCCCACTGAGGCTGATCTGGCTGTCGCTGACCCGGGCTACGGTTTCATGCTTACGACTGCTGTTGCTCTGCAGGCGGTCACTGACGGTGACCTTGGAGCTGGTGTTGATCCGCTCGGCATCTGCCTTGTCGCTGACTGTGACACGCGTGTAGCGCTGGCTAGCGTCATCCCAGACCACCTCATCGTGATTCAACTCGGTCACCGGGCCGGTGCTGCTCAGCTTATCGAGTTTGGCCAGCGTGCCCTGCCCGTCTTTGTTCAGGTAACTCAGTGGATCAACCGTGCTGCCACCGGCGCTGACTTGAGTGGCGCCGCTGCCCAGCAATAACAAACCCAGACTGCCGCTAAGGCTGGCAAAGCCCAGACCACCCGAAGTGGTGAGCAGTTCGGCATAGCCTTCGCGCAAGGCATTCACGCTCAGACTGCCCGCGTGCACGGTGCTGCGGTCAAGCAACGCGCGGGTTGCACTGTTGGCCACCACCACGTTGGCCGACGCGCCCAGCGCTGCAGCGCCAACCACACCGGAGCCGACATTGCCGGTCACACGCAGGTTGTCGTGGGCATTGATGTCGAGGCTGCTCAACGGAGCGGCCCCGGTACCGAACAGGGCTTGGCTGGCACCGGCTTCAGTGGTGGTTTCCACAACCTGCACCAGCGCCGAACCGGCTACCGCGCCACCACCGGCCGCAGCCCCCACCAGATTGCTGTGCAGTTCCGTGTTGCCACGCGCGCGAAGCGTAACGGAGCCGGCCTGTACACGGCTGTCAGCCAGTGAATTGGAGGCATTCAACGCCTCACCGACCCACGCGCGGGTCACCGCCTGATTCAGCACCAGACCGAAGTTGGCCCCCACACCCACCAAACCACCGGCCAGGGCCAGCGCATTGGCACTGAATTGTTGCAGCGCATCCGCGCTGACCAACAGACTGCCGACCTGCAGCTCACTGCCTTTATCCACCCGGGCTTCGGTGGTGCCTTTGGCAATCACCAGGGTGGCGTTGCCAGCCGTTCCGACAATGCCACCGCCGGCACTGGCCAACAGGCTGCTGGCGAACTGAGTGGACGCCGCACGTACCTCGGTGGCTGCGCGACTGGCGAGCAGGGCCCCGCTGATCAGCGCACGCGTTTCACGCTGGATTACCGTGGTGTCCAAGGCTGCCGCCACCGCCGCCACGCCGAGGCTGAACGACGCACTGGCCAGATAACTGGCGCTCAGCGCATGGCTGGCAGCGCCGACCAACACCTGTTGCGCTGCAGCCGCACCGGGTGCCTGATTGATCTGCGCCGACTCGATGCTGGCATGCGTGAGGCCACCGATGACGTTGCTATTGCCCAGGCCCGAAACCGATGCGCTGTAGAGGGGAACAAACGAAATCGAACCGGCCGCGGCCAGTTGACCAATCTGCTGCACCGAACTGGCCTGAACCGCCAGCCCACGGAACTGCCGTGTACCCAAGCCCAGATTGGGAATCGGATTGAACTGCTCTGCATCACTCCACAGGCGTTCTGTGGCGTTCGGGCCATTGAGCAACACGCCGTTATCAATGCCCGCCGCTTCACCCAGCGCCAGTGCGCTGACCTGCGTCTGAGCGCCCGTGATCCCCGCAGTGGTGCTGTTTTCAATCACGTTGACCGTGGCCGAACCACCGACCGACGCCGTGCCGCTGGCCATAAAGGCACCCGCAGCCCCGCTGATCTGGTCCTGCGTCCGCGCCGACACCGTGACGTTGTTCTGCGCGACGACCCAGGCCCCTTGTTCGATAAATGCCCGAGCAGAACTCTGGATCACGTTGGTGGCGGCCGACCCGCCCACCGAAGCCGTACCCGAAGCCGCGCCACTGATCGACGCCGAACGGATGGTCGAATTCGAATGTGCGGCGACAATGAGGTCGCTGAGCAGCCAGCTCTGTGCCGCCTTGCGCCCTTGCACGCGGGCTTCCAGTTGGCTGGCCACGCGATTGACCGAGGTCGCCGCACCGACAGCCGCCGAGCCACCACCGGCCGCACCGCCGGACAGCGCCGCGATGCTTGAGGTGTCCAACGCCTTGACGGTGACCACGCCGGCCGTTCCCGCACTGCCGTCGATCTGCGCGCGGGTCACTGCGCCAATGTTGTTGCTGGCATTGGACAGGGCTACGCCGCCACTGCCGCCAATGCTGCCGCTAACCGCCAAGGTGCGAATGCTGCCGGCGCTGGTGGCCAGGACATCGATAGCCGAAGTGCCGGCCGCGACGGTGCTGTCGAGAATCCGCGCAATCCGCTGCTGTTCGATGGTGCTGATGGCGACCGCGCCGGTGCCGGAACCGCTGCCGCCCACCTGCACGTTACCGGCGGCGGTGTAGATGTCCGCCGCCCCATCGGTCACCTTGACCTCGACGCCCTGAGCGCCGCTGACGGTGCTGCTGTCCAGGCTGGCGCGCTCTTCGCCCTTGATCACATTGATTGCCAGCGACGCACCGACGGCCGCCGAGCCCGCACCGCCGGCCCCGACCGCCAGCGAACGGATACCCGAAGCGCCACCACTGCGCAGACTCAGCGCGCCGTTGAGCAGCAACTGACTGCCGCTGACTTCCGCAATGCGCTTAGCCAGAATGATGTTATTGGCGTTGGCCATGCCCACCGAGACGTTGCCGGCCCCGCCCACGGTACCGGCCAGACTCCAGATTTCCCGGTTGCCACGGCTGGCATTGAGCTCAAGACGGCCCAGTTCAATACGGCTACCCGTGATGCTGGCCTTTTCGCTGCCTTCAATCACGTTGCTGGTGGTCGAACCGGAAATAGCCGCCGTGCTGGCACCGGCACCGGAGACGGCGGCGGAGTAGATGGACTGATCCAGGCTGGCAGACAACGCACCGCTGGCAAAGCCACGGACATCACTCTGCGCAATCGAGGCACTGCGCTGAGCGCCAATGCGGTTGACTGAGAACGCACCACCGACACCGGTATTACCCGAGCCGGTCACTTGCCCGGACAGCGAGGCAATCAGCATGCCTTTCCCCTGCGCCGCGTCCAGCGTGAGACTCTTGCCACTGCCGCTGGTGCGCAGGTAACCGCCACTGACGCGGGCACTGTCACTGCCGTCGATGTTGTTGACCACCACCGAGCCACCCACGCCAGCCGTACTCCCACCGACCGCATTGACCCCGACGCCCCAGATTTCGCCATCCAGCCCCGACAACACGCTGGCTGAACCGCGCAGGTCCACTTCACTGTCATTGACCTCGGCCTTGCGCGTGGCTTCGACCAGGTTGATCGCCACCGCCGAACCCACGCCGGTGTTGCTGCCACTGGCGGCCAGGTTGAAGGCCAGCGACCAGATGCTCGCGCCCAGACCGGCCTGCGTGGTGCGAATGCTCAGGTCATCCGCCAGCACCTTGGCATTGCGCAGGTGCGCCAGGGTGGTGTCAGCAATCCGGTTGAAGGTCATGGCCCCGCCCACGGCAACATTGCCGGAGGTCACAGCCGCTGACAGGGCCGCACTGATGATGCGGCTCTGCTGGGCTGCATCCAGAGTCAGGTCGCCGCCCAGTTCATAGCGGCCTTTTTCCAGCACGGCTTCGACGCGCTGCTGCATGTCGCTGATGCCCACCGCACCGCCCACCGCCGTGGAGCCGCTGCTGCCGGTGATATTGCCCGCCAGCGAATAGTGCCCACCGCTGCGCTCGGCGCTGATGCGCAGGTTATTGGCTTTGAGCTTGCGATCGCCCATGCCCAGACCCGCCAGCACATTGCCGCGACCAATCAGCGCCGTGGCCGAACCGGAAACCCCCACCTCGGTGCTGCCTGCGCCAGAAACCGCAGCCGCCAGCACGTCGGCACTGTGCCGCGCAGTAATCGTCAAATCGCCGCTCAGGCCGACGTGACTGTTAGCCAGTTCAGCGGTGTATTCGCTGCCTGAATACACCAGCGCCATTGAACCGCCCACCCCGGCCTTGCCGCCGGAGGCCCCCAGGCTGCCGGCCACCGCCAACACCGCTTCACCGGCAATCTGGCCCTCGAACAGGTTACCGGGGCCGTTCTTGCCGTTGAGCAAATCCTTGTCCACTTCACCACTGACCTTGATCGCCGATACGGTGTTACCACCGCCCAGATCAAGACCGCTCTCAAGCAAGGTGCCATCAGCAGCCGTGGCGAACAGGCTGTCCAACGGCGAAGCGCCGGATAGGCTTTGCGCCGACAGGTTCAGCGCCCCGCCTTGCAGTGAAGACAACAGCGCCGGAGACGTGGCGTTCGGCTTATACGCGTCGACACGCGACTGAATTTTGTTAGCCAAAACCAGTGTCAGCAGCGAACCGGCACCCGCGCCACTGTCGCTGCCCGTGCTGACGGCACCGCCCAGCGCACCGGCCAGCACCCGTGAGGCGCTCGCTGCGGTGACATCCATGCGAGCGAAGTTGCTCGCCTCACTCCCCAGCCATTCCGCCGTCAGGGTATTGGCCAGCACCCCCACCACCAGCGAGCCGCCGGCACTGCCGCCGTTACCCTTGCTGCCGGCAAAGGCGCCGCCACCGAGCATCACCCGTGCGCGGTCGTAGGCATTGACTGCGATCTGGCCGGGTGCCGCCTGGCGCTGTTGCACCTGGCTGTTCTCCACCAGCGCGCGGGTGCGGTTGCCCATGTAAGCGGCCGAGCCGGACAATGACACTGCGACATTTTTATCGGTACCGGCGGTGGCCACGGACAGACCAAGACCAAGCGCGATCTGATCACCTGCGCTGAGGGCCTGCACCTGCAGCAGGTCATTGCCGCGCAACAGCACGTTGCCCACCCGCGCATCGGTCTCATTCATCAGGTGGTTGTAGGCCAGCGCTCCCGATAGAGCGGCACTGGACTCACTCTTCTGCTTGCCCGCCAGGGTCAGCGCGCCGGCACCGGAACCACTGAACTGGTGCGTCTGATTGAGGGCCAGCACGTTGACCTTGCTGCCGCCGTCGGCAGGGTCACGCGGATCGAGCACGATATCGCCCAGATCCGCTTTGCTGCGCTGACGCGACACATTGATGGTGGCCGACCCGGCAGCAGCCAGCGCGAAGCCCTTGCCTGAGCCGCCCGAGTCATCACCACCGCCATCCGGACCACCGCCCGCGTCTTTCTTGCTGAACAGCTTCTTCATGCTGTCCCAGCCACTGGCAATTTTCTCCGGGGCTTCGGTTACCGCATCCTTGAGTTTGCCAGCCGCACTGGACAAGGCACTGAGCGCCGGCGTGACGTTGATCACGCCGACGGTGATCGACTGCAGCAACGCCTGACCAAAGCTGTCGGCCAGCTCTACCGTGGGCTTACCGATATCACCGGCCTTTTTCGTGCCTTCGTCCTGTTCTTTCTGCTCATCCTTACCCTTGGCAATGGCCCCAGCGATGGCAAAAGCCCCGCTCTGCCCTGAACTGAGCGCCTGAACATCCAGAACGTTGGCCTTCCATACACCTTTACCGCTGGCCTCCAGACCTTGGCCCAGTGCCTCCGGTCGCCAGTTCAGGTTATTGCCCACCAGCGCATTGACGTCGGTGGTCAACACATTCAGCGCCAGCCCACCGCCCACCCCGGCGGTACCGCCCAGCGCCACAGCACCCGCTGCGGTCCACAGCCCCAGGCGGTGCTCGGCCTGCACACCAATGCGCTTGGCGTCCATGCTCGCGGTGTTATGAATGGAGGCATTGACCGTCGAGGTGAGGGTATTGGCCACAGCGGCGCCATTGGCCGCCGCACTTACCCCTTTACCCGCAGACGGACTCAGGGCCAGGATCAAATCATCCTGCAAAGCCTGGACCTGCACCCCGCCAGCCTTGACCAACGCCTGCGCGCCGATGCCGGCAACGGCCTTGCTGGAAACAGTCTGAATATTGAGCGCACCGCCAAGAGCCGAGGGCTTGGCATTTTCACCCGGGGCAGACTCGCCCCCCACAGCAGTGCCGAACAGGAACATGCCGATATTGCCGGCAATGGCCAATTGGCCGAGCTGGTTACCCGCTGTCACCGTGATGGGTTGCGCCCAATCCCAGCGGCGGTTGGCCACCATGGCGCTGGGCGGAATCAGCAAACCCTGAGCATCACGCAAACCGACCAGAGCATCCAGCGGCCTGCTCTGCCAGGCGAGTTCATCATTGACCAAGGCTTCCAGGCGAACCCGATCACCGACCCAAGCACGGGTATCAATCAAATTGGTCAGCACCGAGATCGAACCGGTGATTGCCAGTTCGTCGGAGGTGCCCTGGGAGTTGGCGTATTGGGTGGAAAACTTACCGGCCAGATCACTCGGCCAGCCCCCAAGGCTCATCATGTTCTTGCCGATATCACTCAGCGAACTCCAGCGGTCAAAGCCGCCGAGGCTCAACGGTTGGATGTATTGAGCGCCCAGACCGATGCGCTGGGCAGTGATCTGCGCACCATCGCCAACCAGCGTGCGGGTGCCCTGATTCAGGGTGGCAATCGCCACGGCCATGCTCAGGGAATAGTCATTCTGGTCCTCGCCCCTCTTGGAGCCGTTTACGGTGCTGTTGACCAGATTGTGCAGCTCACGAATCTCCTGCAGTGCCGTGAGCCCAAGAT
The DNA here is from genome assembly GCF_002786345.1 of Pseudomonas sp. FEMGT703P. Lineage (NCBI taxonomy): Bacteria > Pseudomonadati > Pseudomonadota > Gammaproteobacteria > Pseudomonadales > Pseudomonadaceae > Pseudomonas > Pseudomonas sp. FEMGT703P. The sequence continues at coordinate 105,736 of NZ_PGCM01000012.1, read as the reverse complement.
TGCCGCTCAAATTGAGCTGCGTGCTCTGGCCGATGCTGGCCTCTGCTTGCTGATCACTGACCACCAATCCCAGCGAGGCGGCCAAACGGAATTTGCTGTCCGTCGGCTGAGTCGGATTCACGTCCTTGAACTTGCTCAGCACATAATTCTTGATCGGATCGACTGTGCCAATCGCACGAAACTTAAGGAAGTCCGCCAGGCCTTTACCGGCCTGCGAGGTCGCTTCATTTTGCTGACGGGAAATCAGGTTGGTGGCGCTGACGTCCAGATGACGCGCGCCGCTCAGGTTGGCATTGAATGCCGCCTGGGTATTGCTGTTGAGCACACTCAGGGCCAGCACGGCACCGCCGGCAGCACCGTTACCCAACGACTTGAACACCGCCTTGTTGCGGATCGCTTGCTCGGTCAGCGCCAGCAGGCTGACATCACCCCGCGTGTTCAGTAGCGCACCGCTGTTGACCTTGGCCGAGGTAGTCAGACCCGTGTTGGCCATGGCAAAAGCAAAGCCGGTGGTGGTGGCCTGCTTGCCTTCGGCGTCGTGCCCATTGGTGGCTTCCGACTCAACCGTCAAGGTGTTCTGGCTGTGCGCTTGCAGTGCGATGCCTTGCTCGCCCTTGAGCGTGGCTCCCGACTTGACCTCCACGCTGGTGGCGCCGCTGATGCGGCCAAAGGCCATACCAGCGTTGAACGGAATCAACGATTGCACCAGCGGAATGGAGAAGCTTTCCGTCGTCACCGTGCGCGTGCTGTCGGCCTTGACCAGCAACTTTTGGCTGGCATGCAGGTTCGCGCCGTCGAGCACTTCAATCTTGGAGTCGGCATGACCGATCGACACGGCCAGGAAGGGAATCAACGCCGACAGCTCACTCAGGTCGGCGGGGTCTGCACCCAACGCCTTGAGCTGGTCGGGATTGCTCAGCGAACCAATACCGGTGATCGGCCCCATGATGTCGCCGATGATCTTTTTCCAGGCTTCTTCATCGCTCCAGCCGTTTTCATTCTTCATCTTCAGAATGTCGGCTTTGATCGCGGCACTGTCGAACAGCGAGCTCAGTAAGCCTGGGTCAACAACCGCCACGGCATTGCTGTTCAGGGCGATATTGCCGCCCTTGAGCGTACCGGCGACCTTGATGCTGGCATCGGCTGCCGAATAGCCGCCCAGTTGCTTGCTGATGGCGGTGGCGCTGACCTTGATGTCACCCTCGCGGAAGTCATCAACGTGGCTGGCATCCAGTACGGCATTTTTCTCGATGTTGACGCTGGCAACGCCGCGGTCAGGTGCCAGCAGCGAGTTCGGCTTGGTTTTTAGCGTCTGGGTAATTTCATCGACGGTCTTGGCATCGTCGCCTTTGCAGAAGGTGCAGGCACCATCACTGATGGCGCTGACCTGAATATCCCCGGAGCGCCCACTGCCGGTGGCCCGCGTATCGACCACTGCACCGCTGCGCACATTGATGGTGCTGCCTTCAAGCGTCACTTTGCCGCTGTTTTTGCCGGCTTCGCCCTGACTGCGCACGCGGGCGGATGCCGTCAGCTCCAGGCTTTGCCCACCCGACACCGAAACACTGGCCCCACTGCCATCGGCCATCAGCGCCGCCAGTTCCCCAGAGATTACCGCCGAGTCACGGCCGACGATGCGCACCGCACCATCGGCTCGCTGCGCGGCCTGCCCCACGGACAAACCAGCGGTGTTAACCGTGCCTTTGAAAACGGCATCAGCAATGTCCTTGCCGCCTTCAACACGCGCCCCTTGAGCCACCACCGCCGCGGCACCAAAGATATTCACCGAACCTACGGCATTGATCTTGCCCTTGATCTCAACCTTGCCGCGCTCTGCACCCGGCAGATCGGTCAAAACGCCCGCGTCGTTGTACTGACCGTTCTTCAGGTCGTCGACCAGTTGGCTCGCGCCTTCCGGCGTGACCACACCCACCGCCGAAGACAGCTGCTGCATCTGCTGCGCCGAGGGCGTGGTGATGGTCAAACTGCCGACGTTGATGACACCGCTGCTACCCACCACCATGCCATGGGGGTCGGCAAAGATGATGTTGCCACCAATCCGGTTGCCATCAGTCAGCACACCGTTGAGCGTGCCATTGATCACCACGCGTGAGTCATGCACCAGGTTGACCAGATTGCTGGCCCCGCTCGGCACATAGAGGTTTACGGTATTGCCGTTGCCGACCTGGAAATGACTGAAGGAGTTAAAGCCGGTCTGCCCACGCACCGTGCCGGTGGTGATATCCGTGACATTGCCATTGACCGCAATAGTGGTCGCCGTGCCTGGAAGCTGCACCAGAGTATCGCCCACCAGGTACGTGCCGCCGGAGGCAACAATAGTGTTCGTATCCGCCCAGACCGAGGGCACGCCCATGCCGACCAGAATGGCCGCCGCCAGTCGGGTAGGCTGAAACACCTGCTTGGGCTGTTCACGAAAGGTCGAACGAGGGGCGGGGCGTTTGACCAACATGGCGGACCTCACTGTCACGATTAGAGATATCACGAGTAGTGAATTCTCTGGTTTCGCTATATGTGAGTGCTAGGAAAGGCCATTCACGCTTGTGAACCCTTGTTCACAATTAACCAGCAAACGACTTACTGACTGATTTCGGCCTCATTGGCCAGGCGGTAACCCTTGCCGTAGACGGTCATGATCAACTGGGGGCGGTTGGGCGAGACTTCCAGCTTGCGCCGCAAGCGCACGATCAGGGCATCCACCGTGCGCACGTCAACGTCCTCGGCATCTTCCTGGCCCCGGCGCAGAAATGTCAGCAACTCATGACGATTGACCGCATGCCCCCGGCGCTCAATCAGCCCGATCAAAACAGCAAACTCACCCGGTGTCAGGCTGACATCCACGCCGTCCTGATTGACGATATGACGCCGCAACAAGTCGATACGAAAACGCCCCAGGCTCAGGCTGTAGTCAGACTCACGGTCACCGCCACCGCATCGGCGCAGAAGGCTGCGCACCTGGGCCAGCAGAATGCCCAGGTTAAGTGGCTTGGTCAGGTAACAATCGGCTCCGGCCTCCAGCCCCACGACACGGTCGTAATCCTCATCGCGCACCGTCACCAGAATCACACCCAGGTTGGGCTGGTTGCGCCGTAACTGTGCCGTCACGGTCAGCCCGTCCAAATCCGGCAGGCCAATGTCGAGCAGCACCAGAGCGGGCTTGAGGCGCTCCACCATGAGCAGGCATTGCCGGCCGGAGTCGGTGGAATAGACTTCAAACCCTGCGTTCTGCAGATACAGCACCATCATCTCGCGAATCTCTGGTGCATCTTCGACCACAACAAGCCTGTCAATCATTGACCGTGCACTCCCCAAAAACTGGCGCGGATTCTGACGCAAAGATCAAACAGTGCGCCAGCTATTCGCGATGACCACCTGGCGGCTGTTGTTCTTGCAGGACACGCGCACGCAACAGCTGCAGGTGCCGTTCAATCGCATCCAGCAGGCCTTCGATCTGATCGGTTTCATGCGTGGCATCAGCAATCCGGGCGAGATTATCCAGGCCGAAGTTCAGGGTACTGCCGCGCAAACGATGGCACAGCACGCGCAGTTGATCGCGCGCCTGAGGGCCTTGTGGCAACTGGGCCAGGGCGTCGTAGGTTTGCTGCAGGGAGTCCACCAGCGTGGGCAGCAAACGATCGAACAGCGCCGGCCCCAACCAACCGCGCAACACCTCCAGTCGCGCTTCGGAGATATCGTCGTGCTCGCCGCTGGGCGATGCCGGCAGGGCGTCCCAATCCTCAAGCACGCGGAGCAGGTCATCGCGGCGCAGGGGTTTGGCCAGCACGGCACTCAGCCCGGCCTGACGCCACTGTGCGGGATCAAGATCGTTGGCATTGGCAGTCAATGCCACCAATTTGGCGGCGCTTTGGGGATGCTGTTGGCGAATCAGCCGACTGGCAGTCAAACCGTCAATATCGGGCAGGCGCATATCCATCAAAACCAAGTCGAAGGTGTTCACGGCACAGGCCTGCACGGCGTCCTGACCGGTGCTGGCGGTGCACACCAGGCAACCCCAGCGCTCCAGCAATTCGGCGGTGACTAACCGGTTGATTTCGACATCTTCGACCAATAACACGCGCAAACCCTGCAGCAGCGCAGAGTCTTCCAGGACCAGCCCAGGCGCTTGCGCATCCGGGAACGGTAAGGCGATGTCGATACAGGTTCCACGCCCAGGTGCGCTGTCCAGCGCAATCACAGCGTCCATCAGATCGACCAGCCGGGCGGTGATGTACAGCCCCAGACCAATACCGGGCTCAGCCCGCTGCGCATCCCTGACAAAGGCATCAAAGATATGCGGCTGCAATTCGGTGCGAATACCGGCGCCAGTGTCCTTGACCCTTAGCGCCAGTCCTGCACCCCGTCGCGTGAGAGTAATTTCAACATAGCCTTCTTCGGTGAATTTAAGGGCGTTGCCCAGCAGGTTGTACAAGACCTGCCGTAGCGGTTGCGGATTACCCAGCACATACGCCGGCAGCTGAGGATCACAGCGCGTGAGCAGACTCAAGCCGCGCGCTTCGGCTTGTGGCCGGAAGATCGCAGCGCAGTCCTCGATCAATTGCACAGGGGAAAACACTTCGCGCGGCGGCGGCTCCAGCTTTTCCGAGCGCGACAGCAGCATCAATCCGTCCAGCACATCGGTCAGGCTCTGCGCGGCCACCTGCACCGTATCCAGACGGCGTTGTTGCTCGGACTGCAGGCCATCGCGGGCCAGCAGTTGCAAGTGGCCTTGAATGGCCACCAAGGGGGTCCGCAGCTCATGGCTGAGCATGGCCTGCCGTTCCAGTGACTGACGGGCCTCGTGCAGGGCCTGATCGCGCGCCACGGCCAGCGCCTGGGTGCGCTCATCCACACGCGCTTCAAGTGAGGCGTTCAAGCGCTGCAGGTCTTCGCGCAGTTCATCACTGCGACGCAGCGCAGCCGTCACCCGGCTGCCGACCACCAGCCCATGGGAGAGCAAGAAGAGCAAAACGCCCACAGGGATCAGATTCAGCGTTGGCACGTTCAACGAGTACATCATCAGGTCGTTAACAATGGTCACATCCAGCGCAACCATGCCCAACAAAACCACCGCCGCTCCGGCGCGTTTGCGATAAGTAGCCAGGCACAGGCACCCGAGAAAATACAGCTCGCAAAGCAGCAACCAGAGGGCGCACGGATCACGCAGCAGGGTGAAAAAAGACGCCGGCATAAACAACGTGAGCGCGGCCCCCATTACTCCGACGCCGATCATCACGCGCAGCACGCGTAAGGACAGCTCGCCCGGGAACAGCCGCAACAGCAATACCCCGTAAGCAGGCGCGAACAAATGCCCCGAGAGGTATTCAATGCGATAGATCCACAAGGCAGGCAGCTCAAGGTAGTAGTCCAGCAACTCGCCACTGGAAGCTGCACGCATACCAGCCAGCACCAAAATGGCGGCAAACGGCACACCTCCCAGAGAACGGGCCGCGCTGCGATCCAGCAACACCATGAACAACGCCATCATCAACGTGGCGCCGACACTCACCAGGTACAAGGCTTGTTGACGGCTGACATCCAAGCGCACGTTATCCAGCGTGCCTGCACGCACGACCATGTCGATACCGCCTTCATGGTGAAAGTGGTTGGACAACTCCACGCGCAGCGCCACGCGGACGTGCCCCATGGGCAAAGGCACGATGGCAGATTGCAAGCGGGCCACCTCATGTTCGGCATTACCGGGGCGACCGCGTTCCAACACCAGCACATCATCGACCCAGACCCGCGCCGCTGATTTGAGATCGTCGAAATACAGCGCTAAGGGTCGCGAATGCTCAGGCAGCAGCACGACCGTACGCAGTTCGATATGACCAAAACCCACCTGTCCCCATGGCTTGGCTGTGCCCTCCGACCAGGTGAACGGCAGTTGGATCAGGCCTGCTTCACGCTGTGGTTCAAGCCATTGCAATTGCCACTGTCCCCCTAGCACCTGATAGGGCTGCTGATCGGGCTCCCAATGGCGCAGGTCATTAACGGCCGCGGCCTGGCTATGGGCGGTAAAAAACAACAGGACCAAGGCTAAAAGTACATAGAATCGCGGCCTGTACCACGCTAGTCCGTTTGCCATCATCGCCAGCCCTGTGCCAAAAAGCCGATTATAGGAACGCCAATGCAGTGCCAGGCAATAACGGCGGGCATTAAACAAGACAACCACAGCAGGCATTGACCCCGTCACCTGCCGTTAACCCGATGAAGCCCTATGCCACTCAACGAAATGCTGCTGTTGCTGCTCGCCGGCTTCGCCGCCGGTGGGATGAATGCCCTGGCCGGTGGCGGCACGTTTTTCTCTTTTCCGGCGTTGCTCGCTGCGGGTCTGCCGCCGGTGACGGCCAACGCCACCAATGCCGTGGCGCTGTGGCCGGCCAGCCTGGCAGGGGCCTGGGCGGCGCGGGATTCGCTGCGGCCTTTGGGGCGCTATTTGCTGCCGTTGTTGGCGGCAGGGCTGGCGGGCGGTTTGCTAGGAGGGCTGTTGCTGCTAGTTGGCGGCGATGCGGTGTTTGCCAAGCTGATTCCCTGGCTGCTGCTGGCCGCCACCGCGCTGTTTGCCGCCAGTCCCTGGCTGAGTCGCTGGTTGGCTGCTCGCCGTGCCGAGGCCGCGCAACCGCCGCACGGCCCACTGTCACTGGCCGCGCATGTCGGCGTATCGATCTATGGCGGCTACTTCGGTGCCGGTATGGGCATTCTGCAACTGGCGGCGTTTTCTATCGAAGGCCACCCGTTAGCCGGCGCCAATGCCCTGAAGAACCTGATTTCCGCGGTGATCTACAGCGTCGCCACCGCGACTTTTATCATCGCCGGCCGAGTCAGTTGGTATGAGCTGGTGATTCTGCTGGTGGGCGCCACCGTCGGCGGTTATGTCGGCGGCGCACTGGGCCAGCGTTTGCCGGCCAAGTTCCTGCGCCTGCTGGTGATCAGCGTGGGCAGCGGGATGACGCTCTATTACTTCTGGGCGACCTATTTCGTCCAATAGCCATCACTGCTTGCCGCGCTTGCGAAACTCCACTGGCGTTTCGCCGACCCAGCGCTTGAAGGCACGATAGAAGGTGCTCGGCTCAGAGAAGCCGGTGCGCTCGACGATCACTTCGATACGCTCGTCGGTGTTGAGCAGCAGGTCTTTGGCCAAACGGCAACGGTAGTCGGTGACCAGGTCGTTAAAGCGCACCCCAGCCATCGCCAGGCGCTCGCGCAGCCGCCGTGCCGGCATGTTCAATCGCGCGGCGACCTGCTCCAGGGTCGCGCCGCTGTCGACCAGTAATTCGCCGATCAACTCACGCACCTTGCGCACCAGGTCCAGACGTTCGACTTCAGCCAGCTGCCGGCGCGCCAGCGACTCGTGCATGCGCAGTAATTCTGGCGCAGCGTGCCGTGAGGTCTTGTCCAGCACCGAGGCATTGAACACCAGCGCGTAACGCTCGCCGCCCAGTTGCGCCGGGCAGCCGTAGACCTGCTGATAGCGCTCGGCCGGCGCACCTTCGGTGTGCATGAACTGCACTTCATAAGGGGTGAAATCACCTTCGGTCAGCGCATCAAACAGGCGGATCACCGCGCCGGCGAGCATCTCCGGGAAGTGTCGCGGCGTGCCGGGAACCAGCCCAAGTAGCAGCACCGCGCGGTCGTCCTGCACCTCCAACTTGGCATTCAGGGTGTCGGAGAGCAGACGCACATAGCGCAGGGCATGGCGCAGGCCTTCGCCGAAGGTTTCACTGGAAAGAAACAGGTACTCCAGCAGCAGGCCGTGGAAGGCCGGCAGGTGTTGAGCCAGGTAGAGGCCGACATGCTCTTCGCCGCATTCGTCGATGGCGGCTTTCCAGAACAGCGCTTGGGCGGCATGGGGGAAGCGCCCGGCAGGTAAACCACCCGGCGGCAGGCCAACCCGCGCCAGCACCCGATCAGGGTCGGTACCGCTGGCACGCAGGGCGTCGATCACGGGGCGCATAAGCGCCACGTCGTCAGTCAAGTCACGCATATTGAAGAGTTCTTATTGTGTGCGAGGCGCGGCCATCTTAGGCAGCTTTAGGCCATGCGCTCAAGGCGTGAATGCAGGCAATTGACTGCCCCGCCACATAACCAGGCAGCACGGCCAATGCAGATACAGGCGCGCCATCTAAGCTGCTGCCACCGTTCTGAGGAGTGACCCCATGGCCATCGACTGGCTCGACCTGCCCGCCCCGCCCGCGCTACCCGGTCTTTTTCTGCGCGCCGCCCTGCGCCGCCGTGTGACTGGCCGCAGCCTGCCCGAGCTGGGCGTGCGCTGCCAGGTCACGGTTGATCCCAAGCACCTGGCGCGCTATCGGCAGATCTGCGGCTTTAGCGATGAGCATCGGCTGCCCGTACCCTACCCGCATATTCTGGCGTTTGCCCTGCAAATGCAGTTGCTCACCGATACGCGCTTTCCCTTTCCGCTGCTCGGCCTGGTGCATCTGGAAAACCATATTCGCGTGCTGCGCCCGCTCGGCGGCCTGGGGCCATTTACCGTCAGCGTGCAGGTGCAGGATCTGCAACCCCACGACAAGGGCGCGACCTTTAGCCTGATTACCCAGCTGCACGACCAGCTCGGCCTGCTCTGGGAAGGCGACAGCCGCATCCTCTGCCGCGCCCTGCGCCTGGACGGCAAAACGGCCGAACGCGCAGCCGAAACCACGCTTACCCAGACCACCCTGGCCCACTGGCGCGCCCCCGCAGATATCGGCCGGCGCTATGCGCGCATCGCCGGCGACTACAACCCGATCCATCTGTTTGCCGCCACCGCCAAGTTGTTCGGTTTTCCCCGCGCCATTGCCCATGGCCTGTGGAACAAAGGCCGCGCCCTGGCCGAACTGGGCGCACGCCTACCGGATGCCGGTTACAGCGTGAGCGTACGCTTCCAGAAACCGGTGCTGTTGCCGGCAGAGGTGCGTCTGCTGGCCAGCGAGCCCGGCAGCCATGGCCAGTTCAGCCTCCTCGGCCAGAATGAGCTGAGCCATATGAGCGGCAGTTGGCAGCCGCTGGACTAGGCGCACCGCAAGGCTTGGCGTTTTTGCGGGGGCCGATTATCGTGTCGACTCCTGCGCCCACGCGGTCATGGTTGACCCGCACGGCAACTCCAATGGATCAGAGAGCCTCAGCATGAAAAACACCGCCGTACTTGCCACGTCCTTCGTCCTCGCCTGCAGCGCACTGCAGGCCCATGCCCTGGACGCGTCCGGGCAGCGCTATGTCAATCAGCTGGTGCAGGGCGGCCCGGTGTCGATTCGCGAGGCCGCGCAGAGCATCTACCACAGCGGCTATCGTGACCAGGAAACCCTCGACGTCGCCGCCGAAGTGCTGCTGCAGAAGTACCGCAGCGCCTCCGACAACACTACCTCAGACGCTCTCGCCTGGGTCTGCAAGGCCTTGGCCAGCTCGGGTAACGGCCGCTACAAGCCGGTGCTGAGCGAAGTGGTGGCCAACTCCAACAACCGCAAGCTCGACCGTCATTGCGAGAAAGCCGCTGACAGCCTTAGCGCCGGTGGCGCGCCTTACACTGCAGGCAGTGTCAACCTGGACGCCTACCGCGCCGGCCAGGGCCAAGCGGCTACTAGCACGCAAACGCTGACGCCCGCTGCTGCACCAGCGACCGCAGCCCAGGGCAGCGGCTCGTTCAGCGATATACGCACCGGTATGAGCATGGATGAAGTCAATGCGCTGCTCGGCGCGCCGACCGCCACCTTCTCGCACCAGACAGGCAAGGCCTGGATCCCGTTCAACTTCAAAGGCAAGGACGTCGCCCGCGTGGTGTCGCTGTACAAAGGCAAGGGGCGCATTACGTTTTCCCAGGAAAGTGTCTATGCCAACGTCTGGCGCGTGCTGGAAGTGACTAATAACCCGAACGAAAGCGGCTACCCATAACCTGCGGTATCGGTTTGCCGGCTTGAAGACCGGCCGGCAAACCCCGAAGCTATGCTCCTCTTTGCTGGAGCGCCTGATGAACCTCGCCGAACTGACCACCCGCATGCACGCCATTCGTGACCACAACGACTGGCGGCCATTCCACAGTCCGAAGAACCTGGCCATGGCCGCCAGCGTGGAAATGGCCGAGCTGGTGGAAATCTTCCAGTGGCTGACCGAAGCGCAGTCCCGCGAACTGCCAGCTGAACAACTGGCCCATGCCGGCCAGGAAATCGGCGACGTGATCCTCTACCTGGTGCTGCTGTGCGGCGAGCTGGGCCTGGACATGGAACAGGCGGTGCGCGCCAAGCTGGCCGACAACGAACGGCGCTTCCTCGGGAGCGCATCCAATGAGTGATCGTCACTTCGACGAGCTGGCCACGCGCTTTGCCGAGAAAATCTATGGCGGCGCCAAGGGCGCAATTCGCCTGGCCGTGCTCCAGGCTGATCTGGCCGAAGCGCTACCGGAACGCCCGTTGCGAGTGCTGGATATTGGCGCGGGGCTTGGCCATATGTCGCTATGGCTGGCCGAGCGTGGTCACCAGGTAACCCTGACCGAACCCGCCGAGCCGATGCTCACCGGCGCCCGTGAGCGCTTTGCCGCCGCCGGCCAGCAGGCCACATTTATCCAGGCGCCCTGGCAGGACCTGCTCGGCCAGCTGGAACAGCCCTATGACTTGGTGATCTGCCACGCGGTGCTGGAATGGCTGGCCGAACCGCACAGCATCCTGCCGGTGCTGCACCAGCTGTGCGCGCCCGGAGGCTGGCTGTCGCTGGCGTTCTACAACAAGGACGCGCTGATCTACCGCAACCTGCTCAAGGGCCACTTCCGCAAACTGCGCAAGGCTGAGTTCGCCGGAGAGAAACAGAGCCTGACGCCGCAAATGCCGCTTGATCCGCGCGAGCTGGCGGCGCAACTTGAGGCTAATTGGCAGGTCGAAAGCCAGAGTGGCGTGCGGGTGTTTCACGACTATATGCCGCAGCCATTCCAAGCCAAGGCTGAGCTGCTCGACCTGCTGGAAATGGAGCTGGCCTACCGCCGCCACCCAAGCTTTTCCGGGCTGGGGCGCTACCTGCACTGGATCTGCCGGCCACGCTGACTGCCCTCTCACTGGAGGCTGAACACTCAATGAAAAGACTGGGCACATTACTGCTACTGACGAGCCTCGCAGCCTGCCAGAGCGACAACCCGTATACCGCCGAAAGTAAGCCCCTGCCGCCTGCACCCGCACAGGCGGCCCAGCAACTGGATCTCAGCACCTATCCGGCAAAACCACGCGACTTCGGCCGCTACCTTACCTGGAGCTGGCAACGCCTGCCTGCCGGCACGGCCTGGGCCAGCTCCGAGCAGGTGCAGGAAGCCCTCAGCAATGCCCTCGACCAACGCGGCCTACGCCCACATCGCGCCGGTAAAACCAGCGACCTCAAGGTCAGCGCCGAGCTGCGCTTGGAGCAACGCCTACGCCAGGTCACCGAACACTACGGCAGCCAGTACGGGCACAGTCGGTATGGCAACGACTACGGCATGTGGGGCAGCGCGCCGCTGGTGCGCAGCTATACCGAAGAAGTGATGGTGGTGCGTATCGAACTGTTCGACGGCCAGGATGGCCAACCCGTCTGGAGTGCCAGCGCCGAAACCCTTAGCAGCGGCAGCCAGAGTGAACGCGCCGCCGCGCTGCGCAATGCGGTCCAACAGGCCCTGGCGGCATACCCGCCAAACTGATCGCTGTATTAAAGGAGAGCACCCGTGCGTGCATCACTGCTGTTACTGCCCCTGCTGTTGATCCTCAGCGCCTGCCAAACCGCGCAGCTGCAGCGCGACTTCGACCCTAACCGGGATTTTGCCGCCTACCGCAGCTGGAGCTGGCAGGAACCCGCAGTGCAGTACAAACCCGATGACCCGCGCCTGAAAAGCGACCTGACAGATCAGCGCATCCGCACGGCGATCAGCCAACAGCTCGATCAGCGCGGTCTACGCCCGGCAGCGGCAAACACGCCAGGCGATCTCAAGGTGCAGGTGTGGATGATCGTCGACAATCGCCAGCAGCAGGTCAGTACCCAGCTCGGCGGCGCCTGGGGTGATCCCTGGAGCGGCGGCTTCTGGGGCGGCCCGAGTTACGTGGAAACCCGCACCCTGGACTATCAGGTCGGCACCCTGCAGATCGACCTGCTCGACGGCAAGGATGGCAAACTGGTCTGGCGCGGCAGCACTGAACAGGTGCTGCGCAATCCACATCCCAGCCCGAGCGAGCGCGAGGCCGCGATTCGCCGCAGCGTGGAGGACGTGTTGAGTCAGTACCCGCCTCAATGAGCAGCCGCGTGCCCATCCCGCTGACCCACAAGGATGTTGCATGAACCCAACCCCACACCTCAGCCATCGCCCCGCGGCGGCGGCTGATCTGGCCGAGATTGTCGGTTTCCCGCAGAACGCTGATGAACTGTTTTTCTGTTATCCCAAGGCCGACTGGCCGCTGAGCATCGGTCAGCTGGCCGCCGCCATGGCCGAGCGCCGCGACAGTACCGTGGTGCTGCTCGATGGCCGGTTAGCCGGCTTTGCCAACTTCTACCAATGGCACTACGACGACCACTGCGCCCTCGGCAACCTGATGGTCGCACCCTGGGCCCGTGGCCATGGCGTGGCGCACTATCTGGTGGCGGTGATGGAGCAGCTGGCGCGCGAGCATTACCACGCCAAACGCATGCAGGTGTCGTGCTTCAATGCCAACAGCGCCGGTCTGCTGCTCTACCCCAAGCTCGGTTATGCCCTCAGCGGCGTGCTCGAACGCCGCGACCCCAAGGGCCAGCGCGTCGCGCTGATCCAGTTCAGCAAACCCCTGTAGACCGTTTACAAATCCCAGTCCGGCCGATCCGCCAAGCGCTTGATCAGAAAATCCAGCAGCGCCCGCAGCGCCGGCGGCATCTGCCGGCGCGTGCCATACAGGGCGTGAATACCCAATTGCTGTGGCTCGTAGTCAGGCAGCAACTGCACCAGCGCCCCGGAACGCAAATGCGCGCCGACCGAATAGCGCGGCTGCAAACTGATGCCGATATCGGCCAGCACGGCTTCCAGCAGCACCATGGATTCATTGGCGCTGAGGTTGCCGCTGACCGCCACGGCATGCGGCTCACCAGCACGGCTGAACTCCCAGATGCTGCGGCCAAAATAGGCATAACTCAGGCAATTGTGTTGCGCCAGGTCCTCGGGCCGCTGCGGCGTGCCATGCCTGGCCAGGTACGCGGGTGTTGCGCACACCACCGAACGGCACACCGCCAGCTGGCGGGCGATCAGGTTGGGGTCGAGCTGATTGGTGATGCGCAGGGCCAGGTCGATACGCGCTTCCACCAGATTGACCGCCTGACTGCCCACCAGCAGATCGACGCTGACCTGCGGATACAGCCGGGTGAAGTCATCCAGCGCGTGCACCAGCCAGGCCTGAGCCAGCGACTGGCTACAAGCGATGCGCAAGGTGCCGCGCGGCGCGGCCTCGTCCGTACGGCTGACGCTCTGCATGGCGTCGGCCATGGCCAGCATCTCGCGGCATTGCCCCAGCAGTTGCTCACCGGCACCGGTCAGGCTCAGCTTGCGCGTGGTGCGGTGCAGCAGGCGCGCGCCGACCCAGGTTTCCAGCTCGCCGAGGTAACGCGACACCATCGCCCGCGACATCTCCAGCGCATCGGCAGCGGCGGTCTGGCTGCCACGCTCCACCACTTCGACAAAAACCCGCGTAGCTGTCAGGCGATCCATAATTAGCCCATTTAACGCAACAAACATGCGCAGATTACGGGGCTTTTTGATCGATTTAAAGCAACTAAGATGAGCTCATTCACTCAACAGGAGTTCCCCATGTCGATCATCACTCACCTGCGCAGCCTGCTCGCCAGCGCCAGCCTGCTGACCCTGGCCACCACTGCCCTCGCCCAACCGCTGACCCTGGACGTTTACAACCCAGGCGACAAGGCCATCTTCCCGGTAACCTCGACGCTGATCAGCGGCGAACGCGAGGCCATCCTCGTCGATGCGCAGTTCTCCAACCGTGAAGCGCAGGAGCTGGTCGAGCGCATCCAAGCCAGCGGCAAAACCCTCACCACCATCTTTATCAGCCACGGTGACCCGGATTTCTACTTCGGCCTGGACACCCTGACCCGTGCCTTCCCCAAGGCCAAGGTCCTGGCCACGCCGCAGACCATCGCCTATATCGAGAAAAGCCGTGAACCGAAGCTGGCCTACTGGGCCCCGATCCTTAAGGACAGCGCACCGGCCCGCACAATGGTGCCGCAAGCCCTGCAAGGCGACCACCTGAGCCTGGAAGGCCAGCGCATCGAGCTGATCGGCCATGACCCCAAGCACACCAGCCTGTGGATTCCGAGCATCAAGGCCGTGGTCGGCGGCGTGCTGACCTACGCCAACATCCACCCCTGGATTGCCGATGCACAAACCGCAGAGGCGCGTAAATCCTGGCTGAAATCCCTGGACGAACTGCAAGCGCTGCAGCCAAAGACCCTGGTGCCTGGGCACTTTATGGGCCAACCGACGCTGAGCCTGGATGACCTGCGCTTTACCCGCAACTACCTGAATGACCTGGAAGCAGCACTGCCCAAGGCCCAGAACAGCCAGGCGCTGATCGAGACCATGAAAGCCAAGTACCCACAGCTGCTCGACGCCAGCAGCCTGGAACTGAGCGCCAAGGTGCTCAAGGGTGAAATGCAGTGGCCGTAAGCCGCCATATCCTGATCACCGGCGCCTCACGCGGCATTGGCCTGGGTTTGACCCAGGCCTTTGTGCAGGCGGGCTGGCAGGTGCACGCCGTGATCCGCAATCTGGCGGGTAGCCATGAATTGCAGGCGCTGGCCACGCAACATGGTCAGTGCCTGCAGCTGATCGAGTGCGACCTGGAGCAGCGCGAAGCGGGCCCGTTGATTGACCGCGCCCTGGGCGACCAACCGCTGACCTGTGCGCTGTTCAATGCCGGCGTCTATGGCCCAGCGCATCAGGACCCGCGCCAGGCCAACAGCGCGGAGATCGGTCAGCTGTTTCTCGCCAATGCGGTCGCGCCGATCAGCCTGGCGCAACAGCTTGCCGGTCGAATCGAAACCGGCGGGGTGATGGCCTTTATCAGCTCGCAGATGGCCAGCCTGCAGCTCAACCGCGCCCTCGACATGCCGCTGTACGGTGCCAGCAAAGCGGCGCTGAACAGCCTGCTGCTGAGCTGGAGCAGCCACTATGCCGAGCTGCCCTGGAGCTTGCTGGCCCTGCATCCAGGCTGGGTGCGCACCACCATGGGCGGCGCGGATGCCCCCTTGAGTGTGGCAGACAGCGCAAGCGGTCTGTTTCAGGTGATCACCGCAGAGCTGGGTCGCCGACGCTGCACATTCCTCGATTACCAAGGCCAGGCGTTACCCTGGTGAGGCTGACGGCGCGGGGCGCATTTGCGGCATAATCGCCCCTTGCCCACCTGGAGATATGCCCATGCCTGCCCCCATCTGGTGGTTGATGGCCCTGCCCTTCGTAGCCGGCGCCTGCCTGCCGTTGCAAGCGGGCATCAACGGTCAATTGGCCAAACAGGTGTCGAGCGTGATGGCCGCCGCGCTGGTGTCCTTTGCCGTAGGTACCCTTGCGCTGCTGATTCTGGTGCTGGCCCAGCGCGAGTTCCCCAGCCTCGGTGCGCTGAAAGGCCTGACCTGGTGGCACTGGAGTGGCGGCCTGCTGGGGGTGATGTTTATCGCCACCGCCGCCTTTGCCGGCCCCAAGGTTGGCGCCGTGCTGTTTATGGCCCTGGTGATCGCCGGGCAACTGAGCATGGCCCTGACCTTGGATCACTTCGGCTGGGCCGGCTTTCGTGAAGCGCCGATCACCGCAGGCAAAGTCGGCGGCCTGCTGCTGATCGTTGCCGGTATCTGGCTGATCAGGCGCGGTTAAGCGCCCGGCCGACTCTCGCGTTCAAAGCGGTAGAACAGGTTGGGTTCGCTGACCAGATAGAGATTGCCCTGATCATCCAGGGTCAGCCCCTCGCCCTGCGGCACACTGTCTTGCAGCCCGGCGAAGCCACTGAGCAGCGAGCGGAAGCTGATCAGCTTGCCGTCCTCGGCATCCAGTTCGATCAGCACCTTGGACTCATCGCTGAGCAGGGCCAGATGCCCGGTCTGCTCGTCGTAATGCACCGATGACAAGTCCGTGGCAAACACCTTGTGATCGATCCAGGCCTGGCGATCGATTACCTGCAGGTTGAAGTCACCCAGGAAGCTGGCTTTAAGGCCACGCACTTCATAGAGTTTGCGCGGTGAATGCTCCTTGACCACATACAGCCGGTCACCCGCACGGTCGTAGCCGACTCCTTCAAAGCCTTGGTTGCCGCCCAGATCAATGCCCAGGGTCAGCGCCCGGTAATCCTCGCGAAACAGAGCACCGGGTTTTTCCGGCAGCTCGACCACCACCAGCGCCTGATCGCGCTCTTCAGCCAGTAACAAGAGGTTATCGCCCAGGTACGTGATGCCTTCGACATCGCTGAACCCGCTGAGCGTATAACGCGCCAACAGCTCACCCTCCTTGCTCAGGGCCAGCAGCTCCTCTGGGTTATTGACCACCGCCCAGAGCTGGTCGCGCCCTTCATCGTAGGTCAGGCCGGACAGGTTGTTGCTCACCCCGGCAATCGGCAGCGCATCGATGCGCACCTGGTACTCGGGCAGCCACAGGCTGCGGCTTTCCCATTCGGTTTCATGCCAGGAGGTCTTGATCCAGAAATACAGACGGTTATCCAGGTGCTGCACGCCTATCTGGTAAACCAGGGTCAGCGCCAGCAGTAATAGCGACCATTTCCATGGGCTGACATCAGGTAGCCGTCCTAGCACCCCTTTCGCAGCGGACATCATGAATAGTCATACTCGCGTGCTTACGGGAAACAGCAGTGTGCTGCGTGAACATGACAGCACGGCGGTAAGGGTGCCGATTGGTCGGGCCAGACGCTGGGCTGCGGGTGTAGGAGTGCACGCCTGCTGCTGAGTTCAACTCGCAGAGCCTTCAGCCCGCGGCCGGCGACGGCTGAGAGGCATGTGTTAAGGTGAGCGCCCTTTTCGCCCGAATGGATCGAGACAGGTCGATATGACACTGGCCCAACCATCCCGCTGGCTGCCTACGCCGCCATAGCGCTTCGCCCCCTCCCTGCATAGCCCGGCGGCTTACCCGTTGCCGTAGCTGTGCGCCTGTACGCTGGCCGCAAGGCTGCGTTGCTCTCGTTGTACCCAGTTTTTATTAGCCCATCCGCCCTGCCCTTGCGGGCATCTGCGGCCCCCAGTTTTTGGAATTGACCATGTTGCAAAGCCTGAAAAACACCTGGTTCTTTAACATCCGCGGCGATGTGCTCGCTGGTCTGGTGGTGGCGCTGGCGCTGATCCCGGAAGCCATCGCCTTCTCGATCATCGCCGGCGTCGACCCCAAGGTCGGCCTGTATGCCTCATTCTGTATCGCCGTGGTGATCGCCTTTGTCGGTGGCCGCCCAGGCATGATCAGCGCCGCCACCGGGGCCATGGCTCTAGTCATGGTCACTCTGGTGAAAAACCACGGCCTGGAATACCTGCTGGCAGCGACCCTGCTGACTGGCGTGCTGCAGATCGGCGCCGGGTACCTCAAGCTCGGCTCGCTGATGCGCTTTGTCTCGCGCTCGGTGGTTACCGGCTTCGTCAACGCCCTGGCCATCCTGATTTTCATGGCGCAGCTGCCGGAGCTGACCAACGTCACCTGGCAGGTCTACGCCATGTGCGCGGCGGGCCTGGCCATCATTTACCTGTTCCCCTATGTGCCGAAGCTCGGCAAGGTGATCCCCTCACCGCTGGTGTGCATCCTGTCGATGACTGCCGTGGCCATGTATTTCGGCCTGGATATCCGCACCGTCGGTGACATGGGCGAGCTGCCGGATACCTTGCCGATTTTCCTCTGGCCAGATGTACCGCTGACGTTTGAAACCCTGGCCATCATCTTTCCCTACGCCGCTGCGCTGGCTGTGGTGGGCTTGCTGGAGTCGATGATGACCGCGACCATCATTGATGACCTGACCGACACCAACAGCGACAAGAACCGCGAATGCAAAGGCCAGGGCGTGGCCAATATCGCCTCCGGCCTGCTGGGCGGTATGGCGGGCTGCGCGATGATCGGCCAGTCAGTCATCAACGTGAAATCCGGCGGCCGTGGGCGGCTGTCGTGCCTGGTGGCCGGCGTGGTGTTGTTGCTGATGGTGGTATTCCTCAGCGACTGGGTCAGCCAGATTCCCATGGCCGCGCTGGTGGCGGTGATGATCATGGTGTCGATCGGCACCTTCAGCTGGGACTCGTTGCGCAACCTGAAGCACTACCCGCTCTCCACCAATATCGTGATGCTCGCCACCGTGGCCGTGACCGTTTACACCCACAACCTGGCCTACGGCGTGTTTGTCGGGGTGCTGCTGGCGGCCATGTTCTTCGCCAACAAGATTGGCCACTTCCTCTACATCAGCGCTGAACTCGACAGCGAGGGCCGCCAGCGTACCTACAAGGTGGTTGGACAGGTGTTCTTCAGCTCTGCCGACAAATTCATCGCCGCCTTTGATTTCAAGGACACCGTCCGCCAGGTCACCATCGACCTGTCCCGCGCACACTTCTGGGACATCACCGCCGTTGCCGCCTTGGACAAAGTGGTGATCAAACTGCGCCGCGAAGGTATTGAGGTCCACGTTCTGGGCCTGAACGAGGCTAGCGCCACCATCGTTGATCGTTTCGGCACCCACGAAAATCCTGAAGCGATTGAGCGGGTACTCGGCCACTGAGTTCGACGCGGCGATCATGCTGTAACCCCGTGCTGGCGCATGCCAGCTCGGCATTGGGTGTCGCCCAAGGCGCGATAGCAATGTGACAGCTTTTTCAAAAGCAAAGAGTTATGCTGCTATAACGCTGCTATTTGTGATCACAAGCCATGGCTGAAGCCCAAGTACCTCGCCAACCACACGCCTTCGCCCTCTGGCGCGAAGCGCAAGACACACGCATTCGCTCGCCACTGGGTGGCATCTATTACCTGCTGGCCTGGCTGCTCACGTGGGCGTTCAGCAATGACCCGGCCGCGCTGGTGCTGCCGGGTGTCGTCGGCATCGCCCTATTTGCCCTATTGCTGGCTCTACGCCTGCTACACCGCCTGCCTCAGGAGCAGAGCAACGATTCACTCAGCCGCTGGCTAAACCTGCATTGGAGCCTGATTCTGATCACCGCGCTGAGCTGGGGCGCTGCCCATGCCCTGGCGCAGCACCATCCGCTGTTCAGCAGCTCAGCGATTATCGCCACCCTCAGCACCATCGCCTTTAGCACCGCCCTGGCCTTTAACTTCGCCATGCGCAAAAAGCGCGCGCTCCTGGCATTGCTGCTGATTTACCTGCCGGGGCTGCTCACGCTGGCACTGGCATGGCGCGAGCAGTACGCCCTTCTGATTACCCTGAGCTTTTACCTCAGCTACCTACTATTGGCGTTGAACCGCAGCCACCGCGAATACCACAACACGCTCAAGCTGGAGTTGCAGCTGCTCGACCAGCAGGAGCGCCTCGAACACCTCAGCCGCACCGACAGCCTGACCCAGCTGGGCAACCGCTATCAGTTCAACAGCCTGTTCCCGGTGATGGTGGCCAATGCCCAGCGGCAGAGCCAACCGCTATCGCTGGTACTGCTGGATATCGACTTCTTCAAGCGGATCAACGACGAGTACGGACATGCCTGTGGCGATAGCTGCCTGAGCGATTTTGCCGAGCGCATGCGGCAGAACTTCCGCCGCGACAGCGACGCGCTGTTGCGCCTGGGCGGCGAAGAATTCGGCATCCTGATGCCCAACACCCCGCTGGAACAGGCACGCTTGCTGGCCGAGCAGTTTCGCCTGGAACTGGAGCGTGAAGGCTTCAATGTACCGGGGGCAATCCTGCCGCTGACCACGAGCCTTGGGGTGGGCTGTTACGACATGCGCCGTGACGGCAGTGCTGAAAGCTTCTTCAAGCGCGTCGACGATGCGCTGTATCAGGCCAAGGCTGCCGGGCGTAACCGCCTGGAGCTGGCCTGAGTCCGGCGGCACAGGCGTGCCGCCGGCATACGCCTACAAACGGAAGCTGCTCATCTGCTTGGCCAGGTCATCCGCCAGACCGCGCAGGGTCTGACAGTCCTCTTTACACACCTGCACCTCGCCGGCGGTGGCATGCGCCAGGTCGGCAATGCCCTGCACGTTGCGGTTGATCTCCTCGGTCACCGATGACTGTTCCTCGGTCGCGGTGGCCACCTGGGTGTTCATATCGCTGATGCGTTCAATCTGCTCGGTAATCGCGCTAAGCGACTGACCCGTCCGCTGACTGGCTTGCACACCAGTTCCGGTCGCACGCTGGCCGGCATGCATGGAACTCACGGCCGTTTCCGCGCCCTGCTTGAGGCGCTGGATCATCTGCTGAATTTCATCGGTCGAACTCTGCGTGCGACTGGCCAGGGTGCGCACTTCATCGGCTACCACAGCAAAACCACGGCCCATCTCGCCCGCGCGCGCAGCTTCGATGGCCGCGTTCAGCGCCAGCAGGTTGGTCTGCTCGGAAATCCCACGAATCACCGCCAGCACCTGATCAATCGAGGCCACCTGCTCGGCCAGCTCACTGACTGCGGCGGCGGCATTACCAATATCAGTGGACATGCTCTCGATATGCCCGATGGATTGGCGCACCTCATTACGCGCGCCCTGCGCCTCGTCCCGTGCGCTTTGCGATGACTGCGCGGCGCTGCTGGCATTACGGGCGATTTCCTGCACGGTCAGGCCCATCTCGTGCACCGCCGTGGCGACCATATCGGTCATTTCTTGCTGCTGGCCGGAACGCCCAGCAGTGTTGTCGACCACCTGCGCGACCTGGCTGACCGAGGCACGCAAACGCTCGCTGGTCGCCAGCACATCGCTGATCAGGCTGCGCTGACCACCGATAAAGCGGTTGAAGCCACGGGCTAGATCGCCCAGCTCATCCTCGCGGGACTCATCCAGGCGACGGGTCAGGTCGCCACCGCCGCCGCCAATTTCCACCAGTGCAGCGGTCACCTGGCGGATCGGCCGCACCAGGCCACGCGCCAACAGCACCACTAGGCCGAGGAACAGCAAGGCTACACCCACCCCAATGGCGCTGGTCATCAGCAGCGCCTGACGCGCTTCGGCATAGACTTCCGCTTCCGGCACCTCACTGACCAGCAGCCAATCCAGGCTGGACAGCTTCTGTGCCACCGCCAGGTAGGTTTCACCATCACGCTCGAAACGTACTGCCTTACCACCGCCGCTCAACAGTTCATCCGCCGGCGCCTTGCCAAACAACTCGGCGAGGCGGCCACTGCCACTCAGGTCGGCCTGTGGATGCACCTTGACCTCGCCCTGAGCATCGATCAGAAACACCTGACCGCGCTCACCAAAACGAAAGTCGCGGATCATTTCCGACATGGCTTTGAGGCTGAACCCCAAGCCAGAAACACCGAGGGTTTTGCCGCCCTGCTTGATCCGCTGGTTGATAAACAGGGTCGGCAGTCGTGTGCCCTTGTCGATATCGATTTCCAGCACCTGATCACGGCTGCTGTCGACCAGCTTGTAGAACCACTGGTTTTCCGGCTGATCACGGCTGATCACCCGGGCCAGGCCCTCGCCGGTGAAGTAGTTGCCGCTTTCCAACACAGCAATCGAGGTGGTCATGGCGTTCTGCTGCGTGCGCACGCCCTCCAGGTAACGCGCCACGGCGTCGCGCTGGCCTTCATCTTCGCCAGCCGCCAGCCAGTCCTGAATAAAGGTATTAGCGGCAATCCCGGCGTTGGCGGTGATCGGTGCGGTCAGCACCCTCTCCAGGTCGTTGCGGATCGCCAGTACCCGCGCCGGCAAGGCCTCTTCCACCAGAAAGCGTTCAGTCAGGCGGTTAACCACTGCCGAGTAAACGCCCACGACGATCAAAATACTGGTGAGCAGGGCGGCGCCCATGCTGAGAATCAGCTGCCACTGAATGCTGCGCTTCCACAAGCCCATGGGGATACCCTCTCGTTATTATTCGAAGAGTCAATTGAATACAATTTTGTATACAAACTCAAACGCTCGCCGATGTATAACCCTATCGACCCGCAACCCGGCGTCTTGAGCACCTTGGCACAACAGGGGCGTTTATTTTTCAACGTAGTCCTTCTGGGCAACACTCACGGCAATACGCTGAAACTCAGCTTGGCGGTCTGACCACTCTCGTCGAGGACACTGAGTTGATAGCGACCGGGGCGAGAGAACAGCTGGTTCAGCGCCACATCGGCCGTGGTTTCCGCCACCGGCTGGCCGTCGACAAACCACCAACGCCGGCCACTGCCGCCCAGGGCAGACAGGCGCAATCGCAGAGGTTCGGCGCTGCCGGCCGGACGGCGTAAACGGTCGCCTTCGCGCACACCGACTATCGACAGCGGCGCGGCAACGGGCATATGCCGTGGTGGGCACTGCGAATCAACCGCCGGCAGGCGCGCACTGCGCCGCTCGCGGCGTGGCAGCCAGGGCTCCAGCGGCGCCGGCCACAGCGCCAGGCTCTGCACCGTGGCATCCGGGCAACTGGCATCAACGCGCAGCCCGGCAGCATTGACCCAGATGTTTTCCTGCAACCCCAAACCCAGCGGCTGGTCCTGCGCCTGCAAAGTAGGCGGCGTGGTGCCGTCCAGAGTCCATGCAAAACGCTGACGTCGGCAGTTGGGGTCACGGCTGTCCAGCGGCTGGCCCAGCGGCCAACAGATAGCGGCCACACCGACCGAGGCTGGTTGTGGATCAACCGGCAGGGCAATGCCGCGCTGGCTGTCGCGGTTAACCAGCAGATCATGCACCTGCAGCAGCAGCGGTGCAGCCGAAGCCAGGCCGAACTGCCCGGAGACTGGCGTACCGTCAGGGCGGCCGATCCAGATGCCAATCAGGTAGCGTGGCGCCACGCCAATCGCCCAGGCATCGCGAAAACCGTAACTGGTGCCGGTCTTCCAGGCCAGGCTCGGGCGCTGCACCAGCTGCGCGCGCGGATCACGGTCCGGCCGGGCCTGGCCGCTGAGAATACGCCGCACAATCCACGCGGCACCGGGCGACAGCAGGCGCCGCTCATGCAGCCCATCCTGTGGCTGCAAACGCAGCCGTGCGGCCATCCCGCCACGGGCAAAGGCGCTGTAACCGCTGACCAATTCCTCCAGCCGGCTGCCGGCACCGCCGAGAATCAGCGCCAGATTGGGTTCGGCCAGCGGTGGCAACAGCAAGGGCACCCCGGCGCTGCGCAATTCACCGGCAAAGCGCTTCGGCCCGTAGGCCTCCAGCAGCTGCACGGCGGGTAGATTGAGCGAGGTAGCCAGCGCCTCACTGGCGGACACCGCGCCGCTGAAGCCGGCGGCGAAGTTGCCCGGTCGATAGTCGCCATACCGGCGTGGTACATCCTGCAGCAGTGATTCGGAATGGATCAGCCCCTCGTCCAGCGCCATGCCGTAAAGAAAGGGTTTCAGGGTCGAACCCGGCGAGCGTACGGCGTTGATCATGTCGACATGGCCAAAGCGTTTGACATCGCCGATATCCACTGAGCCCAGGTAAGCGCGCACCGCCATGCTCGGCTGCTCGACCACCAGAATCGCCGCCGAGGTGCGCTCTGGCAGCCGCGCCCGCCAGCCCAGCAGCAGGTCTTCCAGACGGCGCTGCAAGGCGGCATCGATCGTCGTGCGAATCAGCGGTGGACTGCCCGCCGTATTCAGCCGCCGCGCCAGCAACGGGGCCAGGCGCGGTTCCTGACGCGGCGCCAGCAGCACCGGCTCCTCCAGCGCATCGTTGATCGCCAACTGCGGCCACACCTCGAAACTGGCCAGCCGCTTGAGGACCTTATCCCGCGCAGCCTCGGCCAGCTCAGGATGGCGATCCGGTCGTAAACGACTGGGCGCTTGCGGCAGCACCGCGAGCAGCGCGGCTTCGGCGCGGGTTAGCTGGCTCGGCGACTTACCCAGATAAGCCCAACTGGCCGCCGCCACCCCCTGCAGCGTGCCGCCAAACGGCGCACGATTGAGATAAAGGGTGAGGATTTCATCCTTGGACAGGTGCCACTCCAGCTGCAGCGTGCGCCACAGCTGCTTGAGCTTGCCGCTATAACTGCGCGCATGCGGATCCAGCAGTCGCGCCACCTGCATCGACAGGGTGCTGCCGCCCGAGAGCACGCGCCCGCCGCTGAGGTTCTGCCAGGCCGCGCGGCCCAGCGCCAGCGGGTTGACCCCAGGATGCTGATAGAACCAGCGATCCTCGTAGGTCAGCAGCGCGTCCAGGTAATAGGGCGACACTTCACCGGGGCTGATCGGATAACGCCAGACGCCATCACGGTCGGCAAAACGCCACAGCGGCGCACCGTCCTCGGCCAGCACCACGCGGGCCAGGTCATCGCCTGGCAAGGGCAGCGGAAACAGCCGGTCGGCCACGAGCAGAATCAGCAGCAGACAGAGCGGAAAGCCCAACCAAGGGCGCCGTAGCAACGGCCACAAACGGTTACGCCACACGCGCAGAGCCAACCAATACAACTGTTTAACGCGGGTCATGCGCTGATCCATTCCTTGCATCGCGGGGCGGTACCACAATTAACGGCCCAACCGGCCAACAGCGCTGCCATTCTGCCAAATGACTGGCACACTGGCGCGCAGTAGCAATCAACGCAGGGTCGAGTGGAACGAGAACTATGGGTGTAGAAGGTTTTTTTGAATCCCTTGGCGAGGCAGTCGGCTCGGTGATCCGCTTTATCGTCGAAGGCTTGAGCGGCTTTTTCGGCATGATCGGCGGCGCGGTCAGCAGCTTTATCACGGGCATGTCCAAGGCCTTGGGGGTAACGCCATCATTGCTCAGCATCGTGGTTCTGCTGGCCGGTCTCTGGTTGCTGTACCTGGCGGTACGCGCCTTTATCCGCCGCTCGATCATTGCTGGGGTGATCTGGCTGGTGCTCGGATTGTGGCTGCTGAGCGGTCTGATCAGCTAAGAACCCGTCTACGACCTGCTGCGCTTCGGCCCTGCTGCGTTAAAAGCAGGCTCGGAATGCTCATGTACAGCTCGTACACTCCGCTTCCTCGCCTGCTTTGACCAGCCGGAGGCTGTTACTAACGTAGCGCCTTGCATGACTCTAGCTCGCGAGATCGCAAACAGGTTCTAAGCACACCGGCTAAACAACAAGGCCCGCCAATTTGGCGGGCCTTGTGCGTTCTAGCGCTCCTTGACCACCAGACGCCCCGGCGTGGTGCCCAGGGCCTGCCAGTTCGGCCGGTACATCGACTCTACTTGCGATGGCGGCACGCGGTAGCTTCCCGGGGTAACAGCGCGGGCCAGGTACAGCAGGTGGGTGGTGTCGTAGCCGTTTACATCCAGCGCCGCAACGTAGCGATCACCACGGAACTCCTGGTGCTTGATCGCCGCGTTCTGCATCGACTCACGCCATTCTTTCACCGCACTGCTGGCGTCATCCAGGCTGGCCGAGCTTTGTGCCAGGTTCTGGTTTTCCAACTCCAGGCCCGCCGGCAGCAGGTCGACCACCAGAGCATCCGGTACGCGCTGCTGGGCGGATACAGCCAGGTGCACCAGCACCAGCTCGCCGCTTTGCAGGTTGCTCAGGTCCAGCTTCTCACCGTCCATACCTAGGTATTCGCGGTAGATACTGAGGTTTTCACCACCGGCAGCTGGGGCCTGACTGGGATAACCGGACAGGGTCAGCTGCTGATACAGCGGGGTATCACCCGGCTTGCTTGCCGAATTACGGATGCTCAACGGCGCAGTAAGGTCGCTGCCATCGAGTTTGAGCCCCGGCTGCGCATTGCTCAGCTCGAAAGCCAGGCTGCCGCTTTGCAGCGCGGCGCGCCAGCTCGGCTCCGGCTTGCTCAGCAGGTTGCGCCCGGCCAGGTACAGCGAGTTGCGCTCCTGGGTCGACAGCCACTGCTGCCCGGCCACTTCATCGGCCAGGTTGAACAGGCGCTCTTCGCGGCGATTGCCGGCCAGGTCGTGCTCTTCCAGCAGCGCCAGAATCAGCGCCTGATCGCGCAGCGGGCTGCCGTAGTCGGCCAGCCAAGTATTGCTGTCACGACCACGGGCCAGGCCGGCGGTCAGCAGCTCGTCGGCACGCGGCTGATCGCCCATTTTCTGCAGGGCCACGGCCAGGTGCACCAGCGGCAAACCGGAGCGTGCATCACTGCGCCGCTCATACAGGCTGCGCAGCGCACCCAATGGTGCCTGTTGACTGCGCGCCAGCACATAACCGGCGTAGGCCTGCACGGCAAAACGGCTGTGTTCGGCGTTGTCGCTGTAGTTGACCTCGATCAGGTGACGTTCCTGCAGGTAGCGCAGCAGGCGTTCGTTGGCCTTTTTCAGCGCCTCTTCCGGTACGCCAAAGCCCTGCTCGCGGGCACGCAGGAGAAAGTCGCTGACGTAGGCGGTCAGCCAGTATTCCTCATCGCTGTCCGCACCCCACAGACCGAAGCTGCCGTTGTAGCGCTGCATGCTCAGCAGGCGCTCGATGCCCAACTCGATGGAGCGCTTGCGCTGCTCATCCGGCTCGGCTTCCACGCCCAGACGTTTTAGCGTTGCAGCATCGGCATACAGCGACGGGTACAGACCGCTGGTGGTCTGCTCCAGGCAGCCATACGGATACGCCTTGAGCGCACGAATCTGCTCACCCAGGTTGAGCGGCGGCCGGCTGGAAATCGCCAAGCGCGCTTCCAGACCCGCCGTTTCAAAAGCACTCAAGGCATCGGCAGGCAGCAGCCAGGCTTCGTCTTTGAGCACCGCGCGGAAGTGCTGCAGCTGCGCAGGGTAGGCCGGACGGATGCCCAGCGTCCACTCGCGGCTGAACGGCGGCAGGTCCTCACCCGGCAAGGCCAGGCCAGTGACGCTGACCTTGAAGCGCCCTTGGCCGTAACCACCCAGCGCGGTGACCGGAATGCGCAGGATGGTGCGCTGACCATCGGCCAGGGTGATCGGCGCTACTGCCGCCCCCGGATTCTGCGCCAGACGCAACTGGCCTTCGGCGCTCAGTTGTACATCGAGTTTCTGCTCGCGCCCGGACAGGTTGCTCAGGTCCAGGGCCAGGGTGGTTTCATCGCCGCCGGCGAGGAAGCGCGGCGCCGACAGCTCGGCAATCAGCGGTGCAGCGACCACCGTCTTGCCTTCGCCCATACCGTAGTGCTCATCAGTCCAGGCTTGCGCCATCAGCCGCAGTTCGCCGTTGAAGTCGGGGATATTCAGGCTGACTTCGCCTTCACCCTGCTCGTTCAGTGCCAGCGGCTCACTCTGCAACGCGACAATCAGCACGCTGGTATCCGGACGTTTGCCGCCACCGGCCAGCGCCGCGTCACCGCCGAAGGCCAGTTTGGCCACTCGACCCTGGCCGGCTTCGATCAGTTGCCCGTAGATATCCAGATGGTCCGCGCCATAGGCCTTGCGACCGAAGAAGTTGGCGAATGGATCGGGCGTGGCGTACTCGGTGATATTGAGGATGCCGACATCCACCGCGGCCACCAGCACCTGAGCCTGTTTCGGGATACTGCCGTCGGCGTTGCGCGCCTGCACCTTGACCTTAAGTGGCTGATTGGGGCGCATCTTCTCCGCAGTGGTGAGAGTCAGCGCCAGTTTGCGCGGCGCACGTTCCAGCGGCAGATGCAGCAGGCCAACCGCACGTTTAGGCGTGGCATTGCTCTTGCGCTCGCCGGGGCGAATCACCAGGGCGCTGACATACAGGTCATGCCGCGCCCAGTCCTTGGCAATCGGGATGTCGAAGGTCTTGCCCTCGGCCGGCACTTCGATCTCTTCCCACCACAGCGGCCCTTCGCTGGACTCCACCATCAGGTAACCCTTGCCCGCAGAAGGCGGGGTGACGGTGACCTGGGCAGTATCGCCATCGACGTACGCCGGTTTATCCAGCGCCAACTTGACCTGATCCGGGCGCACGGCGCCGCCGTCGGCGTTGTCCTGCCAGCGGTAGCCGGCCCAGAAGCGCATGCTGCTGAGCATGCCAGTCTGACCGTCGATGACCTCG
Source organism: Pseudomonas sp. FEMGT703P (assembly GCF_002786345.1). Taxonomy (NCBI): domain Bacteria; kingdom Pseudomonadati; phylum Pseudomonadota; class Gammaproteobacteria; order Pseudomonadales; family Pseudomonadaceae; genus Pseudomonas; species Pseudomonas sp. FEMGT703P. The sequence continues at coordinate 77,753 of NZ_PGCM01000012.1, read as the reverse complement.
ACGCGGTACGGGCCCCACTCCACCGGGAAGCTGATCTTGGCGGTGCCGCCAGCGCTGACCTTGAGGGTTTCTTCGTTAAGGGTAAGGAATTTCTCGGTGTAGTTATGGCTCCAGCCATCGCTCTCGGAGAAATTCCAGAAGTAGTCACGGCGCTCACGAATCAGGCGCACGCTGAGCTGATCAGCCGCCAGCTTGTTGCCCTCGGCATCGGCCACCAGCACTTCGAACTCGGCCAGGCTGTCGGCGTCCACTTCTTCGCCGTCAAACAGCCCGCGAACACCGGGCAGACGCTCGGCTGGCCAGACCGGCTGGATAATCCGCCGAGTAATCGCACGACCGCCGGACTCCTGCAGGCTGGCTTGCAGGATCAAACGCAGCGGCGATTTGGCATCGCTCCAACGGCTTTCGATATCCAGACTGGCCTTGCCCTGCTCGTCGAGACTGGTTTCATCCAGCTCGATGTCCTCGCTCAGTTCTTCTTCGGTAACCGAGCCGAACTGATAGCCCGGCAAACTCGCCACCGCCTCACGCAGCGGCCGCACATAGAGTTGCCCGCTGAGACGATTGCCAGCGGCCGGTGCGCCGTACAAGTAGCGTCCGGTCACGTCGAACTGGGCATTTTCTGCCGGGCTGTAAGGCACATCGCTGCCCTTGAGTTCCAGGGCCATGCGCTCGGGCAGGAAGTCTTCTACAGAGAATTCATACAACTGCTGGCGGCCATCGCCGAGGTCGAACAGCAGCTGCCAGCGCCCGGTCGGCGCTTCATCGGCCAGTTGCAGCTGATACTGATAGAGGCCGGCATCATCAGCCTGCCAGACGAATTTGCGGCTGACCTGCTCATCCGGCCGGCGCACTTCCACATTTACCGGCTGGGCTTTTACCGCGCGGCCATCGGCATCGCGCAGCAGGCCGTTTAGCAATACGGTTTCGCCGGGGCGATAAAGGTCACGCGGGCCGAACACGAAGAACTGCAACGGGTGAGCGACGGGGCCGGCGATATCAAACTCGGCCAGGTCCAATGCCGCAGTGTTCAGGCGCAGCAGGCTGGTCTGTTCGCCCTGGTGGGCCAGCAGCACTTCGGCCTTGGGCGGCAGCGGCAGTTCGCCATGGCCGGCGCCATCGGTCTTGCCTTCGGCCAGCACCTGGCCTTCGGCATCAAGGATTTCCAGGCTTACATCACCCAGGGCATCACCGCCGGCCAGGGCCTGGGTGAACACATCGATACGGTTCTGGTAGCGCCGCGCGGACAGGCCAATATCACTCAGGGTGAACAGCGTGGCCGGTTGCGAGTAGTTGTAGCTGCCGGCTTCACGCATCACCGCCAGGTACACGCCGGGCTGCTTGAACGGCTCCAGGCCGGCAATCGGCAGCAGCAGGGTTTCGCGGGTGTTGCGCGCCGGGTTCAAATCGAAGCGGCCGCCGTAGACCAGATCAGCCATCGGCAGCAGGCTACGGGCTTCCCAGTTGTCCAGATTGCTCGCGCGGCCCCAGCGGTTGAGGAAGGCCGGTAACGATTCAGGTTTGATGCGGAAGAACTCGACATTCACCTTGTCGACGTTCAGCGCAATCACCGGCAGGCCTTCAGCGAGGCGTGTGGGCAGCAAAGAACCACGGCTGGCAAAACCGACGCTGGCTTGCAGGTCGCGGGTTTCCAGGCGGGAGACCTGCTCGGCGGCAAGGCTTTTGCCATTCAGCCCGAGCAGGCCGGCATCCACGGTCAGCACCAGCTTGCGCTGTGGTTCCAGGTGGCGCAGGCGCACCTCCATCAGATTGTCCGCCAGCTCCCAGGCGCCATCGACCTTGCCGTCTTTGCTATCGACCAAGTGCAGACGCTCGGCGAGCTTCTGCTCAGGGTCGAGCGGCACTGAGAAGCTGATCGACAGCGTGCTGGCACCATCCAGCTGCACCTCCGAGACATCCACCACGGTCAGCTCGCGGCCCGCGTAACGCTCGGCCAGCGCTTTACGGTCAACCGCCGGCTTGGCAGCCTCGCTGCTGACAGGGGTGGTTTGGGTCGCCGTCACTTCGGCGGGCCCAGGGGTGGATGAATCACAGGCGCTGAGCAGGCTCAGGACAAGTGCCAGAAGCAGTCCATTCTTCGGCATTGCGGGGCTCCAACAAGGGTAGGTGCAGAGGCCTGACACTATAGTCGAGGCGCTCACCGACCACTAAGCGCGCACATGCAAAATTGCTTGGCAGCGCACGCCTGTCGATCAGTGTTTAATAACCCGCCTGTGACACACGCCCGCGCATTTCGTTGCAGCTACCGCCAATCAAGTTTGAGAGCACATTTGATAAACGCCTTACGCGATGCCTGGCAGCACTCGCCTACCCATAAACGGGTCTGGGCACTGGCTGCGCCGATGATCCTCTGCAACCTCTCGGTGCCCCTGGTGGCGCTGGTCGACAGTGCGGTGGTCGGCCACTTACCGCACGCCCATCAATTGGCTGCAGTGGCGGTGGGAGCAAGCTTGTACGGCTTATTGGTCGGCAGCGTTGGTTTTCTGCGGATGGGCACCACGGGATTTACCGCCCAAGCAGCTGGCCGCAGGGACGGCAGTGCGCTGCGCCAGGTGTTGCTACAAGCCTTGTTGTTGGGCGGCGTACTTGCCTTGGCGCTCAGCCTGCTGATGCGCCTGCTCAGCGCACCGATATTGGAACTGATGCAGCCTTCAACGCAGCTCGACGCCCTTGCCCGCAGTTATCTGCATATTCGGCTATTCGGCCTGCCGGGTGCGCTGGCCAGTTATGCCCTGGTCGGCTGGCTACTGGGCACACAAAACGCCCGTGGGCCGTTATTGATCATGCTTGGCACCAACCTGCTCAATGTTGCCCTGACCCTGCTGTTCGTTCTGGGGCTGGGCTGGGAAGTGGCGGGCGCGGCCTGGGGCTCCGTACTGGCTGAATGGAGTGGCGCACTGCTCGGCCTTTACCTGGCGCGCCAGACAATCAAGCGCCAAGCTGGGCGCATCAATTGGCCCGCGCTGCGGCTATGGAGGAACTGGCGCCCTTTGCTGGCGGTAAATCGCGATATTTTTATCCGCACCATGGCGCTGCAAGCGGCATTTTTTCTCATCACCGTACAAGGCACCCGCCTAGGTGATGCCACAGTGGCGGCCAACGCTCTGCTGATCAATGGACTGATGCTAAGCGCCTTCGCCCTAGACGGGCTGGCCCATGCAGTCGAGGCGCTCGGCGGACATGCGCTGGGAGCGGGGGATCGCCAGGCACTGCGGCGCAGCCTACTGGTGGCGGGGGCCTGGTCCCTGCTGGCGAGCGTGGGATTTGCCTTACTTTTCTGGCTGGGTGGACACTGGTTTATCGGCCTGCAGACCGATATTGCCGCGGTGCGCAGCATGGCCCTGACCTATTTACCCTACCTAGCTCTGTTGCCACTCATCGGCGTCTGGAGCTACTTGCTCGACGGCCTGTTTATCGCCGCAACCCGCGCCCGCGAAATGCGCAACGCCATGCTCCTTGCCCTGCTGCTAAGCCTGCCATTGGCATGGTGGCTGCAAACGCTGGGCAACCACGGGTTATGGCTGGCCCTGCTGGCTTTTATGGCCCTTCGCGGTCTGTGCCTAGGTGGCTATGCTTATCGTCTGACACGTACCAATCAATGGTTCGCCACCAGTCAATCAGGAACACCCCATGCTCAGTCCTGAAATGCCCTGCGATGAAGTTCTGCGCCAGCAGATTCTCGATGATAACGAGCTGGTCGACACCCCGGCCGACGCGTACCTGGACACGCTGGTGCGGGTAGTACGTGAAGTTTTCGGGGTGAAGACCGTGCTGATCAGCCTGATCGACCATGACCGCCAGTGGTTCAAGTCGCGCATCGGCCTGGAGATCACCGAAACCCCACGAACCATCTCCTTTTGTGCTCACGCCATTCTTGGCACTCAACCTTTTATCGTCGAAGACACGCACAACGATCTGCGATTTCACGATAACCCGGTAGTGATCAACAACCCGCAGATTCGCTTCTATGCCGGACAGCCGTTGCTCTCCGAAGAAGGCCAGCCACTGGGTACGCTGTGCATGATCGATCCGGAGCCCCGGCAGCTCACCGCCAAACAATTGCGTTTGTTTGTCGACATGGCTGTGCTGGTGGAGGGTTACCTGAAGCTGCGCCATGTCAGTGCCCAGACTGCAAAACTGCGCGAGGCCCTGAGCCGCGAGCAACGCAAAACCATGCTCGATCCGCTGACACAACTTTGGAACCGTGCCGGCCTGAACCACTTCCTGCTCAAGCAGGAACAGCAGGCAGACGAACTCGGCCTACACCTGGGTGTACTGTTCTGCGACCTTGATCATTTCAAACGGATTAACGACCAGTACGGGCATGCCGCAGGTGATCAGGTGCTGTGGGAAACTGCCCGGCGCATCAATGCGGCCGTGCGCCCGCAAGATATCGTCACCCGCAGCGGCGGTGAGGAGTTCGTGGTGCTGCTGCAGGTACACGATGAACAGGAACTGCTGCACATTGCCGAGCGGATTCGCAACACCCTGAGCAAAGAGCCCATTGAGCTGGATGAGCAGCAGCTCAGCCTGACCATCAGCATCGGCGCAGCCCTGCGCACGCCAGGTGAGACGCCAAACGAAGCCATGAACCGCGCTGACCAGGCGCTGTATCAGGCCAAAGGCAATGGCCGTAACCGGGTCGAGCTAGCCAGCTGATCACACACCCTAAAGAAAGGACGCAACCATGGGCCAAGCCATTGCCGCCTACCTGCACTACCTGTCGATATTTCTGCTGTTCGCCCTGCTCAGCATCGAGCATGTGCAATTCAAACTGCCGCTGGACGTGCGCCGCGCGCGCAACCTGATCATCACCGACATCGCCTACGGCATCTGCGCCGGCGTGGTGCTGTTTACCGGGCTGGCGCGGGTGCTCTGGTACGGCAAGGGCCTGGACTACTACCTGGGCAACAGCCTGTTTCACGCCAAAGTCGGCCTGTTTATCCTGGTCGGGCTGATTTCCGTGGTGCCGACCTTTGTCTTCCTTAACTGGCGCAACAGCCTCAAGGCCGGCGAAGTGCCGCAGGTCAGTCCAGCCAAGGCGCGCCTGGTGATCATGGTGATTCGCCTGGAACTGTTGCTGCTACTGGTCATCCCATTACTAGCGGTGCTGATGGCACGCGGCTACGGCGTAATCGGCTGACAGCCAGCCACCTGCCGCGCTGATTTGCCCGCGCGGCATGGCTCTGCTAGTGTCGCGCCGGTTCCGACTCCCCGATCTACCCCGAGATATCCGCCATGGCCGCCCGCAAAAAAGCCGCGCTCGACTTCGAGCAATCCCTGACCGATCTGCAGAACCTGGTCGAGCGTCTGGAAAACGGCGAGCTGTCGCTGGAAGACTCGTTGACGGCCTTCGAGCAAGGCGTGCGCCTGACCCGTGATTGCCAGGCGGCGCTGGCCCAGGCCGAACAGAAAGTGCAAATCCTCATGGAGCGCGACGGCGAGCTGGAGGAAGCCCCCTTCGACGCGGACCAACAGGCATGATTGCGGCCTACCAGAGCGACTGCCAGCGTCGCGTCGATGCTGCCCTGGAAAATCTCCTGAGCAGCCCACGCCCGGAACTGGAACGCCTCTACGCCGCCATGCGCTACAGCCTGTTCAATGGCGGCAAGCGCGTACGCCCGCTGCTGGCCTACGCCGCCTGTGAAGCCCTCGGCGGCACTCCGGAGCGCGCCAATGCGGCCGCCTGTGCGGTGGAGCTGATTCACGCCTATTCCCTGGTCCACGATGACCTGCCGGCAATGGACGATGACGACCTGCGCCGCGGCCAGCCGACTACCCACATCGCCTTCGATGAAGCCTGCGCGATTCTCGCCGGTGATGGCCTGCAGAGCCTGGCGTTTGAAGTGCTCAGCGATGCCGCACACAACCCGCATGACGCCGACCTGCGTCTGGCCATGCTCAGCGCCCTGGCGCGCGCCGCTGGCCCGGCCGGCATGGTAGGTGGGCAAGCCATCGACCTCGGCTCAGTGGGCCAGACCCTCGACCAGAACGCCCTGGAAATCATGCACCGGCACAAAACCGGCGCGCTGATCGAAGCCAGCGTACAGCTCGGCGCATTGGCCAGTGGCCGGGCTGATGAACACGCACTAAAAGCCCTGCACATCTACGCCCGCGCCATCGGCCTGGCCTTCCAGGTGCAGGACGACATCCTCGACGTGGAAAGCGACACCGCCACCCTCGGCAAGACGCAGGGCAAAGATCAGGCCCACGACAAGCCGACCTACCCGGCCCTGCTCGGCCTTGACGCGGCCAAGGCCTATGCCCTGGAACTGCGTGACCAAGCCCTGCATGCACTGCGCCCGTTCGACCAGGCGGCTGAACCGCTGCGTGAACTGGCGCGCTATATCGTCGAACGGCGCAGCTGAGCGGCGTAGTACCTATCGCGGGCATGGCCCGCTCCTACGGAATTCGACGTTTTTTGTAGGAGCGGGCCATGCCCGCGAACATCCCAGCCGCAACCCGTAGCCCGGATGTAATCCGGGAAAATCCAGCGCCGACAAACAGTTCCCGGATTGCATCCGGGCTACCCAGGCCCCGTCGATCATCACCCAGACAAATACCCCAACTTACGCCCACTGAGGCTTGGTTTACCTCTCCTGTCGAACGCCTAAGATGGCTGCAGAATAAAAATCTGGAGCCATCATGCCCATTACGACTGCGCCCTTCGCCGCCCTGCTGATCGCCAACCGGGGCGAAATCGCCATTCGCATCGCCCGCGCAGCCAGTGAGCTGGGCATCCGCTCGGTCGCCATCTACGCCGAAGACGATGTTGCCTCCCTGCATGTGCGGCAGGCCGACAGCGCCGTGGCGCTCAAGGGCCGTGGCGTACCGGCTTACCTGGATATGGACCAGCTGATCGCGATTGCCCAGACGCAGGGCTGCGATGCCGTTCACCCCGGCTATGGTTTTCTCGCAGAGAACGCCGAATTCGCCCGTCGCTGTCTGGCCGCTGGGCTGCGCTTTGTCGGCCCCAGCAGCGAGGTGCTGCAATTGTTTGGCGACAAGGCAGCGGCGCGGGCGTTAGCCGAACGCTGCGCCGTGCCGCTGGTGGCGGGGATCAATCGGCCGATCAATCTGGAGGAAGCCCATGGCTTTCTCGCTGAACATGGCGCCGTCATGCTCAAGGCCCTGGCGGGCGGCGGTGGTCGCGGCATGCGCCCGGTATTCGCAGCCAGTGAGCTGGACGAGGCCTTTGCACGCTGCCAGTCCGAAGCCCGCGCCGCCTTCGGCAGTGATGCGCTGTATATCGAACAGCTGGTCAGCCAGGCCCGGCATATCGAAATTCAGGTACGTGGCGATAGCACGGGCGCGGTGAGCCATCTGTGGGAGCGCGACTGCAGCCTGCAACGCCGCCAGCAGAAGCTGGTGGAAATCGCCCCCAGCCCGGACCTGCCTGCGGCCACCCGCGAACGGATGATCGCGGCCGCGCTAAAACTGGCCGGCGCGGCGCAGTACCAAGGCCTGGGTACGTTCGAATTTCTGCTGGATGCCGAGCAGCCTGAGCGCTTTTACTTTATGGAAGCCAACCCGCGCATTCAGGTCGAGCACACCGTCACCGAGCAGGTCACCGGCATCGACCTGCTGCACACCCAGCTCAAGCTGGCGGCGGGTCAGTCGCTTGAGCAACTCGGCCTGATGCAGCCGCCGCCGCTTAATGGCTGCGCCGTACAGCTGCGCATCAACCTGGAAAGCATGAGCAGCGATGGCAGCACCCGCCCAGCCGCCGGCACCTTGACGGCCTACCAGCCGCCCAGCGGCCTGGGCCTGCGCGTAGATGGCTACGGTTACGCCGGCTACCCGGTCAGCCCCAGTTACGACTCACTGCTGGCCAAGCTGATCGCCCACGCGCCGGACTACCCCAGCGCCCTGCGCCGCGCCTACCGCGCGTTATGCGAATTCCGCCTGGAAGGTGTGGCGAGCAACCTGCACCTGCTGCAGAACCTGCTGCGCCTGCCGCAAGTGGCGAGCTATCAGCTGACCACGCGCTTTGTCGAAAGCCAGCTAAGCGAGCTGCTGGCCGCCCAGCCCCAGGCCCATCCACATCATTTCTTTGCCGGTGCGCAGGCGGCCAGCCAAGACACACAGCAGATACAGGATGCACCACCCGGCTGCGTGCCCCTGCTAACCCACAGCACCGGCGTGGTAGCCAGCCTGGAGGTGGCCGAAGGCGATGCGGTGGCTGTCGGCCAGAGCATTGCCGTGCTGGAAGCAATGAAAATGGAGTTTGTCGTCACCGCCAGCCACAGCGGCATCGTCCGCCAGTTGGCCGTGCAGGTCGGTAGCGCGCTCAATGAAGGCCAGCCGCTGCTGTTTATCGAACCCGCCGAGGTCGACGCCGCTGCCCGCCAGAGCGAACAGAACCTAGACCTGGATCATATCCGTGAGGACCTGGCCGAAGTGCTCGAACGCCACGCGCTCCTCACCGATGTACGCCGTCCTGCCGCCGTGGCCAAACGGCGCAAGACGGGTCAACGCACCGTGCGCGGGAACCTGGCGGACCTGCTGGATGAAGGCAGTTTCAGCGAATACGGCGCCCTGGCGATTGCCGCCCAACGGCGGCGCCGCTCGCTAGCCGAGCTGATTGAGCAGAGTCCGGCCGATGGCCTGGTGGCCGGCACCGGTACGGTCAACGCCGAAGCATTCGGCAACCAGGCGGCGCGCTGCATGGCCATCGCCTACGACTACACGGTCTTCGCCGGCACCCAGGGTGTGATGAACCACAAAAAGACCGACCGCATGCTCGGCCTCGCCGCGCAGTGGCGCTTGCCGGTGGTGCTGTTTGCAGAGGGTGGAGGCGGCCGGCCGGGCGATACCGATTTTGTCGGCGTGGCCGGACTGGACTGCCACACCTTTGTCGGCATGGCCAAACTCTCCGGCCTGGTGCCGCTGGTGGGCGTGGTGTCCGGGCGCTGCTTTGCCGGTAACGCCGCATTACTCGGCTGCTGCGATGTGATTATCGCCACCGACAACGCCACTATCGGCATGGCCGGTCCGGCGATGATCGAAGGCGGCGGCCTGGGCAGCTTCAAACCGGAACAGGTCGGCCCGGTCAGCGTGCAGGGCCCCAATGGCGTCATCGACGTACGGGTGGCCGATGAAGCCGCAGCGGTGCAGGTGGCCAAGCAGTACCTGAGCTACTTCCAGGGTGCGCTCAGCGAATGGGACTGCGCCGATCAGCGCGAGCTGCGCCAGCTGATCCCGGAAAACCGTTTGCGCGTGTATGACATCCGCCAAGTGATTGCCACCCTCGCCGACAGGGACAGCGTGCTGGAACTGCGCCGCGAGTTCGCCCCAGGACTGATCACTGCCTTTATCCGCATCGAAGGCCAGCCATTTGGCCTGCTGGCCAACAACCCAGCACACCTCGGCGGCGCCATCGACGCGGTTGCCGGCGACAAGGCTGCGCGCTTTATGCAGCTGTGCGATGCCTTCGATATTCCGTTGCTGTCGCTGTGCGACACCCCCGGCTTTATGGTCGGCCCGGAGGCGGAGAAACAGGCCACTGTGCGCCATGTTTCGCGCATGTTCGTTGCCGCCGCCAGTCTGACCGTGCCGTTTTTCACCGTAGTGCTGCGCAAAGGCTACGGCCTCGGCGCCCAGGCCATGGCGGCCGGCAGTTTCCATTCGCCGCTGTTCACCATCGCCTGGCCCAGTGCCGAATTTGGCGCCATGGGCCTGGAAGGCGCGGTACGCCTGGGGTTTGCCAAGGAACTGGCCGCCGTCGAAGAACCGGCGGCACGCCAACAGCTGTTCGACAAACTGGTGGCCAAGGCATACGAGAATGGCAAGGGCATCAATATGGCCAGCTTCCTGGAGATCGATGCGGTGATCGACCCCGTGGAAACCCGCGCGTGGCTGCTGCGCGGCCTCAACGCCACGCCTAAACCCGCTCCGCGCGAAGGCAAGAAACGCTCAGTCGACACCTGGTAACAACCGTCTGCCCGAACCTTGTTTGGGCAGTTTCCGGCGCTTCGGGTAAACTGCCGCATCTTTTGCACCGATAACGATCTGCCTGATGCCGACGACCTTCCACGAGATTCCCCGTGAGCGCCCGCTGACGCCCCTTCTAGACCGCGCCAATACGCCGGACGAGCTGCGCCGTCTGGGTGAAGCCGAACTGGAAATTCTGGCCGACGAGCTGCGCCAGTACCTGCTGTATACCGTTGGGCAGACGGGCGGACATTTTGGTGCGGGCCTGGGCGTGATCGAACTGACCGTGGCCCTGCATTACGTCTTCGATACTCCGGACGACCGCCTGGTGTGGGACGTGGGCCATCAGGCCTACCCGCACAAGATTCTCACCGGCCGCCGCGAACAAATGGGCAGCCTGCGCCAGAAGGACGGCATCGCCGCCTTCCCGCGCCGCTCGGAAAGTGAGTACGACACCTTTGGCGTCGGCCACTCCAGCACCAGCATCAGCGCCGCACTGGGCATGGCCATCGCCGCGCGCCTGCAGAACAGCAAACGCAAGGCCGTTGCCGTAATCGGCGACGGTGCCATGACTGCCGGCATGGCCTTCGAGGCACTGAACCACGCCAGCGACGTGGGTGCCAATATGCTGGTAATCCTCAACGACAACGACATGTCGATTTCCAAGAACGTCGGCGGCCTGTCCAACTACCTGGCCAAGATCATCTCCAGCCGCACCTACTCGAACATGCGCGAAGGCAGCAAGAAGATCCTCTCGCACCTGCCGGGTGCCTGGGAAATCGCGCGCAAGGTCGAAGAACACGCCAAAGGCATGTTGGTGCCCGGCACCCTGTTCGAAGAATTGGGCTGGAACTATGTCGGCCCGATCGACGGCCACGACCTGCCCACCCTGCTCGCCACCCTGCGTAATATGCGCGACCTCGACGGCCCGCAGTTCCTGCATGTGGTGACCAAGAAAGGCAAGGGCTTCGCCCCGGCCGAAGCCGACCCGATTGGCTACCACGCCATTACCAAGCTGGAGCCGATTAACGCGCCGGCCGTCCCCAAACAAACCAGCGGCCCGAAATACTCCAGCGTGTTCGGCCAATGGCTGTGCGACATGGCCGCGATAGACCCGCGCCTGGTCGGGATCACGCCTGCGATGAAAGAAGGCTCGGACCTGGTGGCGTTCAGCGAACGTTATCCCGAGCGCTATTTCGACGTGGCCATCGCCGAACAGCATGCCGTGACCCTGGCGGCCGGCATGGCCTGCGACGGTGCCAAACCGGTGGTGGCGATCTATTCGACCTTCCTGCAACGCGCCTATGACCAGCTGATCCACGATGTGGCGGTGCAGCACCTCGACGTGCTGTTCGCCATTGACCGCGCCGGCCTGGTCGGCGAAGACGGCCCGACCCACGCCGGCAGCTTCGACATTGCCTACCTGCGCTGCATCCCCGGCATGCTGGTGATGACGCCGAGCGATGAAAACGAGCTGCGCCGCATGCTCACCACCGGTCACCTGTTCAATGGCCCGGCCGCCGTGCGCTATCCGCGTGGTAGCGGTCCGAATGCCGCCATCGAGCCGGGCCTGGAACCGCTGGAAATCGGCAAGGGCACCATTCGCCGCCACGGCAAGCAAACCGCACTGCTGGTCTTTGGCGTACAACTGGCCGAAGCCCTCAAGGTCGGCGAAGTACTGGATGCAACGGTGGTCGACATGCGCTTTGTCAAACCGCTGGATGAGGCCTTGGTACGCCAGCTGGCCGCCAGCCACGAGCTGCTGGTCACTATCGAAGAAAACAGCGTGATGGGCGGTGCCGGCAGTGCGGTCAGCGAGTTCCTCGCCCACGCTGGCATCCTCAAACCTGTGCTGCACCTGGGCCTGCCGGACTACTACGTCGAGCACGCCAAGCCTGCGCAGATGCTCGCCGAATGTGGATTGGATGCCGCCGGCATCGAGGCCGCCATCCGCGCACGCCTTGCCATGCTTTCTGCATGAGCACCGCTCATCCAGAGCTGAGCCAGGCTTGCTTGTAATTCATTCACCCGCGCATTAAGGTGCGCGGCGTTTTACTTCCGCCAAGGTGCGCCCTTCCACAGTGAAGCGGCGTTAAACGGGAAGCCGGTGCGTTCGTTAAGAACCATCCCGGCGCTGCCCCCGCAACGGTAATCGACCGCAGAGTCGTTCTGCACGTCGCCTCAACGCCACTGGGTTATCCCGGGAAGGCGAGGCGGCGCACGTCGAGAGCCCGGAGACCGGCCTTGCTGGATGTGACTGGTGTTGCGGAGGGCATCACCGTCAAGCTCAGGCTGCGCCAGCGCGCCCGTTCTTGCCCCTGCCCTCCTCAAAAGTCGTTTGATCTTTTGAGGATTCTCTACGTGAAAATGTCCCGTCTCGCCCTGGCTGTGGCGCTTGCACCTTGCCTGGCGCTGGCTGCTGAAGCGACTCAGCCCTATCAAGCCCAGCCGCTGGTGATTACCCGTGCCACACCGCTGCAAACCCCGGCACCGGCTAGCGTCGCCGTGATCAGCCGTGAGCAGATCGAAATTAGCGCTGCCAGCAGCTTGGTGGATGTGCTGCGCACCCAGGCGGGGCTGCAAATTCAAGACACGCTCGGCGACGGCAATCGGGTCTCTTTGAGCTTTCGTGGCTTCGGCGCCAATGCGGCGAATAACACCTTGGTATTGGTGGATGGCCGCCGGCTGAACAACCCCAGCCAGGAAGCCGCCAACCTCAATAGCGTGCCGCTGAGCAATATCGAACGAATCGAGATTATCCGCGGCGCCGGCAGCGTGCTGTACGGCGACCAAGCCGTGGGCGGGGTGATCAATATCATCACCCGTCAGCCCAGCGAGAATGAAGGCTACCTTGAGACCAGTCGCGGCAGCCATGATCTGGAAGCATACCGTGGGCATTTCAACCAACAGCTGGGGCACGGCTTTTCGCTCTACGGCAGCGGCGAGTCCCGACATACGGATGGCTATCGCGACAACAACAATGCCAGCTACAGCAATGCCTTTGGCCGCCTGCGCTACGACCATGACAATGGCTGGGCGCTGTACGAGCAGCAGAGCATAGATGACGAGTTGCGCTACCCAGGCCGCCTGACCGAGGCGCAACGCCGCGCCGACCGTAAAGCCGCAGGCTCGCCGCAGGACTTCAACGACAGCAAGACTCAAGTGCAGCGCCTGGCCTTCCAGCAGAATCTGGGTACGCACTGGACCGCCGACTTCGACTACAGCTACCGCGATAGCGATGGCGTCGGCGCTCTGTTCGCCTCACCTTTTATCCAAGGCACTCGGGTGGAAAGCCTCAGCCCGCGCCTGACCGGCCACTGGAATAGTGACTTCGGCCGTGGTGAGTGGCTGCTGGGCCACGACCACATCAGCAGCGATTACGAACTCAGCTCAGTGTTTGGCGACACCCGTTCCCACCAGACGCTACGCGACTGGTACAGCCAACTGAGCCAACCGTTGTATCGGGATCTCACCCTTACCCTGGGCTACCGCACCAGCGAGGCAGAAGACCGTGACAACGCCGTGGCGCACGCCCATACCGACCGCGAAGACAGCAGCAGCATCGGCCTCAACTGGCAAGCCGCCCGCCAAGTCCGGCTGTTTCTCAAGCGCGAAGACGTACTGCGCTTCGCCAACGTCGAGGACAACGCCTTTACCCTGCCGGACGTCGACTTCCTCAAACCGCAAACCGGGACGTCCTGGGAAACGGGGGCCGAATGGCAGGATGGCGTACAACGCTATCAACTCAGCCTGTACCGCCTCGACCTTGAAGATGAGCTGCTGTTCGACCCACTCAATTTCGTCACCATCAACCTGGACAAGACTCGCCGTGACGGCCTGTTGCTGGAAGGCCAGCGCCAGCTCACTGAACGCTTGAGCCTCAACGGGCAATACAGCTTCACCGACGCACACTACCGCGCCGGCGCATTCGAGGGCAACGACGTGCCCTGGGTTGCGCGACATACCGCTGGCATGAGCCTGAGCTATCAATTGCTGAAAGGACTGACAGGCTATGTGGAGAGCAACTACACCGGGCCACGCTACCTGGCTGGAGATGACGGCCATGCCCTAGGCCGCGAAGGTGGCTACACCCTGTTCAATCTTGGCCTGAACTACGACTATGAGCAGTTCAACGCCAAGCTACGCGTCAACAACCTAACCGGTAAGCGCTACGACAGCTACGCCTCCTATGCCGACTGGCTACCGGGTGGCAAAGGCCTCTATTCCGCCAACGAAGAAGACGTGCGGCTCAGCCTGGGTTATCGCTTCTGACCATCGAGAGCGGGCCTAACCCATAGGCCCCTTCTCAATCATCGCGCCCGCTGCAATTGCTGGCAGAGTTTCTCCACCGCCCCAAGCATCTGAAAGCTTGGCCGCTCCAGTCCCGCATCCGGCACCAGCCACAGCTGCTTGCGCTCAACCGCCGCCACGCCCGGCCAGCTGCGCCAGGCATCTAGCTGCTCTTGCACACTGGCCAGAATCACCTCGGGGTTTGCTTGCAGCACCGCTTCCACACTGACCTGAGGCGCCGGCAAGCTGAGTTCGGCAAAGACATTCTCGGCGCCGCAGATACGCAGGGCGTCACTGATAATCTGCTCGCCGCCGATGGTGTACAGCGGCGTATCCCAGACCTGATAGAACAGCCGCAAAGGCTGTTCACGTTGATAACGCTGACGCAGTGCGACCAGACCGTTATTGAATTGCTGTTGCAGCGCCCTACCCTTGTCGAGGCGACCGATACGCGCGCCGATTTCGACGAAGTTCTCCGCCAGATCATCCAGTTTGCGCGGTTCCACAATCAGCAGTGGAATCCCTATGCGCTCTAGCTGCTGACGTTGCGCACGGCTGATGCTGTCAGGCCAGAGCAGCACCAGGTCAGGCTGCAATTTGAGCACGCTTTCCAGCTCAAGCTGGCCATAGCGGCCCACCGAAGGCAGTTGCGCCACCGCTGCCGGGCGCTCACCGCCATCCAGCAGGCCAACCAAGAGTTCGCCCGCATCCAGCTCCAGCATGATCTCAGTCAGGGACGGGGCTAGGGTGACCACCCGTTCGACGGCTGCTGCGGGTAACGCCAGCAACAGCAGCAAACAGAGAGTGGCAGCGCGCATCAGCCGAGTTGGCGTGGAATGCGATAGAGGTACAGCAGAACGATGCTGGAAATCGCGAGAAGGATCAGCGGGATCGCTTCCAGACCGGCGAAGACTGCGATAGCGGCAATCCAGGCTGGCAACGCTGCGCCGAGAAAGGCCAGGCGGCGCACACGCGCCAGTTCCAGCCAGGCATCGTGCTCATCGGCAGTATCGAGCGCTTGTTCCGTGGCCACCAGCGCGCGCTTGTAGCCACTGAACAGCGGCAGGCTAACAAACATTGAGGCCAGGCCGGCGATAAACAGCGGCATGGTCAGCAGACCGGTTTTCTGTTCGGCGCCAAACAGCAGATTGAGCACGAACAATGGCGCCAGGGTCACGGCCAGTTGCCGCCACCACTCCAGCGCCAGTCGACGGCGCACTTGACCGCGCGTCACAGGCTTTCCTCGACCTCGCCCTGGTGCAGGCTGCCGAGCATATGCCCGAGTTTGCCGGCCTTGGTCGCGAGGTATTTTTGGTTGTGCGGGTTGTGGTCGATCTGCAGCGGCACACGGGTAGCCACATTGATGCCCATGTCGCCCAGCGCCTTGACCTTGCGCGGGTTGTTGGTCATCAGCTTAAGCTGGCTGATACCCAAGTGATCGAGCATCGGCAAGCAGATGGCGTAGTCACGCTGATCCGCGCCAAAGCCCAAGCGCTCATTGGCTTCTACGGTGTCAGCGCCGCCATCCTGTAGCTCATAGGCGCGGATCTTGTTCAGCAGGCCGATGCCACGGCCTTCCTGACGCAGGTAGAGCAGAACGCCACGGCCTTCATGGGCAATCGCACGCAGCGCCGCTTCGAGCTGGAAACCGCAGTCGCAACGCAAACTGAACAGCGCATCGCCCGTCAGGCATTCGGAGTGCAAACGGCCCAGTACGGGCGCGCCATCGGCCACATCACCAAAGGTCAGGGCTACATGTTCCTTGCCTGTGGCCTCTTCGAGGAAGCCATGCATGGTGAACACGCCAAAAGGCGTAGGCAACTGGGAGGCGGCGACAAACACGACGGACACCGGATGCTCCTAAAGAAAATGGGCAGGAATAATAAGGCCGGCATTGTAACAGCAGGCCCTGGCAGCCGCTTGGCTTGAATTACTGATGATAAGAATCGAACCAACGCAAGAGCTAGTATTTGGACTCCAGCACCAGCACATCCTGTTCAACCTTCCAGCCAACGCGACCGAGAAAGCTCATGCCAAGCAGCGCCTCGGTCGGCGAGCCGCCTTCCAACACCACCGCATCAACGCCCAGCACTTCCAGCTCACCAACCTTCACCCGATCCAGCGTCACGCGCCAACCACGCGCGGTACCGCTGGCAGTGCTGACTTGCAAAGGCGAACCCATCACCCGGTAATCGATCCCCAGACGGCGCGCATGCTCATCATTCAGGGCCACCGAAGTGGCGCCGGTATCCACCAGGAACTGGATGGACTGACCATTGACCGAACCTGCAATCCAGTAATGCCCACCGATGCCCTTGGCCACACTGAGCTGTTTCTTCCGCGCTTCGGCAAAGCCATCGCTGTACTCACGACTCAAGTTGTAGCTGCGCTCCACGCCATCGACACGCAACACCGCGCCACGGCTATCAGCACTGACCACCACCACGCCACCTGGGCCAACCTGACCGACCTTGACCAGCTTGCGCTGGCCATCGACATTCAACACCGCAGCGCCAGGGAACAGGCCGACAACCCGTACCTGGGTGGCCGCCATGACGCCACTGCTCAGCAGTAGCGGCAGGCTCAACAACAGTACTTTCAAGGCGTACATGGAGCGTCTCGCACAGGTTAGTCAAATGGATAAGGTTGCTGCCAGCGCTGAAAAATAGGCCGTAGGCTGCCGTCCGCCACCAGGCTGTCCATGCGTTTATCGAACAACTCAGCCAGCGCCCGGCCACGCGGCGTATCGGCAAAACCCAGGTAAGTCGGCAGGTCGGTCAGCTGAGTAACACGGTAGCGCTCGGGCTGGCTGGTCGTGCGCAACACATCGTCAACTTCGGCCAGGGCATCGATATAGAAATCTACATGGCCCATGTCCAACATACGTAGGATTCCGCCGCGACGCAGCACTTCGCGGTACTGGTGCAAATTTGGCAGATAGCGCTGGTATTCATAACCGCGCATCCAGGCCAGGCGGAATTCGCCAAGGGACTGCTGGGTCGGGATGGGTTTGTCCAGCAGGCCCAGCGCAGAAATCTGATCGAAGTCGTAGTTCCAGCGCGGATAGAACACGCCTTGCTCGACTTCGTTAAGGTAAGAACCCACCCAGGCATCGGCAGCGCCGCGCTGCACCAGACCGATGGAGCGGGTGTAAGGGACCGTCTGGATATCCAGCCTCACGCCAGCAGGCTCGAACACCGTGCGGAAAATCTCCCACACCATACCGCTGCCATCAGGATGAGTGCGGCCTTCCCAGGTGTCACTGGCTATACGGATCTGCGTAAGCTCAACGGCGCACAGCGGCCCGCTGACAGCACTTATCACCAGCCACAGCAACCACCGACAGCAGCGGCCCATTTTCAATCCCTTTTGATTACCAGCCCAGCGCAGCAGCCAGCCCATTGCCCCAACCCCAGACAATCAGTTGCAGAGCCATCCAGGCAAACACACCGGCAAGTACGTCATCAAGCATGATGCCGACACCGCCATGCACATGCCGATCAATCCAACGAATCGGCCACGGTTTGAGGATGTCGAACACACGGAACAATAAAAAGCCTAGCAGCAGCCAGCCCCAGCCGTCGGGTACTAACCAAAGCGTAATCCACATGCCGACCATTTCGTCCCAGACGATACCTTCATGGTCATGCACCCGCAGGTCATCCGCCACTTTGCCGCACAGCCAGAAGCCAAACAACATGGTGATGCCAAGCATCAGCCAGTAACCCCAGTCGGGCAGCATCTGAAATAACGGCATAAAGGGCAGCGCCACCAGCGACCCCCAGGTGCCTGGAGCTTTCGGCAAAGTACCGGAGCCAAAGCCAAAGGCCAGGAAATGCCAGGGATTGCGCCATACCGAAGGCGGTACAAACTCGGCGGGAACTTGCTTGGGATGATCAGTCACTGACACGTCCAAAATGTTGATAACCGCTAAACGGCAGCTTTACGGGCTGACCTTGCGCGTCCAGCAGGGTAACGCCCTCACCGGCCACAACACGACCAATAACACGTACCGGCCAACCGGCTTGCTGTAAATCAGCCAGATGGGCCGTCGGCAGGGTAAATGCCAGGCGGTAATCATCGCCACCGCTCAATGCGCACTGGAGCGCCGCTGACTCACCCGCAAAGGCCAACAGGGTGGCAGACATCGGCACCCGTGCCTGCTCGATGATTAACGCTACGCCAGAGGCGGCGGCGATATGACCACAATCGGCCAGCAACCCATCGGAGATATCCAATGCAGCTGTGGCTTTGCCGCGCAGTGCCTGACCCAAGTCGAGCTGCGGCATAGGTGACCAGTAGCGCGCCAGCAACGGCTCGGCCACTGCGGGCTCGGCGTCCCGTTGCCCAAGCACCAGTGGCAAGGCCCCCGCCGCATCACCCAACTCACCGCCAACGCAGAGCAGATCACCGACCTGCGCGCCCTTGCGGGTCAGCGCCATGCCAGCCGGCACGCGGCCAAATACGGTCAGCGTGAGGCTCAAAGGCCCCCGGGTGGTATCGCCACCAATGAGGCGGATGGCGCACTGCTGGGCCATCCGGTCCAGACCGGAGGCGAACGCCTGCAGCCAGTCGGCATCAGCACTGGGCAGGGTCAAGCCCAGGGTAAAGCCAACAGGCGTCGCGCCCATCGCGGCCAGATCGCTGATCGATACGCCCAGCGCACGTTGCGCAAGCAGAAACGGGTCAGGCGATTCAGGGAAATGCACCCCGGCAACCAAGGTGTCAGTAGAAATGGCCAGCTGCTCGCCGACCGGCACCTGCAACAAGGCACAATCGTCGCCGATCCCCAATGCCACGCCTTCGCCGGCCTGCGCACAAGACGCAGCGGCGAAGTAATGACGGATCAGCTCAAACTCACCCAAAACAGGCTTAACGCTTGTTAGCGCGAACTTCATCCGCGCGCAGGCGCGGCGCCAGCTTGTCCAGCACACCATTGACGAACTTGTGTCCGTCGGTTGCACCAAACACCTTGGCCAGCTCGATACCTTCGTTGATCACCACGCGATAAGGAATATCGATGCGGTTTTTCAGCTCGAAGGTCGACAAGCGCAGGATCGACAGCTCAACCGGGTCGATCTCATCCAGCGGACGATCAAGCAGCGACTCGAACGCGCCATCAATCTCGGTTTTCTGCCGCGGCACGCCGTGCAGGATTTCATGGAAGTAGGCACCGTCCACCGCCGTGAAATCATTGTCGACACGGAACTGTGCTTCGATCTCGTTCAGCGACTGGCCTGCCATGTGCCAGGAATACAGCGCCTGCATGGCCAACGTACGTGCCTGACGGCGCGCCAGCGTCTTGGTGCTGGGGCCTTTTTTGGGTGCTTGAGGCTGCTGCCCGTTACCGTCGTGCTGGCTCACTTGGCCTCCAACTGCGCCAGCAGGCTGACCATTTCCAGGGCGGACAGTGCTGCTTCCGCACCCTTGTTGCCGGCCTTGGTGCCGGAGCGCTCAATGGCTTGCTCGATGGAGTCGACAGTCAGAACACCGAATGCAACCGGCACGCCGAATTCCATGGACACCTGAGCCAGGCCCTTGGTGCACTCGCCTGCCACGTACTCGAAGTGCGGAGTGCCGCCACGGATGACCGCACCGAGGGCGATGATGGCGTCGAAGTCACCGCGCTGGGCGACTTTCTGCGCGACCAGCGGAATCTCGAAGGCACCCGGCGCGCGAATGAGGGTGATGTCGCTTTCGCTCACACCATGGCGCACCAGCGCATCCACCGCACCGCTGACCAGGCTTTCAACAACGAAGCTGTTGAAACGGCCGACAACCAGAGCAAAACGGCCCTTGGGGGCGATAAAAGTACCTTCGATGGTCTTCAGGGTCATAAAACAATTCTCATATAGCGTTAAAGAGCCAGGGGGCAAAAAAGTTATAGCCCAACGGAACAGCGCGTAGCGAGCGCAGGACAGGTGGGGCGGAAACAGGTAAGGCTGCGACATTTACCGAGGTAAAGGACAAGCCAAACCTGTTTGCAACGCCGTCTATCCATGCGCAGTAGCGCGGCGGTCGTTATTCAGCGGGCAGGTATTCTACAACTTCCAGGTCGAAACCGGATATCGCGTTGAACTTCATCGGCGAGCTGAGCAAGCGCATCTTGCGCACGCCAAGGTCACGCAGAATCTGTGAGCCGGCACCCACCGTACTGTAGGTCGCCGGGCTGGCTGACTTGCTTTCTGCACTTTGGCTGCGCTCCAGTTGAGCCAACAGCTCCGGACCATTGATCGGATTGCCCAGCAACAGCACCACACCGCTGCCGGACTTGGCCACTTCGGCCATGGCCGCACGAAGGCTCCACCGTCCAGCCTGCTTGACCATCAGCAAGTCACGCAGCGGATCGGCGTTGTGCACGCGCACCAAGGTCGGGGTCTCGGCGCAGATGGCGCCCAGGGTCAGGGCCATGTGCACGCTGTCATCCAGGTCATCGCGGTAGCTGACCAGGTTGAACTGGCCCAGCTCGCTGTCGATCGTCTGTTCGCTGACACGCTGCACAGTGCGCTCGTGGATCAGCCGGTAGTGGATCAGGTCAGCGATGGTGCCGATCTTCAGGCCATGCTGCTCAGCAAACACTTCCAGCTCCGGGCGACGAGCCATGGTGCCGTCGTCGTTCATGATCTCGCAGATCACTCCGCTCGGCTCGAACCCGGCCATGCGCGCCAGATCACAGGCCGCCTCCGTGTGCCCAGCACGAGCCAGCACGCCACCAGGCTGAGCCATCAAAGGAAAGATATGGCCAGGGCTGACAATATCGTCGGCGGTCACATTCCGCGCAACCGCAGCCTGCACGGTACGCGCACGGTCAGCGGCGGAAATACCGGTCGTCACGCCTTCGGCGGCCTCAATCGACACGGTGAATTTGGTGCCGAATCCAGAGCCGTTGCGCGGTGCCATCAGCGGCAGCTTAAGCAGCTCGCAGCGCTCACGGGTCATGGGCATGCAGATCAGGCCGCGAGCGAAGCGGGCCATGAAGTTGATGTGCTCGGCGGTGACGCATTCCGAGGCGATGATGATGTCGCCTTCGTTCTCACGATCCTCGTCATCCATCAGGATGACCATCTTGCCGGCGCGGATGTCTTCGATCAGTTCTGCTGCAGTATTCAAGGCCATGCGGGCGATCTCACTTATTCAGGTAGCCGTGTTCGGCAAGAAAACTGGCGGTCAGGCCCGAGGCGGCAGGTTCAGCGGCTTTGTCACCGAGCAACAGGCGCTCCAGGTAACGCGCGAGCAGATCCACTTCGAGGTTGACCTGGCGGCCAGGGCGGTAGTCGAGCATGATGGTTTCGGCCAGGGTGTGCGGCACGATGGTCAGCTCAAATTCGGCGCTGTTGACCGCATTGACGGTCAGGCTCGTGCCGTCGACGGTGATCGAGCCTTTGTGGGCGATGTACTTGGCCAGTTCGCGTGGTGCACGAATGGTGAATTGCCACGCTCGGGCATTTTCCGCCATCGATACGATCTCACCGACACCGTCAATATGCCCACTGACCAAGTGACCACCCAAGCGGCTCGTGGGTGTCAGGGCCTTTTCCAAGTTGACCTTGCTACCGGCCTTGAAGTCGATAAACGCGGTACGAGCCAAGGTTTCGCGGCTGACATCAGCCCAAAAACCATCGCCGGGCAACTCAACTGCAGTCAGGCACACGCCGTTGACCGCAATGCTGTCGCCCAACTTGACGTCTGCAAGGTCAAGCTTGCCGGTTTCCACATACACCCGCACATCGCCACCCTTAGGTGTCAGGGCACGGATACTGCCAATAGCTTCGATTATGCCGGTAAACATGCCACCCCCTGTATCGCAGCCACAGCAAAGCACTGGCGCACAACGCCAGTAGCCTTAGGCTTGGAATAAAAATCAGACATCTAGACCAACTCCTGTTTTATAAAAAACAGGGCGTGATTGATCGATAGGGATTTCGAGGCACGCCTGAACGCGCCTTCTTGAGGCAATCCCGCTCTCTCTTTATCCGGACTTTAACCGTCGGCCCCGGAATCACACCGGGTCTGCTGACCTTGCCAAGCGGTTTACGCCACCGTGCAAGCGCTCGCGGGCTAGGCTATGCAGCCATTACCGCCGGTGGGGAATTACACCCCGCCCTGAGAACGTTACGGCCGCTTGCGCAGCCGAGACGCGTTTTACCACATATTGCACGCGCCCTGCACCGGCAAACGACCGCCTGAATGGCGGGCCATTGCGGATAACGGCTGGTTAAACAACCGGCTGTGGCACCGCGATAATCCGCCAGTCATCACCGACTGCGCGCATCTCAACAATTTTCAACGCTGGCGCATCGGCCATGCGCGCCAACGGCAGGTCAAGCAGTGGCCGCGCGCTGGACCCCAGCAGCTTGGGCGCGACAAACAGCTGGTACTCATCCACCAGGCCCAGACGGGCAAACGCCCCGGCCAACCGCGGCCCAGCTTCCACCAGGACTTCGTTGGCACCACGATTGGCCAGTTCGACCAGCAGACGACGCAGGTCAACATGCCCGTTGCTACCGGGTACGGCCAATAATTCGTGTCCATCGTCCAGATAGCGATCACGCGCCGAAGCCGCTGCGCACGTCGCCACCAGCGCAGCGCCTGCCTGAAAGAACGGCACGCTGAGCGGGACTCGCAGGCGTCCATCAACCAGCACCCGCAGGGGTGGTCGCGCCTGCGCCAGCGCGCTCAACTCTGCCCCAAGGCCCAGCTCGTCAGGGCGTACCGTCAGCCGGGCATCATCGGCCAGCACCGTGTCGGCGCCGGTCAACACCACACTGGCGCGCGCGCGCAGCCGCTGAACCGCCGCTCGGGCGGCGGGCCCGGTGATCCACTGGCTTTCACCACTGGCCATGGCGGTGCGCCCGTCCAGGCTCATGGCCAGCTTGACCCGCACAAACGGCAAGCCCTTCTCCATCCGCTTGATAAAGCCGGCATTCAGCGCCCGTGCCTCGGTTTCCAGCACGCCGCTCTGCACAGCGATACCGGCATGCATCAAGCGCAGCAGGCCATCACCACCGACTTGTGGATTGGGATCCTGCATAGCCGCGACCACACGGGCAACGCCGGCATTGATCAAGGCATCGGCACACGGCGGTGTACGCCCATGGTGGCTGCAGGGTTCCAGCGTGACATAGGCCGTTGCGCCACGAGCCTTGTCGCCTGCCTGACGCAGCGCGTGCACTTCCGCATGCGGTTCACCGGCTCGGGCATGCCAGCCTTCGCCGACGATACGCCCGTCACGCACGATCACGCAGCCCACGCGCGGATTAGGGTGAGTGGAGTACAAGCCTTTACGGGCCAGCTCCAGCGCGCGCGCCATAAAGGCGTGATCTGAATTCATCATCAACCTTTAATAGGCTCGCGGGACAGTCGATCGATTTCCTCGCGGAACTCGTTAAGGTCTTGAAAGCGTTTGTACACCGAGGCAAAGCGGATATAGGCCACTTCATCGAGCTTTTGCAGCTCGCCCATCACCAGCTCACCCAGAACCAGCGACTTGATCTCGCGTTCGCCAGTGGCGCGCAGCTTGTGCTTGATGTGGGCAATTGCGGCTTCCAGGCGCTCGATACTCACCGGGCGCTTCTCCAGCGCACGCTGCATGCCGGCACGCAGCTTGTCTTCATCGAAGGGCTGGCGGCTGCCGTCCTGCTTGATCAGGCGTGGCATCACCAGCTCAGCGGTTTCAAAGGTGGTGAAACGCTCTTCACAGGCCAGGCATTCACGCCGACGACGCACCTGCTCACCCTCGGCAACCAGGCGCGAGTCGATCACTTTGGTGTCATTGGCACCGCAGAAGGGACAGTGCATAAATAAGGCCAGCCTTAGAACGAAGGTAGCCATGGTAGCGCATCCCGCAGGCAAGACAAGCCGAGGGGTTTGCGGTATACAGGCGCCCATGCAAACCAGCGCAGTTGAGACCTTCCATGAAAGCCCCCACGCCGTTACAACCGCTGATTCTCGTGAGCCTGATCGCTTTGTTGACGGCCTGTGCCAGCGACAGCCCGCCGCCCGCAAAACCCACCGTGCAGACGCCGACGACCACACCGGCCGAAGCCAAGCCTCTGCCTGCTTATCAACGCGAGCTGAGCGGCAGCCTGTTGAATGTGCCCCATGAAGCGGATGTCGAGCTGGCCCTGCTGGCAGTCGATCAACGCGGCCGGCCGCAAACGCTGCTGGGCAATATCCAACTGCGCGGTACCGGCAACCCGCTGGCGTTTCGCTTGCCGTTCAACCCGGAAACCTTCAATAAACACAGCCGTATCGAGCTGCATGGCCGCGCCAATCAGGCTGGCCAGCTGATTCTGCGCCTGCCCGAGCAACCGATTGCCCGCGGCGAAACCCAGAACCTCGGGGAGTTGCGCCTGGTACCTGCGCCATGACAGCACCGGCCGCCCTACAGGCTGCGCTCAGCGAACTGCTGGGTGACGCCCAGCTCAGCGCGCAAACCCTGCCCGGCACGGAGATCAAGTTGTGGCTGATCGACCCGGCGAACATGGACCGCTGCTTCAGCCCGGAAGAAACCCGCCTGATCCTTGAAGAACCGCCCTACTGGTGTTTCTGCTGGGCCAGCGGACTGGTCCTGGCGCGCTGGCTGGCCGAGCACCCTGAGTGGGTGCGCGGCAAGCGCGTGCTGGATTTCGGTGCGGGCTCAGGTGTGGCGGCGATTGCTGCAGCCAAAGCCGGTGCGCTGGAAGTAGTGGCCTGCGACCTTGATCCATTAGCGCTTGCATCCTGTCAGGCGAATGCCGCACTCAACAATGTGCAGCTGAGCTACTCCGCAGACTTCTTTGCCGAGGCTGACCGCTTCGACCTGATTATCGTCGCCGACGTGCTTTACGACCGCGCCAACCTGCCGCTGCTCGACCAGTTCCTCAGTCGTGGACGTGAAGCGCTGGTGGCAGATTCACGCGTGCGCGACTTTCAGCACCCGCTGTACCAGCGCCTAGGCATACTCGAAGCCTGCACCTGGCCGGACCTGGCCGAGCCGGCTGAGTTTCGTCATGTCAGCCTGTACCACGCCGAACGCAACTAGCAGCCCTTGTATCCGCCAGCCCTAGCCCGCATTTATAGTCCATCCCATTTTTCGCATCGCCGAGACCGATCATGAGCACGTCCCCTTACATCGTTGATATCGCAGGCAGCGCCAGCTTCGAACAGCTGGTGATCGAGAACTCCTTCCAGAAGCCAGTGCTGGTGGATTTCTGGGCGGAATGGTGCGCGCCCTGCAAGGCACTGATGCCGCTGCTGGCGAAGATCACCGAGGAATATAACGGCGAGCTGCTGCTGGCCAAGGTCAACTGCGATATCGAGCAGGACATCGTTGCCCGCTTCGGCATCCGCAGCCTACCGACCGTGGTGCTGTTCAAGAATGGCCAGCCGGTCGACGGCTTTGCGGGCGCGCAACCAGAGTCGGCGATTCGCGAAATGCTCAAACCCCACGTCGCCGAACCGGCTCCAGCCGGTGCCGACCCAATGGAAGCCGCGCAGGCGCTATTCAGCGAAGGTCGCTTTGCCGATGCCGAAGCGGTGCTCAAAGTGCTGCTGACGGAAAACAATGAACACGCGGCCGCGCTGATTCTCTATGCACGCTGCCTGGCTGAGCGCGGTGAGCTGGGTGAGGCTGAAGCCGTGCTGGGCGCGGTAAAAGGCGATGAACACAAACAGGCGCTGGCCGGTGCCCGCGCGCAGCTGACTTTCCTGCGTCAGGCCAGTGAGCTGCCAGATGTGGCCAGCCTGAAAACCCGTTTAGCGCAAAATGCCGACGACGATGAAGCCAGCCACCAGTTGGCGATTCAGCAACTGGCGCGCCAGCACTACGAACCAGCGCTGGACGCCCTGCTGATGCTGTTTATTCGCAACCGCAGCTACGCCGACGGCCTGCCGCACAAGACCCTGTTGCAGGTCTTCGACCTGCTGGGCAATGACCATCCACTGGTCATCGCTTACCGGCGCAAGCTGTACCAAGCGATTTACTGATCCCCACCCGCGTCGATGTAACCCCATCGACGTGAACTAGCCCACCCAGTGGTAAATCGGCGCATCGATGCCGGTTTCCACGCGCGCCTGTGCGCAATGGCGCAGCCGCACCAGCAGGCGTTTGCCCGCTGCCTCACCGCCCGCCAGCCCAGCCAATTGCCCGAGCAGCTGCGGCCCGTCGATCTGCCCCGCCTGGCGCAGCAACTCCAGCGTGGTTTGCCACAGCGCATCATTGGCCACAGGCGCGACAGCGGCTGCGGGGGCTGCAGGCGTTTCAAGGCTTACGTGCTGAGCCAGCTGCGCCCAGTCCTGCGCATCCAGCTCAACCGTAAGGTCCACCGGCCAGGCGCCGATCTGCCCACGAATTCGCACCATCACTCTGCCCTCAGCTAATCAGCCGCCATGCTCCCACGTCCACTGCAGGCCGCCAAGCAAGGCTGGCCATGGACGTTAAGAAATTGTTATAACGTAACAAGCATTAACTTCTGATCGGAGATCACCATGCGCCGCCTGCTACTTGCCCTGCCGTTTGCCTTACTGCCCCTGGCCGCCCTCGCGGCCGAACACAGTCATGAACATGACCACGCGCATGATCACGCCGAGCACGGCAGCCTGGACGCTCACGAGCACGGCGCCGCGCAACTCAACGTGGTACTCGACGGCAAGGTGCTGGAGCTGCAACTGGAAAGCCCGGCGATGAACCTGGTGGGCTTCGAGCATGCTGCCAAGAGCGACGCTGACAAAGCCAAGGTTGCCGCCGCACGCAGCCAGCTGGAACAACCGCAGCCGCTGTTCGGCCTGAACGCTGGCGACTGCACGATCAGTAACCAAGAGCTGGAAAGCCCGCTGTTCGCCGACCATGCGGACACTCATAAACATGAGCACGACCACGACCACGACCACGAAAAGTCCCATGACAGCGAGCACAGTGATATCCACGCGCACTACACACTCGACTGCCAGAAGCCTGAAGAATTGAAACAACTTAACCTCGGCGAACTGTTCAAGCGCTTCCCCGCCACCGAGAAAATTCAGGTACAACTGATCGGCCCGAATGGCCAGCAGGGCCTGGAGCTGACGCCCGCACAGCCGACCCTGAGTTTCTAACCACCTTTTTGCAGCAGAACGGCCGGGGCAACCCGGCCGCTTACTTTATGAGTTCAGCCTTGATCCACCTGTCCAACCTCGGCTTTGCCTGGCCCGGCCAACCTGAGCTGCTGGACATCGACGCGTTCACCCTGCAACGCGGCGAAAGCCTGTTTCTCAAAGGCCCCAGCGGCAGCGGCAAGACCACCCTGCTCGGCCTGCTCGGCGGCGTACAGAAACCTAATCGCGGCAGCATCCAGCTGCTCGACCAGGACCTGAGTACGCTGTCCGCCAGCGCCCGCGACCGCTTTCGCGTCGATCACACCGGCTACATCTTCCAGCAGTTCAACTTGCTGCCGTTTCTCTCGGTGCGCGAGAACGTCGAGTTGCCTTGTCATTTTTCCAAACTGCGCGCCAGCCGTGCTGTGCAGCGCCATGGCAGCGTGGCCAAGGCCACCAACGCCCTGCTCGCCCACCTGGGTTTGCACCAGCCGGAATTGCTGCAACGCCGCGCCGGTGACCTATCGATTGGCCAGCAGCAGCGTGTGGCGGCTGCGCGTGCGCTGATCGGCCAGCCGGAACTGGTGATCGCCGACGAACCCACCTCGGCGCTGGATGCCGATGCCCGCGAAGCCTTTCTCGAACTGCTGTTCGCCGAATGCCGCGAGGCCGGCTCCAGCCTGCTGTTTGTCAGCCACGACCAGAGCCTGGCACGGCTGTTTGACCGCAGCCTGTCGCTGGCCGAGCTGAACAAAGCCACTCGCCTGGCGGAGATTTAACGATGTATCTACTGCGTCTCGCCCTGGCCAGCCTGGGCAACCGCCGTTTTACCGCGTGGCTGACGGTGTTCGCCATCGCGCTCTCTGTATGCCTATTGCTCGCGGTCGAGCGGGTGCGCACCGAAGCACGCGCCAGCTTTGCCAACACCATCAGCGGCACCGACCTGATCGTCGGCGCGCGCTCCGGCAGCGTGAACCTGCTGCTGTACTCGGTATTCCGCATCGGCAACGCCACCAACAATATTCGCTGGGACAGCTTCGAGCAGTTAGCCCAGCACCGTCAGGTCAAATGGGCCATCCCGATCTCACTCGGCGATTCGCACCGTGGCTACCGGGTGATGGGCACCAGCCCGGCGTATTTCGAACACTACCGTTATGCCCGCAGCCAACCGCTGCAACTGAGCAGCGGCCGCGCCTTTGCCGATGACCCGTTCGAGGTTGTACTTGGCGCGGAAGTGGCGCAAGCGCTCAACTACCAGCTCGATCAGGAGCTGGTGCTGGCCCATGGCGTGGCCACCATCAGCCTGGTCAAACATGACGACAAGCCCTTCAAGGTGGTCGGCATCCTCAAGCGCACCGGCACACCGGTGGACCGCACCCTGCATATTTCCCTGGCCGGCATGGAGGCCCTGCATGTCGACTGGCAAAACGGCATGCCCGCACGCGGCGCGGCAAAGGTCAGTGCTGAGCAGGCGCGGGCGATGGACCTGCAACCCAAGCAGATCACCGCCGTCATGCTCGGCCTGAACAGCAAGATCGCCACCTTCAGCTTGCAACGCGAGATCAACGAATTTCGCGGCGAACCGCTGCTGGCGATTCTCCCCGGCGTTGCGCTGCAGGAGCTGTGGAGCCTGATGGGCACCGCCGAGAAGGCGCTATTCGTGGTTTCGCTGTTCGTGGTGCTGACTGGATTGATCGGCATGCTTACGGCGATTCTCACCAGCCTTAACGAGCGCCGCCGGGAAATGGCGATTCTGCGCTCGGTCGGCGCGCGGCCCTGGCATATCGCCAGCCTGCTGATCGTCGAGGCCTTTGCCCTGGCCCTGGCCGGCGTACTGCTCGGTTTGCTGTTGCTGTACCTGGGCATCGCCGGAGCGCAGGGCTATGTGCAGGCGAATTACGGCCTGTACCTGCCACTGAATCTGCCGACCCGCTATGAGTGGACGCTGCTCGGCGCTATTCTGAGCGCCGCCCTGTTGATGGGCTGTGTACCGGCCTGGCGCGCGTACCGCCAATCCCTGGCCGATGGCTTATCGATCCGTTTATGAGGCTCTTGCATGCACCGTTCCCTGCTCGCCACCCTGCTGCTCACCCTGGCCCTGCCCCTGGCGGCTGCCGAGGTGCGCGAGCTGACTTGGTCGGAAATGGTCCCGGCCGATGCGCCGCCGCAAGTCGTTGAGCCGGCACCGATCCACGACCTCTCGCAGTTGGCCGACGCACTCGCCGAATCCGGCCCGGCGGCCATGCAGCAATCGCCCGCAGCGCCGGTGGTGCAGGCACTGGATGGCCAATCGGTAAAACTGCCGGGCTATATCGTGCCGCTGGATGTCACCGATGAAGGCCGGGTGACCGAGTTCCTCTTGGTGCCGTACTTCGGTGCATGCATCCACGTGCCGCCACCGCCATCGAATCAGATCGTCCATGTCACCAGCGAGCTGGGTGTGCTGCTCGATGCGCTGTATCAGCCGTTCTGGATCGAGGGCCCGCTCAAGGTCGAGCAGACCAGCAGCGAGCTGGCCGAAGCCGGTTATCAGATGGAGGCGGAAAAGATCTACGCCTATGAGCTGCCAGACAGCTAAGAAACAGCGCGGCAACCAGCCAGAAAAAAGCCAGACCTAGGTCTGGCTTTTTTATTGGGCGCTACACACCGGTAGTTGACTAGCCGGCGCTGGCCACGTGTTTTTCACGCTGGTAGCTCAACTCGCTTTCCGCCCACTGGCGCCAGGCGCGCACTTTGCTGCGCTCGGCACCGGCCCGTTCGGCCTTGGCCAAGGCGTCGAGCCCGGCTTGCCAGCGCGCCTGTTCCAGCTCCAGCTGGGCCAGGTGCAGCCAGTGCTTGGCACTGCCCGAGCGCTGCGCCAGTTCGCGGAATACCTGCGCCGACTTGCTGCGCTCACGCGCCTGCCACCAGAGCAGCCCCAGCCGCTCCTCACGGGCAGCGGTGCGCGGCAACAGGCCTTGGTCGAGCATCCCGGCAAGCAGCTTGGCGCCCTGCCAGGGTTGATCGGCAGCGCCAGCCAGCAGCACCAGGTTGTCCAGTTCGCTTTCATTGAAGCGCAGGCCCTTCTGGTACGCCGCGCGCAAGGTTGCCAGCGACTTGTCATGACTGCCGCTCAGCTGCTGCAAGGCAGCCAGCTGACGCCAGCCCTGGGCGTTATTCGGCTGGCGTGCGAGCAACTGGCGCTGCCAGCGCTCGGCGGCAGCGTACTTCTTCAGATCAGCGCTCATTGCGACGAGAAACTGCAGCCAGCTATCGGCGGCCTGCGGATTAGCCTGCACATAACGCTCGGCCAACGGCAGCGCCTTGGCCGGTTGACCGAGGCCCTGATAGGCCTGCACCAGCATCTGCAGCACCTCTTCATTGGCGTTGGCCTGCCCTGGTGCGAGCAGGGTCACCACCTGGGCGTAGCGGCGCTCGACCAGGTTTAGACGGGCCAGGTTCAGCTCTTCAGCGGCTTGCAGCTCGGCGTCCAGCTTGCCGCTTTTCAGTACCTTTTCCAGCAGCTCGATGGCCTGAGCATTCTGCCCTTCGGCCCAGGCCAGATAACCGCGGCTGCGCCACAGCAAGGCCTCTTCCAGGCTACCCGGCGTGCCCTTGGCAGCATCCAGAGCGCGGCGCGCGGCCGCGTAGTCGCCTTTCTTCTGTGCGGTCTGCGCCGTATCCAGCGCGCGAAACACGCCAGGATCAACACTCTGCCCAGCCGCCTGCGCGGCACCAGCGCTACACAGCGCGATCAGCAACAGTAGACGATACATATCAGCGAGCTCCTTCCAAACGGAAGTACAGGGTTTTCACTGCTTCACGGGCTACCGCCAGACCGCCTTCGGTGCGCGGCGCAAACCGCCAGCGCACGGCAGCGCGGCGGGCTTCGCGTTCAAACACGTTCTGCGGGCTGGCTTCGATAACCCGCACGTTTTCTACCGCACCTGCGCGGTTGATGGTGAACGCCAGCTTCACATGCCCTTCAATGCCGCGCTGCAAAGCGTAGCGCGGGTATTCCGGACTGACATCATTGAGCGGCATCACTTCACTTTCCGGGCCGCCGGGCTGACCACCAGCATCGCTCGGGGCCGGCGCACTGGGCGCTGAGGCACCCGCTGCCAGCCCCGTCAGACTTGGTGTCGGCGCGCTGTTCACGGCAATCCCCGTGCTCAGGCTCGGCACCGGCAGATCCAGGGCCGGCAGGTTGGCGCTCGGGGTGGCCGTCATCGGCGTCGGAGGTGTCGGGGTTTGCGGCGTTTGTGCTTGCGGCGGCTGCGGTGCCTGCTGGCGGGTGCGCGTCGCGGTGTCGCTGGAATCGCCGTCAAGACGGACGAAATTGGCCACCGTCAGCGGTTCCTCACTCGGCTTGCTGCTGGGCGGCGCGACCATGTAAAGCATCAGGCCGAACAGCGCCAGCGCCATCACACAGGCCGCGACAAAGGACAGTGGCAAACGCATCAAAGCGCTCCCGCCGTAGCGGCCAGAGCCACGTCATGCACACCGGCCAGGCGCGCCTGATCCATCACCTGCACGACCAGGCCGGTACGCGCATCCTGATCGGCCTGAACCACAACGGCGCCGTCCGGCTGGTCGACGCGCATGCGCTCGACATGCGCACGCACGCTGCGCACATCGACGACTTTCTTGTCCATCCACACCTGCCCATCGGCGGTGATGGCGATGAGGATATTGCCTTTGTCCTGCGGGCTGGCGGTTTCCGCCTGGGGCCGCTGCACTTCGACGCCGGCTTCCTTGATAAAGGAGCTGGTGACGATAAAGAAGATCAGCATGATGAAAACCACGTCGAGCATCGGCGTCAGGTCGATGCCGGTGTCTTCGTCTTGCTGGTGATGACGGCGCATTCTCATGTGTCGAATCTCAGTCGTGACGCAGCTGGTCAGCCAGCCGCTCTAGAGCCCGGCGTGCATCGCGTTCGAGGCGCGCCAGGCTGAACAATCCACTAATAGCCAAGACCATGCCGGCCATGGTCGGCAGAGTCGCCTGCCAGACCCCGGCCGCCATGCCGCGCGGGTTACCGGTGCCATTGATGGCCAGCACGTCGAACACCGCGACCATACCGCTGACCGTGCCAAGCAAGCCCAGCAGCGGGTACATCGCCACCAGGGTCTTGCTCAGGCGCAGCGGGCCAAGCAGGTGCTGCTGCGCCTGGGCCAACCAGGCACTGCGCACCGCGCGCTGCCAGTTGCCGGTGTCGTCGCTCAGCACCTGTTGCCAGGCTTGGCGGCGCTCGGCGACCCATTGCGGGAATACCCGGCGCATGTACCAGAAGCGCTCGAAGACCAGGGTCCAGAACACCACGCACAGGCCCGCCAGCGCCCACATCGCCAGCCCACCGGCGCTCATGAAATCGAGCAGGGCATGGCTGCTATCGACCAGGCGCAACCACAGCGCCAGCCAATCAGTCACGACGCGGCGCCCCGGACAGGTGCAGGGCAATCAACCCGGCGCTTTGCTGCTCGAGCAGCTGAATCAGGCCCTTGCTACGGCTGGCCAGCAGGGTGTGCAGGAACAGCAGCGGAATCGCTACCACCAGGCCCTGCACCGTGGTCACCAGCGCTTGCGAGATACCGTCGGCCATCAGTCGTGAATCGCCGCCACCGCCTTGGGTGATCGCCTGGAAGGTGACAATCATGCCGGTCACGGTGCCGAGCAGACCGAGCAGCGGCGCCACGGCACACAGCAACTTGAGCAGGCCTTGGCCTGTTTCCAGCGGCGGGGTCTCTTGCAGGATTGCCTCGTCGAGCTTCAGCTCCAGGGTTTCCAGATCCGCCAGCTGCGGTTTCGGCCCCAGTACGCCGATGATCCGCCCCAGCGGGTTGTCGGCACGCGGCGCACTCAGGTCATGCATCTGCGCACTGACACTGTGGGCAACGCGGGCCAGGTAAATCATCCGCCAGGCTGCCAGCAGCAGGCCGAATATCCCCAACGCAACAATCACCCAGCCCACCAAGCCACCTTGCTGCAGGCGATCCCAGAAGCCTGGCTCACGCTGCAACTGCGCCAGCAAGGTGCCACGGCTTGGGTCTATTGGCAGGCTGGCTACCGTTGCATCGCTGTCCAGATAATCCGCAACCTGGCCCAAACCAGACGGCTGACGCGGCGGCGCCAGCAGCTCGCCGGCATCGGCGTCATAACGCAGGAAGGCATCGGCAGCGTAGGCGGAGAACGCGCCGACCCGCAGCACATCCTGCGGATTACGCGTGCCGTCGGCAGCCACTACCGGCAGTTGCAGTTGCTCAACCCGGCCGCTGGTGGTGAGGTCTTCGAGCAGCAGCATCCAGTAGCCATCGAGGTCGGCAGCGGAAGGCAGCGTGCGGCTTTCGGCCAGCGCCTTGAGACGCGCCAGGCGCTCGGGGTACTGGGCATTGAGCAGGCTGTCCTGCCATTGGCCGGCAACATCACCGGCGCTCTGGCGGACCACGCCAAACAACTCGCCAAGGTGACCGGCGCGCTGGCTGAGGAGCTTTTCCTGTTCGGCCAGCAGGCTTTCCTGACGGTCGAATTCGGCCTTCAACTGTTCGGCCTCAGCCTTCTGTGTGGCCAGGGCGCTGCGCGCAGTGGCCAACAGTTGGGCACGCTCGCCGCGCTCGGCAATAAAGGCCTGCTCGCGGCTTTGCATGGCGCTGACTTCAGCCGCGCGCTCGCTGCGAATACGTTGCAGCAATTGATCCGGGCTCAGCGGTTCGGCAGCGCCAGCTAGGGCGGGCAGCAGGGCCAGGGTAAAAGCGAGAACACGACGATTCATGGCTTGGCCTCCAGCGCCAGGGTCTTCACGGGCAGGTCAAGCACGGCCGGGGCCTGCTCCTGGCGGGCAATCGCAATCGCTTGGCGCAACGGGCGGCGGGCGCTACCGTCGAGGATCTGCCAGCTGCGGGTTTGCGGGTTCCACCAGCCACTCTCATGGCCATCGAGGGTCTGGAAATACAGCATCACGCGACCCAGACGGAGGAATTCGACGCTGCGCGACGTGCCTTCATTCGGCAGTTCACCGCGCCAAGCTTCCAGAGTGCGGCCGTAATCGCTCTCCACCTGATAGGCCTCAAGGATGCGCCGGTATTTCTCGGCCAGACTGACATCCGCACGCGGCAGCAAGTCCTGTAACTGGGCCAGGCGATCACTGCGCTCATCCGGCAGGAACGGCAGGTCAGCGGCAATAAATTCACCCAGCACTTCGACCATGCGACGCATCTGTGGCGTCACCGCCTCTTGAGTGCGCTCGATGCCATCGAGTTGCTGCTGATAGCCAGCCAGCTCTTTGCGTTGCGCTGCCACCAGCTCGCGTAATTGAGCGTTATAACCTTGCAACGCTTCAGCCTGCTGCAATGCGTTACGGTACTCGGTGAGCATTTCCCGGCTGGCGTCATCGAGCTGCTCGATACGCGCCTGCGAGGCCTTGGCATCGGCAGCCAATTGCTGACTTTCATCCAGCGCGGCATCCAGAGGGGTCGCCGCTAAAGGCGCACTGGCCAGAACCAGAGCGACTGCCAGCAGGCGCTTCGGCAGAGGGATCATGAAGTATTCCTTGAACTGAGTGGCGCAATAAAGAGAACTATTATCAACTGCATCCCGCCTTTTGAGCAACCAGCAGCAACACTTATTCGCTTGGACATGCACAAAAAAGAAACAATATAACATGTTGTTTGCGACACGCTCGCAAACGAAACCCTACATAATTAGATAGCCAGCTACTTTTATTGAGCTGGATCAACAGTCGTTTTTTTCGCGCCCCTAACATCGTACTCAGCCAATACGAACCGATGCTTTATGGGAGCACACCATGCGTACCTCACTGTTTACCGCTTCACTGCTGGCCCTTGCTATCGCCGCCCCACTGGCGCACGCGCACCAAGCTGGCGACATCATCGTGCGGGCCGGCGCCATCACGGTTGACCCACAGGAAAGCAGCAGTGACATCTGGGTCGGCGCACTCGGCACTGACGTAGCCGGCACCAAAGCGACCCTGGACAGCGACACTCAGCTGGGCCTGAACTTCGCGTATATGCTGACCAACAACATTGGCATCGAGCTACTGGCAGCCACCCCGTTCAGCCATGACGTTGGCGTCAAAGGCATGCCCGGCGGCTTTGCCGGCCTGAACGGTAAGCTCGGTGAGCTCAAGCACCTGCCGCCGACCCTGAGCGTGGTGTATTACCCACTGGATTCCAGTTCGGCATTCCAGCCCTATGTAGGCGCTGGCATCAACTACACGTGGTTCTTCGACACCAAACTAAGCAGCGAAGCAGAAGGTAAAGGCTTCAGCGGCCTGGACATGAAAGATTCCTGGGGCCTGGCCGCGCAGGTGGGCATGGACTACATGCTGACTGACAACATCATGCTCAACGCCCAAGTGCGTTATATCGACATCGAAACCACTGGCACCACCAACTTTGGCGGCAGCAAGGTTAAAGTCGATGTAGACGTAGACCCATTCGTTTATATGGTCGGCCTGGGCTACAAGTTCTAAGCCATCAGCCATAAAAACCGGCCATCAAGGCCGGTTTTTTATGGAAAAGTGCATTCATCCTTGCGCCAGCAAACGCCGCAGGCCTTCACCGATCGGCGTGGCTGTGGGCAGCTGGTACTGCGCCTGCAAGCGCCGGTTATCTGCACGCGAGTGGCGAATATCACCCGCGCGCGGCGCCTGATACTGCACATCAGGCAAGCCACCACACAGCCCACCGATCTGCGCCAGCAGCTGATTCAGACTGACCGCCTGATTCCAGCCAACGTTCACCGCCCCCTCCACCGCCTGCGACGCAGTCAGCGCTTGAGTCAGCAGCACAACCAGGTCCTCGACATAGAAAAAGTCGCGGGTCTGCTCACCATCGCCGAATACGCTGATCGGCAAGCCCTGCTGGACGCGCTGGGTGAAGATGCTGATCACCCCGGAGTACGGCGAAGACGGATCCTGACGCGGCCCGAAGATATTAAAGAAACGAAAAATCGCTGGTTCGAGGCCATGCTGGCGACGATAGAAATCCAAGTAATGCTCACTGGCCAGTTTGTCAGCGGCATAAGGCGTCAGCGGAGCCTTCGCCGTGGCTTCATCAATAGCCTGGCCTTCACCATTGTTGCCATACACCGCTGCACTGGAAGCAAACAGCACACGCTTGACGCCATGCAGGCGCATCGCCTCACAGACATTCAGCGTGCCGACAAAATTGCTCTGGTGCGTCGCCACCGGATCATCCACTGAGGCCTGCACCGAGGCCACTGCAGCCAGGTGCGCCACTGCCTCACATCCGGCCACCGCCTGCGCGACCACTGCAGCATCGGCCACATCGCCCTCGATAAACTGCAACTGCGGATTATCCAACGGCAGATTGGTCAGCTTGCCCATCGACAGGTTGTCCAGCACCCGGACGCTGTAGCCCCGAGCCAGCAAGGCATCGACCAGGTGCGAACCGATAAAGCCAGCGCCACCAGTAACCAAAACAGAACGTGAGTCAGACATGGCGATAATAACGATCCAGTAGGCTCGGCAGCCCCGAGCGCCAGGCTCGCGGTTTGATGCCGAAGGTGTGAAGGATTTTCTTGCAGGACAGCACCGCATGTTGCGGCTCTTCGGCGGCATCCGGCCGCGCGCTGTGCGCCTGCGGCCCCACGTCCTCAACCAGATTGCTGCGGAAGTGGCGCGCCTCACTGAGTACCGCCTGGCCCAACGCCAGCGAGGTGGTCGCCTCATGCCCACCGTAGTGGTAAATGCCCCACAGCGGTGTCTGGCAATCCAGCTGCTTGAGCACCGCGAGAATCACCCGGGCTGCATCATCGATTGGCGTCGGATTACCGCGCCGATCATCGGCCAGTAGCAGGGGTTCATCATGCGCGGCTCGGGTCAGAAAGCGTCCAAGCAGGCCATTGGCACTGTCATCCAGCAGCCAGCCAAAGCGCAATAGCACATGCCGCGGACAGGTGGCACGCACGCGCTGCTCGAAGCGCCACAGCGCCTGGCCACGGATACCCAGCGGTGCAGGCTCTTCCCGCTCGCTATAGGCAGTCGCCCGCGAGCCATCGAAGACGCGATAACTGGAAGGTTGCAGCAGACGGATCTGATGGTGCTGACAGAGCTCGGCCAGACGCTCAACGGAACGCTCCTGGGCAGCAAACTGCGCCTCGCTGACCACTTCGGCCTGGAACCAGTCGAAGTAGTAAGCAAGGTTGATCAAGGCATCGGGGCGCGTGTCATCCAGCAACTGAGTGAGGCTGGCGGGGTCCCAGCCTGACTCCGGCGGTTTGGGGGCGAGAAAGCCAATGTCTTCCTCGGCGCCGAGGCGAATCAACGCCTGCCCCAACGCATTACCGCCACCTAGCAGCATCAGCCGCATACGCATGATCGGCGTTAACTCAGCAGATCAGAACGGGATGTCGTCATCGAAACTGTCAAAATCCGCTGCGGGCTGAGGTGCCTGCTGTGGCGCGGGGCGCGGGGCCGACTGCTGCTCGCGCTGCGGTGCAGGGCGCTGCTGACGTGGAGCCGAGTCACCACCACCGGCGTTGTCCGGACGGCCGCCCAGCAGCTGCATGGTGCCCTGCATGTCGACAATGATTTCAGTGGTGTAGCGCTTAACGCCGTCTTTTTCCCACTCGCGGGTCTGCAACTTGCCTTCGATGTACACCTGCGAACCTTTGCGCAGGTATTCACCGGCGATCTCGGCAACTTTGCCGAACAGCGACACACGGTGCCATTCGGTTTTTTCGACTTTCTGACCGGTCTGTTTGTCGGTCCACTGCTCGCTGGTTGCCAGGCTCAGGTTGGTGACCGCGTTGCCGCTCGGCAGGTAGCGGGTTTCCGGGTCCTGTCCGCAGGTACCGACCAGAATGACTTTGTTAACCCCACGGGCCATAACGTTCTCCTAGGCTTTCAGCACGCCACCGGCGCCGGCTCTATGAGGCGCTCAAGGGACGTGCGGTCCAATTGTTGGGTATCCACTTTGATATAGATGGCCGCTTCGTCGCGCACCACTACGGCATCCGCCACTCCGGGCACAGCCTGTAAACGCTCGACCAACCCCGCCTCTTGCAAAGCCGCAGCTGAAAGCGGCAGACGCAGGCTGGTGACATACGGCGGTTCGCGCATAGTAACAGCAAAGGCCAGCCAAAAAAGAGCCAGCAGGGCACAGCCCGCAAACACACCCGACAGGCTGTAGTGCTGATACAACCAGCCACCCAAGATGCCGCCGAGGGCCGCGCCGAGGAACTGACTGGTGGAATACACCCCCATCGCCGTACCTTTACCGCCCGCAGGGGCCACTTTGCTAATCAGCGACGGCAACGAAGCTTCCAGCAGGTTGAACGCGGTGAAGAACACCACCGTGCCGAGCACAAGGGCGCGTAGACTGGTACCAAACCACCAGAAGAACAGTTCACATAGCAGCAGCACCGTCACAGCACCAAGCAGCACATGCTTCATCCGGCGTTTCTTCTCACCGTAGATGATGAACGGCACCATGCCGAAGAAGCCCACCAGCAGCGCGGTCAGGTAGACCCACCAGTGCTCTTCCTTGGGCAGGCCGCCCTGCTCTACCAGCGCCAACGGCAAGGCGATAAAGCTGGCCATTAGAATCGCGTGCAGCACCAGAATACCGAAATCCAAACGCAACAAGTCGGCGTGCTTGAGCGTAGGCAGCAACGCCTGTGTGCTTACACCCGACTCACGGTGCTGCAACGGCCCTGCGGAACGCGGTACCAGCCCGGCGACAATCAGAATACCGAGCAGCGCCATGGCAGCGGTGGCGAGAAACAGTCCGGACAGCCCGAACGCACGCGTCAGCAGCGGGCCGACCACCATGGCCACGGCAAATGACAAGCCGATGCTCATACCGATCATCGCCATGGCTTTGGTGCGGTGCTGTTCACGGGTCAGGTCGGAGAGCAGCGCCATAACCGCAGCGGAAATAGCCCCGGCACCCTGCAGAATGCGTCCGGCAATCACCCCATAAATCGAGTCGGCATTGGCCGCTAACAGGCTGCCGGCGGCGAAAATCAGCAGGCCGACATAGATCACCGGCCGCCGACCTATGCGGTCACTGAGCATGCCAAACGGAATCTGCAGAAACGCCTGGGTCAAACCGTAGGCGCCTATCGCCAGGCCGATCAGTGCCGGTGTGCTGCCCTGCAACTCCATGCCATAGG
Source organism: Pseudomonas sp. FEMGT703P (assembly GCF_002786345.1). NCBI lineage: Bacteria > Pseudomonadati > Pseudomonadota > Gammaproteobacteria > Pseudomonadales > Pseudomonadaceae > Pseudomonas > Pseudomonas sp. FEMGT703P. The sequence goes on along the minus strand of NZ_PGCM01000012.1, from coordinate 38,321 downwards.
TCGCCAGCACCGGGAGCACCATAAACATGCCGAGCATGCGGAACGCGAACACCAGCGCCAGGCCACCGGCCGCGCGGGTTTCACTGCCGCTCATGCGCTCGTTGTGCGGATCGTGCATGGAAAACGCCCTGTCGAAATAGGCGGCGATTCTAGCAGCACCAATGGTTACGGCACAGCAGTGACGCTTTGCCGCGCCTACCTTCGGGCCCGTATACTCGGTGGTTTTCCGCCCGCCATGCGAGGCCGTTGTTTGTGGACAAGATTCTGATTCGGGGTGCGCGCACCCACAACCTAAAAAACATCGACCTGACCCTGCCGCGCGACAAGCTGATCGTGATCACCGGCCTGTCCGGCTCTGGTAAGTCGTCCCTGGCCTTCGACACCCTCTACGCCGAGGGCCAGCGCCGTTATGTCGAGTCGCTGTCGGCCTACGCCCGGCAATTTCTGTCGATGATGGAAAAGCCCGATGTCGACACCATCGAAGGCCTGTCGCCGGCGATCTCCATCGAGCAGAAATCCACCTCGCACAACCCACGCTCGACCGTGGGCACCATCACCGAGATCTACGACTACCTGCGCCTGCTCTACGCCCGCGCCGGTATTCCGCGCTGCCCGGACCATGATCTGCCACTGGAAGCGCAGACCGTCAGCCAGATGGTCGACCAGGTGCTGGCCCTGCCCGAAGGCAGCAAGCTGATGCTGCTGGCCCCGGTGATTCGCGAACGCAAAGGCGAACACCTGGCAGTCTTTGATGAGCTGCGCGCCCAGGGTTTCGTCCGCGTGCGGGTCAACGGCAAGATTTACGAGCTGGACGAACTGCCGAAACTCGACAAGCAGAAGAAGCACAGCATCGATGCCGTGGTTGACCGCTTCAAGGCGCGCGGCGACCTGCAGCAGCGCCTGGCCGAATCCTTCGAAACGGCCCTGAAGCTGGCCGATGGCCTGGCGCTGATTGCCCCCATGGAGGGTGAAGAAGGCGAAGAGATCATCTTCTCCGCGCGCTTCGCCTGCCCGGTGTGCGGCCACTCGATCAGCGAGCTGGAACCCAAGCTGTTCTCCTTCAACAACCCGGCCGGCGCCTGCCCGACCTGCGACGGCCTGGGCGTTAAGCAATTCTTCGACACCAAGCGCCTGGTCAATGGCGAGCTGACCCTGGCTGAGGGCGCGATCCGCGGCTGGGACCGGCGCAACGTCTATTACTTCCAGATGCTCGGCTCCCTCGCTGCGCATTACGGCTTCAGCCTGGAAGTGCCCTTCGATGAGCTCAGCGCCGAACACCAGAAGTGCATCCTGTTCGGCAGCGGCACGCAGAACGTCGACTTCAAGTACCTCAACGACCGTGGCGATATCGTCAAACGCTCGCACCCATTCGAAGGCATCGTGCCGAACCTGGAGCGGCGTTACCGCGAAACCGAATCCACCAGCGTGCGCGAGGAGCTGGCCAAGTTTCTCAGCACCCAGGCCTGCCAGGATTGCCGCGGCACCCGCCTGCGCCGTGAGGCGCGGCATGTGTGGGTCGGCGAGAAAACCCTGCCGGCTGTCAGCGGCATGCCGATCGGCGACGCCACCGAGTATTTCGGCAGCCTCAGTCTGCCGGGACGGCGTGGCGAGATCGCCGAGAAGATCCTCAAGGAAATCCGCGAGCGCCTGCAGTTTCTGGTCAACGTCGGCCTCGACTACCTGACCCTGGACCGCAGCGCCGACACCCTGTCCGGCGGTGAAGCGCAGCGTATTCGTCTGGCCAGCCAGATCGGCGCTGGCCTAGTGGGCGTTATGTACATCCTCGACGAGCCGAGCATCGGCCTGCATCAACGCGACAACGAGCGCCTGCTCGGCACCCTGCGCCACCTGCGCGATATCGGTAACACGGTGATTGTGGTCGAGCACGACGAAGACGCCATTCGCATGGCCGACTACGTGGTGGATATCGGTCCAGGTGCCGGCGTGCACGGCGGGCAGATCGTAGCTCAGGGCACCGCAGCTGAAGTCATGGCCCATCCGGACTCGCTGACCGGCAAATACCTGTCCGGACGCGTGAAGATCAAAGTACCGGCCAAGCGCACACCACGGGACAAGAAGCTCTCGCTGAAGATCAAAGGCGCGCGCGGCAACAACCTGCGCAATGTCGACCTGGAGATTCCGATTGGACTGCTCACCTGCGTCACCGGCGTGTCCGGCTCGGGCAAATCGACGCTGATCAACAACACTCTGTTCCCACTCAGCGCCACCGCACTGAACGGCGCCACCACCCTGGAAGCCGCCGCCCACGACAGCATCGACGGCCTGCAGCACTTGGATAAGGTGGTGGATATCGACCAAAGCCCGATCGGCCGTACGCCACGCTCCAACCCGGCGACCTACACCGGGCTGTTTACCCCGATCCGCGAGCTGTTCGCCGGCGTGCCGGAGTCGCGCTCGCGCGGTTACGGGCCGGGACGCTTCAGCTTCAACGTCAAAGGTGGGCGCTGCGAAGCCTGCCAGGGCGACGGCCTGATCAAAGTGGAAATGCATTTCCTGCCGGACATCTACGTACCCTGCGACGTGTGTAAGAGCAAGCGCTACAACCGCGAAACCCTGGAAGTGAAGTACAAGGGCAAGAGCATCACCGAAGTGCTGGATATGACCATCGAGGAAGCGCGTGTGTTCTTCGATGCCGTACCGGCCCTGGCGCGCAAGCTGCAGACGCTGATGGATGTCGGCCTGTCCTACATCAAGCTGGGGCAGAGCGCGACGACGCTGTCCGGCGGCGAGGCGCAGCGGGTCAAGCTAAGCCGTGAGCTGAGCAAGCGCGACACCGGCAAGACCCTGTACATCCTTGATGAGCCGACCACTGGCCTGCACTTTGCCGATATCCAACAACTGCTTGACGTGCTGCACCGCCTGCGCGACCACGGCAATACCGTGGTGGTGATTGAGCACAACCTGGACGTGATCAAGACCGCCGACTGGCTGGTAGATCTCGGCCCGGAGGGTGGCTCAAAAGGCGGCCAGATCATCGCCGTCGGCACGCCCGAAGAAGTCGCTGAGATGCCGCAGTCGCACACTGGCTACTTCCTCAAACCGCTGCTGGAGCGTGATCGCGACTAAGCCCGCGCACAACAAAAAGCCCCGCACATGCGGGGCTTTTTATTGGCTGCAGAAATTTTTACATCTGCGTCTGCAGGTAATTCTCCAGGCCAACTCGGTCGATCAACCCTAGCTGAACCTCCAGCCAATAGGCGTGATCCTCTTCGGTATCTTTGAGCTGAACCAAAAGAATATCGCGGGTTTGGTAATCCTGATGCTGCTCGCACAGGGCGATGCCTTTGCTCAGCGCCGCACGCACATGGTACTCAAGGGCGAGGTCCAGCTTGAGCATCTCCGGAACGCTCTGCCCGAAGCGGAAGCTGTCCGGAACCATGTCCGGCGTGCCCTCGAGAAACAGAATGCGTTTGAGGATGGCATCGGCGTGCTGAGTCTCCTCTTCCATTTCATGGTTGATCCGCTCATACAACTTGCTGAACCCCCAATCCTCATAGAGGCGCGAATGCACGAAGTACTGATCCCGGGCCGCCAGCTCACCCTTGAGCAGCATCTTCAGGTAATCGATAACTTCAATATGGCCTTTCATGGATATTTTCCTTAGGACGCCACAAACATAGGCTAATGCTGGCCGCCGAACGCTAACGGGTCAAGCACAGCGCATGCGACCCAGATGAACATGCTACTGCGGGGCATTTTCCAGCCATAAAAAAACCGGGCCAAGGCCCGGTTTTTCGAACAACCTACGACTTACTCAGCGTCTACAGCTGCACCAGCGACCGGACGGTCAACCAGTTCAACATAAGCCATTGGAGCATTGTCGCCAGTGCGGAAACCGCACTTGAGGATACGCAGGTAACCGCCCTGACGGGTGGCGTAGCGCTTGCCCAGGTCGTTGAACAGCTTGCCGACGATGGCTTTCGAACGAGTACGATCGAAAGCCAGACGACGATTGGCAACGCTGTCTTCTTTAGCCAGAGTAATCAGCGGCTCGGCAACGCGACGCAGCTCTTTGGCTTTCGGCAGAGTAGTTTTGATCAGCTCATGCTCGAACAGCGATACCGCCATGTTCTGGAACATGGCCTTGCGGTGTGCGCTGGTGCGGCTGAGGTGACGGCCACTTTTACGATGACGCATGGTTCAATTCCTTACCAAACTCACGTTCGGTGATGATGACGATCAGGCAGTCGCCTTATCGTCTTTCTTCAGACTTGCCGGCGGCCAGTTGTCGAGGCGCATACCGAGGGACAGACCGCGAGAAGCCAGAACATCCTTGATTTCAGTCAAGGATTTCTTGCCCAGGTTCGGCGTTTTCAACAGTTCTACTTCGGTTCGCTGAATCAGATCGCCGATGTAGTAAATGTTCTCTGCTTTGAGGCAGTTAGCCGAACGTACAGTCAGTTCCAGGTCATCAACCGGACGGAGGAGGATCGGATCGATCTCATCTTCCTGCTCGATAACAACAGGCTCACTGTCACCTTTGAGGTCGACGAACGCAGCCAACTGCTGTTGCAGAATGGTTGCAGCGCGGCGGATAGCCTCTTCAGGGTCCAGAGTACCGTTGGTCTCCAGGTCAATAACCAGTTTGTCCAGGTTAGTACGCTGCTCAACACGAGCGTTTTCCACCACGTACGACACACGGCGTACCGGGCTGAACGAAGCATCCAGCTGCAAGCGACCAATGCTGCGGCTTTCATCTTCATCGCTCTGACGAGCATCAGCCGGCTCATAGCCGCGACCACGAGCTATGGTGAGCTTCATGTTCAGCGCGCCAGTGGAAGCCAGGTTGGCGATTACGTGGTCGCCATTGACGATTTCGACATCGTGATCCAGCTGAATATCGGCAGCGGTAACTACGCCCGAGCCCTTCTTCGCCAGAGTCAACGTCACTTCGTCACGACCGTGCAGTTTGACAGCCAGACCTTTCAGGTTGAGCAGGATTTCAATGACGTCTTCCTGAACACCTTCGATGGCGCTGTACTCATGGAGTACACCGTCAATCTCGGCCTCGACTACTGCACAGCCAGGCATGGAGGACAACAGGATGCGACGCAGCGCGTTGCCCAGCGTATGGCCAAAACCACGCTCGAGAGGCTCGAGAGTGATCTTGGCGCGGGTCGAACTGACCACCTGCACATCAATGTGACGGGGGGTCAGGAACTCATTTACCGAAATCTGCATGGATGCACCTATTTTCTAGCCCTTACTTGGAGTAGAGCTCGACAATCAGGCTTTCGTTGATGTCAGCGGAGAGATCACTGCGCGCCGGGACGTTTTTGAACACGCCAGACTTCTTCTCAGTGTCTACTTCTACCCATTCAACGCGGCCACGCTGGGCACACAGCTCAAGAGCTTGAACAATGCGCAGCTGATTCTTCGATTTCTCGCGAACTGCAACAACGTCACCAGCTTTAACCTGGTAGGACGGTACGTTGACAGTTTTACCGTTTACGCTGATCGCCTTGTGCGATACCAGCTGACGGGATTCAGCGCGAGTTGCGCCGTAGCCCATGCGGTAAACCACGTTATCCAGACGGCACTCAAGCAGTTGCAGCAGGTTCTCACCAGTAGCGCCTTTCTTGCCGGCAGCTTCTTTGTAATAACCGCTGAATTGACGCTCAAGCACACCGTAGATACGACGAACTTTTTGCTTCTCACGCAGCTGGGTGCCGTAGTCGGACTGACGGCCACGGCGCTGACCGTGAATACCTGGGGCTGCTTCGATGTTGCACTTCGATTCCAGAGCGCGTACGCCGCTTTTCAGGAAAAGATCTGTGCCTTCACGACGAGACAGTTTGCATTTGGGACCAATGTAACGAGCCATTTCTCACTGTCTCCTGATTACACGCGACGCTTCTTCGAAGGACGGCACCCGTTATGCGGGATTGGCGTCACATCGGTGATGCTGGCGATCTTATAGCCACAGCCGTTCAAAGCACGGACAGCGGACTCACGACCCGGACCTGGGCCCTTGACGTTAACGTCGAGGTTCTTCAGACCGTATTCCAGCGCAGCTTGACCAGCACGCTCAGCAGCCACCTGGGCAGCGAACGGGGTGCTTTTACGCGAACCGCGGAAACCCGAACCACCAGAGGTAGCCCAAGACAGAGCATTGCCCTGACGGTCAGTAATGGTCACGATTGTGTTGTTGAAAGAAGCGTGGATGTGGGCGATGCCATCAACCACCGTCTTTTTGACTTTCTTACGAGTACGAGCAGCAGGTTTTGCCATGACTAGATTCCTGTCGATGCGCGAATGCGATTACTTGCGGATCGGCTTACGCGGGCCCTTACGGGTACGCGCGTTGGTCTTGGTACGCTGACCGCGAGCCGGCAGACCACGACGATGACGCAGGCCGCGGTAGCAACCCAGGTCCATCAAGCGCTTAATTTTCATGTTCACTTCACGACGCAGGTCGCCTTCGGTATTCACCTTGGCTACTTCGCCACGCAGCTGCTCGATCTGCTCGTCAGAGAGATCTTTGATCTTTGCAGCCGGATTAACGCCGGCGGCAGCACAGACTTTCTGTGCAGTAGTACGACCAACACCATAGATGTAGGTCAACGAGATAACAGTGTGCTTGTTATCCGGAATGTTAACGCCTGCAATACGGGCCATTCAGTGGAACTCCAATTGACAGCTACCTACGCCCCGGAAGCCAAGAAATAGGGCGCGAGATATTAGCGCTGTAGAAACAAATAATCAACCCGGCAGCGCACTAGCTGCCGGGCTTGTAACTTCACTCACACTCAGCCTTGGCGCTGTTTGTGACGCGGCTCCGCGCTGCAAATGACGCGAACAACACCTTCGCGACGGATAATCTTGCAGTTACGGCACAGCTTTTTCACCGATGCACGAACTTTCATCACCAACTCCTCGAACCTTATGGACTTCAGCGCAGCATGCCGCTGCCGTAGCCCTTCAGGTTGGCTTTCTTCATCAGGGATTCGTACTGGTGCGAAACGAGGTGCGATTGTACTTGCGACATAAAGTCCATAACAACCACGACCACGATCAGCAACGAGGTCCCGCCAAGATAGAACGGTACGTTGGCAGCCACCACCAGGAACTGGGGCAACAAGCATACGGCCGTCATGTACAGAGCACCGAACATGGTCAAGCGAGTCAACACGCCATCGATATAGCGCGCCGATTGCTCACCGGGACGGATACCCGGAATAAAGGCACCGGACTTCTTCAGGTTCTCCGCTACGTCTTTCGGGTTGAACATCAACGCTGTATAGAAGAAGCAGAAGAAAACGATCCCTGCACTAAACAGCAAAATGTTCAACGGCTGACCAGGAGCGATAGCCTGTGAAATATCCTGCAGCCAGCCCATACCTTCAGACTGACCAAACCAGGCACCCAGCGAAGCCGGGAATAACAGAAGGCTGCTGGCGAAAATAGCTGGGATAACCCCCGCCATGTTCACCTTCAACGGCAAGTGGCTAGTCTGCGCAGCGAAGACCTTACGGCCCTGCTGACGCTTGGCGTAGTGCACCGCAATGCGACGCTGACCACGCTCAATGAACACCACGAAACCGATAATCGCTACTGCCAGCAAACCGATGGCAATCAGAGCAAAGATATTGATATCACCCTGACGAGCAGACTCGAAAGACTGCCCAATCGCCGACGGCAGACCGGCCACGATGCCTGCAAAAATCAGCATCGAAATACCGTTGCCAACACCACGCTCAGTGATTTGCTCGCCCAGCCACATCATAAACATCGCACCCGCCACAAAAGTGGTGACCGCAACGAAGTGGAAGCCGAAATCGACTGTAAACGCTACGCCCTGACTGGCCAGGCCGACGGACATGCCGACTGCTTGGACAATAGCCAGAACGAGGGTGCCGTAGCGGGTGTACTGGCTAATCTTGCGACGGCCAGCTTCACCTTCCTTCTTCAACTGCTCCAGCTGCGGGCTAACAGCGGTCATGAGCTGCATGATGATCGACGCCGAAATGTACGGCATGATCCCCAGTGCAAAAATGCTCATGCGCTCCAGCGCGCCGCCGGAAAACATGTTGAACAAGCTAAGAATGGTCCCCTCATTCTGTCGAAACAGGTCCGCTAGCCGGTCCGGATTGATACCTGGAACTGGGATGTGTGCACCTATCCGATAGACGATGATCGCCATGAACAGAAAGCGCAAACGAGCCCAGAGTTCGGACAACCCGCCATTGCTGAGCGCTGAGAGAGCACCTTGCTTAGCCATTTATTCCTCGAACTTACCGCCAGCTGCTTCGATAGCCGCGCGCGCACCTTTGGTGACGGCGATACCTTTAAGGGTGACTGCCTGAGTAACTTCACCGGACAGCATGACTTTCACACGCTGTACGTTTTGGTTGATCAGGTTGGCATCCTTCAGCGACTGCAGAGTAACAATGCCGCCTTCGATTTTATTCAGCTCGGAAGTACGCACTTGTGCGCGATCCATAGCCTTCAAAGAAACGAAACCGAACTTAGGCAGACGGCGGTGCAGAGGCTGCTGGCCGCCTTCGAAACCCGGAGCAATGGTGCCACCGGAGCGGGAGGTTTGACCTTTGTGGCCGCGGCCACCAGTCTTACCCAAACCGCTACCGATACCACGGCCCGGACGGTGCTTCTCGCGACGGGAACCCGGCGCAGGACTCAAATCGTTCAGGTACATGTATTAACCCTCGACTCGCAGCATGTAGTAAGCCTTGTTGATCATCCCGCGATTCTCGGGAGTATCCAGCACTTCTACGGTGTGACCGATGCGACGCAGACCCAGACCCTTAACGCAGAGCTTATGGTTAGGGATGCGGCCGGTCATGCTTTTGATCAGCGTGACTTTTACGGTATTAGCCATGATTAGAGAATCTCCTCGACGCTCTTGCCACGCTTAGCCGCAACAGAACCTGGCGACTGCATAGCTTTCAAACCTTTGAAAGTGGCGTACACCACGTTCACTGGGTTAGTCGAGCCGTAGCACTTAGCCAGAACGTTCTGCACGCCAGCCACTTCCAGAACGGCACGCATAGCGCCGCCGGCGATGATGCCGGTACCTTCAGAAGCAGGCTGCATGTACACCTTGGAGGCGCCATGAGCAGACTTCATTGCGTACTGCAGAGTGGTGCCGTTCAGATCAACCTGGATCATGTTGCGACGAGCAGCTTCCATCGCTTTCTGGATGGCAGCAGGCACTTCACGGGATTTGCCACGGCCGAAACCGACGCGACCCTTACCATCACCAACCACGGTCAACGCGGTGAAAGTGAAGATACGGCCACCCTTAACGGTCTTGGCAACGCGGTTAACCTGTACCAGCTTCTCGATATAGCCTTCGTCGCGCTTTTGGTCGTTATTTGCCATAACTTAGAACTCCAGCCCGCCTTCACGAGCAGCATCAGCCAGCGCCTTGACGCGGCCGTGGTACTTGAAGCCAGAACGGTCGAATGCAACCTGAGTTACACCAGCGGCTTTCGCACGCTCGGCAACCAGCTCGCCAACTTTCTTGGCCGCGTCGACGTTGCCAGTGGCGCCGTCACGCAGTGCTTTGTCCAAGGTAGAGGCGCTGGCCAGAACCTTGCTGCCGTCGGCCGAAATGACCTGGGCATAGATGTGCTGCGAAGAGCGATACACGCAGAGACGCACGGCTTCGAGCTCGTGCATTTTCAGGCGTGCTTTGCGAGCGCGACGCAGTCGAGTAACTTTTTTGTCGGTCATTTGCTATGCCCTACTTCTTCTTGGCTTCTTTACGGCGGACGACTTCGTCAGCGTAACGAACACCTTTGCCCTTATAAGGTTCAGGACGACGGAAGTCACGAATCTCCGCAGCGACCTGACCAACCAGTTGTTTGTCGACACCCTTGATCAGGATCTCAGTCTGGTTCGGGGTTTCAGCAACTACACCGTCCGGCAACTCATAGTCGATCGGATGGGAGAAGCCGAGAGCGAGGTTCAGCACCTGACCTTTGGCTTGCGCTTTGTAACCAACACCAACCAGCTGCAGCTTACGCTCGAAGCCAGCGCTAACACCGATCACCATATTGTTGACCAGGGCGCGAGTGGTACCGGCCATTGCACGAGTCTGCTGATCGCCATTGCGAGCAGCGAAACGCAGCTCACCGGCTTCTTGCAGAACTTCAACGGACGAGTGAACGTTCAGTTCGAGAGTGCCCTTGGCACCCTTTACCGAAAGCTGTTGGCCGGCGAGTTTGATCTCAACACCAGCGGGCAGCTTTACGGGGTTCTTAGCAACGCGAGACATGCTTATCCCCCCTTAGAACACTGTGCAAAGCACTTCGCCGCCGACACCGGCAGCGCGCGCAGCGCGGTCCGTCATCACACCCTTGTTGGTGGAGACGATGGATACACCGAGACCGCCACGAACTTTCGGCAGATCATCGACGGATTTGTATTGGCGAAGGCCTGGACGGCTAACGCGCTTAACTTCTTCGATAACCGGACGGCCTTCGAAGTATTTCAGCTCGATGGACAGCTGCGGCTTAACTTCACCGCTGATCTGATAACCCGCAATATAACCTTCGTCTTTCAAAACTTTGGCTACAGCCACCTTCAACGTGGAAGACGGCATGCTTACGACGGACTTTTCAGCCATCTGGGCATTACGGATACGAGTTAGCATGTCCGCTAACGGGTCCTGCATACTCATGGGCTAGACGCTCCTGATACAAAAAGAATTAGCCTTGCGGCTACAGTCGCTGAGAATTCTGAGAAAAATTGAACCCAGGCTCAGGCGAGCCGAGCATTCTAGAGACTGATCAAAAATGAATCAAGCCCCAAAGGGGCCTGATTCACAGATAAGACAAAGCCGGCACTAGGCCGGCTTTGTTTTTTACCAGCTGGCTTTAACCAGACCTGGTACATCACCACGCATTGCAGCTTCACGCAGCTTGATACGCGACAGACCGAACTTGCGATAAACGCCGTGCGGACGACCGGTAATGCGGCAGCGATTACGCAGGCGCGAAGCGCTGGCGTCACGCGGCTGCTTCTGCAGCGCTACTTGTGCTGCCCAACGCGCTTCTGGACTGGCGTTCAGATCGGCGATGGTAGCTTTCAGCTCGGCACGCTTCTTAGCGTACTTGGCTACCGTTTGCTGACGCTTCAGCTCGCGGTTTTTCATGCTGGTTTTGGCCATGATCCAACTCCAATCAGTTGCGGAACGGGAATTTGAAAGCACGCAGCAAGGCGCGACCTTCATCATCCGTGCGGGCAGTGGTGGTCAGGGTAATGTCCAGACCACGCAGAGCATCGATCTTGTCGTAGTCGATTTCCGGGAAGATGATCTGCTCTTTCACGCCCATGCTGTAGTTGCCACGACCATCGAAGGACTTGGCATTCAGGCCGCGGAAGTCACGCACGCGCGGCAGGGAGATGGACAGCAGACGATCCAGGAACTCGTACATACGCTCACGGCGCAGAGTTACTTTAACGCCGATCGGCCAGCCCTCACGAACCTTGAAGCCTGCAATCGACTTACGGGCATGAGTCACAACGACTTTCTGACCGGTAATCTTTTCCAGGTCGGCAACAGCGTGCTCGATGATTTTCTTGTCACCGATTGCTTCGCCCAGGCCCATGTTAAGGGTGATCTTGGTGATACGCGGAACTTCCATCACGTTGGCAAGCTTAAGTTCTTCCTTAAGCTTAGGAGCGATTTCTTTCCGATAAATCTCTTTTAGTCGTGCCATGGTCTTCTACCTAGCAGTGTTCAAGCATCAACCGCTTTTTGGGTCGACTTGAAGACACGAATTTTTTTACCTTCTTCTACTTTGAAACCAACGCGGTCAGCCTTGTTGGTTTCGCCATTGAAGATGGCCACGTTAGAAGCGTGCAATGGCGCTTCTTTCTCGACGATACCGCCCTGAACGCCCGACATCGGGTTCGGCTTGGTATGGCGCTTCACCAGGTTGATCCCACCAACGACCAAACGGTCGTCAGCGAGAACCTTGAGCACCTTGCCACGCTTACCTTTGTCTTTACCGGCGATCACGATGATCTCGTCGTCACGACGAATCTTTTGCATGTCGGATCTCCTTAGAGCACTTCAGGGGCGAGCGAGACGATCTTCATGAACTTCTCAGTACGAAGCTCACGAGTCACTGGCCCAAAAATACGAGTGCCAATTGGCTCTTGCTTGTTGTTCAGCAGAACAGCAGCGTTGCCATCAAAGCGAATGATCGAGCCATCAGGGCGACGAACGCCGTGACGAGTGCGGACTACAACAGCAGTCATCACTTGGCCTTTCTTCACTTTACCGCGCGGAATTGCTTCCTTAACGGTGACTTTGATGATGTCGCCGATGCCAGCATAACGGCGGTGCGAACCGCCCAGCACCTTGATACACATAACGCGACGAGCACCGCTGTTGTCAGCGACGTCGAGCATGGATTGAGTCTGAATCATATAATTTCTCCGACCCTTAGCCCTTAGACGTCCACTGCGCGTTCGAGGATCTCAACCAGCGCCCAAGACTTAGTCTTGGCAACGGGACGAGTTTCGCGAATGGAAACTTTGTCACCGATCTTGCTCTGGTTGGTTTCGTCGTGTGCGTGCAGCTTGGTCGAACGCTTGACATATTTGCCGTAGATCGGGTGCTTAACGCGACGCTCGATCAATACGGTGATGGTCTTGTCCATCTTGTCGCTGACGACACGGCCGGTCAGCGTACGGACTGTTTTTTCGGCTTCAGCCATGATCACTTACCTGCCTGCTGGTTGAGCACAGTTTTCACACGAGCGATGTCGCGTTTAACTTGCGAGAGCAGGTGAGACTGCCCCAACTGGCCAGTTGCTTTCTGCATACGCAGATTGAACTGGTCGCGCAGCAGGCCGAGCAGTTGCTCGTTCAGCTGCTGTGCTGATTTTTCACGAAGTTCATTCGCCTTCATCACATCACCGTCCGCTTAACAAAAGTGGTGGCGAGTGGCAGCTTTGCAGCAGCCAGGGCGAAAGCCTCACGCGCCAACTCTTCGGAAACGCCTTCGATCTCATACAGGACCTTGCCTGGCTGGATCTGGGCTACCCAATATTCAACGCTACCCTTCCCTTTACCCATCCGCACTTCAAGAGGCTTCTTGGAGATCGGCTTGTCCGGGAAAACGCGAATCCAGATTTTCCCGCCACGCTTAACGTGACGAGTCAGAGCACGACGAGCGGACTCAATCTGACGGGCGGTGAGACGACCGCGGGCAACAGACTTCAGAGCAAATTCGCCGAAGCTGACTTTGCTACCGCGCTGAGCCAGACCACGGTTGTGGCCGGTCATCTGCTTACGGAACTTCGTACGCTTTGGTTGCAACATTTTGCGTACTCCTTACTTAGCAGCTTTTTTACGAGGCGCAGGCGCTTGGGGTTTCAGTTCTTCTTTAAGGCCACCAATCACTTCGCCTTTGAAGATCCAAACCTTGACACCGATCACACCGTAAGTGGTGTGCGCTTCGTACGTGGCATAGTCGATATCGGCACGCAGGGTGTGCAACGGCACACGACCTTCGCGATACCATTCGGTACGTGCAATTTCAGCACCGCCGAGACGACCGCTCACTTGGATTTTGATGCCCTTGGCACCAATACGCATGGCGTTCTGTACAGCGCGTTTCATAGCGCGACGGAACATCACACGACGCTCCAGCTGCTGAGCTACGCTCTGCGCAACCAGCATACCGTCGAGCTCCGGCTTGCGGATCTCTTCGATATTGATGTGCACAGGCACACCCATTTGCTTGGTCAGGTCCTGACGCAGCTTCTCAACATCTTCACCTTTCTTACCGATAACGATACCGGGACGAGCGGTGTGGATGGTGATACGTGCAGTTTGAGCCGGGCGAGCAATGTCGATACGGCTTACGGACGCGCTTTTTAGTTTGTCTTGGAGATACTCACGCACCTTCAGATCAGCGAACAAATAGTCCGCATAAGTCCGACCGCTGGCGTACCAGACGGAGGTGTGCTCCTTGACGATTCCCAGGCGAATGCCAATGGGATGTACTTTCTGACCCATCTGATCGACTCCGTTACTTGTCCGCAACCTTGACAGTGATATGGCAAGACCGCTTGACGATGCGATCAGCGCGGCCTTTGGCACGCGGCATGATGCGCTTCAGCGAACGCCCTTCGTTGACGAAAACGGTGCTGACCTTCAAGTCATCAACGTCTGCGCCTTCGTTGTGCTCGGCGTTGGCTACAGCCGACTCCAGCACTTTCTTGATGATCTCGGCGGCTTTCTTACTGCTGAAAGCCAGGAGGTTGAGCGCTTCGCCCACCTTCTTCCCACGAATCTGGTCGGCGACCAAGCGGGCTTTTTGGGCGGAGATGCGAGCGCCCGACAACTTAGCGGCTACTTCCATTTCCTAACCCCTTAACGCTTGGCTTTCTTGTCAGCCACGTGCCCACGATAGGTACGAGTGCCGGCAAATTCGCCCAGTTTGTGACCGACCATGTCTTCGTTCACGAGAACTGGGACATGTTGACGACCGTTATGTACAGCGATGGTCAGACCGACCATTTGTGGCAGGATCATCGAACGGCGCGACCAGGTTTTCACCGGCTTGCGATCGTTCTTTTCCACCGCCACTTCGATCTTCTTCAGTAGGTGAAGATCAATAAAAGGACCTTTTTTCAGAGAACGTGGCACTGTCGTATCCCTCTATTTACTTGCGACGACGGACGATCATGTTGTCGGTGCGTTTGTTACCACGAGTCTTCGCGCCCTTCGTCGGGAAGCCCCATGGAGACACCGGATGACGACCACCAGAGGTACGACCTTCACCACCACCATGTGGGTGGTCAACCGGGTTCATGGCAACACCACGAACGGTTGGGCGAACGCCACGCCAGCGTTTGGCACCAGCTTTACCCAGCGAACGCAGGCTGTGCTCGGAGTTCGAGACTTCGCCCAGGGTCGCACGGCACTCAGCCAGTACTTTACGCATCTCACCGGAACGCAGACGCAGGGTCACGTAGACACCTTCACGCGCAATCAGCTGAGCCGAAGCACCAGCGGAACGAGCGATCTGAGCACCTTTACCCGGCTTCAGTTCGATACCGTGAACAGTGCTACCAACTGGAATGTTGCGCAGTTGCAGACTGTTGCCCGGCTTGATCGGAGCCATGATGCCAGCTACCAGCTGATCGCCAGCACTCACGCCTTTAGGGGCGATGATGTAGCGGCGCTCGCCGTCTGCATACATCAGCAGAGCGATGTGTGCGGTACGGTTCGGATCGTATTCAATACGCTCAACAGTGGCTGGAATGCCATCTTTGTCGTTGCGACGGAAATCGACCAGACGGTAATGCTGCTTGTGGCCACCACCGATATGACGGGTGGTGATACGACCATTGTTGTTACGACCGCCAGTCTTCGACTTCTTCTCAAGCAGCGGAGCGTAAGGAGCGCCTTTATGCAGCTCCTGATTGACCACCTTGACCACAAAACGGCGGCCAGGGGAAGTCGGTTTGCATTTAACGATTGCCATGATGCACCCCTTCCTTACTCAGCACTGCTGGCGAAATCGAGATCTTGGCCTGGCTGAAGCGAAATGATCGCTTTCTTCCAGTCGTTACGCTTGCCCAAACCGCGAGCATTGCGCTTGGTCTTACCGAGAACATTCACGGTATTAACAGCAGCAACATTCACGTTGAACAGGCTTTCGACGGCCTTCTTGATTTCCAGCTTGGTTGCATCGGTTGCAACCTTGAAAACGAACTGACTTTTCTTGTCAGCGAGAACCGTGGCCTTCTCGGAGATGTGCGGGCCAAGCAGCACTTTAAATACGCGTTCCTGGTTCATCCCAGCAGCTCCTCGAATTTCTTCACGGCAGAAACGGTGACCAGCACCTTTTCATACGCGATCAGACTAACTGGATCGGAACCTTGCACGTCACGGACATCAACGTGTGGCAGGTTGCGAGCAGCCAGGTACAGATTCTCATCAATAGCATCGGACACGATCAGCACATCGGTCAGACCCATGCCATTCAACTTGCCCAACAGTTCTTTAGTCTTCGGAGCTTCAACGCTGAAGTCTTCGACGACGATCAAACGATCAGTACGAACCAGCTCGGCAAGAATCGAACGCAATGCAGCGCGATACATTTTCTTGTTCAGCTTTTGATCGTGATTCTGCGGACGAGCCGCGAAGGTCACACCACCGCCACGCCAGATCGGACCACGAGTGGTACCTGCACGAGCACGGCCAGTACCCTTCTGACGCCAAGGGCGCTTACCGCCACCGGATACGTCGGAACGAGTCTTCTGCTGCTTGCTGCCCTGACGGCCGCCGGCCATGTAGGCCACAACTGCTTGGTGAACCAGGGTCTCGTTGTATGCGCCGCCAAAAGTGGCTTCGGACACTTCGATTGCTTGAGCGCCATTTACATTTAATTGCATGTCAGCTTCCCCTTAACCGCGAGCCTTGGCCGCTGGACGTACAACCAGGTTGCCGCCAGTAGCGCCAGGAACAGCACCCTTGACCAGCAACAGATTGCGTTCAGCGTCAACCCGCACTACTTCCAGGGACTGCACGGTCACGCGCTCAGCGCCCATATGACCGGACATTTTTTTGCCCTTGAATACGCGACCCGGAGTCTGGCACTGGCCAATGGAACCCGGAACACGGTGGGACACGGAGTTACCGTGAGTGTTGTCTTGGCCGCGGAAGTTCCAACGCTTGATGGTACCGGCAAAGCCTTTACCTTTGGACTGACCGGTGACATCCACCAGTTGACCAGCTTGGAATATTTCAGCGTTGATCAGATCACCTGCCTGGTACTCGCCTTCTTCAAGACGGAATTCCATAACAGTACGACCTGCCGCGACATTCGCCTTAGCGAAGTGACCGGCTTGCGCCTTGCTGACACGTGAAGCACGACGCTCGCCGACAGTGACTTGCACTGCACGATAGCCATCGGACTCTTCAGTTTTGAACTGAGTGACGCGATTCGGCTCGATCTCAATGACCGTAACCGGAATGGAGACACCTTCTTCGGTGAAAATACGGGTCATACCCGCCTTTCGACCGACTACACCAATAGTCATGTTGTAACCTCATGAGTGTACGGGGCTTTCACCCGCTATGGCCGCCCATTTCAGAGCGTTACACGACTAAAACCTAAAGCGGTCTTAGCCGAGGCTGATCTGCACTTCCACACCAGCCGCAAGATCAAGCTTCATCAGCGCGTCAACGGTTTTATCCGTTGGCTGGACGATGTCCAGAACACGCTTATGAGTACGGATCTCGAACTGATCACGCGCGTCTTTGTTGACGTGTGGCGAGGTCAGTACGGTGAACCGCTCTTTGCGGGTAGGCAGAGGAATAGGACCACGCACCTGAGCACCAGTACGTTTCGCGGTTTCCACGATTTCCTGGGTTGATTGATCGATCAGGCGATGGTCAAAAGCCTTCAACCGAATACGGATTTGTTGGTTTTGCATTTTGACCTCAGATTCCAAGCTGCTATTCCCAACGGACGCAATACGCCCGTTAAAAGGAGGCGTGATTCTATAGACGCCCCTAGCAGGTGTCAACCCAATAAAAAAGCCCCCGCAAGCGGGGGCTTTTTCTCAAACCATCACTTACGCGATGATTTTGGCTACGACGCCAGCGCCGACGGTACGACCGCCTTCACGAATAGCGAAACGCAGACCTTCTTCCATTGCGATGGTCTTGATCAGAGTGACAGTCATCTGGATGTTGTCACCTGGCATTACCATCTCAACGCCTTCCGGCAGTTCGCAGTTACCAGTTACGTCAGTAGTACGGAAGTAGAACTGAGGACGGTAGCCCTTGAAGAACGGAGTGTGACGACCGCCTTCTTCTTTGCTCAACACATACACTTCTGCAGTGAAGGTGGTGTGCGGCTTAACCGAACCTGGCTTGACCAGAACCTGGCCACGCTCTACGTCGTCACGCTTGGTGCCGCGCAGCAGAACGCCGCAGTTCTCGCCAGCACGACCTTCGTCGAGCAGCTTGCGGAACATTTCAACACCAGTACAGGTGGTCTTAGTGGTATCACGCAGACCAACGATCTCGATTTCTTCCTGGATCTTGACGATACCGCGCTCGATACGGCCAGTTACCACGGTGCCACGACCGGAGATCGAG
Source organism: Pseudomonas sp. FEMGT703P (assembly GCF_002786345.1). NCBI lineage: Bacteria > Pseudomonadati > Pseudomonadota > Gammaproteobacteria > Pseudomonadales > Pseudomonadaceae > Pseudomonas > Pseudomonas sp. FEMGT703P. Next base: position 20,201 of record NZ_PGCM01000012.1, on the reverse strand, counting down.
AATACGTCTTCGATTGGCATCAGGAACGGCTTGTCGATTGCACGAACTGGCTCTGGGATGTAGCTGTCCAGAGTTTCAACCAGCTTCTTAACAGCGCTGGTGCCCATTTCGTTGTCGTCTTGACCGTTCAGAGCCATCAGAGCGGAACCGATGATGATCGGAGTGTCGTCGCCTGGGAAATCGTAAGTGCTGAGCAGGTCGCGCACTTCCATTTCAACCAGTTCCAGCAGCTCAGCGTCATCAACCATGTCAGCCTTGTTCAGGAAGACAACGATGTACGGAACGCCTACCTGGCGGGACAGCAGGATGTGCTCACGAGTTTGCGGCATCGGACCATCAGCGGCCGAGCAAACCAGGATAGCGCCGTCCATCTGCGCAGCACCGGTGATCATGTTTTTTACGTAGTCGGCGTGACCCGGGCAGTCAACGTGTGCGTAGTGACGCACGGACGAATCGTATTCAACGTGAGCGGTGTTGATGGTGATACCGCGAGCTTTTTCTTCTGGGGCGCTGTCGATCTTGTCGAAGTCAACCTTGGCCGAACCGAATACTTCGGAGCAGACGCGGGTCAGAGCAGCGGTCAGAGTGGTTTTACCGTGGTCAACGTGACCGATAGTGCCAACGTTGACGTGCGGTTTGTTACGTTCAAATTTTTCTTTAGCCACGACAATTAACTCCTAGCTTAAAGGGGCTGAATCAGCCTTGTTTTTTGGTTACCGACTCGACGATGTGCGACGGAGCCGTATTGTATTTTTTGAATTCCATGGAGTAGCTTGCGCGACCCTGAGACATGGAACGGACGTCGGTCGCATAACCGAACATCTCACCCAGCGGAACTTCAGCACGAATCACCTTGCCGGAGATCGTGTCTTCCATACCCAGGATCATGCCACGACGACGGTTAAGGTCGCCCATCACATCACCCATGTAGTCTTCTGGGGTAACAACTTCTACCGCCATGATCGGCTCGAGCAACTCACCACCACCCTTCTGGGCCAGTTGCTTGGTCGCCATGGAAGCAGCCACCTTGAACGCCATCTCGTTGGAGTCGACGTCGTGGTAGGAACCATCGAACACGGTAGCCTTCAGGCCGATCAGCGGATAACCGGCAACGACGCCGTTCTTCATCTGCTCTTCGATACCCTTCTGGATCGCCGGGATGTATTCCTTCGGAATCACACCACCTACGACTTCGTTCAGGAACTGCAGACCTTCCTGACCTTCGTCAGCAGGTGCAAAGCGGACCCAGCAGTGACCGAACTGACCACGACCACCGGACTGACGAACGAACTTGCCTTCGATTTCACAGCTCTTCGTGATGCGCTCACGATAAGAAACCTGAGGCTTACCGATGTTGGCTTCGACGTTGAACTCGCGGCGCATGCGGTCGACCAGGATGTCCAGGTGCAACTCGCCCATACCGGAGATGATCGTCTGACCAGTCTCTTCATCAGTTTTGACGCGGAAAGACGGGTCTTCCTGAGCAAGCTTGCCCAGTGCGATACCCATTTTTTCCTGGTCGTCCTTGGTCTTAGGCTCTACGGCAACCGAGATAACCGGCTCCGGGAAGTCCATGCGAACCAGGATGATTGGCTTGTCAGCGTTGCACAGAGTCTCACCAGTAGTGACGTCCTTCATGCCGATCAAGGCCGCGATGTCACCAGCGCGTACCTCCTTGATCTCTTCGCGGGCGTTTGCGTGCATTTGCACCATACGACCCACGCGCTCTTTCTTACCTTTAACCGAGTTAATCACACCGTCGCCGGATGCCAACACGCCCGAGTAAACGCGGACGAAGGTCAAGGTACCCACGAATGGGTCGGTAGCGATCTTGAACGCCAGCGCCGCGAACGGCTCGTCATCACTTGCATGACGCTCCATTTCCTCTTCCTCGTTATCTGGGTTGGAACCCTTGATAGCAGGAATGTCGGTAGGAGCAGGCAGGAAGTCGATAACGGCGTCGAGAACCAGGGGAACACCCTTGTTCTTGAAGGAAGAACCGCAAACAGCCAGAACGATTTCGCCAGCGATAGTACGCTGACGCAGAGCGCCCTTAATTTCTTCGATGGTGAGTTCTTCACCTTCGAGGTATTTGTTCATCAGCTCTTCGTTGGCTTCGGCCGCAGCCTCAACCATGTTGCCGCGCCACTTCTCGGCTTCTTCCAGCAATTCAGCTGGAATGTCCTTGCGAACAGGGACCATACCTTTGTCGGCATCGTTCCAGTAGACAGCCTGCATGTTGATCAGATCGATCTGACCCTGGAAGTTGTCTTCTGCACCGATGGCCAGCTGGATCGGCACCGGGGTGTGACCCAGACGCTGCTTGATCTGACCGATAACGCGCAGGAAGTCAGCACCGGCACGGTCCATCTTGTTGACGTAAACAAGACGTGGAACGCCGTATTTGTTGGCCTGACGCCATACGGTTTCCGACTGAGGCTCAACGCCCGAAGTACCGCAGAACACAACGACCGCGCCGTCGAGTACACGCAGCGAACGCTCAACTTCAATGGTGAAGTCAACGTGGCCGGGGGTATCAATTACGTTGAAGCGATGCTCATCTTTGTACTGCTTCTCGGAACCTTTCCAGAAGGCGGTAATAGCAGCCGAAGTGATGGTAATACCACGCTCCTGCTCCTGCACCATCCAGTCTGTGGTCGCGGCGCCGTCATGCACCTCGCCCATCTTGTGGCTTTTGCCAGTATAGAAAAGCACACGCTCGGTGGTCGTGGTTTTACCCGCGTCCACGTGAGCCACGATACCGATGTTACGGTAACGGTTAATCGGTGTAGTACGAGCCATAAAGCCCTCGCAAATTTAGAAGCGCGATAATTAGAAGCGGTAGTGCGAGAAAGCCTTGTTGGCTTCAGCCATACGGTGCACGTCTTCACGCTTCTTAACTGCAGCACCTTTGCCTTCAGCGGCATCCAGCAACTCACCAGCCAAACGCAGAGCCATAGACTTCTCGCCACGCTTACGGGCGAAATCTACCAGCCAGCGCATGGCAAGAGCATTACGACGGGACGGACGAACTTCGACCGGAACCTGGTAAGTAGCACCGCCTACACGGCGCGACTTCACTTCGACCAGCGGAGCGATGGCGTCGAGAGCTTTCTCGAAGATTTCCAGGGGATCGCTGTTCTTACGCTCTTTAACCTTGTCCAGGGCGCCATAAACAATACGCTCGGCAACGGCTTTCTTGCCGCTTTCCATCACGTGGTTCATGAACTTGGCCAGGATTTGGCTTCCGTATTTTGGATCATCAAGCACTTCGCGCTTGGCTGCTACACGACGTCTTGGCATGTGATAAGCCCTCAAACGGTCTTCAGGTTAGCTCGGGACCGCATTGCGCCCGACCTTACTCTTATCGACTCAGAAAATTAGAAATTCGCAATTCAGTACAACCGCCGATTACTTCGGACGCTTGGTACCGTACTTCGAACGACCCTGCTTACGGTCTTTAACGCCGGAGGTATCCAGCGAACCGCGCACGGTGTGATAACGCACACCTGGCAAGTCTTTTACACGGCCGCCGCGAATCAGTACGACGCTGTGTTCTTGCAGGTTGTGGCCTTCACCGCCGATGTACGAGGAAACCTCGAAACCGTTGGTCAGGCGTACACGGCATACTTTACGCAGTGCCGAGTTAGGTTTTTTCGGCGTAGTGGTATACACGCGAGTGCACACACCACGACGCTGCGGGCAGTTCTGCAGCGCAGGCACGTCGGATTTCTCGACGATACGCTTACGCGGCTGACGTACCAGCTGGTTGATAGTTGCCATCTTAAGCTCCACTGTTGTCTTGCGACGCTATTGCCCTACAAACAAAATGGCAGAGCACGTGCCCTGCCAAATTTAGGGGTGCATGAGTCTAAAGAGACTCACCGCCCCAGTCAAGACAAAGCCCCGCTAGCGAACTAGCGGGGCTTTGAACTTAATTGCTACTGGAGTTCAGCGCTTCGGTCAGTGCGGCTTCCACTTCACTGGCGCTGACACGTACCGGCTGAGCCGCATCACGCTTACGCTTACGCTCGCTGTGATACGCCAGACCGGTACCGGCTGGGATCAGACGACCCACAACCACGTTTTCTTTCAGACCACGTAGGTAGTCGCGCTTACCAGTAACCGCCGCCTCGGTAAGAACGCGGGTGGTTTCCTGGAAAGAAGCCGCCGAGATGAACGACTCGGTGGACAACGACGCCTTGGTGATACCCAGCAGAACGCGGGTGTACTTGGCAACAAACTTGTCTTCTGCAGCCAGACGCTCGTTTTCACCCAGTACCGCGGTCAACTCCATCTGGTCGCCCTTGATGAAGGAGGAATCGCCCGACTCAGCCACTTCAACCTTGCGCAACATCTGACGCAGAATGGTTTCAATGTGCTTGTCGTTGATCTTCACGCCCTGCAGGCGGTAAACGTCCTGAATCTCGTTGACGATGTACTTGGCCAACGCACTGACACCCAGCAAACGCAGGATATCGTGCGGGTCGCTAGGACCGTCGGAGATGACTTCACCCTTGTTGACCTGCTCACCCTCGAACACGTTCAGGTGACGCCACTTCGGAATCAGCTCCTCATACGGATCGCTACCATCGTTCGGGGTAATAACCAGACGGCGTTTGCCTTTGGTCTCTTTACCGAACGCGATGGTGCCGCTGATTTCCGCCAGAATCGAAGCTTCTTTCGGACGACGCGCTTCGAACAAGTCGGCAACGCGCGGCAGACCACCGGTGATGTCACGGGTCTTCGAAGTTTCTTGCGGAATACGAGCGATAACATCACCGATCGCGATCTGCGCACCGTTCGCCACACCCACCAGGGCGTTGGCCGGCAGGAAGTACTGAGCCAGTACGTCGGTACCTGGCAGCAGCAGATCCTTACCATCTTCGCCAACCATCTTCACCGCAGGACGGATGTCCTTGCCGGCAGCCGGACGATCTTTCGGATCGAGGACTTCGATGTTGGTCAAACCAGTCAATTCGTCCGTCTGACGCTTGATGGTGATGCCTTCTTCCATGCCCACGTAGGTCACGGTACCTTTCATTTCGGTAACGATCGGGTGGGTGTGCGGGTCCCACTTGGCGACGATCGCGCCAGCATCAACCTTGTCACCTTCCTTCACGGAAATCACAGCACCGTACGGCAGCTTGTAGCGCTCGCGCTCACGACCGAACTCGTCAGCAATCGCCAGCTCACCGGAACGGGACACCGCTACCAGGTTGCCGTCAAGACGCTCAACGTGCTTCAGGTTGTGCAGACGAATCGCACCACCATTCTTCACTTGTACGCTGTCAGCAGCCGAGGTCCGGCTAGCCGCACCACCGATGTGGAACGTACGCATGGTCAGCTGGGTACCCGGCTCACCGATCGACTGAGCAGCGATAACACCGACGGCTTCACCGATATTGATCTGGTGACCACGGGCCAGGTCGCGACCGTAGCACTTGGCGCAGATCCCGTAGCGAGTTTCACAGCTAATCGGCGAACGTACGATCACTTCGTCGATGCTGTTCAGCTCGATGAATTCAACCCACTGCTCGTCAACCAAGGTACCGGCCGGAACCAGAAGCTCCTCGGTGCCAGGCTTGAACACGTCACGGGCGATGACACGACCCAGTACACGCTCACCCAACGGCTCAACTACGTCACCGCCTTCAATGTGCGGCGTCATCAGCAGGCCATGCTCGGTGCCGCAATCGATTGCGGTAACCACCAGATCCTGGGCCACGTCTACCAGACGACGAGTCAGGTAACCGGAGTTAGCAGTTTTCAACGCGGTATCCGCAAGACCCTTACGAGCACCGTGAGTCGAGATGAAGTACTGCAGAACCGACAGACCTTCGCGGAAGTTTGCGGTGATCGGCGTTTCGATGATCGAACCGTCTGGCTTGGCCATCAGACCACGCATACCCGCGAGCTGACGAATCTGCGCAGCAGAACCCCGCGCACCGGAGTCGGCCATCATGTACATCGAGTTGAACGACTCTTGCTCAACGGTCTTGCCTTCGCGATCAACCACTTTCTCTTTCGAGAGGTTGGCCATCATCGCTTTGGACACTTCATCGTTAGCCTTGGACCAAAGGTCGATCACCTTGTTGTACTTCTCGCCCTGGGTTACCAGGCCGGAGGCGTACTGCGACTCGATCTCTTTAACTTCCTCGGTGGCGGCGTCAATGATGCGCGCCTTCTCATCCGGGATAACGAAGTCGTTCACGCCGATCGACACACCAGAGATAGTCGAGTAAGCGAAACCGGTGTACATCAGCTGGTCAGCGAAGATAACGGTGTCTTTCAAGCCAACGGTGCGGTAGCACTGGTTGATCAGCTTGGAGATAGCCTTCTTCTTCATCGACTGGTTGACCACGTCATACGACAGGCCATCCGGCACGATCTGGAACAGCAGCGCACGGCCGACAGTGGTGTCGACGATACGGGTGTTCTTGGTGATGGTGCCGTCGCGGTCTTTGATCACTTCGTTGATGCGCACTTTTACGCGAGCATGCAACGAGGCTTCGCCACCACGGAAAACCCGGTCAACTTCCTGCAGGTCAGCGAATACGCGGCCTTCGCCCTTGGCGTTAATCGCTTCGCGAGTCATGTAATACAGACCCAGTACCACGTCCTGCGAAGGAACGATGATTGGCTCACCGTTGGCAGGCGACAGGATGTTGTTGGTCGACATCATCAGTGCGCGCGCTTCAAGCTGGGCTTCCAGCGTCAGCGGTACGTGCACGGCCATCTGGTCACCGTCGAAGTCGGCGTTGTACGCGGCGCAGACCAGCGGGTGCAGCTGAATCGCTTTACCTTCGATCAGAACCGGTTCAAACGCCTGGATGCCCAGACGGTGAAGGGTTGGTGCACGGTTGAGCAGCACGGGGTGTTCGCGAATCACTTCGGCGAGAACGTCCCAAACCTCTGGCAGCTCGCGCTCGACCATCTTCTTGGCAGCCTTAATGGTGGTCGCCAGACCACGCATTTCCAACTTGCCGAAAATGAACGGCTTGAACAGCTCGAGAGCCATCTTCTTCGGCAGACCGCACTGGTGCAGACGCAGAGTCGGGCCCACGGTAATAACGGAACGACCGGAGTAGTCCACGCGCTTACCGAGCAGGTTCTGACGGAAACGACCTTGCTTACCCTTGATCATGTCAGCCAAGGATTTCAGCGGACGCTTGTTCGAGCCAGTGATGGCACGACCGCGACGGCCGTTGTCGAGCAGAGCATCGACCGCTTCCTGCAGCATGCGCTTTTCGTTGCGCACGATGATGTCCGGTGCGGACAGATCGAGCAGGCGCTTCAGACGGTTGTTACGGTTGATCACGCGGCGATACAGATCGTTGAGATCCGAAGTCGCGAAGCGGCCACCGTCGAGCGGAACCAGCGGACGCAGATCTGGCGGCAGAACCGGCAGAACGGTCAACACCATCCACTCAGGCAGGTTGCCCGAACCGAGGAAAGCTTCCATCAGTTTCAGACGCTTGGACAGCTTCTTGATCTTGGTTTCCGAGTTGGTTTGCGGAATTTCTTCGCGCAGACGGCCAATCTCGTGCTCCAGGTCGATCGCGTGCAGCAGTTCGCGAACGGCTTCAGCACCCATGCGGGCGTCGAAGTCATCACCGAACTCTTCGAGGGCTTCGAAGTACTGCTCGTCGTTCAGCAGCTGGCCTTTTTCAAGGGTCGTCATGCCTGGGTCGATAACGACATAGCTCTCGAAGTAGAGAACGCGTTCGATATCACGCAGGGTCATGTCCATCAGCAAACCGATACGGCTTGGCAGCGATTTCAAGAACCAGATGTGGGCAACCGGCGAAGCCAGTTCGATGTGCGCCATGCGCTCACGACGAACCTTGGCCAGTGCAACTTCAACGCCGCACTTCTCGCAGATCACGCCGCGATGCTTCAAGCGCTTGTACTTACCGCACAGGCACTCGTAATCCTTTACCGGGCCAAAGATCTTGGCGCAGAACAGGCCGTCACGCTCAGGCTTGAACGTACGGTAGTTGATGGTTTCCGGCTTTTTAACTTCACCGAACGACCACGAACGGATCATCTCAGGCGAAGCAAGGCCGATGCGAATAGCATCGAACTCTTCGACTTGACCCTGGTTTTTCAGCAAATTCAGTAGGTCTTTCAAGGCCTTTCCTCCTGGCGGAGCAGAGAGCGGGCTAAACAGCCCCGCTCTCGATTCGCGTCACGTGTTATTCGGTTTCCAGATCGATGTCGATACCCAGCGAACGGATCTCTTTGATCAGTACGTTGAAGGACTCGGGCATGCCCGGCTCCATACGGTGATCACCGTCCACGATGTTTTTGTACATCTTGGTACGGCCGTTCACGTCGTCCGACTTCACGGTCAGCATTTCCTGCAGGGTGTAGGCGGCGCCGTAAGCTTCCAGTGCCCAGACCTCCATCTCACCGAAGCGCTGACCACCGAACTGCGCCTTACCACCCAGCGGCTGCTGAGTAACCAGACTGTAGGAACCCGTGGAACGCGCGTGCATCTTGTCGTCCACCAGGTGGTTCAGTTTCAGCATGTACATGTAGCCAACAGTGGTCGGACGCTCGAACTGGTTACCCGTACGACCGTCGATCAGGCGCATCTGGCCGCTTTCTGGCAGGTCTGCCAGTTTCAGCATGGCCTTGATTTCGCTTTCCTTGGCACCGTCGAACACCGGGGTGGCCATTGGCACACCACCTTTGAGGTTGTGCGCCAAGCGAAGGATTTCCTGATCGCTCAGCTCATCCAGGCTCTCCTGACGACCGCCGATCTCGTTGTAGATCTGCTGCATGAACTTACGCAGTTCGGCGACCTTGCGTTGCTCTTCGAGCATGCGGTTGATCTTCTCGCCCAGACCTTTGGCCGCGAGGCCGAGGTGGGTTTCAAGGATCTGGCCGACGTTCATACGCGACGGTACGCCCAGCGGGTTCAGTACGATGTCCACCGGCGTACCGTGGATGTCGTGCGGCATGTCTTCAACCGGCATGATCACAGAGACCACACCCTTGTTACCGTGACGACCGGCCATCTTGTCGCCCGGCTGGATGCGGCGACGGATTGCCAGGTAGACCTTGACGATCTTCAGCACGCCTGGAGCCAGGTCATCACCTTGCTGCAGCTTGCGCTTCTTGTCTTCGAACTTGTCGTCGAGCAGCTGACGGCGGTCGGAGATGTAGGCCTGGGCCTTTTCCAACTGCTCGTTCAGGGCATCGTCAGCCATGCGCAGCTTGAACCACTGGCCGCGCTCGAGGCCGTCGAGGAACTCGTCGGTAACTTCTGCACCCTTCTTCAGGCCAGCGCCGCCTTCAACTTTCTTACCCACCAGAGCGGAACGCAGACGCTCGAAGGTTGCACCTTCAACGATGCGGAACTCTTCGTTAAGGTCCTTACGGATCTCGTCGAGCTGGCTCTTCTCGATCGACAGAGCACGAGCATCACGCTCAACACCGTCGCGGGTGAAGACCTGTACGTCGATAACGGTACCTTTGGTGCCAGTCGGCACACGCAGGGAGGTGTCTTTAACGTCAGACGCCTTCTCACCGAAGATCGCACGCAGCAGCTTCTCTTCCGGAGTCAGTTGGGTTTCGCCTTTTGGCGTGACCTTGCCGACCAGAATGTCACCTGGACCCACTTCAGCGCCGACATACACGATGCCTGCTTCGTCCAGCTTGTTCAGCGCAGATTCACCGACGTTCGGGATGTCGGACGTGATTTCTTCCGAGCCGAGCTTGGTGTCACGCGCCACACAGGTCAGTTCCTGAATGTGGATGGTCGTGAAACGATCTTCTTGCACCACGCGCTCGGAGAGGCAGATGGAGTCTTCGAAGTTGTAACCGTTCCACGGCATGAACGCGACGCGCATGTTCTGGCCCAGTGCCAGTTCACCCATATCGGTGGACGGACCGTCGGCCAGGATGTCGCTGCGCTCAACCTTGTCACCTTTGCTCACCAGCGGACGCTGGTTGATGCAAGTGTTCTGGTTGGAGCGGGTGTATTTGGTCAGGTTGTAGATGTCGACACCGGCTTCGCCAGTTTCAACTTCGTCGTCATTGACGCGAACTACCACACGGCTGGCATCGACGGAGTCGATCACACCGCCACGGCGAGCCACGACGCAAACGCCGGAGTCGCGTGCTACGTTGCGCTCCATGCCGGTACCTACCAGCGGCTTGTCAGCGCGCAGGGTTGGTACAGCCTGACGCTGCATGTTCGAACCCATCAACGCACGGTTGGCGTCGTCGTGCTCGAGGAACGGGATCAACGAAGCAGCAACCGAAACTACCTGCTTAGGCGATACGTCCATCAGGGTGACGTCTTCAGGCGCTTTAACGGTGAATTCGTTGAGGTGACGTACGGCCACCAACTCATCAACCAGCTGACCCTTGTTGTTCATGGTCGCCGAAGCCTGGGCGATCACGTGATCGGCCTCTTCGATGGCGGACAGGAACACGATTTCGTCGGTAACCAGGGTGTCTTTCACCACACGGTACGGGCTCTCGAGAAAACCGTACTGATTGGTGCGAGCATAGGCTGCCAGGGAGTTGATCAGACCGATGTTCGGACCTTCAGGGGTCTCGATCGGACACACACGGCCGTAGTGGGTCGGGTGTACGTCACGGACTTCGAAGCCAGCACGCTCACGGGTCAGACCGCCCGGGCCAAGAGCCGAAACACGGCGCTTGTGGGTGATCTCGGAGAGCGGGTTGTTCTGGTCCATAAACTGCGAGAGCTGGCTGGAACCGAAGAACTCTTTAACGGCAGCCGCAACCGGCTTGGCGTTAATCAGGTCTTGCGGCATCAGGCCTTCGCTTTCGGCCATCGACAGACGTTCTTTGACCGCACGCTCAACACGCACCAGGCCAACGCGGAACTGGTTCTCGGCCATTTCGCCTACGCAGCGAACACGACGGTTACCCAGGTGGTCGATGTCGTCGACGATGCCTTTGCCGTTACGGATATCGACGAGGGTCTTGAGGACCGCAACGATATCTTCCTTGCTCAGCACGCCCGAACCTTCGATTTCGGTGCGACCGATACGACGGTTGAACTTCATCCGGCCAACGGCCGACAGGTCGTAACGCTCGGCGCTGAAGAACAGGTTGTTGAACAGGGTCTCGGCAGCATCCTTGGTTGGCGGCTCGCCAGGACGCATCATGCGGTAGATCTCGACCAGCGCTTCCAACTGATTGGTGGTGCTGTCGATCTTCAGGGTATCGGAGATGAACGGACCGCAATCGATGTCGTTGGTGTACAGCGTTTCGATGCGTACTACCTGAGCCTTGACCACTTTGGCCAGGATCTCAACGTTCAGCTCGGTGTTGCACTCAGCGATGATTTCGCCGGTAGCCGGGTGCACGATGGCCTTGGCCGAGGTGCGACCGATCAGGTAGTCGATCGGCACTTCCAGCTCTTTGATTCCGGCTTTGTCTAGCTGGTTGATATGGCGCGCGGTAATCCGACGGCCTTGCTCAACAATGACCTTGCCCTTGTCATCGAGGATATCGAGGACGGCAATCTCACCACGCAGACGCTGCGGAACCAGCTCCAGGTTGAGGGACTCGCCCTTAACGTGGAAAACGTTAGTCGCATAAAAAGCGTCCAGCACTTCTTCAGTGCTATAGCCCAACGCGCGCAGAAGCACGGAAGCCGGCAGCTTGCGACGACGGTCGATACGCACGAACACGGCGTCCTTCGGATCGAACTCGAAGTCCAGCCAGGAGCCGCGGTAAGGAATGATGCGCGCCGAGTACAGCAGCTTGCCCGAGCTATGCGTCTTGCCACGGTCGTGGTCAAAGAACACGCCTGGGGAGCGGTGCAGCTGGGAAACGATAACACGCTCGGTACCGTTGATAACGAAGGTACCGTTCTCGGTCATGAGCGGGATTTCGCCCATGTACACTTCTTGCTCTTTGATGTCCTTGATCGCTTTGTTCGACGATTCTTTGTCGAAAATGATCAGACGGACTTTTACCCGCAGCGGTACGGCATAGGTTACGCCGCGCAGCGTACATTCCTTGACATCAAAAGCCGGCTCGCCCAAGCGATAACCGACGTACTCCAGAGCAGCATTGCCGGAGTAGCTGATAATCGGGAAAACAGACTTGAAGGCCGCATGCAGGCCAATGTCGCGGAACTGGTCCTTGGTCGCCCCTGCCTGCAGGAATTCGCGATACGAATCCAGCTGGATGGCCAGGAGATAAGGCACATCCATGACATCCGGCAACTTGCTAAAGTCCTTGCGGATACGTTTTTTCTCAGTATATGAGTAAGCCATCAGCGTTCCCCAGCTTGGTCACCTGCTTATTTGGCCCCTCCGACGGGAGTTGCCAGAAACTCTTGCAAACCCGAGGTTTGCGCCACCTCATCGGGTGGGTATTTCACGCCTTAGAGCAGCGAACGATTCGCCGACCTAGAACGGAAAAAGGCCGGTGGCAAAAGCCACCAGCCATCAGCCTTTCGCTTAACGCTTGGGCTGTAGACGCAAGGTCGTCGCTTACTTGAGCTCGACTTTGGCGCCAGCTTCTTCCAAAGCAGCTTTGGCTTTGTCAGCTGCGTCTTTCGCAACAGCTTCCAGAACCATGGCAGGAGCGCCGTCAACTACAGCCTTGGCTTCTTTCAGGCCCAGACCGGTCAGTTCACGAACTGCCTTGATCACGTTTACTTTCTTCTCGCCGGCTTCAACCAACATCACGTTGAATTCGGTTTGCTCTTCAACAACAGCGGCAGCAGCAGCTGGACCAGCAGCAGCAACAGCAGCGGTAACGCCGAAGGTTTCTTCCATTGCTTTGATCAGTTCAACAACTTCCAGAACAGTTTTCTGGCCAATTGCTTCGATGATTTGTTCGTTAGTCAGAGACATGACTTAAATCCTGTATTGGGGTGACAGCCTACGCAGCCATCAAATTAAACATATGATTTTGAAAGAGCTTGCGATGCCTTAGGCAGCGGTAGCTTCTTTCTGGTCGCGAATGGCCGCCAGAGTACGAGCCAGCTTGCTGGTAGCGCCTTGGATCACGCTCATCAGCTTCGCAATAGCTTCGTCGCGAGTTGGCAGCGAAGCCAACACGTCGATCTCGTTTGCTGCGAGGAACTTGCCCTCGAACGCAGCTGCCTTGATCTCGAACTTATCCTGACCCTTGGCGAACTCTTTGAAAATACGAGCAGCAGCGCCCGGATGTTCCTTGGAGAATGCAATCAGGGTCGGGCCTTTGAACACGTCGTTGAGGACCGAATACTCGGTGCCTTCAACAGCGCGCTTGAGCAGGGTATTACGTACAACACGTACGTATACGCCAGCTTCGCGGGCCTCTTTACGGAGTCCGGTCATAGCGCCTACAGTCACACCACGGGCATCAGCCACGACAGCGGACAGGGCTACTTTGGCAGCCTCGTTGACTTCAGCGACGATGGCCTTCTTGTCTTCGAGTTTAATTGCCACGGGTAAAACTCCTGCTTGTTACCGTTTCATCTGGCCGAAGCCGGATGTCGTTTTGGTGTCTGATTCGGTAAGGAACCGGGAGCACCATCTGCGTAGGCTGTTAATTTAAGGCTTACGCCACCTACGGTCTTGGATAGCCCCCGCAAAGCAGGGACCCCAAAGATTCGAGACAGCGCAATTACTCGCACTGCCTCTATGTATTACGCGTCGAGCGAGCCTTGGTCGATGACCAAACCAGGACCCATGGTAGTGCTCAGGGTTACGCGCTTGACGTAAACACCTTTCGAAGTCGATGGCTTCAGACGCTTGAGGTCGGAAATCAGCGCTTCAACGTTCTGCTTCAGCTTCTCGGCGTCAAAACCAACCTTGCCGACGGAACCGTGGATGATGCCGTTCTTGTCAGTACGGAAACGCACTTGACCAGCTTTGGCATTCTTCACAGCGGTAGCCACGTCAGGGGTAACGGTGCCGACTTTCGGGTTAGGCATCAGACCACGTGGGCCGAGCACTTGGCCCAGCTGACCCACAACGCGCATTGCATCCGGGGAAGCAATTACTACGTCATAGTTCAGGTCGCCGCCTTTCATTTCAGCAGCCAGATCGTCCATACCTACGCGATCAGCGCCGGCAGCCAGAGCAGCTTCAGCAGCTGGACCCTGGGTGAACACAGCAACGCGAACGCTTTTGCCCGAGCCGTTCGGCAGAACGGTGGCGCCACGTACAACCTGATCGGATTTACGCGGGTCAACACCGAGGTTGACGGCGATATCTACCGACTCAGAGAACTTAACTGCAGACAGCTCAGCCAGCAGAGCGGCAGCTTCAACAAAGTTGTAAGCCTTACCAGCTTCAACTTTCTCAGCGATTGCCTTTTGACGCTTGGTCAACTTAGCCATTACACACCCTCCACGTTGAGGCCCATGCTACGAGCGGAGCCGGCGATAGTACGCACAGCTGCATCCATATCAGCTGCAGTCAGATCGGCCTGTTTGGTTTTGGCGATCTCTTCCAGCTGAGCACGAGTAACGGTGCCAACCTTAACGGTGTTCGGACGAGCCGAACCGCTGGTCAGGCCAGCAGCCTTCTTCAGCAGAACCGAAGCAGGGGTGCTTTTGGTTTCAAAGGTGAAGCTACGGTCGCTATAAACAGTGATGATCACTGGAGTCGGCAGACCAGGTTCCATGCCCTGGGTACGGGCGTTGAACGCCTTGCAGAATTCCATGATGTTCACGCCGTGCTGACCCAGAGCTGGGCCGACAGGCGGCGACGGGTTGGCTTGTGCAGCCTTTACTTGCAGCTTGATATAAGCCGTAATTTTCTTAGCCATGAGCTACTCCAGTTTTGGGTTCTAGCGCCTTTCGGCTCCCCAGTTATTGCCTATTTATCCCAGTGACGACAAAACCCCGCAGCCTATGGCTGCGGGGTAAGGGATGCTTGTGTCAGTTATGCCTTTTCGACCTGACTGAACTCCAGCTCGACCGGTGTAGAGCGACCAAAAATAGTCACCGCCACCTGGATGCGGCTCTTCTCGTAATTAACTTCTTCAACAACACCGCTGAAATCAGCAAACGGACCATCAGTCACGCGCACCATTTCACCCGGCTCGAACAATGTTTTCGGCTTCGGCTTGTCACCACTGTCGGCAACACGACGCAGAATGGCATCAGCTTCTTTTTCAGTGATCGGTGCAGGCTTATCTGCAGTACCACCGATGAAGCCCATGACGCGCGGGGTATTCTTGATCAAATGCCAAGTAGCCTCGCTCATCTCCATCTGCACCAGGACATAACCTGGGAAGAACTTACGCTCACTCTTGCGCTTCTGACCGTTCCGCATCTCCACTACTTCTTCAGTGGGGACCAGAATCTCGCCAAAAACGTCTTCCATACCAGCGAGCTTCACACGCTCGACTAACGAGCGCATAACATGCTTCTCGTAACCCGAGTAAGCATGCACAACGTACCAACGCTTAGCCACGGGACACCCTTAGCCGACAATCAACGAAACAAGCCAACCAAGCAGGGAATCTAAACCCCACAACAACAGCGCCATAACCAAAACAACAGCCACAACGATCAAGGTTGTCTGCGTGGTTTCCTGACGAGTTGGCCAAACGACCTTGCGAATTTCAACGCGAGCTTCTTTTGCCAACACCCAAAAGGCCTGGCCTTTTGATGTTTGCAGGGCAATCACGCCAGCCAATGCGGCAACAACAAGCAAGGCCAGAACGCGATACAGAATAGGCTCAGCAGAGAAATACTGATTACCGACTACGCCTGCGATTACCAGAGCAGCAACTACGAGCCACTTAAGCAGATCGAAGCGAGAGTCTTTGGCTTCAGCCTTAACATTCATCTACTAATATCCTGTAAAAAGACGCGCCAAATTCTAGGGAAAATGGCAGGTCAGGAGGGAATCGAACCCCCAACCTACGGTTTTGGAGACCGTCGCTCTGCCAATTGAGCTACTGACCTAAAAACTGAATCAGGCCGACCATTATGCCGGCCCGATCAAAACAGTTCAATCGATTACGCGATGATCTTGGCTACGACGCCAGCGCCGACGGTACGACCGCCTTCACGAATAGCGAAACGCAGACCTTCTTCCATTGCGATGGTCTTGATCAGAGTGACAGTCATCTGGATGTTGTCACCTGGCATTACCATCTCAACGCCTTCCGGCAGTTCGCAGTTACCAGTTACGTCAGTAGTACGGAAGTAGAACTGAGGACGGTAGCCCTTGAAGAACGGAGTGTGACGACCGCCTTCTTCTTTGCTCAACACATACACTTCTGCAGTGAAGGTGGTGTGCGGCTTAACCGAACCTGGCTTGACCAGAACCTGGCCACGCTCTACGTCGTCACGCTTGGTGCCGCGCAGCAGAACGCCGCAGTTCTCGCCAGCACGACCTTCGTCGAGCAGCTTGCGGAACATTTCAACACCAGTACAGGTGGTCTTAGTGGTATCACGCAGACCAACGATCTCGATTTCTTCCTGGATCTTGACGATACCGCGCTCGATACGGCCAGTTACCACGGTGCCACGACCGGAGATCGAGAATACGTCTTCGATTGGCATCAGGAACGGCTTGTCGATTGCACGAACTGGCTCTGGGATGTAGCTGTCCAGAGTTTCAACCAGCTTCTTAACAGCGCTGGTGCCCATTTCGTTGTCGTCTTGACCGTTCAGAGCCATCAGAGCGGAACCGATGATGATCGGAGTGTCGTCGCCTGGGAAATCGTAAGTGCTGAGCAGGTCGCGCACTTCCATTTCAACCAGTTCCAGCAGCTCAGCGTCATCAACCATGTCAGCCTTGTTCAGGAAGACAACGATGTACGGAACGCCTACCTGGCGGGACAGCAGGATGTGCTCACGAGTTTGCGGCATCGGACCATCAGCGGCCGAGCAAACCAGGATAGCGCCGTCCATCTGCGCAGCACCGGTGATCATGTTTTTTACGTAGTCGGCGTGACCCGGGCAGTCAACGTGTGCGTAGTGACGCACGGACGAATCGTATTCAACGTGAGCGGTGTTGATGGTGATACCGCGAGCTTTTTCTTCTGGGGCGCTGTCGATCTTGTCGAAGTCAACCTTGGCCGAACCGAATACTTCGGAGCAGACGCGGGTCAGAGCAGCGGTCAGAGTGGTTTTACCGTGGTCAACGTGACCGATAGTGCCAACGTTGACGTGCGGCTTGTTACGCTCAAACTTTTCTTTAGCCATTTTGACTGCCTCCCAGAGAAGAATTGACTCAGCATCACCGCCATAAAACAAAGGCAGATACTTGCATATCTGCCTTTATTAGATGGAGCTCATGAGCGGACTCGAACCGCTGACCTCACCCTTACCAAGGGTGTGCTCTACCAACTGAGCTACATGAGCAAAACACATTGCGAAAACAACAATGCTGGAGCGGGTAGCGGGAATCGAACCCGCATCATCAGCTTGGAAGGCTGAGGTTCTACCACTGAACTATACCCGCGGAGCCTGCAGCTCTCGCTAAATCTGGTGGAGGGAGAAGGATTCGAACCTTCGAAGTCGATGACGTCAGATTTACAGTCTGATCCCTTTGGCCACTCGGGAATCCCTCCAAACGGGGCGGCATTCTCATTCGATGCCGACCTACTGTCAAGCAATTTCTCATTAAAAAACCTGAGGTTAGCTACATTGACAGCAACTTCGCAGAACACTTGTTAGCGCCACCCTGCGAAGCGGGCGCCATTCTATGCATTCTATTGAGGGCTTGCAACCCCTTCGCAAGGCATTAATTGCTGCTCTAAGCCTTTGAAGTCAAAAGCCAAACGCTGCAGCAAAGAATCATCCGCCAGACGCCTACTTTGTGGAGAGATACGCACCCAGAAACTACGATGCGCACGCGTCAGCTCACGCAGGGACGGTTCGTACCCGGCATCACGCAACCGCTGCATGACACTCTGCGCCGAATCGCTACGCGGAAAGATGCCCAGGGAGATACCGTTGGCCAAGTCGCCCTGAGTAATGATGTAGCTATCAATCTTGCGTGCCTGCAACTCACGCAATTGGCGCAATGAAGCCTGCCGCGAAGCCAACGGTGGTAGATACACCCAGTAATCGACGCCCGCCGCTGCATCCATGCTTTGCACGCGCGACTGAATATCCAGGCTCAACAGCCGCTGCTCAACCGCCGACGCATCCGCCATCACCTCAAAACTACCGAGAAACAAGCACACCGCCTCGGCAGGCTGCGCCACAGCCACCTCTCGCCGCGGCGGCGCACTCGACTCACTGAGCAGGCGAATATCGCGCTTACTGTCTTGCGCCATATTCAGCGGTGCAATCTCAGTAACACGCAAAGGGGCCTGCTGCTGATGCCACACGTAATAGAACAGATTCAGTACAACCAACCACAAGAACATCCAGCGCATGCACGACCTCAGACTATGGGGCAAGCGATCGCCAAGCCGATAAACACCAGATCCGGCACAACCCGCGCACCCGGAATAACATCCATCACCAGCGGGGCATCCCCACCAGTGAGGAAAACATCAAAGTCACTGCCCAGCAGCTCTGCCGCCATCGCTACCTGACCACTGACAAAACCGCGCAGCATCAACAAGCATCCACGCTCAACAGCTTCAGCAGTCGCCCGCCCCGGCACCAACTCTTCAAGCGCTTTGGCCGCCTCATCGCTGTCATAGCGCGTTCTGCGGGTGTGGGTTCGCAACTGCGTGCGCATCAGCGGCACACCCGGGCAAATGAAGCCGCCTTGGTGCCCACCATCAGCACCCACAAAATCCGAAGTAACCGCAGTGCCCAGGTCAATAACCAGCACGGCCTTGCCCGATAACTGATAAGCCCCTACCACTGCAAGCCAGCGATCAAGCCCAAGGCGCTCGTACTGCTCATAACCATTGCGAACACCCGACAAAGAAACAGCAGAGCGAGCCGCACGGCACTCGACAGCAAAAGCCTGCTCAAGCAGCGAGATCAACTGCGCTGTCTCTTCGTCGCTGCGCACACTCACCAGACGACAGGCACGCAGCTGCACAGCTTGCTCGCGGACAACCTCTATAAGTGCCTGATCCGTGTCAACGACACCGCCTACGTCTGCCGTAGCCTTGCCACCACCCAGCAAACGCCACTTAATAAAGGTATTACCGCAGTCGAGCTCAAGAATCATCACGCAACCTCAGACTAAGCTCACCGCCGCTAAAGCTTCGCTCAGCCCCATCAACACGAAGACGAATGGCCCCGGAACGATCCACCCCTAAAACCTCACCTTCTATAGGCTCACCACCAGCCGTTAATGCAACCGATCGCCCCTGCCAAAGGTGACAAGCCTGCCACTCATCTTGCAAAGCTGCGAAACCATCACGCAACTGAATATCCAGATAGCGCGACAGCTGCCGATTCAACTCACTCACTAGCTCATTGCGATTTAACAGACGCCCCAACTCAGCACGCATCGAAGTCCAGGGCTGACCAATAGCCCCCTGATCGGCGGCGAGCATATTCACATTCAAGCCAATCCCGATGACCACATGACACACATCCGCCGGATCGCCAGACAGCTCTAGTAAGATGCCAGCCAGCTTGCGCTCACCCACCAACACATCATTGGGCCACTTCAATCCGGCCTCAGCAACGCCAAAGCCGCGAATAACCTGCAGCAACGCCAAGCCAACTGCGAGGCTCATGCCTTCAAGCTGGCGCATGCCACCTTCAACACGAACAACCAAGCTGTAATACAGATTCTCGCCGAAGGGACTTACCCAACTACGCCCCCGCCGCCCTCGCCCACTGGTTTGCCGCTCAGCAATCACATAGAACGGCAGAGCCTGGGCCACCGGCAACTGCCGCAATACCTCCGCATTGGTCGAATCCACGCTTGGCATAACGCACGCATGCCACTGGGGAGCCTCCACTTGAGCATTTAGCCAATCCGCATCCAGCAACTGCAGTGGCGTCGCCAGCTGATAACCGCGCCCGCGCACCTTGTGCAACGGTAATGACAATTCAGCCTGCAAAGCCTGCAGCTGCTTCCACACAGCGGAGCGGCTGACACCCAAAGCCGCGCCAAGCGCCTCTCCGGAGTGGAATCGCCCGTCTTGAAGAAGCCTTAACAATGCAAGCATGTGAGTCCCGCCAAGCAATAAGGCACGCATGATAACGATGCCCTGTTTAGTTGCCTATAAAAGGCTGAGCTGGGTATGGTTTGTTTTCGCGGCATAAAGTAAAACCCCCGATCGTTTTCACGATCGGGGGTTTTGGTATAGGTGCTTGACGA
>NZ_PGCM01000006.1:0-383415 GCF_002786345.1 Pseudomonas sp. FEMGT703P | reverse complement strand
TCGTCAAGCACCTATACCAAAACCCCCGATCGTGAAAACGATCGGGGGTTTTACTTTGTGGCGCGAAAACAAACCATGCCCAGCTCAGCCTTTTATAGGCAACTAAACAGGGCGTGGCTATGATGCCTAAGCGCACTTATCCAAGGGTTCTTCTATGGCCGATCCGGCACTCTCTGAACCACTGTCCGAGCGTGAACTCAAGCAACTGATTGCCTGCCATGAGTGCGATCTGTTGTTGCGCAAACCTGAAGCGGCTGCAGGTGAGCGGGTTGAGTGTCCACGCTGTGGCTATGAGCTGTACACCCATCGCACGCATGTCATACGACGGAGTCTGGCATTGGTACTTGCAGCTTTATTGCTTTATGTGCCGGCTAATTTTTTGCCAATTATGCGTCTTAATCTTTTGGGGCAAACCACTGAAGACACGGTGTGGACGGGCGTACTCGGCTTGTATAACAGCGGGATGCAAAGCGTAGCCGTGGTGGTATTTCTTTGCAGCATGGCCGTGCCACTGCTCAAGTTGTTGTGTCAGCTGGCTGTGCTGTTGAGCATTCAACTGGATATGGGGCGCAGTTATGGCTTGTTGCTTTACCGTATTTATCACCACATGCGTGAGTGGGGCATGCTTGAGGTCTACTTGATGGGCATTCTGGTGGCCATCGTCAAGCTGGTGGATCTGGCCGAGTTAAGTATTGGTCTAGGGCTGCTGTGTTTTGTCGCATTGTTACTGGTGCAGGTCTGGCTGGAGGTGACGATGTCGCCGCATCAAATCTGGGAAGCCCTGTCGGGGGAGGATGAGCATGCGAGCGATTGATGCAGGTTTGCTGATTTGTCACGAGTGCCACCAACTCAACCCGCATCAGCCGGAGAGCCCTAAGCAATTCTGTTCGCGGTGTGGCGGCCGCCTGCATGAGCGTAGGCCCAATAGCCTTGTGCGTACCTGGGCGCTGCTGCTGACGGCGGCGGTGCTGTATATCCCCGCCAACCTGCTGCCCATCATGACGGTCAACTCGTTAGGCAAAGGACAGTCCGATACCATCATGTCGGGTGTTATTGAGTTGGTGAACTACGGCATGCTGCCGATTGCTGCGGTTGTCTTTATCGCGAGCATCCTGGTGCCGACATTCAAGTTGGTGGGCATCGCCCTGTTGCTGTACTCGGTGCAACGCCATCAGCCGATGTCAGCGCGGCAGCGGATTCTGATGTACCGTTTTATCGAATGGATTGGCCGCTGGTCGATGCTCGACATCTTTGTCATCGCGATACTGGTCGCGGTGGTCAATTTCGGCAGCCTGGCCAGTATCGAACCGGGCTACGGTGCTACAGCTTTTGCCAGTGTGGTCGTGCTGACCATGCTAGCCGCATTAACTTTTGACCCTCGCCTGATATGGGACAACACGGATTCGGATGACGACCATGAATGATTTGCCGTTGGCCAAAGCACGCCCTGCTTCGAACTGGTCGGCTATTTGGGTGCTGCCGCTGATTGCATTATTGATCGGTGGCTGGCTCGGCTGGCGTGCCTATAACGAGGCGGGTATCGAAATCCAAGTGACCTTCGAGACGGGAGAGGGCTTGCAGGCCGGCAAGACGGAAGTGATCTACAAGGGCATGTCGATTGGTAAGCTGACTGCCATGGAGCTTGACGACAGCGGCGAGCGGCGCGGTGTACGTGCGACGCTGGAGATGGACAAGCGTGTGGAGCATCAGCTGCTCAGCAATACCCGCTTCTGGTTGGTCAAGCCGAGCGTCTCGCTGGCAGGTATTACCGGACTGGAAACGTTGGTATCGGGTAATTACATCGCCGCCAGCCCCGGTGACGGTGAGCCTACGCGCAAATTCACTGCACTCAATGAACCGCCGCCCTTGGCCGATACGGCGCCTGGGCTGCACCTGACGCTTAAGGCCGAGCGCTTGGGTTCCTTGAACCGTGACAGCCCGGTGTTCTACAAGCAGATTCAGGTAGGCCGGGTGAAAAGCTATGCCCTGCTTGAAGATCAGAATCAGGTTGAGGTGAAGGTATTCATTCAGCCGGAGTTCGCATCCCTGGTGCGCAAACACACGCGTTTCTGGAACGCCAGTGGAGTGTCTATCGATGCAGGGCTATCAGGTGTGAAAGTACGCACCGAATCGCTGGCCAGCATCGTGGCCGGCGGCATTGCCTTTGCGACGCCGGAGCATCGCAAGGACAGCCCGCCGACCGATCCCTCACTGCCATTCCGCCTGTATGAAGACTTCGATACGGCGCAGGCAGGGATTCGCGTCAACCTGACTCTGCATGAGTTTGATGGGCTGGAGCCTGGGCGTACACCGGTGATGTACAAGGGCATCCAGGTCGGTCATATGAAGACCTTCAAGATTGACGATGACCTCAGCGGTGCGCGCGTCGAACTGATGTTGGATCCCCGCACTGAAGACTACCTGGTAGAAGGCACGGATTTCTGGGTGGTCAAACCATCGATTTCCCTGGCAGGGATTACCGGGCTAGAAGCATTGGTCAAGGGTAACTACATCGCCATACGCCCGGGCGAGAAAGGCGGTGCGCCGTCGCGTGACTTTGCGGCCAGGCCCAAGGCGCCACCGCTCGATCTGGCGGCGCCCGGTTTGCATCTGGTGTTGTTCAGTGACGTGCGTGGCTCCTTGGAAATTGGCAGCCCGGTGCTGTTCAAGCAGCTCAAGGTTGGTTCGGTGCAAAGCTATCAGCTCTCACGCGACAACAAGCAGGTGGCATTCGGTGTGCACATTGAGCCGGAATACACGCATCTGGTGAACAACAGTACGCGCTTCTGGAATGCCAGCGGCATTACCCTCAAAGGTGGTTTATCCGGCGTTGAGGTGAAAAGCGAATCGCTGCAAACCCTGCTGGCTGGTGGGATCGCCTTTGAGACCCCGGATCCAAAAGCCGCCAAGAATGACAAGCGCGTGCAGCGCTTCAACCTCTACAGCAGCCAAGAGCAAGCGCTGGAGAAGGGGGTTGCACTGACCATCCGTGTCCCCCGTGGCGATGGGCTTAACCCAGGCACGGCAATTCGTTACAAGGGGCTGGATGTGGGTAAGGTCGAGCGCATTGAGCTGACGGATGATTTGCAGGCCGTGATTCTGCATGCGCGCGTTACTCAGGCAACCCAGCAGATTGCCCGCGTGGGGACGCAGTTCTGGGTGGTCAAGCCCGAGGTGAGTTTGACCCGGGCCGCCAATCTGGAAACCCTGGTCACGGGCCAGTACATCGAAGTGCAGCCGGCTGCACAGAAGGCTGCACTGAAACTGGACTTTACCGCCGCCGAGGCACCACCTAAGGCCAGCGTGCGCGAGCAAGGCCTGCGCCTGGTGTTGAGCGCGGCGCGGCGCGGGTCGATCAAGCCGGGTGTGGTGGTCAGTTACCGCGAAGTGCCGGTGGGCAAGGTCACCGACTTCGAGCTGGGGCCAACCTCGGATCGCGTGTTGATCCACATTCTGATTGAGCCGCGTTATGCGCCCTTGGTGCGAACCGGCAGCCGCTTCTGGAATGCCAGCGGGATTGGCGTGGATGCTGGGCTGTTCAGTGGCGTGAAGGTGCGTACCGAGTCGCTGGAGGCTTTGCTGGAGGGTGGTATTGCCTTTGCCTCCCCGGATAACCCGCAAATGGGCGGCCCGGCGCAGGTTGGGCAGACCTTTGCCCTGCACGATGAGGTCAAGGAAGAGTGGTTACGCTGGGCGCCGAAGATCGCGCTGGAGAAATAACCGACAAGGGCCGCAATTGCGGCCCTTGTGCTTTATGGCTAGTGAGCCAGCGTTAGGCTGGCTCGGTTGCTGCGGTTGTGGTTTCTGCCTTGTTCTTGGCGCTGTCACGGCGTTGGATATATTTCCAATCCGCTTCATCGATATAGATGCCATTCGGACCGCTGCCGCCTTCCAGGTCGATCGCCACATGGGCCGAGACCTGAGGCTTCACCGAGGCGAGAATCGGCACAAAGCCCAACTGCAGGCTGGTTTCGATCAGCGCTTGCTGGTTCTTCTCGTCGATATCCGCCGCCTCATCCAGGTAGTAAGGCAGCCGCACCTTGCCGGCCTGGTCGCGGTCCATCAAGTGCAGCAACAGGTACATGTTGGTCAGCGCCTTGATGGTCATGGTGGTGCCGTTGGACGCCGCGCCATCGATATCGGTGTGGATTACCGGCTGGCCATGCACCTTGGTGATCTCGAAGGCCAGTTCGAACAGATCCTTCAAGCCCAGCTGGTTATGGTTGGCGGCAACCAGGCGCGATAGGTAGTCCTTGGCTTCCTCGTTCTTGCTGTCCTGTTCGCTGCTCTGCTGCAGGTCGAACACCGAAAGGGTTTCGCCTTCTTCGTATTGACCGGCGCTGTGGATGATCTGGTCGATGTGCTTGAGCGCATCCTTGTTCGGTGCGAGAACGATGCGGAAGCTTTCCAGGTTGGATACCTGACGCTTGTTGATCTCGCGGTTGAACAGCGCCAGCTGGTGTTCCAGGTTGTCGTAGTCGCTGCGGATATTGCGCAAGGTACGGGCGATATCGGTAACCGCAGCGCGGCGCGCCTTGGCCAGGGTGATGGCTTCGTCCTGACGGTGAGCGTAAGCGTTGACCAGCAGGTGCAGCCGGCGCTCGACGTCGTCTTCGCTGTCGAACTTGGCCACGCCTTTCAGGCGTACTTGGGCGTACAGCGCCTCGATCTGCCCGTCGATACGTTGCAGGCCCTGCCAGGCGTCCTGGTAGTCGTTAAGCAGCGGCAGCAGGTTGTCCAGGCTGTCGTCCACGGGGTCGGTAAAGGGTGTGCCGAACGGCAGGTTGGCGGGAAGCAGCTGGCGACGGCGCAGGGCGTCTTCCAGGGTGCGTTCCTTGGCCTCCAGATCGGCGAGCTGACGGCCGACCAGTTGCAGCTTGGCGGAGAGCTGCTGCACGCGCTCGGTAAAGGCATCAGATGCGCGCTTGAGTTCGTCCTGAGCGGCCTCCAGCTGCGCCAGCTGCTCCAGTTTCTGCGGCTCTTCCACGGCCAGGGTCTGGCTCTTGCGGAAGTCCTCCAGGGCTTTCTGCGCATCCAGTACGGCCTGGTAGAACTGCTCGGCCTGGGCCTTGCTCGCAGCGCGGTCGGAGGCTACTGCCTGTTGGGTTTTCAGCTGTTTGTATTCGCGATCCAGGCGGTCCTTCTGGTCGCGCAGGGCCGCGCGGTCGGCCAGGGCTTGCAGAGCCGGAGGTTCGATATGGCTGAGGTCGATGGTCAGGCCGGGTACTTCGAACTGCTCGCCGTTAAAACCGTCGAGAATGGCTTCCAGGGATTTGACCCAGGCATCGCCGTCGGCGATCTGGATACCTTTCTCACCCAGCGGCAGGCTGAACAGCTGGCCGTTAAACAGGCGCATCAGGCGGTCTACGTCCTGCTGGCTGAACTCTTCGCGCAAGCGTGAGTAGCTGTTGTTGTCGGCATGTTCGAGTTGCTGTTTCACCGACTTCAGGCGTTTTTCCAGATCGCGCAGGCGCTCATCCAGGTCTTCGGCGGAGAACTGCCGTGACTGCGCCAAGGCGCCGGCCAGTTCGTCGTGGGCATCCTTGGCAGCCAGCAATTGCTCTTCCAGCACCTTGGCGTCGTTGACCAGGGCAAAGCGATTCTTCAGCACCGACAGCTCGCCGAGCCAGCGCTGGATCTCGCTGATTTCCCGCTCCATGCGCATCAGTTCCTGGGTGCCGCCACGTTGCTCGTGCTGCAGGCCGTCCTGCTCGCCACGGTAGTGTTCGGCCTGGATCACCAGCTCCTCGCGGCGTGCGCCGGCGTAGTCCTGCCAGGTACCGAGCAGCGAGTCGAGCAGCGGCGACAGGCGATGCAACTTGCCGCGCAGCAGCTCACGCTGGGCCACACCGGCTGCCAGGGCTTCGATCAAGGGGCCGGCGGTAACCAGCGCCTGGTAGTCCTGCTCCATGCGCCGCACATCGCGGAAGGCTTCTTCGGTGGCGGCGATATAGTCGACGCTGCCCGAACGCAGGCTGTGCTCGAAGGCATCGAGGAACAGCTGCTTGAGTTTGGCTGCGGTGATCTCGCGCATATGCAGCAGGTTGATAAACAGCGCGCGGAAGGTCTTCAGGCTCTGCTCGCTGGTGGAGCGCAGCGGGATTAGGGTCAGGTCCAGCGGAATCGAGGTGTGCCCGCCGACCAGCAGGCGGCGCAGCTCCTCGGGTTTCAGCTCGTAGGCCTTGATGCCTTCGCGTTCCAGCGCGTTGAACAGCTCGCGCTGACGCAGGCAGGTACCGTTCTTCTGGTAGTGCTCCAGGTCCAGGGTGCCCTGGTAGGCGAAGAACTGGTGGCCGAAGCCGCCGCCCGGGCCGCGCCCGGCCACGCCGATCACATGCGGGCCGTGGGGCAGCACGACTTCGACGAGGATATAGCTGGTGTCGCTGGCGAAGTAGAACTTGCGCGACTGCTCCAGGCTGTACTTGCCAAAGCTCATGTCCGACATGCGCGCGAGAATCGGGAACTGCAGGGCGTTGATCGAGGCGGATTTCCCCAGGTTGTTGGCCCCGTAAACCGACAGCGGGTTTTCCAGCGGGAACAGGCCGAGGCTGTAGCCGGCGGTATTCAGTAGGGCAAAGCGGCGAATGCCGTAGCGTTCCTGGCTCATGCATCCATCTCCTGGGCGTCACGTTCTTCGGCCATGGCGCGGGCCAGGGCGTCTTCTTCGGATTCGTCGGCATCGTCCTCGGCGAGGCTGATGATCTCGTCTTCTGCCTCCTCATCCAGCAGCACCGGCGTCGGCAGCGGCAGGCTGCTGTGCAGCGTGGCGGCCAGGTCACGGTCTTGCTGCACCGAGAGGCACACATCTAGGAAGCGGTGCATGGGCGCGAGGAAGCGGTAGATGCCGTTGTCTTCGCTGGCAAAACCGAGCTGGGTCAGGCGGCGCATGACCTTTTCTTCCAACTCTTCCTGGGTGGTGACTTCGGCCTGGAGGAACAGGTCGCGATACTTTTCCAGTAGGGCGGGCAGCTCGTCACGGCCAAGGCTGCCGCCGTCGAGTACGGCCAGCGGGTCGCGGCCCTGATCGGCCAGGTGCTCAACCAGAATAAAGGTGAACAGCGCCAGGCGCTGCGCGGTCTTATTGACCTGAGCGCCCATCTGCTCAGGTACGAAATAGTAGAAGCCGCGGCTGTCGCAAGTCAGTTCATAGCCCAGGGCCTTGAACAGGCCGCGGTACTGGTCCTGCTGACTGGCCAGCTGGCTGTAGAGTTCTGGGTTGCTGCGGCTGATGTGGTAGCCCTTGAACAGCTCGCGGAAGATCGGGGCGAGCTGGGTCAGTTCTTTCAGGTCGATATTCATAGGGTGGTCCCGGCCGGCTTGATCAGGGCAAAGGAGCTCAGGCTGACCTGATGCTCGCGGGTGAGGTAGTCGCGGCGCTCCAGGCGCTCGCGCTGGAAGCGGCCATCGCGGGACAGGCGCGAGAACCAGTAGAGCAATTCGTCGGTGGCGCCTTCGGGCTCCTGTTCCAGCAGCCAGACCATCAGGTCCGGTAATGGCAGGGCCTGTTCGCAGCGTTCGATCATCTCCCGCGCCGTGCGTGGTGCGCGCGGGGCTTCGCCTTTGCGGCTGGCATGCGCCTTGGGGAACTGCGCCGGCTTGGGCTCGAACCGGGCCAGGGCGTACACATAGGCCTCGACCTGCGAAGCGGTGCCGAGAAAGGTGCTTTGCGGGCGACTGAACAGCGGCAGTGAGGCCTGAGGTACGGCGTCCAGGCCCTTTTTGCGGATCGCCGCGAGGGCCAGGGCTGCGCCACGGGTCACGGCGTTATGCCGGCGCGCCTCTTCACGCAGCGGCAGCAGCAGTTCGCGGGCGCGGCGCAGGGTCAGCTGGGCGGTGGTCTGCATTTCCAAGATGCGCGCATGGGTACGCAGCAGCAGGTCGTCATCGACCAGTTGACCGAGACGCTGTTGTTCGCCGAGCAGGCGCAGCAGCACGTGTTCGACGCGGTACACGCCTTGCTCAAAGGCGCCGTCGGCGGCCACCAGCTGGATCATCGGTTCAACGTATTCGTCCCAGGTGGCCAGCACTTCGGCGTAGCGCTGGCGCAACGGAATCTGTCGGTCACTAGTTTTGGCCCGATCGGCCACGGCGACCAGGGCTTGCTCGTCGTTGGCCAGTTTCTTCAACACATCGCGTACGCGCATATCGAGCAAACGCAGCTGACGCGCCAGGTCGGCGGCGTCGCGTACCTCGAAGGCGTCCTTGATATAGCCGGCCAGGCGTTCCAGGTGGCGCAGGTAGGCTTCGATTTCCAGGCATAGGCCCAGGCGGTGTTCGCGGCGCAGGTAGGCGAGGAAGTCGTGAATTTGCGCGTTCAGCTCGAAGCGATTCGGGCTCTTGGCCACCGGCACCAGGATATCCAGGCGAATCCACTGGTCGAGCAGGGCGGTGACATCGGTTGGCGTGCCTTCGGGCAGCTGCGCGGCCAGCTGATTTCGCAGCTCCACCAGGCTCAGGGTGCCAGCGTCGAAGCGCTCGCACAGCGGCTCGAGCAACGTCCAGTGTTCGGCAAGGGCGCGCAGTACGCGCTTGGGATCAATCATCGGGCTCCGCTCCGCGGGCTTTTCGCAAAAAACGCCGATTGTACTGCAAGCCGTGGCCAAGACTTGAGTGTCAGTCATCGTCTGTTCGGAGTTGCCTGCGCGCGTGTAACCCTGGTTGTGGTGATGGGTAACAGCGTGGTGGCGCTCTGCTGTGGGACCGAGGCGGTTTTTCGGGGATTTCTCGACTATGGGTCGGCACGTTTAGCCGGCCGACTTTTTATAGTGCTAATCAAGGCGTGGAGTCCGCAGGGCTCGGCCATTCAAATAAGAACGACAGGGAATCAGCCATGCGTCCGACCCTTGGTTTTGCCAAAACTGCGCTCGCCTTGATCTGTGCTGGATTAATCAGCAGCACTGCCCACGCCAGAATGGTCGAGCTGGAGGACAGTGAGCTATCGGAGGTGACCGGTCAGGCCTTTATCAACCTGACGACGGACAGCAACGCCGGGATCAACTACACCCGGGTCAACTTCGGCATGAATGTCGATACCCAACTGAATATGAAGAAGTTGCAGCTTGGTCAGTACAACGATTCGGTGACTCGTCCCGGTGAAGCGCTGGGCACCTCTGACCTGCTGATCAATAACTTTGCATTAGGCACGGTCAATGCCGACGACACCATCAACCCGTTCAAGATCGCCAATCCATTTCTGGAGCTGGCCTATTCGGGCAACAAGGTGGTGGGTGTGCGTATTGGTTTCGGTGAGGCCAAAGGCATTCTGTCCGGGGATATTCAGAGCCTGACGGGCAATATCCCAATCAAGATCCAAGGCAGTGCTGGCCCGGTATTTGATCAAGCCAGTGGGTGGGAGCAGTTTCTCTTGAGCATCGCGGGGGTGACCCGCAACACTCGCCTGGAAGCGGATGCAACGCTGGTGCAGACCAATGGCTCTGCTGATCCGGTGCGTGCTACGCATGCCGGTATGGTTAATGGCCAGGTGCTGGGGTGTGTCAGTGGCTGCAATCTGGGTGGGCTATCCGATGCATTGTTGAGTCTGTTTGCCTCAAGCGGCTGCCAGGTGCTTTCGCTGGCTACCTGCTTCCCTCTAAGCAATTTCCAGTCTCTGCCCGTCGGCAATATGGCGGTCAGTGATTCTGCGGCCACCGCAGCCATTGAGGGCGCAGCCAAAGGCTTCTTTATTTCCATGCAGACCCAGGACGTGGCCTGGCGTGACATGGATAACAATGCGCTGATCAATACCTTGAAAGGGGCCTTTATGAACCTGCCCAAGTACCGTGATGCCAACGGCAATATGGTGGCCCCGATCAATATCGACTTCGAACAGGCCTTCAATGGCATTCCCCGGCAGGACACCTGCCTGGGCACCGCCACGGCGGGGTGCTGAGCATGCGTACGCGGACTGCGGTGGCTGCGTTGATGTTGCTGTCTGGAGTTGCCCAGGCAGAGTTGCAAGCGCTGGATGATCAGGAGCTGTCTGCCGTTCAGGGCGCCGGCTTCGGCTTTGTGCTGGATGGGATTCTGCTGGATGCATCGGGCGCCACTATCACGGTCAATGACATTAATAACGGCTCCGGGCAGAACGTGCCGATTTCGGTGAAGGAGTTCTACCTGGGCGCGACCGGTAGTAATAAAGGTGCAAACCTGAACCCGGTAAACATTGGCCGGCTGGATCATCCGTTTGAGATCACCCTGGCCAAAGGCGAGAGCCTGCGAACCTTGCGCGATGACGGCCAATGGGTGCAGACCACGCCCAGCAATATCAGCGTGTTGGAATTCAAGTTCCCCGAGCGCTTGACCGGGGCCGGTGGGCAGGCCTGTATAAGCGGATATGCCGCTGCCGGGAGCAACTGCTCCAGCCGCGCCTCCGAGCGAGTCGATCTGGGGATTCGTTTCGACTTCCAGGTTGCCGCCGGACGCACCGATATCATCAACTTGGATATCAGCGAGCTGGTCATGGACGGCAGTTACCTGCGGCTATGGGGCGATGATCCAAGAGGGCAGTTAGTGGGCGAGGCGCGGGTGAATATCTTCGCCAAGAGCCTGCAGCTGATGTCCTGCGCGGCGGGCACCGCCAACTGCACCACCGAGCAGGAGCAGGCTGCCCGCACCCTGACGCTGAGCAATGCCTACGCGAATATTTCTCTGGGCTATGGCAAAAGCCAGCCGCTGTTGTTTGACGTCAGCAGTAACGGCCAGTTTGTCTTGGAACTGCCCAACCCGGTTACCCGGGCCGCCAATGGCAGTGCCCGTCCGGCGGCAGAGCGTAATGCGATTGCCAGTGACTTCTACGCCAACGCACCACGCACCAATATCGTGATCGACAACCTCAAAGCCGGAACAGGAAGCTTTTCTACCGGTGGCTACAACTTTGGCTACAACGCCATCCAGGGGCTCAGCATCAATTACCTGAAGGTGACCAGCCGTGATCTCTAAAGTCTGGTTAGCCATCAGCGCACTGCTCGCCATGCCGGCCTTTGCCGAGATGCAGGCATTGGACGATGACACCCTGAGCAGCATGAACGGCCAGGGCGGGGTTTATCTGTCCGGTGAGTTCAGTATCAACAAGGACGGCGGTGTGTTGTGGAGCAAGCCGGTCAGCAACAACCCCAGCACTTGGACGGCCAGCCAGCGCAGCTGCGCCAATGCGGGTGCCACGACGCCGGAAAACTGTGGCATGCGTGTGGCAATTCGCTCCGAGGCGGAGGGCGGCTGGTATGTGCTGGATAACCTCAAGGGCGTGTTCAGCTTTGAGGGCCTGACTCTGCGTACGCGCACCATCAACAGCGGTTTCAATGGTGACGGTGCTGCGTTCAATCAGGATGTGCTGGAGTTCGGCTTGCCCAACGAGGTGAAGTTCAAGGACGGCAGTTTTGCCTTTGGTGTCGCCAACCAGGGCGGCTGGCAGAACAAGTCCCTGAGCGTGGCCAATGGCGGGAATCCGTCCTACCAGCAGACCAATATCTTCTCGGCGAAGATCGACGGCACCATCCGTATGCAGGGCAACGTGCTGATCTTTCCGCAGAATTGAGGAGCAGGGCCATGCACCGTCATTCGCTATTGTTGCTCGCATTTCTGAGTCCACTGACGCAGGCCATGCAGGCACTGGATGATCAGGCGCTGTCATCCGTCAGCGGGCGCGACGGCATCAGCCTACAAACCACTGGCGCTGGCTGGTCGGTGGGCAGTATTGACTACAAACAGGATGGTCAGACCCTAAGCCTCAAAGGCGTCACTGGCACGCCGCAAACGGCGGGTAGCAGTTCGACCACTACGCTGGACGTGGTGGGTGAGCAATTGCAGGTGCAGCACAGCGGCAGTGCTCAGGTGCTCAGCGTCGATAACATCGAGCTGGCCGGCAGCAGCAAAAGCTTTGGCGCCTTTCGCGCGTTTTTCACCCTGGGGGCCAGTCTCAAATTGAGTGGCGGCGGGGCCAGTGGCGTTAGCGGTTTCAGCGTGGATGACAGCCAACTGTCGCTGAGCGCGGCGACCTTCTATTACCGCGACAATGGCTTTGACCTGATCGTCAAAGGCCTGTCGTTCGATACTTACCTGAACAACGCCTACCTGGACATCGTCAGCGGCGGCAGCGGCCAGGAGATCAAACTGGAACTGGGTACTTCGCGTTTTGTCGGCTCAATTGCCGGCATCGGCCTCGACCTGGCACATGGCGACCCCACTGCCGGCGTGGTGGTGACACCGGGCGCCCCCGATCTGCGTGACGTGGATGCACAACGCAGCTTCGGCAAGCTGAACATGGATTTGCGCCTGGGCGGCAGCATCAGCATTGCGGGTGGCGGCGCCAGTGGCGAAGGCTTGCGGATCAAACCGAATATCACCATCGCCAACAGCCTGTTCCAGTATCAGGATGAAGGCGTACTGCGTGCTGAGAACTTTGCTGGCAGCCTGATCAGCAACTCTGGGCTGACAGTGGATCTGGAGCAGGACGGCGCGGGTAGCTACGCGAAGGTTGCCTTTCAGGACCTCAAGTTCAACGCCACCCTCGGCGGCCTGATCATGGGCAACCCGAGCAATCAGAAACTCGGTGGCCTGGCGGTGGATTTGAATTTTCTTGACCAGGGTGCTCGGCAGAATTGGCTGAAACTGCGTCCGGGCGGCGACCCCAACTCCGGGCAGAAAGGCATCAGCGCCGACCTCAGCTGGAACATGGTCAACAGCTCGTTGGCACTCACCGATAACGGCAACACCATGTGGTTCAGCGGCCTGCGTACCCACGGCACCGGTCAGTTTACCTTTGATCTGACCAAGAGCTGCGCCGCGGGTGTGAGCACGAGCTGCTACGCCGGCACCAACAGCGATATAAACAGCGGCGGCTACAACGGTCATTTCGATGGCATGCGCCTGGGCTTCAAGAATGTGGTCGGCAGCTACAGCTTCGATGGTCTGCGAGTGGGTACGGCTGATGCGCCACTCCAGGGCGGCACCGAGTTGCTGGTGCTGATGGAAATTTTCCCGGCCTACGATTTCACCCTCAACGGCCAGGTCACTCTGCGTGCTGGCGGTGCTGTGGGTGATGGGCTGCGCTACAACGCCGACTTCTATATCACCGAGGCGAATGCGGCGATTACCGTGGATGAAAACGGTCGTGGCCTGTGGCTCTCAGGCAGCAGCTATGACATGCATTACCGCGAAGGCTCGTTGGACATCAGCACTAACGGTGTGGAACTGCGTAAGGGCACGTACTGGTCCAAACTTGATGTGAACGACGTGCGTTGGGGGGATCGGCAAACCGGTAGCAGCATTGGCCGTCTGGTGCTTAAACGCTATGAGCAGGGCTCGACCCTGGCCATCAATTCGGGCGGTGCTGGTGCGTTGTGCGTCGGTGGTAGCGGTGGCACGTCGGCGGCATGTGTGGCCAGCGGCGGGCGTTGGGAGGACCGGGGCGACGAAGGCATCTCGGTCAAGCTGAAGAATGTATTCGTGCGTGATGGCTCCGGTAACCCGGCCAATAGCGTATCGAACAACGAGAAACGCAATCAGATCATCATTGAAACCGGGCGGGTGAATGGGGGGAACGGCACCGGCAGCCAGTTGGTGGTGGACAACTTCCACACCTCTGACGGGAACCCGAGTAACCCGAACGCCAATGCCTATGGGTTTAATGTCGACCTTAACCTCGATGTGGCGCCGACCAAGGTGTGCAGCAAGACCGCCTCTGGTTGCACCCCCGTCAGTCCTGATCCGCTGGGTTTTGCGGTTAACGGCCGGGTGCACTTCAAAGAAGTGAATATCGACCGGATTCAGCATGTTCACCCCACCGGCGGTGCGGTGACCTCGATGTATGGGGTTAAGCTGCAAAACGCCGATATCCGCGCCAACCTGACGGCCACGCCGATCAACTGAGCCCCCGCATCAGCACCGCGCAGGCGCTGTATGCCGTCATGCCCCTGTCATCCTTGTTGGTCATTCTGCTGGCGCACGGTGGCAGGTGCAGGGCGCTTGCATTGCGCGCCCAATCGTCGCCAATGGTCGCTGAATCGAGGAAATATCCCCGTTGCCCTTTCGATATGTGCCGGTTGTCGGCACAATTCGCCTCCACTTTTTTGGGGGGAGCCTACTGGCTTCCCGTCAGCCGACCTTGCAGGGGCAGCGCCATGATCAAAACGCCTTACTACCTGATCGACAAACAGAAGCTGCTAGGCAATCTGGAGAAGATCGCCTACGTACGCGAGCACTCCGGGGCCAAGGCGCTGCTGGCGCTCAAATGCTTCGCCACCTGGTCGGTGTTCGACCTGATGCAGCAATATATGGACGGCACGACCTCATCGTCCCTCTATGAGTTGAAGCTCGGCCGGCAGAAGTTCGCCGGCGAAACCCACGCCTACAGCGTGGCCTGGGCCGATGATGAAATCGAAGAGATGGTCGCCAACTGCGACAAGATCATCTTCAACTCCATTGGCCAGCTTGAACGCTTCGCCGATGCCACCGAGGGCACCATACGTGGCCTGCGCGTTAACCCGCAGGTGAGCAGCTCCGATTACCTGCTGGCCGACCCGGCGCGCCCGTTCAGCCGCCTGGGCGAGTGGGATCCGGAAAAGATCGCCGCGGTGATGGATAAGATCAGCGGCTTTATGTTCCACAACAACTGCGAGAACGGCAGCTTCGAGCTGTTCGACCAGATGCTGACGACCATTGAAGAGCGCTTCGGCCATCTGCTGGAGCAGGTCGAGTGGGTCAGCCTCGGCGGCGGGATTCACTTCACCGGTGACGACTACCCGCTGGATCAGTTCTGCGTGCGGCTCAAGGCCTTCTCTGAGCGTTTCGGGGTGCAGGTGTATCTGGAACCGGGCGAAGCGGCGATCACCCTGAGCTCCTCATTGGAAGTCACGGTGCTCGACACCCTTTACAACGGCAAGCACCTGGCCGTGGTCGACAGCTCGATCGAAGCACACATGCTCGACCTGCTGATCTACCGCCTTAACGCCAAGATGGAACCGTGCAGCGGTGAGTACACCTACATGGTGTGCGGTAAGTCCTGCCTGGCCGGTGACATCTTTGGTGAATATCAGTTCGACAAACCTCTGGCCATCGGCGATCGCCTGTCGTTTATCGACGCCGCTGGTTACACCATGGTCAAGAAGAACTGGTTCAACGGCCTGAAAATGCCTTCCATCGCGGTCAAGCAACTCGACGGCAGCGTCGAAGTGGTGCGCGAATTTGGCTTTGACGATTACCTGTCCAGCCTGAGCTGATCCCTAGTGTGGACGGCATTTTTCGTCCACCGCTCTGAAATCACAAAGGTGGGTGCTAAAGCGTCATCCACCCGACGTGTTGTAAACCCGCTCCAACTCTCTCAATAACGCAGTACCCAGGAGGTGAAACAATTGAAGAAGAATGTTCTGATCATTGGTGCAGGAGGTGTCGCCAAGGTGGTGGCCCACAAGTGCGCGCAGCACAACGACGAATTGGGTCGCATTGCTATCGCGTCGCGCAACATCTCCAAATGCCAGGCCATCATCGACAGCGTTAACGCCAAGGGCAGTCTGAAACAGCCAGCCGAGATCAAGGCCTTTGCCCTCAATGCGCTGGATATTGAAGCAACCAAAGCACTGATCCGCGAAACCGAATCGCAGATCGTCATCAACGTGGGTTCGGCCTTCCTCAATATGTCGGTGCTGCGCGCCTGCATCGAGACCGGCGCCGCCTACCTCGACACCGCTATCCACGAAGAACCGGGCAAGATTTGCGAAACGCCGCCTTGGTACGGTAACTACGAGTGGAAGCACCTGGCCGAATGCCAGGAAAAAGGCGTGACTGCCATCCTCGGCGTTGGTTTCGACCCGGGCGTGGTCAATGCCTACGCTGCACTGGCGCAGCAACAGTACTTCGATAGCATCGAGTCGATCGACATCCTCGACGTCAACGCCGGTTCCCACGGCAAGTACTTCGCCACCAATTTTGATCCGGAAATCAATTTCCGCGAATTCACCGGCCAAGTCTGGAGCTGGCAGAACAGCCAGTGGACCAGCAACAGCATGTTTGAAGTCAAACGCACCGACGACCTGCCGGTAGTCGGCGAACAGAATTTGTACCTGACCGGGCATGACGAAGTGCATTCCCTGTCCAAACACCTGAACGTGCCCAACGTGCGTTTCTGGATGAGCTTCGGTGAGCACTACATCAATGTGTTTACCGTGCTGAAAAACCTCGGCCTGCTCTCCGAACAACCGGTAAAAACCGCCGAAGGCCTCGAAGTTGTGCCGCTGAAACTGGTCAAGGCCGTTCTGCCCGATCCGTCCTCGCTGGCGCCGGGTTATAGCGGTAAGACCTGCATTGGTGACTTGGTCAAAGGCACTAAAGATGGCAAGCCAACTGAGCTGTTTATCTACAACGTCGCCGACCACAAAGATGCGTATGTGGAGACCGACAGCCAGGGTATTTCCTATACCGCAGGCGTACCGCCAGTAGCCGCGGCGCTGTTGGTGGCGCGTGGCGATTGGGATGTGGCGCGCATGGCCAACGTTGAAGAGTTGCCGGCTGAACCGTTCCTCAAGCTGCTGGACGTGATGGGTCTGCCGACTCGCATCAAAGATCAGCACGGTGATCGTCCGTGGGATCAGGCGCTTT
Organism: Pseudomonas sp. FEMGT703P; assembly: GCF_002786345.1. Taxonomy (NCBI): domain Bacteria; kingdom Pseudomonadati; phylum Pseudomonadota; class Gammaproteobacteria; order Pseudomonadales; family Pseudomonadaceae; genus Pseudomonas; species Pseudomonas sp. FEMGT703P. The sequence continues at coordinate 366,825 of NZ_PGCM01000006.1, read as the reverse complement.
GATCGGCTGTTGCTAGCCGTACTCTAGACCGTAGGATGGGTTGAGCGACGCGATACCCATCAGCGGTAAAGGCGCTGTCCCAACAAAACGCCCGCCTCTCGGCGGGCGTTTTGCTTTCTTGCCTTTGGAGAGGCTGGGCGGCATCCCGTTTTAGCCGCGACGTGGCATCCATGTGCGCCGCGCTTCCCGCCCGTGGCATTTCACGCGACAATCAGCCCTTATCGACACGCGCCCCAACGTCGGGTGCGTGCTACGGCGACTCCGTGAGGACACCAGCATGAGCAGCAACGACCGCGTCATTATTTTCGATACCACCCTGCGTGACGGCGAGCAGAGCCCCGGCGCATCCATGACCGGTGAAGAAAAGCTGCGCATCGCCAAGGCCCTGGAGCGTCTGCGGGTTGATGTGATCGAAGCCGGCTTCGCCATCGCCAGCCCCGGTGACTTTGCGGCGGTCAAGGCGATTGCCGACAGCATCAAGGACAGCACCGTATGCAGCCTGTCGCGTGCTCTGGATGCGGACATCGATCGCGCGGCGGAAGCGCTCAAAGGCGCCAACTCCGGGCGCATTCACACCTTTATCGCCACCAGCCCGATCCACATGCAACACAAGCTGCGCATGCAGCCGGATCAGGTCGTCGAGCAGGCCGTGCATGCGATCAAACGCGCGCGCAATCTGTGCAGCGATGTCGAGTTTTCTTGTGAGGATGCCGGACGTTCGGAAATCGATTTTCTCTGCCGTATTATCGAAGCGGCCATCGACGCGGGCGCGCGTACTATCAATATCCCTGATACGGTCGGCTACGCGATTCCGCATCAGTACGCCGAGACCATTCGCCAGTTGCTCAACCGTGTGCCCAACGCCGATAAGGCGGTGTTCTCCGTGCATTGCCACAATGACCTGGGCCTGGCTGTGGCCAACTCTCTGGCGGCTGTGGTGGCGGGTGCCCGTCAGGTTGAGTGCACCATCAACGGTCTCGGTGAGCGCGCCGGTAATGCCGCGCTGGAAGAGATCGTTATGGCGATCAAGACCCGTGAAGATCTGCTCGGCGTGCACACGCGCATCGATACCCCACACATCCTCAGCACTTCGCGCATGGTCTCGGGCATCACCGGTTTCCCGGTGCAGCCGAACAAAGCCATTGTCGGCGCCAATGCCTTTGCCCACGAGTCCGGTATTCACCAGGACGGCGTGCTCAAGCACCGCGAAACCTACGAAATCATGTCTGCCCAGTCAGTGGGCTGGCACACCAATAAGTTGTCGCTAGGCAAGTTGTCCGGGCGCAACGCCTTCCGTTCGCGTCTGGACGAGCTGGGGATCGTGCTGGCCGGTGAGGCTGAGCTGAATGCAGCCTTTGCTCGCTTCAAGGATTTGGCTGACAAAAAACACGAGATTTTCGATGAAGACCTGCAGGCCCTGGTGTCCGATACGTTGGCCGAAGAGGCACCGGAGCACTTCAAGCTGATTACCCTGGACGTGGCGAGCAAAACGGGCGAAGTACCGCAGGCGCAGGTTGTGGTCAGCGTGGAAGGTGCCGAGCACAGTGGCAATGCCCAGGGGTCGGGGCCGGTGGATGCCACCTTCAAGGCCATCGAATCGATTGCCCGCTCCGAGGCCAATCTGCAGTTGTATTCGGTCAACGCCATCACCCAGGGGACCGACTCGCAAGGTGAAGTGACGGTTCGCCTGGAAAAGGGCGGGCGCATCGTTAACGGCAATGGCGCCGACACCGATATCCTGGTGGCCTCAGCCAAGGCCTATGTCAATGCCTTGAACCTGATGCAGGCCGGGCAGAAGGCGCATCCACAGGCGGCTGACGTTTGATTGCAGAACTGCGCCGTCGTGCCTACCTGAGCGCCATGCAGGTGGCCAGTTGGCTGCCGCGTGTGGAGTTGCCGTTTGCTGCGCCCTCGCGCCCGGAGTTGCTGCAGCCGCTGGTTGAGGCCGAGCCTGAGCAGGAGGTAGCCGCTGTCGTGCCACAGGCGGTGGCTGAAGCTGCGCCGGCCTATGAGCCGCCGCGTGCCGAAACCGCCGTTGTCGAGGCAGTTACCCGCCCCAAGATCGAAGTGCCGCGTCCGGCGCCTCAGGGGCGTATGGCCAAGGTAGAACCGGCTACAGTCGACGCCGAAACGCAGATCACGTCCCAGCCAACGCCCGTCGCACCACCGCGTTTTGCCCTGCAATTGCTGCGTGCTGGCGCCTGTGCAGTACTGGTCGAATTGCCCACCGGTGAGCCACTACAAGGGCGCGACCCGGCGTATCTGCTGCTCAAGGATCTGCTGCGCGCCGCCGGTCTGCCGGACAGTCCGCAACTGATTGGCGAGCCGGTGCGCTGGCCGCTGCTGGTGCGCGGGCAGATCGACCAGGGTCCGCAAGCGGCGCTGGAATATGTGCAGAGTTTTGTCGGCGCGCGGCTGGAAGAGCAGGAACCGTGCAGTTGCCTATGGCTGGTGGGGCTGCCGGCGATTCGTTTTGCCGGGGAAGCCACTGTCGACGCCTACAACCGCGAGCTGCAGGTAGATGGGCTGGGCGCTGCCTGGGCGCTGCCGGGCCTGGAACTGCTGATGGATGAGCCAGAACGCAAGCGTGAGCTGTGGCAAGCCATGCGCCGTGTGCGTCAGCGCTGGTTGGCTGCCAATTGAAGACTTCTTTCCCGGCCGCTTGGCTGGGTTTCTACCGTTTGCCGAGTCAACCTGAATGAGTGATGCAATCAGCTTCCGCCCGATGACGGCGGCGGATATCGATGCGGTGCTGAAAATCGAATATGCCGCCTTCAGCCACCCTTGGACGCGCGGCATCTTTACCGACAGCCTGACCGCTTACAACTGCTGGGTGATGTTTGAAGGCCAACAGCAGGTCGGTCACGGCGTGATCCAGATCATCATGGACGAGGCGCACCTGCTCAATATCACCGTCAAGGCGGAAAGCCAGGGGCGTGGTCTGGGTTTGAAACTGCTCGAACACCTGATGCAGGAGGCCAAGAAGCAGGGGGCCAATGACTGTTTTCTGGAGGTGCGCGCGAGTAATCAGGTGGCCTACCGCCTGTATGAGCGCTATGGCTTTAACGAGGTTGGCCGGCGTCGCGATTACTACCCAGCCGTCGGCGGCCGTGAGGATGCCTTGGTGATGGTCTGCCCGCTGTTTGACTAGTTCCCTGTTCGGCCGTGCACTGACACGATTGGCTACCGCCAGCGGCGCTATTCGCCGCTGACCTGGCGCTGGGCTTGTCGCATACTCCCGGCAGCCGCGTTTATCGCCCATTGCCCTAAGGATCTGTCATGCGCCTGTCTGCTTCGTTGCTTGCAGTGTTCTGCTTATTCGCCACCGCTCAGGCCACCAGTGCCGAGCGCAGTTTTACCATCCTGCACACCAACGATTGGCAATCACGCCTACTCGGTTTTGGCCCGAACAACGAATATTCCCCCGCCACCACCGGCGATGACGATACCGTCGGCGGCGTCGCTCGCCTGGCCACCTTACTGGAGCAGCGCCGTGCCGCTGCCGGTGAGCAGCCAGTGCTGCTGCTTGATGGGGGCGACTTCAGCATGGGCACGCTGTTTCACACCGTGACCCGCGAAACCGGTGGCGAGCTGCGCCTGATGACCGAGCTGGGCTATGACGCAGCGACCCTGGGCAACCACGAATTCGATTTTCGTCCGGCCGGGTTGGCCGCGATGATCAGCTCGGCGCACAAGATCAAGGGCGATGCGCTGATGCCGCTGCTGTCGAGTAACCTCGGCTTTGACCCCGCGCGCAAGGAAGACGACAGCCTGCAGGTCCATTACGAGGCCGGGCGCATTACGCCGTACAAGCTGATCGACAAGGGCGGCATTCGTTTTGGCTTGTTCGGCCTGCTCGGTAACAACGCCGTGGCAGTCAGCCCGATGATCAAACCGGCGGTGTTTGCCGATCCGGTCGCGACTGCCCAAGCCATGGTCGCCAAGCTGCGCGAGGAGGGTGCCGAGGTGGTGATTCTGCTTTCGCACATGGGGGTGGTGCAGCAGGAAGACGGCAGCTGGCGCGGTGAAGAGGTCGAGCTGGTCGAGCAGGTGCCGGGCATCGATATCGTCGTTGGCGGTCACTCGCACACGGCTCTGGCGCAGCCTGTGCTGGTCAATGGGCGCACGCCTGTGATGCAGGCCGGCTCCGAGATTCAGCACCTGGGTGAATTGCGTATGCGTTTGCCGGCGGACGGCAAACCGCAGGTGGTCGATTACCAGCTGCACCCGATCAATGACCAGATTGCCGGCAGCGCTGCGGTGACTGCCAAGGTCGAGGACTTCAAGCAGGTGGTCAGTGCGCAGATGCTCGCGCCCAAGGGGTACACCTTCGACCAGCCGCTGGCCAAGGTCGACAAAACCCTGACCCGCGCGCATGACGATCCGATTCTCGGCAATCTGGTTACTGACGCGCTGCGTCAGGCGACGGGCAGTGATGTGTCTTTTACTGGTAACGGCACCATTCGCGACAACCTGATCATGGGCCGGTATGGCGTGCAGGCGGTGTCTGACCTGTTTCGCATCGCTCCGCTGGGTGTTGGCGAGCTGGATGATGCGCCGGGTTATCCGCTGATCAAGGTGTATGTCAGTGGCCAGGAGCTGAAGAACCTGCTCGAAGTACTGCTGCTGGCCTATCAGGTGCGCGAAAGCAAAAGCTATTACCCGCGCGTGTCCGGCCTGCGCTTCAGCTACAACCCCTGGCGCGTGCCGTTTGATCGGGTTAGCCGGATTGAACTGGGCGACCCGATCAAGGGTTACACGGCGCTGGACCTGGCCGATCAGCGGCTCTACAGCATCGGTGCCACCAGCTATGTCGGCAGCTTTACCTGGCTGGTCAGCGACCTGACCAAGGGCCTGCTCAGCGTGCAGCCCAAGGATGCCGAGGGGCGGCCACTGGCGGCGATCAAGGATGCAATCATTGATGCTGATCCGCAGCAGCCAGGCGTGCAGGAATATAAAGAATGGCAGGGGCTGCTGGACCATATTCGCAGCCTGCCGGATCTGGATGGCGATGGTCTGGCTGATATCCCGACCCAGGGCGCGGCCGCCGAGCAACGCATGCTGCGTGTGCCCAGTCTGCAGCCAGCCGAGTTGTACCGTTATGCCGGGCCGCTGCAATGGGGCGTAAGCCTGGTGCTGTTGGTAGGTGTGTTGCTGATTCTCTGGTTGTTGCGTCGCCGTCGCGCCTGATCAAGCCCGTTGCCGTCTGTTCAAGGTGACGGCAGCCACTCGCGCTTGTCAAAAGCCGGTGGCGCTCCTATGGTGCGCATCGACGAATCCGGGAGTGACGCATGAGCGATTTACAGCACCTCTTCGACAACAACGCGCGCTGGGCCGAAGCGATCAAGGAAGAAGATCCCGAGTTCTTCGCCAAGCTGGCCCAGCAGCAGGTGCCCGAGTACCTGTGGATAGGCTGCTCCGATGCGCGGGTGCCGGCTAACGAGATTGTCGGCCTGCTGCCTGGCGATCTGTTCGTGCACCGCAACGTCGCCAACGTGGTGCTACACACCGACCTCAACTGCCTGTCGGTGATCCAGTACGCGGTCGATGTGCTCAAGGTCAAACATATCCTGGTTACCGGGCACTACGGTTGTGGCGGCGTGCGCGCATCGATGCAGGACACCCAGTTTGGCCTGATCGACGGTTGGCTGCGCAGCATTCGCGACCTCTACTACGAGCACCGCGAACACCTGGCGCAGTTGCCCAGCGAAGAGGAGCAGGTCGATCGCCTCTGTGAGCTCAACGTGATCCAGCAGGTGGCCAACGTCAGCCACACCACCATCGTGCAGAATGCCTGGCATCGTGGGCAGCCGCTGGCGGTGCATGGCTGCATCTACGGCATCAAGGACGGCCGCTGGAAGAACCTCAACGTCACTGTCAGCGGCATGGAGCAGCTGCCGCCGCAATACCGCCTGCGCCCGCTCGGTCAGCGCTGAGGTATGTCGTCTTCCGTGCGTATCGCGCTGGCCGGTCTGTTGCTGGCGACGCTATGTTGGTCCGGCAATGCCCTGGTGGCGCGAGCGTTTGCCGGTGAGATTCCACCGTTTGCTTTGTCATTCTGGCGCTGGAGCCTGGCGCTGGTGCTGCTGTTGCCCTTCGTGGCCAAGCCGCTGTGGCAACACCGCGCTGCACTGCGTGCGGCCAGCTGGCGCTTGCTGGTGCTCGCCGGTGTCGGCATCGCCGGGTACAACAGCCTGCTCTACGCCGCCGCGCAAACCACTGCTGCGATCAATATCACCCTGGTCAACACCTGCCTGCCACTGATGACCTTTATCGGCGCGGGCCTGCTGCTTGGCGAGTGGCCGCATCGGCGCGCGTGGTGGGGCATGGCCGTGGCCGCAAGCGGGTTGCTGGTGCTGATCAGCAAAGGCAGCTGGGCCAGCCTTAGTGATCTGGCCTTCAATAAAGGCGATCTGATCATACTGCTGGCGGTGGCTGACTGGGCGCTCTATTCATTGCTGCTGCGGCGTTGGGCTAGCTACCTGCTGCCGATCCCACCGCTGGCCCTGCTTGGCGTATTGATGCTGCTGGGCGTGCCGCTGATTCTGCCGTTCTATCTCTACGAGCTGGCACAGGGCGCACACTTCAGCGTGACACCACACAACCTGGCTGCCATCGGCTACACCGCCATCTTCGCTTCACTGCTTGCTTACCTCGCCTGGAACCACGCTATCCGCATTCTCGGTGCGACCAAGGCCGCACTCTCCAACTATTTGATGCCAGTGTTTACTGCACTACTGGGCTGGCTGCTGCTAGGGGAGGGGCTGCAAAGCTACCACTGGACCGGTGCTGCGTTGATCTTCGCAGGTCTGTTGCTGGGCACACAGGTGCTCGTAAAAAATCGCTGAGTGATCACGTAGAGGTTCTCAGGCAAGCAAATACGCGCGGTTGCTAGAGGTGTGGTGGCTGCGGGGCAAAGACAGACACTGGACGTTTTAATTGTCGGGATGCCCGAGCGCCAAGACACGAGCCGCTAGACGTAAGTCGCTTCTAAACAAGATGAACATCAAGCAAGGACGGGGAGAGTAGTTGGAATGTAGTCTGTTTGTAGTCTGCCCCTGAAAACAAAAAAGGGCTTACCTTTCGGTAAACCCTTGTTTTGTTTGGTGGCTACGCAGGGACTTGAACCCCGGACCCCAGCATTATGAATGCTATGCTCTAACCAGCTGAGCTACGTAGCCGAGTGGCGCGCATTATTCGCGTCTTGGGGTTGGGTGTCAACCCTGTTCTGCGAAAATTTCTGCGCGCGATCAATCGCTTACACGTTAAAACGGAAATGCATGACGTCGCCGTCTTTCACGATGTAATCCTTGCCTTCCAAGCGCCATTTGCCGGCTTCTTTGGTGCCAGCTTCGCCCTTGTACTGGATGAAGTCGTTGTAGGCGATGACTTCGGCGCGGATAAAGCCTTTTTCGAAGTCGGTGTGGATCACGCCTGCGGCCTGCGGAGCGGTGGCGCCGACGCGGACGGTCCAGGCGCGGACTTCTTCGACACCGGCGGTGAAGTAGGTCTGCAGGTTGAGCAGTTCGTAGCCCGCGCGGATTACTCGGTTCAGGCCGGGTTCTTCGAGGCCCAGGGCTTCGAGGAACATGTCTTTTTCTTCGCCATCATCCAGCTCGGCGATTTCCGCTTCGATCTTGTTGCATACCGGCACGACGGGAGCGCCTTCGGCGTCGGCAATGGCCTGGACGATGTCGAGCAGTGGGTTGTTCTCAAAGCCGTCTTCGGCGACGTTGGCGATGTACATCACCGGCTTGCTGGTGAGCAGGTGGAAGCCACGTACCAGTTGCTTCTCGTCGTCACCCAGGGTCTTCATCAGGGTGCGCGCTGGCTTACCTTCGCTGAAGTGGGGGATGAGCTTTTCCAGCAGGGCTTTCTGTGCCACAGCTTCTTTGTCGCCGCCCTTGGCATTGCGCGTGGTCTTCTGCAGTTGCTTTTCGCAGCTGTCGAGGTCGGCGAAGATCAGTTCGAGGTCGATGATTTCGATATCGCGCTTGGGGTCTACGCTGTTAGCAACGTGAATCACGTTGTCGTCTTCAAAGCAGCGTACTACGTGGGCGATAGCGTCGGTCTCACGGATGTTGGCGAGGAATTTGTTGCCCAGACCTTCACCCTTTGATGCGCCCTCTACCAGGCCGGCGATATCGACGAATTCCATGGTGGTGGGCAGGATGCGTTTGGGATTGACGATGGCTGCCAGCTCCGCGAGGCGTGGGTCAGGCATCGGCACGATGCCGCTGTTCGGCTCGATGGTGCAGAACGGAAAGTTCTCGGCCGCAATACCGGATTTGGTGAGGGCGTTAAACAGGGTGGACTTGCCGACGTTGGGCAGGCCGACGATGCCGCAGTTGAATCCCATGGTGTTGTCCCTCGCGCGAATGGCGGTAAAGAGTTAGGAGGTGGCTTTCTGGCTGTGCAGCTTGTGCATGGCTTTGCTCCAGTTGCCTGCGAGTATTTCCGGCAGGGTGCCCAGGGCAAAGTCGATGCTGGTGTCCAGCAGTTCCTGTTCGCTGCGTGGCGCGCGGCCGAGGACGAAGTTGGAAACCATGCTGCTGTGCCCGGGATGGCCGATGCCAAGCCGCAGGCGGTAAAAATTATTCTGATTACCGAGCTGGGCGATGATGTCGCGCAGCCCGTTATGTCCGCCGTGCCCGCCACCCAGTTTGAGTTTGGCGACGCCGGGGGGCATATCGAGTTCGTCGTGGGCCACCAGAATGGCTTCCGGCGGGATGCGGAAGAAATTCGCCAATGCCGCTACGGCCTGGCCGCTGCGATTCATAAAGGTGGTGGGGATCAGCAGGCGAACATCGCGGCCCTGATGGCTGAATTTGCCAACCAGGCCAAAATACTTTTTGTCGAGGCTCAGGTTGATGCGCTGGCTGTCAGCCAGGCGCTCAACGAAAAGGGCCCCTGCATTATGCCGAGTCTGGTCGTATTCAGGGCCGGGGTTACCCAGGCCAACGATCAGTTGTACGGCAGTCATGTCAGGAGCCCTTTTGTGGAAATAGCTCGGCAGAATCGCATACCGAGCTGGTTTCCGACACTGCGAGGATTACTCGGCAGCGCCTTCGTCTTTAGCAACGCGGGAGGCGTGGATGTTAGCCACTGCCAGGTCGTTACCGTGAGCCAGTGCAACCAGCTCAACGCCTTTCGGCAGTTTCAGGTCGGCCAGGTGAACGATCTGACCCACTTCAACGGCAGCCATGTCGACTTCGATGAATTCAGGCAGGTCTTTCGGCAGGCAGGAAACTTCTACTTCAGCCAGGACGTGGGAGACTTCGCCGCCTTGCTGCTTAACGCCAACCGAAGTTTCTTGGTTGATGAAGTGCAGGGGAACGATAGCGGTCAGTTTCTGGCCAGCGACTACGCGAACGAAGTCAGCGTGCAGCACATAGCCTTTGGCTGGATGGCGCTGCAGAGCTTTGATGATCACGCTTTCGTTGCTGCCGGCTACGTTCAGGCTCAGCACGTGGCTGTAGGCTGCTTCGTTTTCCAGCAGTTTGGCCAGTTCTTTGGCCAGCAGGCTGATCGATTGTGGAGCTTTTTCGCCACCGTAAATTACGGCAGGAACCATGGCAACGTTACGACGCAGGCGGCGGCTCGCACCTTTCCCCAGGTCGGAACGCACTTCGGCATTCAGGGCAAATTCAGTCATTTCACTTCTCCAAAATAACCAAACCGTCCGTTACGCTTGCGACCAGCGACGGGACGGTTGGTTGAAAAGCCTTGCCGTCAGGGCAGGGCGTTTGCGCTCAGGGCGTATACCGAATTAACGGAACATCGCGCTGATCGATTCTTCATTGCTTATGCGGCGAACCGCTTCAGCGACTACCGGGGCGATGTCCAGCTGGCGAATACGCGAGCAGGATTGCGCAGCGGCAGACAGCGGGATGGTGTTAGTCACCACCAGCTCGTCGAGTACGGATTTCTCAATATTTTCGATTGCGCGGCCAGACAGTACAGCGTGTGTGGCGTAAGCGAAGACTTTCGAGGCGCCGTGTTCTTTCAGCGCTTTGGCGGCGTGGCACAGCGTGCCAGCGGTATCCACCATGTCGTCGACCAGAATGCAGGTACGGCCTTCAACGTCACCGATGATGTGCATCACTTCGGAGTGGTTGGCTTTTTCGCGGCGCTTGTCGATGATTGCCAGGTCTACACCCAGGGACTTGGCTACAGCGCGTGCACGCACTACGCCGCCGATGTCTGGGGAGACAATCATCAGGTTTTCAAAGCGCTGGTCTTCGATGTCGTCCACCAGTACTGGGGAGCCGTAGATGTTATCTACTGGGATATCGAAGAAACCCTGGATCTGGTCCGCGTGCAGGTCGACGGTCAAAACCCGGTCGATCCCTACAACGGTGAGCATGTCAGCCACAACTTTGGCGCTGATTGCCACGCGAGCGGAACGCGGGCGGCGATCCTGGCGGGCATAGCCGAAGTAGGGGATAACTGCAGTAATTCGGGTCGCTGATGAGCGGCGGAAGGCGTCGGCCATCACTACCAGTTCCATCAGGTTATCGTTGGTTGGCGCGCACGTCGGTTGAATCAGGAAGACGTCTTTACCGCGGACGTTTTCGTTGATTTCAATCATGATCTCGCCGTCGGAAAACTTACCGACAGAAGCATCACCGAGGGGAATGTGCAGCTGACGTACGATACGTCGCGCCAGATCGGGGTTAGCGTTCCCCGTAAAAACCATCATCTTGGACACGCGCAGTACCTGCCGGCTGGGGGTATACCTGGATGAGTACAGAAATGGCAGGGGCGGCTGGATTCGAACCAACGCATGCCAGGATCAAAACCTGGTGCCTTACCGCTTGGCGACGCCCCTGTATCCTGTGTAACCGAATGCTTTGAGTTGTGTATCCGCTCCAGGGCGGAAATGGCAGGGGCGGCTGGATTCGAACCAACGCATGCCAGGATCAAAACCTGGTGCCTTACCGCTTGGCGACGCCCCTATTACCGTACAACTCTGTGCTCTTAATTACTAAGAGCGAACATTCACTTCCTGACCAATGTTTCGAGCTTGCGGTGCAACATCGAAATGTTACGGCCTTGGGCAATGAAACTTGGCAATGTGGCTGGAAGTTGGCGGGCGACTTTATCAGCATCGTCCTGGTTTGGGAAGCTCCCAAACACACAAGCTCCAGTGCCGGTTAATCTAGTTGGAACAAATTTGTTCAACAAGATCAGAGCGTTACGAACTTCTGAATAACGCTTCGTGACAACCGGCTGGCAGTCATTACGACCACCCCCCTCAAGAAGGCTGCGAACTTTAATGGGCGGCGTATCCCGTGTCAACTCAGGGTCGGAGAAAATTTCCGCTGTGCTGACAAGTACTTGCGGAATGGCGACAAGAAACCAGGGTTCGCTCAGGGTTACCGGTTGCAGCTTTTCACCGACGCCTTCGGCAAATGCCGCGTGACCGCGCACGAATACCGGTACGTCTGCGCCCAGGCTGAGGCCCAGGGAAGCCAGTTGATCTTCGCTATAGTTCAGCTGCCACAGATGGTTGAGGCCGAGTAGGGTAGTCGCAGCATCCGAACTGCCGCCGCCAATGCCGCCGCCCATGGGCAGGCGCTTGTCCAGCCAGATGTCGGCACCCAGGGTGCAGTTTGCGTGCTGTTGCAGTAGGCGCGCGGCACGAACGATCAGGTTGCTGTCGTGGGGTACGCCGTCGATGGGCGTATGCAGGTGAATTTCACCGTCGGGGCGCAGGGCAAAGCCCAGCTCGTCACCGAAGTCGAGAAACTGAAACAGGGTTTGCAGCTCGTGATAGCCGTCGGCGCGGCGGCCGAGGATATGCAGCATCAGGTTTAGCTTGGCCGGTGCCGGCAGAATCAGTTCGGCAGCGGCGGGTATTGCCGGTGTGGTCATTGGCCGAGCTGGCGCGGTTGCCAGTCCTTGATTAGCAGGGTGACTTGCAGGTCAAAGCCGCTGAGCTTGATGCGCTCCGGCAGCCAGAAACCATTCTGCTCGGCATAGCTGAGGTACTCGACATGCCAGCCGTCTTGGCTCAATTGCGCCAGGTGGCTTTGGCTGTCGAGGTTCAGGCGGCTTTTGCTGTCTGGCGAAGGCAGGCCGCGAATCCACCAGAACAGGTGTGAAACGGGCAGGTTCAGGCCCAGTTGGTCGCGCAGCAGTTGTTCGGGTGACTCAGCCTGGTAGCGGCCCTGGTTGGCCACTTCCAGCTGAATGGCGCCTGGGCGCCCGGTCAGGCGTGCGGCACCGCGACCCAGTGGGCCGGACAGGCGGATATCGTAATAGTCTTGGCGTTGTAGCCAGAAAAGAGTGCCGCTACCGGAGTCTTTTGGTGCGCGGATACCGACTTTGCCATTGATCTGCCAGGCATCCAGGCCGCTGATCTGTTGCTTGTGCGCTTGCCAGCTTTGCGCGTTGCCCTGACCTTCAAGGGCTTCGCGGGAGGTCAGGCCGGCGCAGCCTGCCAGTAATGTAATCAGGCTGAAAACTATCAGGTGGCGCGCAAGCATCAAAGCGTCTCTGCTCCGGTCAGGCGCAGCAGAGTGCTGCGCAGGATTGGGCTGTCGGGTTGTTGTTTCAGGGCTTCACGCCAGAGTTTGCGCGCTTCTTTCTGTTTCCCTTGTGCCCACAGCACTTCACCCAGGTGGGCGGCGACTTCGTGGTCGGGAAATTCCTGCAGTGCTCTGCGCAGTAGGCGTTCAGCTTCATCCAAATTGCCCAGGCGGTAATTCACCCAGCCGAGGCTGTCGAGTACTGCAGGGTCTTCAGGGTTGAGTTGGTGCGCTTGCTCGATCAACTGTTTGGCTTCGGCGTAGCGCGTGGTGCGGTCGGCCAGGGTGTAGCCCAGTGCATTGAGTGCCATGGCGTTGCCTGGTTCGCGCTCGAGTATAAAGCGCAGGTCACGCTCCAGCAGGGCGAGATCATCGCGCTTTTCCGCGAGCATGGCGCGGGTATAGAGCAGGTTGAGGTCTTCGGGGAACTGTTCCAATGCTTGTTGGATCAGCTGCCAGGCGCGTTCGGTGTCCTGCTGCTTGGACCAGGCTTCGGCTTCGATCAGGTACAGCTGGATGGCGTAGTCAGGCTGGCTTTCGCGAGCTTGACGTAGACGCTCGGCGGCTTCTTCAGCGCGCTGTGCCTTGAACAGCAGTTCGCTCTGCCGGGCTTGGGCCGGCAGGTAGTCGTTGCCGGGGCCGACCAGGGCGTACTCGATCAATGCGCTGGCGGTATCATCGAGTTCTTCATAGGCGCGGGCCAGGTTGTAATGCGCGGCTTCACTGTGGCTGCCGCGTTCGACCAGTTCTTCGAGGTAGACGATGGCCTCTTTCCAGGCTTTGGCTTCCAGGCAGACCAGTGCCAGCGAAAAGCGCAGGTCATCATCATCGGGGTTCTGTTGCAGCAGTGAGGCAAACTCGCCCTTGGCTTCATCCAGGCGGTCTTCAGCCACCAGCAGGCGTGCGTAGGTCAGGCGCAGGCGTTTGTCGTCCGGGTATTGCTCGATGCCTTTTTCCAGCAGCGGCAGGGCTTCATCGTTGCGCTCAAGGCTTTGCAGCAGGCGGGCATGCAACAGGATTGAGGCGATGGGGCGGTCTTTGCTGGGTTGCTGCTCCAGTAGCTCCAGGGCCTCCTGCGGCTGGCCATTCTGTTGCAGCAGCAGGGCTTTGCCAAATTGCAGCTGGCTGTTGTCCGGATACTTTGCCTGCAGGCGGTTGAAGCTTTGCAGCAGGCCGGCGCGGGTGTCCGGGTCAGTTTCAGCTGCGGACAGCGCCAGGAAGTCAAAATGCGTATCGCCCTGACGCTGCAGCACCTGCTCCATAAAAGTCATGGATTCGTCATAGCGGCCGGCACGTGCCAGTTGCACGGCGGCGGCGCGCTGCGCGTCGATATTCTCGGGTGCGGTCTTGGCCCACAGCAGGCTGGTTTCCAGCGCGGGCTGCTCGGCCCCCAGGTACTCGGCTATGCGAAAGCCACGCTCGGCGACACCCGCATCCTGAGTGGCATTGGCCTGCTCTACATAGTTTTCCAGGGCAATGTCGAAGCGGTTGCGCTGTCCTGCCAGTTCCGCGACCAGCAGCGACAGCAGGGTTTCCTGGCTGAAGTTGCGGTAAACCTGCGGCTGCGTTTCTGCGGCAACAACAGCGGGCTCTTCCACCGGTGGCGTACCATCCGGGGCAGAGGGAGCAAAGGTCTGGCAGCCACTTAAAAAGGCAGCGGCAGTCAGCAACGCGAAGGATCTATTCATAGGAAGAGTATGTGGCCAACCTGCGGTTTGGGCATCATGACACAAGCGCTGGGGCAAGCCCATGGGCTGCAATGATGCGGATTAAGAGATAAACCTGGCTATTGGGACAATCGGCCGCAGTGGTTGTTCTCGCTTTGCCGAAGTAGGACAATTGCCGGCTCCCACTCCCTGTCAGCGACGTGCATGGCCTTTATTGCCCTCGGTATCAACCACAAAACCGCCTCGGTGGACGTCCGCGAACGCGTGGCTTTCACTCCTGAGCAGTTGGTTGAGGCGTTGCAGCAGCTCTGTCAGCGCACCAGCAGCCGGGAGGCGGCGATTCTTTCGACCTGCAATCGCAGTGAGCTGTATCTCGAGCAGGATGAGCTGAGCGCTGACGAAGTGCTGGCCTGGTTGGCCAACTACCATCGCTTGAGCCTCGAAGAACTGCGTGCCTGCGCCTATATCCATGCCGATGATGAAGCCGTGCGTCATATGATGCGCGTGGCCTCGGGGCTGGACTCCATGGTGCTTGGCGAGCCGCAGATTCTCGGCCAGATGAAGTCGGCATTTGCTGTGGCCCGGGAAGCCGGCACCCTCGGCCCGCTGCTCGGGCGCTTGTTTCAGGCCACCTTCAGCACCGCCAAGACCGTGCGTACGGATACCGCGATTGGCGAAAACCCGGTATCCGTGGCTTTTGCCGCCGTCAGCCTGGCCAAGCAGATTTTCGCTGACCTGCACCGCAGCCAGGCGCTGCTGATCGGCGCCGGTGAAACCATCAGCCTGGTCGCCCGCCATCTACACGATCAAGGCATCAAGCGCATCGTCGTCGCCAATCGCACCCTGGAACGCGCCAGCAGCCTGGCCGAACAATTTGGCGCGCATGCCGTGCTGCTTTCGGAAATCCCTGATGAGCTGGTCAACAGCGATATCGTGATCAGCTCCACTGCCAGCCAGCTGCCGATTCTCGGCAAGGGCGCGGTCGAGCGGGCGCTGAAGCAGCGCAAGCACAAGCCGATCTTTATGGTCGACATCGCCGTACCGCGTGATATCGAGCCGGAAGTCGGCGAGTTGGACGACGTTTACCTCTACACCGTCGATGACCTGCACGAAGTGATCGCGGAGAACCTCAAGAGCCGCCAGGGCGCGGCCCAGGCCGCCGAAGAGCTGGTCAGCGTTGGCGCCCGCGACTTTATGCAGCGTCTGCGCGAGCTGGCGGCAGTGGATGTGCTTAAGGCCTACCGTCAGCAGGCTGAGCGTTTGCGTGATGAGGAGCTGAACAAGGCCCTGCGTCTGCTCAACAATGGCAGTTCGGCCGAGGATGTACTGGCGCTGCTGGCCCGCGGTCTGACTAACAAGCTGCTGCATGCGCCCAGTGTGCAGCTGAAAAAATTCTCTGCTGACGGCCGCGTCGATGCGCTGGGCGTGGCCCAAGAACTGTTTGCCCTCGACGAGGGCGCGCCGCCTGCATCTACCCATAGCAGTTCGGCTAATAAATAAAGGTCTGCAATGAAAGCGTCACTGATCAATAAACTCGACCTGTTGCAGGATCGTTTCGAAGAGCTGACCGCGTTGCTCGGCGATGCCGAAGTGATTAGCAACCAGCCGCAGTTTCGCGCCTATTCCAAGGAATACGCCGAACTTGAGCCGGTGTACCAGGCATTCAGTGCGTTCCGTAAAGTCCAGTCCGACCTCGAAGGCGCCCAGGCACTGTTGAAAGACAGCGACCCGGACATGCGCGAGATGGCCGAAGAGGAAGTCGCCGAGGCCAAGGAGCAACTGATCGAGCTGGAAGCTACGCTGCAGCGCATGCTGCTGCCGAAAGACCCGAATGACGGCCGTAACGTGTTCCTCGAAGTGCGCGCCGGTACCGGTGGCGACGAGGCGGCGATCTTCTCCGGCGACCTGTTCCGTATGTACTCGCGTTATGCCGAGAAGCAGGGCTGGCGTGTGGAAGTGCTGTCGGCCAGCGAAGGTGAGCATGGCGGTTATAAGGAAGTGATAGCCCGGGTCGAGGGCGACAACGTTTACGGAAAACTCAAATTCGAGTCCGGTGCGCACCGCGTGCAGCGCGTGCCGGAAACAGAATCCCAAGGCCGTATCCACACCTCGGCCTGTACCGTCGCCGTGCTCCCCGAGCCGGATGAGCAGATGGCCATCGACATCAACCCAGCCGATCTACGTGTGGACACCTACCGCTCCTCCGGTGCCGGTGGTCAGCACGTCAACACCACCGACTCGGCGATTCGTATCACCCATATTCCCACTGGGACGGTAGTCGAGTGCCAGGAAGAGCGTTCGCAACACAAGAACCGCGCCAAGGCCATGGCCTGGCTCGCGGCGAAACTGAAAGACCAGCAGGAAGCCGCCGCGCACAAGGAAATTTCCGATTCGCGCAAGTTGCTGGTGGGCTCCGGTGACCGTTCCGAGCGCATTCGCACCTACAACTTTCCTCAGGGTCGAGTCACCGATCACCGTATCAACCTGACCCTGTATTCGCTGAACGAAGTGATTGCCGGCGGCGTCGAAGCGATTATCGAGCCGCTGCTGGTCGAATATCAGGCCGATCAGTTGGCTGCGCTGGGCGATTAATGCGCATCCGGCCTACGGGTAATGCCCTAGTAGGAGCGAGCTTGCTCGCGATGTTTTTCGCTCGTTGATCGCCAGCAAGCTGGCTCCTACAAAACGCGACCTCATGGCAACTATCGAATCCCTGCTCAACCACGTCGAACTACCCGACTCGCCCACCCCACGGCTGGACGCCGAGCTATTGCTCGCCCACGCCCTAGGCAAGTCGCGCAGCTATCTGCATACCTGGCCGGAGCGCGAACTTGAGACCGAGCAGCTTGAGTGTTATCAGGCCGCAATCGTTCGGCGTCAGGCCGGCGAGCCGGTGGCCTATATCCTCGGCCAGCAGGGCTTCTGGAGCCTGGAGCTGGAGGTTGCCTCGCATACCCTGATCCCACGGCCGGATACCGAACTGCTGGTGGAGACCGTTCTGGCGCTGCTGCCAGCCACGCCTGCCGCGCTGCTCGATCTAGGCACCGGCACTGGCGCTATTGCTCTGGCCCTGGCCAGCGAGCGCCCAGCCTGGCGACTAACCGGTGTGGATCGTGTGGTGGAGGCGGTGGCCCTGGCTGAGCGCAACCGCCTGCGACTCAATCTGAACAATGCCAGCTTTATTGAAAGCCACTGGTTTAGCGCCCTTGCTGGCCAGCGTTATCAGCTGATTGTCAGCAACCCGCCGTATATCGCCGCCGATGATCGCCACCTGGCCGAAGGCGATGTGCGCTTCGAGCCGAGCAGCGCCTTGGTGGCGGGCGCGGATGGGCTGGACGATATTCGTCTGATCATCCAGCAGGCACCGGACTATCTTCAAGCCCGTGGCTGGTTGCTGCTGGAGCATGGCTTCGATCAGGCGGCGGCAGTGCGCGAGCTGCTCAGCGCGCGCGGGTTTAGCGCGGTGGAAAGCCGGCGTGACCTGGGCGGCCATGAGCGCATCAGTCTGGGACGTTTCGAAAATGAGTGACGCCATGAGTGCGCAGGACATGCTGAATGACGAGGAGCTGCTGCGCTACAGCCGGCAGATCCTCCTGCAACAGTTCGATATCGCCGGGCAGCTGCGCCTGAAAAACAGCCGTGCGCTGATTATCGGTCTCGGCGGCCTGGGTTCGCCGGTGGCGCTGTACCTGGCCGCCGCTGGGGTCGGTGAGTTGCATCTGGCGGACTTTGATACGGTCGACCTGACCAACCTGCAGCGGCAGATCGCCCACGACACAGCGAGCATCGGCCAAAGCAAGGTCGACTCGGCGAGCAAGCGCCTGCTGGCGATCAATCCACAGCTGCGCCTGCAAGCCCATCGGCAGGGCCTGGACAGAGATTCCCTTGCCGCAGCGGTGGCGGCAGTCGATCTGGTGCTGGATTGCTCGGACAACTTCAGCACCCGCGAAGCGGTCAACGCCGCGTGTGTGACGGCCAAGGTGCCGCTGGTCAGTGGTGCGGCGATTCGCCTGGAAGGCCAGCTCTCGGTGTTCGATCCACGGCGCGATGACAGTCCCTGCTACCACTGCATCTACGGTCACGGCAGCGAGGCCGAGTTGACCTGCAGTGAAGCCGGCGTGGTCGGCCCATTGGTGGGCCTGGTCGGTAGTTTGCAGGCGCTGGAAGCCTTGAAGCTGCTGGCACAATTTGGCGAGCCGCTGGTAGGGCGCCTGCTGTTGATCGATGCGCTCGGCAGCCGTTTCCGTGAGCTGCGGGTCAAACGCGATCCGGGTTGCAGCGTGTGTGGAGTGGCCAGCGGTGAGTAACGCGCCGATTGGTGTGTTCGACTCCGGCGTCGGCGGCTTGTCGGTGCTGCGCGAGATTCGCGCGTTGCTGCCGAATGAGTCGCTGCTCTATGTGGCCGACAGCGGCCATGTACCCTACGGCGAGAAGAGCCCGGAATTTATTCGCGAGCGCTGCCGGGTATTGGCTGAGTTTCTTTTGGCCCGGGGCGCCAAGGCGCTGGTGCTGGCCTGTAACACCGCCACGGTGGCGGGAGTGGCCGAGTTGCGTGAGCTGTATCCGCAGCTGCCGTTGGTGGGTATGGAGCCGGCGGTCAAGCCTGCGGCCGCCGCCACGCAGAGTGGTGTAGTCGGCGTACTGGCCACCACCGGCACGCTGAAAAGCGCCAAATTCGCCGCCTTGCTCGACCGTTTTGCCAGCGATGTGCGGGTAATTACTCAGCCTTGTCCCGGGCTGGTCGAGCGCATCGAGGCAGGGGAGCTGGACAGCGCCGCTACCCGCGAATTGCTCCAGGGCTTTGTCGCACCGCTATTGGCCGAGGGCTGCGACACGCTGATTCTCGGTTGTACCCATTACCCCTTTATCAAACCGCTGCTGCGCAGCCTGGTGCCGGACTCGATCAGCCTGATCGACACGGGCGCGGCGGTGGCGCGGCAAGTCCAGCGCCTGCTGACCAGCCATGGTCTGCTCGCCAGCGGTCCGGCGCAGCCTGCGCAGTTCTGGTCGAGTGGTGATCCAGCGGCCATGCAGCGTGTGTTGCCGCTGCTGTGGGGCGATGCGGCGCTGGTCAGCGACCTGCCGGGCACGGTTTAGCCATAAGTCGGCTTTCTCTGTAGCTAAAGATTTCTATACTCTCAAGCAGCGTCAGCAAGCTTCTACTTGGGTGGATAAGGATTATTACCATGAGAAAAGTCATGACTCTGGCTGCGTTGGCAGCCTTGGCTTGGGGGCAAGTCAGTGCAGTGCAGGCGATGGATCTAAGTGTGGCGGTCGGCCAGACGGGCGACTCGACCATGACTTACCGCCTGGGCACCCAGTTCGATTTCAACCAGAGCTGGTTTGTCAGTGATGTCGGTCGCTTGACTGGCTATTGGGATGCTGCGTACACCTACTGGGACGGTGACGAAACCTCTAGCAACCACAGCCTCTCGCTCAGCCCGGTGTTCGTCTACGAGTTTGCTGGCGAGCGCGTCAAACCCTATATCGAAGCCGGTATCGGCATTGCCGCGTTCAGCAGCACCGAGCTGGAAGACAACGACCTGGGCTCGTCTTTCCAGTTTGAAGACCGCATCGGTTTCGGCGTACGTTTCGCCGGGCAGGAAGTCGGCGTGCGCGCCCTCCATTACTCCAACGCCGGGCTTAAACAACCTAACGACGGCGTTGAGAGCTATAGCCTGCATTACCGCATGAGTTTCTAGCGGTTTGAGCTGTTAAAAAGCCGGATTGTTATCCGGCTTTTTTCTGGCCTGCCGTCCAGGGCGGCCAACCCTTCGGGGCCATCGCTGTGCGACGTTAAAAACGTTCCTGACGATATTTTGTGCCTGCAGTAAACCGCGCACTCAGCGGTAGATGCTGTTCATGCCCTTGCGCTCGTCCAGGCATTCGGGGGAGGCGGTTTCGAATTCGCGGCAGATCAGTGGGCGCACTTCGTAAATGGTGCAGCGCATGCTGTCGCGGTCCAGCGCGGCGCACCAGCCGTCGTCCAGGCGCAGCATGACTTCGCCGCCCCAGTCATCGGTATCGATATAGCGGGGCGGCACGCCGGTGTCGGTGATCAGCATGACTTCCAGCTGACAGCAGCAGGCCGCGCAGTTGCTGCAGCTGACTGCGGGTTCGTTCGCGAGTTGGGTATGGGGGATGTGTTGACTCATGCCGCGCAGTGTACGCCATCAGCATTACGCCGGCGCTTAAGGCCGACGTAGGGCGTTGTCCATCGGCGTTATGTGGCGCTTGCCGGCTACGCCGACTGGCGTGTGCGCAAGCGTTGCTCGTACTGGCTGCGATAAAGCTTGGCGAAGCCATGCAGCACGGGCATCACCACGGCCCAGATGGCGCCGATCAGCAGCAGGCTTTGCCAGGTGCCGTAGGGCAGGCCGACGCCGGCGATCTGCGCGCCGCCGTAATAGGACAGCGGTGCGCCAATCGCGCCGAGCAGGCTGCCGCGCCACCAGGGTTGCGCGGTCCAGGCCAGGCAGTGGTTGAGCGTGGTGGCCATCAGCAGCCACAGGCTGGCCAGCCACAGCGGGATCAATGTGCGGGGCTCGCCGAAATCGAACACGCCGAGGTTGAGCAGGAAGCTGTCCAGCGCGCTGCCAGCGAGAAACACCGTGATCAGCAGCTTGCCTTCTGCCGCCCAGCTGCTGGTCCAAAGCAGGTGCACCGCCAGCATCGCTGCCACACTCAGCAGCCACAGGCTGTCGCCGCCGAAGACGCAGGCAAACCAGCCAAGCTGAAATAGCAGGGTGTTGACGATCAATTTAGGCATTGAAGTTTCCCAGTAGCGGAGCTGGACGTGCCGCCGGCTTGGCCAGCAACAGCTGCGCGGTGCCGATGGTGCGCTCGATAAAGCCGCCCTCGCAGTAGCACAGGTAGAACTCCCAGAGGCGGAAGAAGTAGTCGTCATAACCCTGCTGCTCCAGCTTGTGCCGTGCCTGGCGCAGGTTGTCGTGCCAGATGCGCAGGGTGCGCGCATAGTGCAGGCCGAAATCTTCCATGTGGTGCAGGTTCATGTCGGTTTTGGCGCTGATGATTTCCAGCATTTTATTCACCGACGGCAAGGCACCACCGGGGAAGATGTAGCGTTGAATGAAGTCCACCGCGTTTTTCGCCTGTTCATAGCGCTGGTCACGGATGGTGATGGCCTGCAGCAGCATCAGGCCGTCGGGCTTGAGCAGGTTGGCGCATTGCTGGAAGTAGGTGGGCAGGAAACGATGGCCAACGGCCTCGATCATCTCGATCGATACCAGCTTATCGAACTGCCCGCTCAGGTCGCGGTAGTCCTCCAGCAGCAGGGTGATCTGCCCTTGCAGGCCTTGCTCCTGAATGCGTCGTTCGGTGTAGGCGTACTGCTCACGCGATAAGGTGGTGGTGGTCACCTTACAGCCGTAATGGGTCGCGGCGTAGATCGCCATGCTGCCCCAGCCCGTGCCGATTTCCAGCAGGTGGTCGCTGGGCTTGAGGGCAAGCTTCTGGCAGATGCGCTCCAGCTTGTTAAGTTGCGCTTGCTCAAGGCTGTCATCGGCGCTGCGAAACATGGCCGCCGAATACATCATGGTCGGATCGAGGAACTGTTCAAACAGATCATTGCCGAGGTCGTAATGCGCCGAGATGTTCTTGCGCGAGCCCTTGCGGGTATTGCGATTAAGCCAGTGCAGGCCCTGGATCAGCGGACGACCCAGCTGAGCCAGGCCGCTTTCCATGGCGTCGAGGACGTCGAGATTGCTGACGAATACGCGGATCACCGCGGTCAGGTCCGGAGTGGTCCAGTAACCGTGGATATAGGCTTCACCCGAGCCGATCGAGCCATTGCCGGCCACCAACCCCCAGACCGCACCATCCTGCACCTGGATCTCGGCACTGAGGCTGGAATGGGCATCGCCGAACGCCATGCGTTCATCACCTTCAACGATCACCAGCTGGCCATGGCGCAGTTGTTTCAGCTGGCGCAGTACCGCACGGCGCAGCAAGCTGGCACCAATGCCGCTGCCGGCACGCACCACATGTTTGGCGGAGGTCAGGCTAGAGCTTTTCATGGAGGGCGTCCTTTGATGCGGGGCGGGCGACGCGGAAATCACCTTCAGCGGCCCGGTGGGTGAACAGGGGAATACGTTTGAGCAGCAGACGCAGGGCTTGCCAGTAAATGGCGGCCACGGTCTTGCCAGTCATCCAGGGAAAGTGCAGCAAATAACGGTGCAGGCTGGCGCGGTTGAGTTCAGTGCGTTGCAGGCTGAGGCTGGCGTCGAAGAGTTTTTCCTCGCCTTGCCAGTCGGCCATGTGAATGCCCAGACGCTCACCGGCCGGGCTGAAACTCATGCGGTATTCCAGCTCTCGCGGCAGAAAAGGCGAGACGTGAAACGCCTTGGCCACAGCAACATGCAGGTGCCCCTCACCCTCGGCCGGCAGCACGTAGTGATAACGCTCACGGAAAGGCGTATTGCTCACTTCGCAGACAATCGCTGCCAGGCGGCCATCTGCTTCATGGCAGTAGAAAAAACTCGCCGGGTTGAAACTCAACCCCCAACTGCGCGGCTGGGTTAGCAGGCAAATGCGGCCCAGGGGCGTGCGGCCCAGCGCTTCAGTGACGCGTTGGCGCACGGCATCGACCAGGCGGATACCAGCACCGGTGAACTGCGGCAAGTAGTCGGTTTCGCGAAAGGCAAAGGGCGCAAAGCGGCCACGCCCGGCCCAGGGCGACAGCGCAAGCACAGCCTCCTGCTCACTCAGATCGAGGTAGAGCAGGCCCATGCGATAGCGGAAGTTATGCAGCCGCGGGGCAAAGCGCCGGTGCTGCACCCAGCCGCTGTACAGGGCGCTGTTCAGTACCGTGGTGCTGTTCACTAGAGTGCTTCGCCGAATTCACGAGCCACGCGCAGCGCGCTGACCACGCCATCTTCGTGGAAACCATTGGCCCAGTAAGCACCGCAAAAATAGCTGTGGTTGGCACCGAGCAGCTCTTCCCAACGCGCCTGTGCGGCCATGCCGGCCAGGCTGTATTGCGGGTGGGCGTAGGTGTAGCGCGCCAGGATTTTGCTTGGGTCGATGGCGGCGGTCTGGTTCAGGCTGACGCAGAAGGTGGTGTCGCTCTGGATACCTTGCAGGATGTTCATGTCATAGGTGACGGCGGCGGGCTGATCCACTGGGCCGCCGAGGCGGTAGTTCCAGCTGGCCCAGGCCAGTGGCCGTTTCGGTAGCAGGCGGGTATCAGTGTGCAGCACCACGTCGTTATCGGCATAGGGCAGCGCACCGAGGATGGCCTGTTCTGTCGGTGTCGGCGCGGCCAGCAACGCCAGTGCCTGGTCGCTGTGGCAGGCAAACACCACTTTGTCGAAGCGCTCGCTGCCGGCAGCGCTGTGCACGGTCACACCGTCGCCATCGCGTTCAACCCGAGTCACTGCGCAGTTCAGGCGGATGTGTTGCTTGAACGATTCGGTCAATGGCGCCACATAGCTGCTGGAGCCGCCTTCGATCACGCACCACTGCGGGCGGTCGCTGACAGACAGCAAACCGTGGTTTTTGAAGAAGCGCACAAAGAACTGCAGCGGGAAACCGAGCATGTCATTCAGCGACATTGACCAGATTGCTGCGCCCATCGGCACGATGTAATGCTGGATAAAGCGCTCGCTGTAGCCATTGGCCTTGAGGTAATCGCCCAGGGTCATGTCACTGGCGATACGTTGCTGATTAAGGTCGTTCAGCGCCTCGCGGTTGAAGCGCAGGATGTCACGCACCATGCCCCAGAATTTCGGCGACAGCAGGTTACGACGTTGAGCGAACAGGCTGTTGAGGTTATGTCCGTTGTATTCCACGCCGCTGATGGGGTCGCTGACCGAGAAGCTCATCTCGGTGGCCTTGAAGCCCACGCCGAGCTGACTCAGTAGGCGGATGAAGTTGGGGTAGGTCCAGTCGTTAAACACGATAAAACCAGTGTCCACTGCATAGCTCTGGCCATCAACTTGTACATCCACGGTATGGGTGTGACCGCCAATCCAGTCACTGGCTTCAAACACCGTGATGGCGTGGTTACGGTTGAGCAGGTAGGCGCTGGTCAAACCGGCGATACCGCTGCCGATAATGGCGATCTTCATTGGCTGTCCTTAGTCTTGGCTTCAGTGCGGGCCATGCGGGCGCCGATGGCCACCTGCAAACGCTTAGGCAAATGGCCCAGCAGTTTGAGCATGGCGATAAACGGGCCCGGGAAATTGATTTCAAACGGCTGCTGGTGCAGGCGCTCGGCGATATAGCGGGCGGCTTTTTCAACCGGCCAGCGCATCGGCATGGGGAAGTCGTTTTTCTGCGTCAGCGGGGTGTCGACAAACCCAGGGCTGACCAGGGTGACGGCTATGTGCTCGGCGTGCAGGTCGATGCGCAACGCTTCCATCAGGTAGCGCATGGCGGCCTTGGAGGCACCGTAGGCTTCTGCACGTGGCAGTGGCATGAACGTCACCGAGCTGCCCACCCCTACCAGCTGAGCGCGGTTACCCAGGCGCAACAAGGGCAGGGCGGCTTCGATGCAGTAACTGGCCGAGAGCAGGTTGGCGCGCATCACGCGTTCGACCATCGCCGCCTCGAAGGCGCTGACCTCGACATATTCGCAGGTGCCGGCATTAAGGATGGCGCAGTCCAGCGCCCCCCATACCTGGGCAATGTGCTCGCCGATGGCGCGTACCTGGGCGGCATCGCTGAGGTCGCCGGCCATCACCAGTACTTGCTGCGGGTAGCGCTTGGCCAGTGCCTGCAAAGGCTCAAGGCTGCGCGCACTGAGGGCCAGGCGGTGGCCTTGTTCGAGCAGTTGTTCGGCCAGTGCGGCGCCGATGCCACTGCTGGCGCCGGTGAGCCAGATGCGCCGTGCGTTCGCGTTCATGCCAACCTCCGTTTCAGCCAGCGAATTGCCGAGCCGAGTAAGGGCAGATGCTCGTAGAGCAGGCTGCCGGCGTCGAAATAGTCACGGTGACGATAGACCTTGTCCTGCCACAGCAGGTGCGAGCAACCTTCCACGCGGATCAGTCGGCCGCCAGCGAGGCGTGGGTGGCGGTAACTCATGGTCCAGCGCAGGTAGCCTTCACCGTCGCGCACCTGGTCAAAACCGTAGAAGTCAAAGCGCAGTTCGCTGACGTTAGCGTACATCTCGCCGAAGTAACGCTGCATATTGGCCAGTCCGCGCACTTCATGCAGCGGGTCGCAGAACAACGCGTCGTCGCTGTACAGCTGGCCCAGGCGATCGAGATTGTCTTTGTTCAGCCCGGCAAAGTCTTGGGCGAACTGACGCAGAAAGTCGCTCATAGGGCCTCCTCGCCGGCAAAGTGCGGCAGGCTTTTGAATGCGGCCAGCGCGCGCGCGCGGCTCTTGCTCAGGTCGACAATTGGCGTCGAATAGTCGGCGATACCAAACAAACCACCCATCCCAGCAGGGTTGTGGATATTGGTTTTGTTCAGTCCCACCAGTTCAGGCAGCCATTGGCGGATAAAGCGGCCATCTGGGTCGAATTTCTGTGACTGGCTCAGCGGGTTGAAGATGCGGAAATACGGCGCCGAATCGGTACCGGTGGAGGAACTCCATTGCCAGCCGCCGTTATTGGCCGCCAGGTCGCCGTCAATCAGGTGGCGCATAAAGAATCGCTCGCCCTCGCGCCAGTCGATCAGCAGGTTTTTGGTGAGAAACATGGCCACGATCATACGCAGGCGGTTGTGCATCCAGCCAGTAGCCAATAGTTGGCGCATGGCTGCATCAATGATCGGAAAGCCGGTACGCCCTTCCTGCCAGGCTTTCAGCTCCAGCGGAGCATCACGCCAGGCTACGGCCTCGGTTTCCGGGCGGAAGGCTCGGTGCATGGACACGCGCGGGTAGCCCACCAGGATGTGCTTGTAGAACTCGCGCCAGAGCAGTTCGTTGATCCAGGTAATCACCCCCACGTTGCCGCTGTCGAACTCGCCCTGATTAACCTGCAAGGCTGCATGCAGGCATTGGCGTGGCGAGATTACGCCAGCAGCCAGGTAGGCGGACAGCTGGCTGGTGCCGGGCTGTGCGGGGAAGTCGCGGGCGCTTTGGTAGAAGTCGATCTGCTGCGCGGCAAACGCATCCAGACGCCGCGCGGCCTCGGTTTCTCCGGCGGGCCACAGTTCACGCAAGTCCTTCGGGGGCAGGGCGAAGCCGGTAACGTGCTCAGGGATCGCATCCTGTTGGATCGCCAGCGGCGCCTGCGCCTTGGGCGTGGCGACCAGTGCCGGCAGGGCCGTGTGCAGGCGTTGATAGCAGACCTTGCGGAACTGGCTATACACCTGGAAGTAGCCGCCGGATTTGGTCAGTACACTGCCGGGCTTAAAGAACAGTTGATCCAGGTGGCTGCGGAAATTTATCCCCAAGCCATCAAGCGTCTTCGCTACGGCCTGATCGCGGCGGCTTTCATGCACGCCGTACTCTTCATTGACCTGCACGCTGCCAATTTGCAGCTGTTGGCACAATTCGCCAATCACCTGCGGCGCGGCACTCCAGTCGTCAGCCTCACGCACCAGCAATGGCACGTTGAGTTTGCTCAGCTCGGTGGCCAGTTCGTTTAGGTTGCGCAGCCAGAAGTCGACTTTGCTCGGCGCGTCATCGTGCGCCAGCCATTGGCTAGGGCTGATCAGGAACAGCGCCACGGTTGGCCCACTGCTCATGGCGGCGGCCAGGGCGCTGTTGTCCTGCACGCGCAGGTCGGTACGAAACCACATCAGTTGCAGCATGGTATTTCCCATCAGCTGTGCAGCAGGTTGAGATCGGTAAGGCTGTGCAGTGCAGCCAGAGGGTCCGCTGCCAGGCTTAGCTCAGCATTCTGCGCGGTGATCGCCACCAGCTCCTCGGCGTGAATCTGTACCACCTGGCCGACCAGCAGACAGGGGCAGTCGTAACCACCGAGCAGGCGTTGCAGGTGGGTGCTGTTCAGCGCCTGACTGGAATACAGCAACACCGCACGCGGTTGAATGTGCTCAACCGCCAGGGCAAGTTCGGTGGGTGGCAGTGGCCAGTCAAAGACCTCCACTGGGCACCCGGCGCTGCTTGCCAGCCAGGCTGTCAGCCAAAGGCCAGGGGCCATCGGCAGGTCGGAGACGTTGATCAGCAACAGTGACGCGCCGTTGTACTGGCGGTTGTTGTGGTACAGGCGTGCACCAAGTTTGCTGCGCAGCCAGGAATAGAAAAACACGCGCTCGGCCTGTGCGCCGAACTGGTTGCGCCAACGCAGTTCCAGTTCTTCAAACAACGGCAGAAGCAGCTGTTGGCATAGGGTATGGGGCGGATACAGCGCCAACTCGCTGTTGAAACAGTCGTCCAGGCGGCGCTCGTTGAGGTTGCAGATCGCTTCCTGCAGCTGCTGGCGCCGCGCGTCCCATTGCGAGCTGGCTTCGGCAAACGCCGGTTGGCCAGCGCGTAGCAAGCCTTTGACTTGGCTGACCGACACGCCACGATTCAGCCAGGTCAGAATCGCCTGGATGCGTGTGACGTGCTCATCGGCATACAGGCGATGCCCTTTGGGGGTGCGGTGCGGCACGATCAGGCCATAGCGCCGCTCCCAGGCACGTAAGGTAACGGCGTTAACGCCGGTAATACGTGCCACATCGCGGATCGGCATAAAGCCTTGGGCAATGGCCGCCTGGTAGTCGTCGGCGGCTGCGCCGTCATTCATGGGTTCAAGGCTCATAGCGCATTACGCAGGCTGAGGTTTTCCGGGTGGGGCTGCAGGTACACCTGCTGCGCAATATAGGTATCAGGATGGCGACGGAAGTGGTGCTTGAGCAGGGTCATGGGCACTACCAGTGGCACAACGCCATGACGGTATTGGCCGATCAGCTGCTGCATTTCCTGCTTTTCGTCGCTGCTCAGTGATTGCTTGAGGTAGCCACTGAGGTGCTGCAGCACGTTGCTGTGGGTGCGACGAGTGGCGCAGCTTTTCAGGGCGCTCATCAACTCGCTGAAGTAGCGCGGTGCCAGTTCGTTGAGATCTTGCTGGCCAAGGTTGCCGAGCATGCGGCCCAGGTGTTTGTACTGCACCGGGTTGGTGGCCATAAGTAGGTATTTGTAGCGCGAGTGGAAGTCGATCAGGCTTTTGCGCGTCAGGCCATCGCGTAACAGCTGTTGCCATTCGGAGTAAGCAAACACGCGTGTGATGAAATTCTCGCGCAGGATTGGATCATTCAGGCGACCATCTTCTTCCACCGGCAGGTTAGGGTGCCGCGCACAAAATGCCTGGGCAAAGATGCCGCGCCCCGGTTCACTGGGGCGACCGTTTTCCTGGTAAACCTTGACCCGGTGCAAGCCGCAAGACGGCGACTGCTGCATAAAGATGTAGCCGCAGATATCGGTCAACTCACCGGCCATGCGTTCACCGTAGGCGGCCAGCGGCGCGGTGACATCCACCTCACGACTGACCGTACCTACGGCACGTGGCGTCTGAGGATCACCGACCAGGCGGATGGGCTCACGGGGTACGCCCATGCCGATCGCCACTTCTGGGCAGAGCGGGGCAAAGTCGAAGTACTCACTGAGTGTGCGGCTGCACAGGCGTGATTCCTTGTGGCCGCCGTTGTAGCGTACCTCGGTGCCGAGTAGGCAAGCGCTAATGCCCAGTTTGGGTTTGCCAGTGGCGTGTGGTGATGGGCTCATGGGCAACCTCTGATGTGCGACTTGTACAGATCCTGTTGGATGTACAACTTGTCTTCATCATAGGTTTGTAATTGTACAAGTCAATATTTTTGTACAACTACTGTAGGGTTTTGTGTGTAAGGCTGTTACGTCCAGCCCATGCGCCAGTGCTCGGGGTTTTCCAACACATGCCAGTCCAGCCGCTGACAGCGTTGATTGAGCACCGCTTGCAGTTCGATCTGCAGCACCGTGCCTTCCTCGTCGCAGAACAGCTCGGTGACAAGAAAGTGCTTCTCACGGTTCTGCGGCAGCACAGCTGTCCATTTCGACAACAGCAGCTTGCGCGGGTTGAGCCGGTGCTTCGCCGGTGCGTTGTGCGCGCGAGCGGTCATTGCAGGTGCTCAATCAGGCGGCGAGCAGCTTCCTGGCCGCTGAGCCAGGCGCCTTCAACCCGGCCGGACAGGCACCAGTCGCCGCAGGCATAAATGCCCAGGTCGGCATCGGCCAGTACGCCCCACTGGTGCGCGCTGGCGGGGCGCGCATAAAGCCAGCGGTGCGCCAGGCTAAAGGCGGGGGCGGGCACTGCACAGCCGATCAACTCGGCGAAGGCGCCTAGCAAGTGTTCGGTGACGGCTTCCTTGGGCAGATCCAGGTGCTGTTTGGTCCACTGGCTGGTGGCGTGCAGCACCCAGGTGTCGAGCTGGGTATCTCGGCTGGGTTTGCTGCGGTTACGTGCCAGCCAGTCGAGCGGGCTGTCTTGCACGAAGCAGCCTTCGACGCGGGTTTCCAGCGGGGTGTCGAAGGCCAGGGCCACTGCCCAGGTTGGGTCCATGGCCACGCTGGCCGCCGCGCCAGCCAATTTCGGCGCGCTCGACAGCAGCGCTGTGGCCTGAGGCGCGGGGGTGGCAACGATCACATGGCTGAACGGCCCATGGCTGTTGCCTTCGGCGTCCTGCAGGTGCCAGTGCTGCTCGCCGCGGAATACTTCGGTAATGCGGCAGGAGAAGGCCACGGGTAGTGCGCCAAGCATTGCGCGAGTAATTGCACTCATGCGCGGGCTGCCCACCCAGCGCACTTGTTCATCCGGCGAGGCGCTGAGCTGGCCGTTGTTGAAGTTGTAGAGACTGGGGGTCCACTCGGCGACCCAGCCACGCGCTTGCCACTGCTGCACCACCTCGACAAACCGGCGGTCGCGGGCGGTGAAGTACTGCGCGCCCAAATCCAATGCGCCGGCATCGCTACGCTTACTGGCCATACGGCCACCGCTACCGCGGCTCTTGTCGAACAGTTGTACGGGGTGCCCGGCGGCATGCAGCGCCTGCGCGGCAGACAGCCCGGCGATGCCGGTGCCGATGATGGCGATGGGGTGAAGAGCAGTCATGGTCTACCTCGTATTTTCAAGCGTTAGGCTACGCTTTAGACAAAAGCTATACAATATCGTTTTTGTGTATAAGCTATGCCGGAGTCGATCCTGCCTTTCTATAGTTAAGACAACCTGCAGCCGGATTGAAGCCACAAACGCGATTAATCCGTCGGTGGTCACCTATTGAGCACGGTCATACGAGGGCATTTCTATGCACATTCTTCTGACGGGCGGAACCGGTTTGATCGGGCAGGCGCTGTGCCGACACTGGTTGCAGCAAGGCCACCAGCTGACGGTATGGAGCCGAAGGCCCGAGCAGGTCGCGGCGCTGTGCGGGGATGCGGTGCGCGGTATTGGTCGGCTCGAAGAGCTGGGTGAAGAACCGCTGGATGCCGTGATCAACCTGGCCGGCGCACCGATTGCCGACCGGCCCTGGACGCGTAAACGCAAGGCACTGCTGTGGGCCAGCCGGATTGGCCTGACCGAACAATTGCTGGCCTGG
This sequence comes from Pseudomonas sp. FEMGT703P, assembly GCF_002786345.1. NCBI lineage: Bacteria > Pseudomonadati > Pseudomonadota > Gammaproteobacteria > Pseudomonadales > Pseudomonadaceae > Pseudomonas > Pseudomonas sp. FEMGT703P. The sequence goes on along the minus strand of NZ_PGCM01000006.1, from coordinate 336,144 downwards.
CTGGAAAGCCGCGCGCACAAGCCGCAGGTGTTGTTGTCCGGTTCGGCAGTTGGCTGGTATGGCGACGGTGGCGAGCGTGAATTGCATGAAGATTCGCCGCCCGTCAGCAAGGATTTCGCCGCCCAACTGTGCGGTGCCTGGGAAGAAACCGCCCTGCGTGCTGAGGACTTAGGCATCCGTGTGGTGTTGCTGCGCACGGGGCTGGTGCTGGCTGCTGACGGCGGGCTGCTCAAGCGCCTGCTGTTGCCGTTCAAGCTTGGCCTGGGTGGCCCGCTCGGCAATGGTCGGCAGTGGATGCCGTGGATTCATCTCAGCGACCAAATCGCCCTGATTGATTTTCTCCTGCAGCAGGACTCTGCGCGCGGTCCTTATAATGCCTGCGCGCCGACGCCGGAGCGTAACCGCGCCTTCAGCCAGGCCCTGGGTCGCGAGCTGCATCGCCCGGCCTTTATGCCGGCCCCTGCATTTGCCTTGCGCATGCTGCTGGGTGAGCTGTCGGTGCTGCTGCTCGGTGGCCAGCGCGCGATGCCGACGCGCTTGCAGGAGGCTGGCTTCAGTTTTCGTTTTACTCATTTGGATGTGGCCCTGGCAGATTTGCTCGGCCACCACTGATTAGGACTTTGCATGACCGATCACGCCTTGCTGTTGGTAAACCTGGGCTCGCCGGCCTCCACTGATGTGGCCGACGTGCGTCGTTACCTCAACCAGTTTCTGATGGACCCCTATGTCATTGACCTGCCTTGGCCGCTGCGGCGTTTGCTGGTTTCGCTGATTCTGATCAAGCGTCCGGCTGCCTCTGCACATGCCTATGCCTCTATCTGGTGGGAAGACGGCTCGCCGTTAGTGGTGCTGAGCAAGCGTCTGCATCAGGCGATGAAGGCGTCCTGGACCCACGGTCCGGTGGAGCTGGCCATGCGTTATGGCGAGCCGTCGCTGCAAACCGTGCTGACTCGCCTGGCTGCTCAGGGCATCAAGCAGGTCACGTTGGCGCCGCTGTACCCGCAGTTTGCTGACAGCACCACCACCACGGTGATCGAAGAAGCCAAGCGTGTGGTGCGTGAGCAGCAGCTGCCGATTCGCTTTTCCATCCTGCCGCCGTTCTACGATCAGCCGGAATACCTGGATGCCTTGGTGGATAGCGCCAAGCCTTATCTGGAGCAGGATTTCGACCATTTGCTCCTAAGCTTTCATGGCCTGCCGGAGCGGCACTTGCACAAGCTGGATGCCACTGGCCATTGTCTGAAGGGCGACGATTGCTGTCGTACGGCCTCACCTGAGGTGTTGGCCAATTGTTACCGCGCTCAGTGTCTGCGCAGCGCCGAGCTATTTGCCCAGCGCATGGGGCTTAAACCCGAACAGTGGTCGGTGTCGTTCCAGTCGCGGTTGGGCCGCGCCAAATGGATCGAACCCTACACCGAGGCACGTCTCGATGAGTTGGCCAAGCAGGGCGTGAAGAAGTTGCTAGTGATGTGCCCGGCCTTTGTCGCCGACTGCATCGAAACCCTGGAGGAGATCGGCGATCGTGGCCGCGAGCAGTTTGTTGAGGCTGGCGGTGAAAGCCTGCAGCTGGTGCCGTGTCTGAATGATCATCCCAGCTGGGTGACAGCCCTGAAAACCCTCAGCGAGCGTGCACCGCTACAGCTCTAGAGAAATATGCTGTGACGGTTATTCGCCCGAAAGGATGCCGCGCATTCGCCTGGCTAATAACACCTACGAGCGATACTCAGCGCCCTGCAACTCAGCCTAAGCTGGCAGTTCTTTCAACCGTCGTGCACCGCACCAACGGTGCCGAGGAGACTGCCAGTGCTCAACAACAATAACGGCTATCCCTCTTCCACCCGTGCCTGGGTGACTGTCGCCATCCTGATGGTGGCGTACGTGCTGTCGTTTATCGACCGGCAGATTCTCAATCTGCTGGTCGGTCCGATCCGCCGTGACCTGATGATCAGCGACACGCAGATGAGCCTGTTGATGGGCCTGTCCTTTGCGTTGTTCTACACCGTTTGCGGGATTCCCCTAGGCCGTCTGGCCGATACCAAGAGCCGTCGTGGCTTGATTGCTTTTGGCGTGTTGTTCTGGAGTGCCGCCACCGCCGCCTGCGGCATGGCCAAGCTGTACTGGCAATTTCTGCTCTGCCGCATTGGCGTGGGCGTCGGCGAGGCGGCGTTGTCGCCAGCGGCCTACTCGCTGATTGCCGACAGTTTTCCGGCTGAACGCCGCGCTACCGCCATCAGCGTATATTCCATGGGGGTTTACCTCGGTTCCGGGCTGGCCTTTCTGCTCGGTGGCCTGGTGATTCAGTTCGCCTCGGCTCAAGGCGATGTGGTGCTGCCGGTATTGGGTGAAGTACGGCCCTGGCAATTGATCTTTCTGATTCTTGGCGGCGCGGGGATTCTTTTCACCCTGCTCCTGCTGGCGGTCAAGGAGCCTGCACGTCGGGGCGTCGGGGCTGGTGTCGCGGTACCGCTGGCCGATGTTGGCCGGTATATCCGCGCCAACCGGCGTACCGTGCTCTGCCACAACTTCGGCTTTGCCGGCCTGGCGTTTGCCGGGTATGGCAGCGCAGCCTGGATTCCGACTTTCTTTATTCGTACGTACGGTTGGGATGCCGGCCAGGTCGGTATTGTTTACGGCAGCATCGTGGCGGTGTTCGGTTGTTTGGGCATTGTCTTCGGTGGTCGTCTGGCGGACTGGATGGCCAAGCGCGGCAGCAGCGACGCCAATATGCGCGTCGGCCTGTATGCGGCCGTTGGCGCGGTGCCTTTTGTGCTGGCCTTCCCGCTGATGGAAACGGCGCTATGGGCGGCGATTCTGACTGCGCCGACGGTGTTCTTCCTGAGCATGCCATTTGGCGTCGCACCAGCTGCGATTCAGGAAATCATGCCCAACTCGATGCGCGGCCAAGCCTCGGCAATCTACCTGTTTGTCATCACCCTGATCGGCTTGGGCATCGGCCCGACGGCGGTGGCGCTGGTGACCGACTATGTGTTTGCCGATGACATGGCGCTGCGTTACTCACTGCTGATCGTCACCAGCATCGCCGTATTCAGTTCGATTGTGCTGCTGAGCATGAGCCTCAAGCCTTACCGCGAGAGCGTGGTGCGGTTGCAGCAGTGGTCCGCTCAGTCCGCCTGACTACCCAAAAATAAAAAAGCCCCGCATTTGCGGGGCTTTTTAATGGGTGCGAGTTACAGGTCTGGCTCTTCCAGCACGGTCTTGCTGCGCCAGCCTTGGCCGCCTGGCAGCACCAGGTTAAGCACCAGGGCGCAGATGGCGCACAGCGAGATACCGGAGAGGGCGAAGTCGCTGTTGCCGATCACCATGCCGCCGATGCCGAACACCAGAGTCACCGAGACGATGATCAGGTTGCGCGCCTCCGACAGGTCGACCTGATGGCGGATCAGTGTGTTCAGGCCCACCACTGCGATGGAGCCGAACAGCAGGCAGAGGATGCCGCCCATCACCGGTACCGGAATGCTTTGCAGCGCGGTGCCGAACTTACCAACAAAGGCCAGACCGATGGCGAAGCAGGCCGCCCAGGTCATGATTTTCGGGTTGTAGTTCTTGGTCAGCATCACCGCGCCGGTGACTTCCGCGTAGGTGGTGTTGGGCGGGCCGCCGAACAGACCAGCAGCCGAAGTGGCCAGGCCGTCGCCGAGCAGGGTGCGGTGCAGGCCGGGTTTCTTGATAAAGTTCTTGCCGGTCACGCTGCCGATCGCCACTACGCCGCCGATGTGCTCGATGGCCGGTGCCAGCGCCACCGGGACGATGTAGAGAATCGCGCCCCAGTGCAGCTCAGGCGTCACGAACGCCGGAATCGCCAGCCAGGGTGCGGCCGCTATATTGCTGGTGTCGATCACCCCGCAGAACGCCGCGACGATGCAGCCGACGATGATTCCCGCGAGGATCGGCACCAGGCGCAGCAAGCCGCGCGCCATGGCCGCGACCAGTACGGTGGTTATTAGCGCCGACATGGAAATCAGCATGGCGGTTTCATACGGCACCAACTGCGCGCTGCCATCGCCGGCTTTGCCCATGGCCATGTTCACTGCTACTGGCGACAGTGCCAGGCCGATGGAAATGATCACCGGGGCAATCACCACCGGCGGCAGCAGGCGGTCAATAAAGCCCGCGCCTTTAACCCACACCACGGCGCTGAGCAGGATATACACCAGGCCCGATGCAACGATGCCGCCGAGCACGGCAGGTAGTCCAAATTCGCCTTTGGCAGCGAGAATCGGTGCGATAAAGGCAAAGCTGGAGGCCAGGAATACCGGCACCTGACGACCGGTTACCAGTTGGAACAGCAGGGTGCCGATACCCGCGGTGAATAGCGCCACGTTGGGGTCCATACCGGTGATCAACGGCATCAGCACCAGGGCGCCAAAAGCCACAAACAGCATCTGCGCGCCGGAAATACCCTGACGCCAGAGTGGATCGTTGTACTCATCCTGCATGCTTACGCATCCTTCTGTTTGGTACCGAAGATCTTGTCGCCGGCATCACCGAGGCCGGGAATGATGTAGCCGTGTTCGTTCAGGCGCTGGTCGATGGATGCGGTGTAGATCGTCACATCCGGGTGCGCGTCGTTGACTACTTTGATGCCTTCTGGCGCCGCGACCAGGACCATGGCGCGGATTTCCTTGCAGCCAGCTTTTTTCAGCAGGTCGATGGTGGCGACCATCGAGCCGCCGGTGGCGAGCATGGGATCGATGATCATGGCCAGGCGTTCGTCAATTTCCGGCACCAGTTTTTCCAGGTACGTGTGCGCCTGCAGCGTTTCTTCGTTGCGCGCCACACCGACCGCGCTGACCTTGGCGCCCGGGATCAGGCTAAGCACACCTTCAAGCATGCCGATGCCGGCGCGCAGGATCGGCACCACCGTGATTTTTTTGCCGGAGATTTTTTCCACCTGCACGGTGCCGCACCAGCCCTCGATCTCGTAGTTTTCCAGGGGCAGATCCTTGGTCGCTTCATAGGTCAGCAGTGCACCGACTTCCTGAGCCAGCTCCCGAAAATTCTTCGTGCTGATATCGGCGCGGCGCATCAGGCCGAGTTTGTGACGGATCAGCGGGTGGCGGATCTCGAGGATGGGCATGGCGGGGTCTCCGGCAGGACGGGTAAAAAACTGGCCTAGATTAAAGCATTGGCTATGCCAAGTGCTGGGCCAAGATGTCCTAATATCGCTAAATAGCGCCTAACGTGTCGTGGCTTGCGGGTAATTGCCGCAGTTGGTCTGTCGGGGCTTGCTCTGCATGACGCAGATGCGTACCTTTGCCGGCTTTTATTTTGACGCATCGATCAGCTTTCTGGTCTGTCCGTCCCGCCCCCAAGAGGAAACAGCATGTCCGTCGATCTCGCGCATATACGCCAAGTCATGGCCGAAGCCGATTGCCTGCACAGCAATGCCGAGGTTGAGGTGGCCATCGACAGCATGGCGGCCGCTATCAACATCGAGATGGCCGACAGCAACCCTGTGGTGTTCTGCGTGATGAACGGCGGGTTGATCTTCTCCGGCAAGCTGCTGCCCAAACTCAACTTCCCGCTGGAACTGTCCTACCTGCACGCCACCCGCTACCGCAATGAAACCAGCGGCGGCGAGCTGTTCTGGAAGGCCAAGCCGGAAATCTCCTTTATTGACCGTGACGTGCTGATCATCGATGACATCCTCGATGAAGGGCACACCCTCGGTGCAATCATCGATTTTTGCCGTCACGCCGGCGCCAAGAACGTGCGCATCGCCGTGCTGGTAGATAAAACCCACGACCGTAAAGCACGCCCGGACCTCAAAGCCGATTACGTCGGTATGTCCTGCGTTGATCGCTATGTTTTTGGCTATGGCATGGACTACAAAGGCTACTGGCGCAATGCGCCGGGTATCTACGCGGTTAAAGGGCTGTAAGACGTATGACTGGGCCGCGCTTTCTCGATCAGACCCTCTTCGGCGCACTGGCCGAGCAAGCGGCGGTCAGCCCACGGCAACGCCAGCACCACAACTTCCACCAGATGGAAGAGCCCTGCCACCGCATGGCGGTGGGGCTGCAGCCGGACACCTACATCCCGCCGCATCGCCATCTCTCGGCGGACAAGGCCGAAGCGCTGCTGGTGCTTAAAGGCCGCCTGGGCCTGCTGATCTTTGATGACGCCGGTGAGGTGTTGGATAAGCGCGTGCTGCAGGCCGGTGGCGAGTGTGTCGGCGTCGACCTGCCACCTGGGGTGTTTCATGCTCTGGTGGTGCTGGAAGCCAACAGCATTCTCTTCGAATGCAAAGCCGGACCTTACAAACCAGTGGGGGAGGGCGAGCAGGCCAGTTGGGCACCGCGTGAAGGCGAACCTGGCGTTGCCGACTACCAGATCTGGATGCGCGCACAATTTACTTAGTCCGTGCTTTCCCCATCGGCCTTGGACGTTAGCCAGCGCAACGCTTTCTCTCTGGCTTGGGCCAGGTCGCGTACATACGCCAGCTCACCCTCGACGCGCACGATGCCGGCGCGGCGCAATTGCAGGCGTACCTGTGGCGTTGGTCCGCTGAGCACCAGGGCGACGTCCTGTTCGCGGTAGTCGCGCAGCACATTGTCCAGTGCGGCGATGGCGGTCATATCCAACAACGGCACGGCGCTGATATCGACGATCACCACCTTCACTCCAGGGGTAAAGCGTCTGAGCACGCTCAGGGCTTTTTCTGCTGCGCCGAAGAACAGCGGGCCGCGAATGGCGTAGGCCAGCACGTGTTCGGGCAGGTCATTAAGCGCCTGGTGAAAATGCTTGGGCAGCGCTTCGGTATCTGTCAGGTCGCTCATGCGTTTGATAAACAGCCCGGCGGCCAGCAGCAGGCCGACGCCCACGGCCAGCACCATATCGAACAGCACGGTGAGAATCAGGCAGGTCAGCAGCACCAGTACATCACTGCGTGGGGCGATGCGCAGGGTATGCCGCACATGCCGCGGCTCGCTCATGTTCCACGCCACCACCAGCAGCAAGGCCGCCAGCGCCGCCATCGGCAGGTAGCTGAACAGGCGCGCGAGAAACAGGATGGCAATCAGCACCACGCCGGCATGGGTAATCGCCGCCAGTGGTGAGTAAGCGCCCGCGCGCACGTTGGCGGCGCTACGGGCAATCGCGGCGGTGGCGGTGATGCCGCCGAACAGCGGCGCAATCAGATTACCGATGCCCTGGCCGATCAGCTCGCCATTGGGGTCGTGCTTGCTGCCGGTCATGCCATCGGCGACCACCGCGCAGAGCAGCGACTCAATCGCTCCGAGCATGGCGATGGCAAAGGCCGGGGCGAGCAGTTGGCGGAACAGCTCAAAGCTCACCACCAGCGGTTGGCCATCGGCGCCAGGTAGCTGCCAGGGCCAGATAAAACTTGGCAGAAATGGCGGAATACCCGGGTGCTCAACGCCATCCAGGCTGTAGGTGAAGCGCTCGCCAATGGTCGCCACGGGAATCTGCAGGCTTTCAAGCAACAATCCGAGTAATGCGCCGACAGTCAGTGCCACCAGATGCCCCGGTACTTTCGGCACCCAGCGCGGCCAGATCAGCAGCGTCGCCAGGCACACCAGCGCCACCAGGCTGTCGCCCAGTTGCAGGGTCGGCAGGGCGTGCAGCAGGCCGTTGAGCTGTTCGATGTAGTTGTTCGGCTGGCTGCTGAGTTGCAGGCCGAACAGGTCTTTGATCTGCAGGGTGGCGATGACGATGCCGATACCGGCGGTAAAACCCAGCGTAACCGGGTAAGGGATAAATTCGATCAGCCGCCCGGCGCGCATCAGTCCGAGGGCAATCAGGATCAATCCGGCCATCAGCGTGCATAGCAGTAGGCCACCGAGGCCGAATTGCTGGGTGACCGGCAGCAGAATCACTACGAAGGCGGCGGTTGGCCCGGAGACATTAAAGCGCGAACCACCAAACAGAGCGATCAGCGTGCCGGCCACCAGCACCGTATACAGGCCGTGTTGTGGTGCCACGCCGACGGCAATCGCCAGGGCCATGGCCAGTGGAATGGCAATGATGCCCACCGTAACGCCGGCGCTCAGGTCGTTGCGCAGGTTTTTCCAGCCATAGCCGGCGCGTAGGGTCTGGCGCCAGGCGGAGAACAGCGGCGGTAAGGGCAGCGACATAATGACTCCCAACTCGATAGGCGCAGTATAGGGTTTGAGTGCGGTGGGCTGTGTTGACCAAAGTCGGCTGTGCGCCAGCCTCAACGCGTGTTAAACCCTGTGGTTGCCCGGCATCCGTTGAGCCCTTGCCCGCCCCGGAGGTACACTGCCGCCCCCGTGTGGCCTGGTTAGCTGGAGTGAGTGATGCGTAAAGACAAGAAACAGGTGATTGGCGAAGAGATTGGTGACGAGCCGATCAAGCTGTTCCTCAGCGTAGAACCGGCCGATGCCACGCCGCCGTCGCTGCACAAGCTGGTCAAGGCCTACCGCGGCCTGCGTATCGATGACTTCGAGCGCTTTGTCGGCTTCTTCGTTGCTGCCGGCTACGACCTGAATGCCAAGGATGCCCAGGGCAATGACTTTATCGCGCTGATCCAGGATCAACGCTTTGCCGAACCCTACATCGACGTGATCAACGCCGCGCGCAGCTGACATCGAGTCAGCGCCTACTGCGCTGATTAAGGCTTACGCCTGCCCACAAAGCCGCGACCTGTTCGCGGCTTTTTCGTGTCTAAAACCCGCGCTGCTTCTTGCTGATAATCACGCAAATCAATAGTGCTGGGCGAGGCGAGACGACCGGTCATATTCTTGTCGACATGAACTCCAGTATCCGACTCGACAAGCGTGACCTGATCCTCGCCAAAGGCGCCGAGGTGATGACCCGTCGCGGTTATCACGGCGCCGGCGTGCAGGAAATCGTCCAGGCGGCGGGGGTGCCGAAAGGCTCCTTCTATCACTATTTCGCCAGCAAGGAAGACTTCGCCCTGCAGGCCTTGCAGCAGGTCTATCAGCCGCGCTTGGCGCGTTATGCCGAAGCTTTAGCCAATCCTGAATTGAGCCCGCGTGAGCGCATCCTCGGTTATTACGCTGAGCTGGTGGAGCACTTCGCCCGCCAGGAGCGTCTGGAATACCACTGCTTTATTGGCAGCCTGAGCTTCGAGATGGCCGAGTTGTCGCCGACGCTGGGCGCGCAGGTCGATGCGATTTTGCAAGCTTCGGTGGACACCCTGCAGGCCTGCCTGGAACAGGCGCAGGTGGCCGGCGAGCTGCCGGCCAGTGAAGATTGCCGCAACCTGGCGAGCTTTATCGCCAATGCCTGGCAAGGCGCGCTGACCCGGCTCAAGGTGGCGAACAACACTCGCGCCCTGACTGACTTTATCCAACGCCTGCAGCTGCTGTTGCAGGCCTGATCCCAAGCTCCCTTTAACCAGTTGCGGCGCTCTGGCCGCCCCGAGGAATGATGATGACCGATCCCGTTAAAGCGCTGTTCCAACCCTTTACCCTGGGCAACCTGGAGCTGCCGACCCGTGTGGTCATGGCGCCGATGACCCGTTCCTTTTCCCCAGGTGGCGTGCCGAACAGCAAGGTTATCGAGTATTACCGTCGCCGCGCCGCTGCCGGTGTTGGCTTGATCGTTACTGAAGGCACCACCGTCGGTCACAAGGCTGCCAACGGTTACCCGAACGTGCCGCGTTTTTATGGTGAAGACGCCCTGGCCGGCTGGAAGAAAGTAGTCGAGGCCGTACACGCCGAAGGCGGCAAGATCGTTCCGCAACTGTGGCACGTGGGCAATGTGCGCAAGCTGGGCACCGAGCCGGACGCCAGCGTCCCAGGCTACGGCCCGAGCGAGAAGATTAAAGAAGGCAACGTGGTTGTGCACGGCATGACTCAGGACGACATCAAGGAAGTGATCGCCGCCTTCGCCCAAGCCGCCAAGGATGCCAAAGCCATTGGCATGGACGGCGTGGAAATCCATGGTGCCCACGGCTATCTGGTTGATCAGTTCTTCTGGGCCGGCAGCAACCAGCGCACCGATGAATACGGCGGTGACCTGGCGCAGCGCTCGCGCTTTGCCATCGAACTGATCCAGGCTGTACGCGCCGCAGTCGGCCCGGAATTCCCGATCATCTTCCGCTTCTCGCAGTGGAAGCAGCAGGACTACACCGCACGCCTGGTGCAAACCCCGGAAGAGCTGGGGGCGTTCCTCAAGCCGCTGAGCGATGCTGGCGTGGACATCTTCCACTGCTCGACTCGCCGCTTCTGGGAGCCGGAGTTCGACGGTTCTGAGCTGAACCTGGCGGGCTGGACGCGCAAGCTCACCGGCAAACCAACCATCACCGTTGGCAGCGTCGGCCTGGACGGCGAGTTCCTCCAGTTTATGGTCAACACCGACAAGGTGGCTCAGCCGGCCAGCCTGGAAAACCTGCTGGAGCGTCTGAACAAGCAGGAGTTTGACCTGGTGGCTGTAGGCCGCGCACTGCTGGTTGACCCGGATTGGGCGGTAAAAGTACGCGATGGCCGCGAACAGGACATTCTGCCGTTTAGTCGTGATGCGCTGACCAGCCTGGTCTAATACCCCGTTTTATTGTGTGCGCCGCAAAACGGCGCAACACTCCTCAAGCCCCGGCACATCGGGGCTTTTTTTCGTCTGCGCTTTGGCTGGTACGCGGGCACCCCACATTGATGCAGAGCACTCAGCAGGCAAGCGCCGCGTCGTTGGCTAGTATTGCCAGTGCCCCGCCATCAGGTACCGACTATGAAACGTGTTGTGCAGATATCCGTATCCCTTGTTCTGCTGTTGCTGATCAGCCTGGCCGCTGCGGTTGCCTGGAACTGGGCGCCGGATCGCTCCCTTGCCGACCTCAAGCCACGCTGGGCCTTGCCGCCATCCGAGTTTCTGGCCATCGACGGCATGCTCGTACACCTGCGTGATCAGGGCCCACGGGATGACCCCGCGCCGATTGTGCTGCTGCATGGCACCTCGGCCAGCTTGCACACCTGGGAAGGCTGGGTGGCAGCGTTACAGGCTAAGCGTCGGGTGATCAGCCTTGATCTGCCAGGTTTCGGTCTCACCGGGCCGTTTCCCGATGGCGATTACCGTATGTCCCACTACAGCGCCTTCCTTGCCCATGTGCTGGACCAGTTGCAGGTGCCGCGAGCGGTGGTAGCGGGCAACAGTTTTGGCGGGCAACTGGCCTGGCAGTTTGCCCTGGATCATCCGCAGCGGGTCGAACGGTTGGTATTGGTGGACGCCGCCGGTTACCCGCGCAATGCCACCTCCATTCCCATCGGTTTTCGCCTGGCGCAGATCCCCGCGCTGGCGCCGCTAATGGCCAACCTGCTGCCCCGGCAGATGATCGAGGCGAGCATTCGCAACGTCTATGGCGACCCGAGCAAGGTCAGCGATGAACTGATCGACCGCTACTACGAACTGACCTTGCGTGCCGGCAACCGTGAAGCCTTGCGTCAGCGTTTTATTCAGGCCGAAGCTGGGCAGGGCTTCACGCGTATCGCTGAGCTCAAGGTGCCGACCTTGATTATCTGGGGCGGGCGTGATGAATTGATTCCGCCAGACAACGCCGAGCGCTTCAAGCGCGATATCCAGGGCAGCCGCTTGGTCCTGTTCGACGACCTAGGGCATGTGCCCCAAGAAGAGGACCCCGCGCGCACCGTCGCGGTGCTGATGGGCTTTCTAGAGGGCTAGCCGGGGTTTTCCGCAGTTTTTGACTGCACACTAAGCTGCTGATATTTCGAGAGAGATTGGCTGCATAAAAGAGCTGGCGTGCTTTGTGCTAACGCTGTCGGTGCCAGTTGGCTTTACGCCATCTTGGTCTAGGCTCTCGGAATAACAATTATTCGGCAGGTGCGGTATGCCCAAGGCCATCAGGCTGTTTGTGCACGCAGTGGAGGCGCTCAACCGCGTTGTCGGGCGCTTCGCCATGTACCTGATCTTCGCCATTCTCGGCGTGCTGCTGTACTCCTCCATCAGCAAGACCTTCTTTGTGCCGGCCGCCTGGACGCTGGAGTCGGCGCAGTTTCTGATGGTCGCCTACTTCCTGCTTGGCGGCGCCTATTCGATGCAGCTCGATGCCCATGTGCGCATGGACCTGTTCTATTGCAACTGGTCGCCACGTACTCGTGCAGTCGTCGATGTGATCACCATAGGCTTTCTGATTTTCTACCTAGTGTTCTTGCTCTATGGCGGTATTTCTTCAACTCAGTACGCCCTTGAGTACAACGAAACCAGTTACTCGTCGTGGTCGCCACCCATGGCGCCGATCAAGATTCTGATGTGCATCGGTATCGCCCTGATGCTGCTACAGGCCATCGCTACCTTGTTCAAGGACATCGCCGCCGCGCGGGGGGAAACGCTGTAATGGATTACGAGCTGATCGCCCTGCTGATGTTCTCCTCGATGATGTTGCTGCTGCTTACCGGCAAGCGTGTATTCGGTGCCATTGGTTTTGTTGCCGTGGCCGCCGCCCTGTTGTTGTGGGGTGATGGCGGTTCGGAAATGGCCTTCAGTGCGGCCATGAAACTGATGAAGTGGTACCCGTTGCTGACCCTGCCGTTGTTCGTGTTTATGGGCTATATGCTCTCCGAGTCGGGGCTGGCCGAAGACCTCTACAAGATGTTCCATGTCTGGATGGGCCCGCTCAATGGCGGCCTGGCCATCGGTACCATCGGCCTGATGGTGGCGATCTCGGCCATGAACGGCCTGAGTGTGGCCGGCATGGCCATCGGCGCCAGTATCGCGCTGCCGGAGCTGCTGCGCCGCGGTTACGACAAGATCATGGTCACCGGGGTGATTCAGGCTGGCAGCTCGCTGGGCATCCTTATTCCACCGAGCGTGGTGCTGGTGCTGTACGGCATGATCGCCCGCCAGCCGGTCGGCCAGCTGTGGCTGGCTGGGGTGTTTCCCGGTTTGATGATGGCGGGGCTGTTTATTCTCTATATCGCCATTCGTTGCCGCTTGCAGCCCGAGCTGGGGCCGGCTTTATCCGAAGAGGAACGTGGGCAGATCAGCCGGCGCGAGAAGCTGCTGCTGCTCAGGGCCGGCATTGCGCCGTTATTTATCTTCTTCTGCATGACCGGGCTATTTCTCATGGGCATCACCAGCCTGGTGGAAAGCTCGGCAGTTGGTGCGGCGGCAGCCACCCTGATGGCGCTGGTCAAGGGCCGTTTGACCCGCAGCGTGATGGAAGAAACCCTGCGTAAGACCCTCGGCATCAGCTGCATGTTTATGTGGATCATCCTCGCCGCGCTGTGCTTCGGCGCAGTTTTTGACGGCCTCGGTGCGGTCAAAGCGATTGAAGCGCTGTTTCTCGAAGACCTCGGCCTGGGGCCTTGGGAAGTGCTAATCCTGATGCAGGTGTCGTTCATCCTGATGGGCATGTTCCTTGATGACACCGCCATGCTGGTAATCGTCGCTCCCTTGTATATCCCGCTGGTCGGCGCACTGGGCTTTGATCTGGTCTGGTATGGCGTGCTCTACACCATCACCTGCCAGATCGCCTATATGACGCCGCCCTTCGGCTACAACCTGTTCCTGATGCGCGCCATGGCTCCGCCGGAAGTCTCGCTGCGCGACATCTACGTTTCGGTGACTCCATTCGTGCTGATCATGATCCTGGCTTTGGTGCTGGTCATGGTCTTTCCGCAGATCGCCCTGTGGTTGCCGCAGTGGCATTACGGCGGATAAGCACATGAATTTCAGCTGTAGGCCAGCGCAGTCGTACCGACAAAGCCAGTGAGGATTGCTACGGCGCCGTTCCGCTGATGCCGTGCGCAATCCTCAAGGGCTTTTGAGTCATCAGGTACAGGTTGCCCCTCTGAAAACCCTGCCAGCGCCCCGTGGGTCAGGCAGTGCGGTTGTATGCCATCTGAATCGACAAGCCTGGAGATAACAGCATGAGTACGAGACGCAGTTTTCTGAAAACCGCCGCGGTAGCAACCGGGGCAGCAGGGGCAACGGCATTGGGTTCGGCGCATATCTACGCCGCCGAGCCGAAGAAAATTGTCTGGCGCCTGCAAACCTATGCCGGCGCTGCCTTGGGCGAACATGTGATCAAACCGTCCATTGATGCCTTCAACAAGGCCGCCAATGGCGAGATGGAAATCCAGCTGTATTACGCCGACCAACTGGTGCCCACCGGCGAGCTGTTCCGCGCCATGCAGAAGGGCACCATCGATGCCGTGCAGAGCGATGACGACTCCATCGCCGCGCCCGTGGATATCTCGGTGTTCGGCGGCTACTTCCCCTTTGCCACCCGTTACAGCCTGGATATTCCAGTGCTGTTCAACCAGTACGGGCTCAATGAAATCTGGGCCGAAGCCTACGGTGAGGTCAAAGGCGTAACCTGGCTCGGCGCCGGCGCCTGGGACCCCTGCCACTTCGCCACGGTCGAGCCAATCACCAAACTTGAGCACCTCAAGGGCAAGCGCATCTTTACCTTCCCCACAGCGGGCAAGTTCCTCACCCGCTTTGGCGTGATTCCGGTAACCCTGCCCTGGGAAGATGTCGAGGTGGCGATCCAGACTGGCGAGCTGGACGGCATTGCCTGGTCCGGCATCACCGAGGATTACACCGTCGGCTGGGCCAACGTGACCAAGTACTTCCTCACCAACAACATTTCCGGCGCCTGGTGCGGCTCCTACTTCGCCAACTCGGACAAATGGGCCGAGGTACCCGAGCATCTGAAAACCCTGTTCAAACTGTGCATGGACAGCTCCAACTACTACCGTCAGCACTGGTACTGGGGCGGGGAGGCGCAACTGCGGGTTGAGGGCGGCAAGCTGCAACTGACCTCGATTCCGGCCGAGGAGTGGGCCACTGTTGAGGCCGAAGCTTTGGTGTTCTGGGATGAAATCGCCAAGACCAGCCCACGCTGCGCCCGTGTGGTGGAAATCTTCAAGAAGTACAACGCACTCATGGCCAAGGCCGGCGCGCCCTATCGCGGCTAGTGCTGTGTTGCTTGCAACCTACGCCCGCAGCGCAAGATGCGGGCGTATTTTTTTGCGTGGCAGGCAGGCGGCTCAGTCAGTGCGCGTAGCGATTGCGCAAGGCCTGGAAGCGACCATCCTGCTGCACGCGCAGCAAGGCAGCGCGCCAGCGCGCGATGTCCTGCTCCGGCATGTCACGGGACAGGGCGATAAAGCCTTCATCGCGGCCCAGTTGCACGGCGCTTGGGCGCACCTTGTCGGCCGCGACGCCCGCCTCGCGCAGCCTCTGCGCCAGCTCTGAGTCAGCCGAGGCAACCAGCGCGATCCGGCCGGCTGCGAGCATGCTGAAGCAGGTGCTGTAAGTGTTGTTGCGCTTTAGTTGCGAGAACGCCATGGCTGTCAGGCGTTCGTCATGGGAGCTGCCGTTGAGTACGCACACCGGCAGGTTCTTGGCATCCTCCAGGCTGTGGATACCGGTGGGTCGTTGGCTGTTTTCGTAGAGCCAGTCGGTCTCTTCCCAGATGGGCCCGACCCAGTGCGCCAGCGGCAGGCGTTCCGGGGTTTTGGCAAGGTTGAAGAGCACCACATCTTCACGCTGTTGCAGTTGCGCCAGACCACGTGCCAAGGGCACTTCCTGGATTGGCAGCGGCTCGGTCATATCAGTCAGCAACTCGCGCACCAGCTCCAGATAGAACGCCCGCTTGCCGGCATGTTCGCGTCCGCGTAACTGGCCGTCGATCAGTGCGGCTTGGCTATCCAGGCTGTGGGTGTAGATCAGCCAGTCACGGGCCAAGCAGGCCGTAGGCGCAAGCCAGGCAGCCAGTACCAGCGCCACTGCGGCGGCAACTGCTGTGCGATGCCGAGTCTGGCCGGGCGCTGGCAGGGTGCGGGGCATCGGGTTCAAACAATCTCCGGTATGGCTTCTGGCGGCTACCTGGCGCATGCAGCCAAGTGTTCGGCGGACGGTGATCTGTGCTTTTACAGCAGAGCAGTGCCTGCCGTCATCTGTGATGCAACGCGTGCGAGTTGTTTTGCCTAATTGACCAGCCAACTTGGCAAACCTGTACCACACTGATGGAGCTTTTTGCCGGGTGTTCTAACAGGCGTTGGGTAGTCGTCAGGGCGCGTTGTGTAGTGGTTGTGGGGATGCGCTTGAGACGCTGTTGTTGCCTGCAGGACTGACACCGGATGTCGGCCATAACAACAATAGACAGGTGCATTTATGCTCAATCCGCGAGACGTGAAAACCGTTCAGGATGCCAAGCGCATTGTCGAAGAGCGCGGCCTCAGCCATATCAAGGTTGGGGTGTTCGATAACGATGGCGTGATGCGCGGCAAATACCTCAGCCGCAGCAAATTCTTCTCTGCCCTCGACAGCGGCTTTGCCTTCTGCGATGTGGTGCTCGGCTGGGACGTGAAGGACCAGCTTTATGACAACGCCCAGTACACCGGCTGGCACACCGGCTACCCGGATGCGCCGGTGCGGGTGCTGCCGCATACCTGCCGCGACTTACCCTTCGAGAACGGTATGCTGCTGTTTATCTGCGAGTTTGCCGAGGCAGCGGAAAAGGTCTGCCCACGCGGCACCCTGCGCCGGGTGATCGAGCGCTGCAAGGCCATGGGCTTTGATGCTTTTGCAGCGCTGGAATATGAATTCTTCATGTTCGATGAAACCCCGGAGTCGGCCCGCGAGAAGGGTTTTCGCAATCTCAAACCGTTCACCCCGGACTGGTTTGGCTACTCGATGATTCGCAACTCGGTGCATGCCGAGCTGTACCACGAGATCCTCGAAATGGCCGAACGCATGGACTTCCCCATCGAAGGCCTGCACACCGAAACCGGCCCAGGCGTGCTGGAGGCGGCGATTGCCTATGACCGCGCGGAAGCTGCCGCCGACAAGGGCGCGCTGTTCAAAACCTTTATGAAGGTGCTGGCCCAGCGCAACGGCCTGATGGCCACCTTTATGGCCAAGTGGTCGGGCAAATATCCGGGGCAGAGCGGGCATATCCATGTGTCGCTGCGTGATCTGGCCAGCGGCAAGTCGGCGTTCTATGACCCGAGCCAGGCGCACAACATGAGCAAGATCCAGCGCCACTTTCTTGCTGGGCAGCAGCGCCTGATGCCGGAATTCCTCTGCATGGTCGCGCCAACGCTGAACAGCTACCGGCGGCTGATTCCCGGTTTCTGGGCGCCCACCGATGCCACCTGGGGTGTTGAAAACCGTACTGCTGCGTTGCGGGTCATTCCCGGCAGTGACAAGTCCCAGCGTCAGGAATATCGCCTCGGCGCTGCCGACGGCAATCCGTTTCTGGCCCTGTCGGTGGCGCTCGGCTCTGGTCTGTACGGGGTGATGCAGCAATGGGAGCCGACCGCACCAGTGGTAGGCAACGCCTACGCGATGAAGCACCCCGAGGAGCTGGCCCTGCCGCGCACCCTGTGGGATGCCGCGCAACGGTTGAAGGCCTCGGCGGCGGCGCGGGAGTTGTTTGGCGATGAGTTCGTCGAGCATTTTGCCGCCAGCCGCGAGTGGGAAGAGCGCGAATACCGCCGGCATGTCAGCGACTGGGAACTGGATCGCTACTTCGAAATTATCTAGCGCGCGCCCCGGCTGATTGGGCTTATGGAGTCTTTTCAATGAGCAAACTGCAATGCATTTCCCCCATCGATGGCTCTGTGTATGTCGAGCGCCATTTGGCCTCCAACCCGGAAATTCAGGCGGCTCTAGCCAAGGCCGAGCGGGCGCAGCAGGCCTGGAAGACCACCCCGCTGGCTGAACGCATCGCCATCGGCCGTAAGGCGATTGCTGCGTTCGCCGCCAAGGAAACCCAGCTTGCTGAAGAGCTGTGCTGGATGATGGGCCGGCCGATCCGCTATGCCGCAGGCGAGGTGCGTGGCTTTGTCGAGCGGGCCAGCTATATGGCGGACATTGCCGAGAGCGCCCTGGCCGATATCCAGGTGCCGGAAAAGCCCGGTTTTATCCGTTTTATCCGCCGTGAACCGCTGGGTGTGGCGCTGGTGATCGCCCCCTGGAACTACCCCTACCTGACTGCGGTGAACGCGGTGATGCCGGCGCTGCTGGCCGGCAATGCGGTGCTGCTCAAGCATTCAGCGCAAACGCCATTGTGTGCCGAGCACATGGTTGAGGCTTTTAGCGAAGCCGGCTTGCCGGACGGGGTGTTCCAGTATTTGCACCTGAGCCACGGTGAAACCGAGGCGCTGATCCAGGCGCCGACTATCGCCCACGTCGCCTTCACCGGTTCGGTGCCCGGCGGCACCATGGTCGAACGGGTGGCGGTGGGGCGCTTTCTCAGCATCGGCCTGGAACTGGGCGGTAAGGATCCAGCTTATGTTCGTGCTGACGCCGATCTGGCCCACGCGGTGGAAACCACCATTGATGGGGCGTTCTTCAACTCCGGACAATCCTGCTGCGGCATCGAGCGCATTTATGTGCACGAATCGCTCTACGACGCCTTCGTCGAGCAGGCGGTGGCGTTGGTCAAACAGTACAAACTCGGCCGCTCCGATGACCCGGACACCACACTCGGCCCTTTGGTGCGTGCCGAGGCGGCGGATTTCGTCCGTGGGCAGATTCACGATGCCATTGAGCAGGGCGCCACTGCCCATCTGGTGCCGGCCGACTTTGCTATGGACCATCCAGGCTCGCAGTATCTGGCGCCGCAGGTGCTGACCAACGTGAATCACGGCATGCGGGTGATGACCGAAGAATCCTTCGGCCCAGTGGTAGGCATCCAGAAGGTCAAGGATGACGAGGAAGCCCTGGCGCTGATGAACGACAGCGAGTTTGGCCTGACGGCCGCGATCTTCAGCCGTGACGTGGATGCCGCCATGGCCCTGGCCGAACGGGTAGAGGCGGGCACGGTTTTTCTCAATCGCTGTGACTACCTCGACCCTGCACTGGCCTGGACCGGGGTGAAGAACTCCGGGCGCGGCTGCACCCTGTCCAGCGTCGGCTTCGAGCATGTCACCCGGCCGAAATCCTTCCACTTCAAAACTCAGCTGTGAGGCGCGCCATGGACCTGAATCATTACCGCATGAACTGGAATTACCCGACCTCGGTGCGCGTCGGTGTGGGCCGCATCAACGAGCTGGCGGCGGCCTGCCGGCAACTGGGCATGAGCGCACCGCTGCTGGTCACCGACCCTGGTCTGGCCGCCTTGCCGATGATCGACCGCGCGCTGTTGCACTGCCGCGATGATGGCCTCAAGGCCGGGTTGTTCCATGGCATCAAGGGCAACCCCACCGGGCAGAACGTGATGGACGGGGTGGTCGCGTTCAAGGCCGGCAAGCATGACGGGGTGATCGCCTTTGGCGGCGGTTCGGCGCTGGATGCCGGCAAGGCCATCGCCCTGATGGTGGGGCAGGACCGGCCGTTGTGGGATTTCGAAGACATCGGCGACAACTGCAACCGCGTCAATGTTGCCGGCATGGCCCCGGTGGTGGCGGTGCCGACTACTGCCGGTACAGGCTCGGAAGTCGGCCGCGCCTCGGTGATCACCGATGATGATGCGCATATCAAACGCATCATCTTCCACGCGCGCATGTTGCCGGCGCTGGTGATTCTCGACCCGGAACTGACCCTCGGCCTGCCGGCCAAGATCACTGCCGCCACCGGCATGGATGCGCTGTCACACAACCTGGAGGCCTTCTGCTCACCGCTGTTTCACCCCATGGCCGAAGGCATCGCCCTGGAAGGCATGCGCCTGGTGCAGCAGTATTTGCCGCGCGCGGTGGCGCAGGGCAGTGACGTTGAAGCGCGCTTGCAGATGCTGGTGGCGTCGAGCATGGGCGCCACCGCTTTCCAGCGCGGCCTGGGTGCCATGCACGCCCTGGCCCATCCGCTCGGCGCGCTGTACGACGCCCACCATGGGCTGCTCAACGCGGTGCTGATGCCCTATGTGCTGGTGGCCAACCGTGAGCGCATCGAGCCGCAGATGGAGAAAATGGCGCGCTACCTGAACCTGGCCAAGCCTGGTTTTACGGGCGTGCTGGAATGGGTGATGGCGCTGCGTGAGCAGGTCGGTATCCCGCATAGCTTGGGCGAGATTGGCATTGATGACACGCGCATCGAGCAGGTTGGACAGATGGCCGAGGTCGACCCCTCTGCCGGCACCAACCCGATTGCCTTTACCGCTGTGCAATACAGCCAGCTGTTCGAGAAAGCCCTGCGCGGCACGCTATAGAGCCAGCCCAAGATCTGCTGCGCGTCGGCCCTGCTGCGTTGAAAACAGGCTCGGCAGGCCGCGCGTGGCTAACGCGCTTAAGCGCGACCCGAAGGGCGAGTGAAACGAGTAATGCTCATGTACAACAGTACACTCCGCTTCCTCGCCTGCTTGACCAGCCGAAGGCTGTTACTAACGTAGCGCCTTGCATGGCTCTAGCTCGCGAGATATTGAGCAGACTCTAAATCTCTCTATTAATTGTTCTGTTGCGCTGTAGCGAACAGATACATGACCCGCCGGTTCTTCGCTTGCGCTGCCTGCGCGTGACTCCTTATATTCCCCCGGCATTTAAGCGCGCCCGGCTTGCGCCTGCCCGGCTGCAAGCAGGGTCTGTTACCGCAATGGTGAGAGGCCATGATCGAAATAAAAAACCTAACCAAGCGTTTTGCGCAGCACACGGCTGTTGACGACCTGTCCTTCAGTGTTAAGCCCGGTGAAGTGCTGGGCTTTCTCGGCCCTAACGGTGCCGGCAAATCCACCACCATGAAGATGCTCACCGGCTTTCTGGCGCCGACTTCAGGCAGTGCCAGCATCCTCGGTTTCGATATCCAGAAAGACACCCTCAAGGCCCAGCGGCAGATCGGTTATCTGCCCGAAGGCGCGCCGTGCTACGGCGATATGACGGTGCGCAGCTTCCTCGAATTTATCGCCGAGGTGCGCGGTTTCAAAGGCGCTGAGAAGCGTGAGCGGGTGGCCAAAGCAGTCGCTCAGGTCGAGTTGGAAGCCGTGCTGGAACAGAGCATCGAAACCCTGTCCAAGGGCTTTAAGCGCCGCGTCGGCCTGGCCCAGGCGATTCTGCATGACCCCAAAGTGCTGATTCTCGACGAGCCCACCGATGGCCTCGACCCGAACCAGAAGCACCAGGTGCGCAAGCTGATCCAGAGCCTGGCCCACGACAAGATCGTGATCATCTCCACCCACATCCTCGAAGAAGTCTCCGCCGTCTGCACCCGCGCGGTAGTGATCGCCCACGGCAAGCTGCTGGCCGATGGCACGCCGCTGGAGCTGGAAAGCCGCTCGCGTTATCACCAGGCCGTCACCCTGGTCGCCGCAGAGCCGCTCGATCAGGCCGCGCTGGCTGCGCTGCCGGGCGTTGCCGGGGTGGAAGAAAATACCCTGGAACACAGCCTGAGCATCCTCGCCAAGCCGGGTGAAGTGATCTTCCCGCAGGTCAACGCGCTGATCGCGGAGCGCGGTTGGCAGGTCAAGGAATTGAATGTTGAACGCGGGCGGCTGGACGAAGTGTTCCGCAGCCTGACCCGTGGGGAGGTGGTATGAGTCAGTTGTCAGTAGTCTTCAAGCGCGAGTTGGCGAGCTACTTCGCCACGCCGCTGGCTTACGTGTTTATCCTTATCTTCCTGGTGCTATCCGGGGTGTTCACCTTCTACCTCGGCGGTTTCTTCGAGAGCGGCCAGGCCAACCTCGCACCGTTCTTCAACTTCCACCCCTGGCTGTATCTGTTCCTGGTGCCGGCGATTGCCATGCGCCTGTGGGCCGAGGAGCGCAAGAGCGGCACCATCGAGCTGCTGATGACCCTGCCGATCACCCGTTTCGATGCGGTCACCGGCAAGTTTCTCGCTGCCTGGGTGTTTGCCGGTTTAGCGTTGCTGCTGACCTTCCCGATGGTGATCACCGTCAATTACCTGGGTGAGCCGGACAACGGTGCGATCATCACCGGCTATATCGGCAGCTGGCTGCTGGCGGGTGCTTATCTGGCGATTGGCTCGTGCATGTCGGCCCTGGCGAAAAACCAGGTAATCGCCTTTATCCTGGCCGTCAGCGTGTGCTTCCTGTTTATCGTCAGCGGCTTCCCCATGGTGCTCGACGGTTTCAGTGGCTGGGCGCCGCAGTGGCTGGTGGATGCCGTGGCTTCGCTGAGCTTCCTGACCCGTTTCGATGCGATCAGCAAGGGCGTGATCGACCTGCGCGACCTGCTGTATTTCCTCACCCTGATTGCTGCCTGGTTGGCGGCGACAGCGGTGGTTATCGACCTGAAGAAAGCTGACTGAGGCCGCCCATGAAAAAGCTGATGGTTTCCAGCGCCGGGCTTGCACTCATTGCCCTGGCGTTTCTCGCCTTCAACCTGTTCTCCAGCGTCAGCCTTAGCGGCGTGCGTCTGGATCTGACCGAGCAGAAGCTCTACACCCTCTCCAGCGGCACCGAGCAGATTCTTGCCGAGCTGGACGAGCCGGTGGAGCTGAACTTCTTCTACTCCGACACCGCGACCAAGGACCTGCCGGCGCTGCGCACCTATGCCAAGCGCGTCGAGGAAATGCTCAAGGCCTACCAGCGTGAGGCGGGCGACAAGCTCAAACTGACGATTATCGACCCGGCGCCGTTCTCCGAGGACGAAGACAAGGCCGCCGAGTTCGGCCTGCAGGGCATTCCGCTGCAGCAGGGCGGCGACTCGATCTACTTCGGCCTGGCCGGCAAAAATGCCGAAGGCCTGACCCAGGTGATCCCGTTTTTCGCCCTGGATCAGGAAGAGTTCCTCGAATACGAGCTCAGCCGGCTGGTGCAGAGTCTGGCCAAGCCCGAGCGGCCGGTGGTCGGTGTGCTGTCTGGCTTGCAGGTCAACGGTGGTTTCGACATGGCCGCGCGGCAGCCAACGCCGGCCTGGATGCTGATCGAGGAAATTCGTCAGCTGTTCCAGATCGAAAGCCTCAAGCGCGATGTCGACCTGATCCCGGAAAAGGTCTCGGTGCTGCTGCTGATCCACCCTAAGCAGCTGCCCGAGCAGACCCTGTATGCGATTGACCAGTTCGTCCTGCGTGGCGGCAAGTTGCTGACCTTTGTCGACCCGTTCAGCGAGGCCGATACCCAGGCTGAAATGCCCGGCGAGATGGTCATCGACAAAGCTTCTGATCTGCCTGCGCTGTTCAAGGCCTGGGGCCTGCGCATGGTGCCGGACAAGGTGCTGGGCGACGGCTCCTACGCCATGTCGGTGAGCATGGGCGAGGGCCAGCGCCCGGTGCGCCACGCCGCCTGGCTGAGCCTGCCGAAGAATGCCCTGGACAAGGACGACATCAGCACCGCCTCGCTGGAAACCATCACGGTGGCCACCGCAGGCATGCTGGAGCCGCTGGACGGCGCGAAAACCCAGTTTATCCCGCTGGTGCGCAGCTCGCAGTACGCCATGCCGTTTGATGTCAAACGCTTTGGCATGCTGGCCAACCCGGAAGAGCTGATCCGCGAACTCAAGCCTACCGGCGAGCGCTACACCCTGGCGGCGCGCATCAGCGGCCCGGCGCAAACGGCTTTCCCGGAGGGGATCGAAGGGCAGAAGGATGGCCTGAAACAGGCCGACAACATCAACGTGATCGTTGTCGCCGATACCGACATGCTCACCGACCGCATGTGGGTGCAGGTGCAGGACTTCTTCGGCCAGCGTATTCCGCAGCCGTGGGCGGACAACGCTGGTTTTGCGATCAACGCCCTGGACAACCTGGCCGGTTCCGAAGCACTGATTAGCGTGCGTTCGCGCGGTCGCTTTACCCGGCCGTTCGAGGTGGTGGACGCGATTCAGCGTGAGGCCGAGGTCAAGTTCCGTGAGAAGGAGCAGGCCCTGCAAAATCAACTGGCCGATACCGAGCAGAAGCTCGCCGCGCTGCAGCAGAGCGATGACCCGAGCAAAGCCTTGGAGCTGACGCCCGAGCAGCAAGCTGCCGTGCAGCAGTTCGTGCAGCAGAAGCTGGCGATTCGCAAGGAGCTGCGTGACGTGCGTTACCAGCTGAATGCCGATATCGAGGCCCTGGGCAGCACGCTCAAGTTCCTCAATATCGCTCTGGTGCCGCTGGTGCTGACCCTCGGCGTGCTGGCGCTGTGGTTGTGGCGTCGGCGCAAGCACGGCTGATCTCGCCTGTACCTGCAAAGGGCCGCTTGATGCGGCCCTTTGTATTTCTGTCCTGCCGGTCAGATAATGCCCCGCGCCTATGCGCCAAGCGGATCGCCGTGACCGATCTAACCAGTCCTGTTTCATCCGTTATGAGGATTAATTAGATGCCTACCCTCCTGGTGAAAATATTCGAAGGTCGCAGCGATGAGATCAAACGCGAGTACGCCAAAGCCCTGACCGACGCTTCAACCAAGGTGCTCGGCTGCGATGCCAGCGCGGTGGATGTGATCTTCGAGGAAGTGAAGAAGGGCGACTGGGCCACCGGTGGCGTGATGTGGTCTGAGCGCGATTAAACAAGCTGTCGCCATCGACCTAGGATGGGTTGAGCGTAGCGATACCCATGCTGTTCTGGTGTTTGTGATGGGTTACGCCGCTACACGGCTAACCCATCCTACGTTTGCCTTACTTCGCTGCGTAAATATCGCTGCATAGCTTGTCCTGTATGGCCTGCAGCCTTCCTGCAAAAAGTGCTTTTCAGTCATAAACGCTGTTTTATACTCGGCCTTCGGTGATGGCCGGGCACTCGCCTGCAGGCCGCGCCACACAATAAAAACTGCACGCTGGAGACACAGGTAATGGCTGAGCGCGAGACAGGCACCGTCAAGTGGTTCAATGATTCCAAGGGTTATGGCTTTATTCAGCGCGAGAGCGGCGCGGACGTGTTCGTGCATTTTCGTGCGATCCGTGGCGAAGGCCATCGCACCCTGCTCGAAGGGCAGAAGGTCGAGTTCGCCGTGACCCAGGGCCAGAAAGGCTTGCAGGCTGACGACGTGTCCGCCGTTTAAGCCTACTCCCGCAGTAGAAAAGCCCATCGCCGATGGGCTTTTTGCTTTCTGTCCTTCGGTCGTTTTCCCCAAGGCAAAAATGCGACAATCGCCGCCTTACTGCTCTTCCCCTTGACCCCATCCCGCGATTACCCGATGACCGACGCCACGCCCGCCGTTGACCAACTGCTGAAAAACCTCGACCAGACCCTGCTGGGCGACCGTCATCGCCTGCGCCGCCAGTTGCATGAGCTGCGCAAGCAGACGCCGGTGGACGAAGCCAAGCTGGCGCAGTGGCTGCAGCGTTTCGAGGCGTCCCGTGCCAAGGTTGAGGCGCGCCGGCTCAGTGTGCCACCGATGCGTTACGACGATGCGCTGCCGATTGCCGCCAAGCGCGATGAAATCAAAGCCGCCATCGCCGCGCACCAAGTGGTGGTGATCGCCGGGGAAACCGGTTCAGGCAAGACCACTCAGTTGCCGAAGATCTGCCTGGAACTGGGTCGTGGCGTACATGGGCTGATCGGCCACACCCAACCACGGCGCCTGGCCGCGCGCAGCGTGGCCACCCGAGTAGCGGAAGAAATTGGCACGCCGCTGGGCGAGCTGGTCGGCTATCAGGTGCGTTTTGAGGACCAGAGCAACGAACGCAGCCTGATCAAGCTGATGACCGACGGCATCTTGCTGGCCGAAACCCAGCACGACCGCTATCTGGAAAAGTACGACACGATCATCGTCGACGAAGCCCACGAACGCAGTCTGAACATCGACTTCCTGTTGGGCTTTCTGAAAACCCTGCTGGTGCGTCGCCCTGACCTGAAGCTGATCATCACCTCGGCGACCATCGACCTGCAGCGCTTCTCCGAGCACTTCGGCGGCGCGCCGATTGTCGAAGTATCCGGGCGTACCTTTCCGGTGGACACTTGGTACCGGCCGTTGGCGGCTGAGCAGGACGAAGACGGCAACCGCGTCGAGGAAGACCTCTCCGTCGATCAGGCGATCCTCGCCACCCTGGATGAAATCAGCGCCTTCGAGAAAGCCGAAGGCAAGCGACCCGGCGATGTGCTGGTGTTTCTGCCCGGCGAGCGCGAGATTCGTGATGCCGCCGAGGTGTTGCGTAAGGCCAACCTGCGCCTGACTGAAGTGTTGCCGCTTTATGCGCGCCTGACCCCGGCCGAGCAGCAGAAGATTTTCGCGCCCATGGGCGCACGCAAGATCGTCCTGGCCACCAACGTTGCGGAAACCTCGCTGACCGTGCCGGGCATCCGTTATGTGATCGACAGTGGCACGGCGCGCATCAGCCGCTACAGCTACCGCGCCAAGGTCCAGCGCTTACCGATTGAGGCCATCAGCCAGGCCAGCGCCAACCAGCGTAAAGGCCGTTGTGGGCGCGTCGAGCCGGGTATCTGCATTCGCCTGTACAGCGAGGAAGACTTCAACGGCCGCCCAGCCTTTACCGATCCTGAAATTCTGCGCACCAACCTGGCGGCGGTGATTCTGCAGATGCTCCATTTGCGTCTTGGTGAGATCGACGCGTTCCCCTTTATCGAGCCGCCGGATGGCAAGGCCATCAGCGACGGCTTCAACCTGCTGCAGGAACTCTCGGCGGTTAATCGCGAAGGGCAACTGACGCCGTTGGGTCGTCAGCTGGCGCGTTTGCCGGTGGACCCGCGCCTGGGTCGCATGGTGCTGGAAGGCGCCAAGCAGGGCAGCCTGGAAGAAATCCTGGTCATCGCCAGTGCGCTGTCGGTGCAGGATGTGCGCGAGCGTCCGTCCGACCGTCAGCAGGCTGCCGACCAGGCCCATGCGCAGTGGAAGGACGTCGATTCTGACTTCGCCGCGCTGATCAACCTGTGGCGCGGCTTTGAAGAACAGCGCCAGGCCCTCGGCTCCAGCGCGCTGCGCAGCTGGTGCCGGAAGAATTTCCTCAACTACCTCAGGTTGCGTGAGTGGCGCGATGCGCATCGTCAGCTGGTGCTGATTACCCGTGATTTGCAGTTAGGAAAACCGGCGAGCGATGCGGGTAAAAACGAGCCGCGGGCTAAAGAGCAGACTCCGGCTACTCAGGATCGACAACTATCAGCCGCGCAGAAAGAAAAAGAACTGGCCGAAAAAGATCAAGTCGCCCAACGCGCCAAAGGCTACGCCGCCGTGCACAAGGCGATTCTCGCCGGTTTGCTCAGCCAGATTGGCCAGAAAACTGAAGACGGCGATTACCTCGGCGCCCGTCAGCGGCGCTTCTGGGTGCACCCATCCTCGGTGATCGGTCGCAAGAAACCCAGCTGGCTGATGGCCGCCGAGCTGGTGGAAACCACCAAGCTGTTTGCGCGCATGGTGGCCAAGATCGAGCCGGATTGGATCGAGCCGCTGGCCGGCCACCTGATCAAGAAAAACCACCTGGAGCCGCACTGGGAGAAGAAGCGCGGCCAGGTCGTGGCCTATGAACAAATCAGCCTGTACGGCCTGATCGTGGTCGGCCGCCGTGCGGTGCACTTCGGTCCTATTGATCCCGTGGCCTCGCGTGAGCTGTTTATCCGCGAGGGCCTGGTCGGTGGCGAAATCAACTCGCGGGCCAAGTGCCTGACGGCCAACCGCCAGCTGCTGGAAAAACTCGACGAGCTGGAAGCCAAGGCACGCCGGCGCGACATTCTCGCCGATGAGGAAACCCTTTTTGCCTACTACGAGGCGCGCCTGCCGGCGAACATCTACCAGAGCGCCACCTTCGACAGCTGGTACAAAACGGAAAGCGCCAAGAATCCGCAGCTGCTGATCATGCTCGAAGAGGATGTGCTCGCCCGCGATGCCAAGGAAGTCACCGCTGCGCAGTACCCGGATACCCTGCGGCTGGGCGAACTGACCCTACCGCTTTCGTATCACTTCGAGCCTAACCACCCGCGTGACGGCGTCACCCTGCGCGTACCCGCGCCGTTGTTGCCGCAACTGCCGCCGGAACGCCTAGAGTGGCTGGTGCCGGGTCTGCTGGAGGCCAAATGCATGGCCCTGGTGCGTGGCCTGCCCAAGGCGCTACGCAAGAACTTTGTGCCGGTGCCGGATTTTGTTGGCGCCGCCCTGGGCAAGATCAGCTTTGCCGACGGCAGCCTGCCCGAGGCCCTGGGTCGCGAGCTGACGCGTATGACCGGTACGCGGGTCAGCGACGAGGCTTGGGCGGAGTCGGCCGCGCAGCTAGAAGGCCATCTACGGATGAATATCGAGGTGGTCGACAACCAGGGTAAGCCCCTGGGCGAGGGCCGTGACCTGGCCGAGCTGACCGCGCGTTTCAGCGAAGCGACCCAGGCGGGCCTGGCCTTGCCGAAAACCGCCAAGAGCCAGCAACCGGTAGAGGCCAAGGCCTTTAGTGAAGTGGCGGCGAAGACCCAGCAACAGGTCGCTGGCCTGTCCATGACCGTCTACCCGGCGCTGGTGGAAGAGGCGGGTGTGGTCAAGGAAGGGCGCTTCCCGACCCTGGCCGAAGCCGAGTTTCAGCATCGCCGTGCGCTGCAGCGCTTGCTGTTGCAACAACTGAGCGATCAAGCCAAGTTCCTGCGCGGCAAGCTGCCGGGGCTGACCGAGCTGGCATTGCTTTACCGCGACATGGGCCGGGTCGATGCGCTGGTTGAGGATATTCTGCTGGCCAGCCTCGACAGCTGCATCCTTGAAGGCAGCGAGCCGCTGCCGCGCGACGGTGCGGGCCTGGCGGCTCTGGCCGAGCGTAAGCGTGGCGACTGGATCGGCGAGGCCGAACGCCTGGCCAAGCTGACCCTGGAAATCCTCAAACTCTGGCACGGCCTGCAGAAGCGCTTCAAAGGCAAGATCGACCTGGCTCAGGCCATGGCGCTGAATGACATCAAGCTGCAGCTGAGCAATCTGGTGTATCCCGGTTTCGTCCGCGAAACCCCGGCGCAGTGGCTGAAGGAAGTGCCGCGCTACCTCAAGGCCATCGAGCAACGCCTGGACAAGATCGCCGGCCAGGTGCAACGCGACCGCGTATGGAGCGGCGAGCTGGCGGGCTACTGGGAGCAATATCAGGCGCGCCTGGGTAAACACAGCCAGGAAGGCAAGCGCGACCCGCAACTGGTGCTGTACCGCTGGCTGCTCGAGGAGTACCGCGTGTCGCTGTTCGCTCAGCAGCTGGGCACCAAGCTGCCAGTCTCCGACAAGCGTCTGAGCAAGCAGTGGAGCAGCGTCGAAGCTTAAGCGCCCCTCTAGCATTGGCCTGAATCGGCGGCTTGCTTGATCACCGGAAGGTACTGCTAGACTCAGGCCACATCCCGTCGTGCCCGCGTGAGTGATGATCTTGATTGCAGTCGATGTACGCCGCTCGTCCTTACTGCGCCTCCGCTTTTTGCTTGCCCTGTTGCTGCTCGCCTGTTGGCCGGGTCTGGCGGCAGCCACCTGTGAGAAGACGCTGCGCTGGGACGACGACCCGCCGTTCAGCATGCAAACGGCGGATGGCGCGGTGGTTGGCATCGACGTTGAAATCAATCGTGCGGCGCTGGCCCGTTTGGGCTGCCAGATCAAACTACGCAAACTGCCCTGGGCGCGGGCGCTCAAGGAACTGGAGCTGGGCCGCCTGGATATTCTGCCTGGCGCCTTTCGCCGGCCAGAGCGTGAGGTCTATGCGCATTTCTCCGGCCCGGTGCTGCCGCCCTCGCGCAATATTCTGTTTATGCATGCCCCAGCACTGCAGCGCTGGCCCATCACTCAGCTGCTGGAACTGCAGCACAGCGAATTCCGCCTGGGCGCACAGATCAACGTGGTCTATGGCGCAGACTACGCACAACTGATGGATGATCCGGCGTTTGCCGCACGGGTGGTGCAGGTGGCCAACCGCAACAACCTCTGGCGCATGGTCGGCAAGGGCCGTATCGATGGGGTGATTGCCGACGAAAACACCGGTGCCTACGAAATCCAGCAACTGGGCCTCAGCGAGCGGATCAAGCCCACAGCTGTAGTGGTATCCAGCGATGCCGCCGAGATTGCATTCAGCAAGCGCTCAATCGAGCCTGATTTTGTCCAGGCCTATGCCGATGCGCTGCGCGAATTGGTAGCGGATGGCCGTTATGAGCGGATTGTGCAGCGCTATCGCTATTGATTTAACGGCACTGTTACTCGCTCCGCTGCCTGTGTGATGCTGTGGCACGACAACAATAAATAACAAGGAGTGCAGTTATGTTGGGAGATCTAGGGCTGTTTGTTGGGCTTGCGTTGCTCATCTGGATGGCGTTGCGCGGCGTCAATATTTTAATTGCCGCACTGGTGTGTTCGTTGGTGGTGGCGTTAACCAACGAGCTGGAAGCACCCAAAGCCTTGCTCGAATATTTTCCCTTCGGGCCGTTAGGGGCGTTCACTTTCGCCGGCAAGTTCTTTGTGCTTTTTCTTTGTGGCGCGATCTTCGGCAAAGTCATGGCTGCCAGCCAAGCGGCCAGCAGCATTGCTCAAGCGATTACCCGGAGCCTGGGAATTCAACGCACCCTATGGGTGAGTATGGTGGTCTGTGCTCTGCTGACCTATGGCGGTGTGGTGGTGTTTGTGGTGATTTTCACCATGTACCCACTGGGCATTACCTTGATGCGCGAGGCCAACTTGCCCAAACGGCTGTTCTGCGCGGCGACGGCTTTGGGTTCTGGCACATTCACCATGACCGCATTGCCGGGTTCACCCTCGATCCACAACGTGATCGCCTCCAGCGCCCTGGGCACTGATCTGTTCGCCGGTGCCTGGCTTGGCCTGTTGGCCAGCGCGGTGATGATTATCCTGGGTATGGCTTATGTGCAGCGTGAGTGGCGTATGGCACGTGCCCGGGGCGAGGGCTTTGAGAGCAATGCTCAGGATTTGCGCATGCAGCAGTTGGCAGGTGAGCCCGGTACAGGCCCGCATTGGGGCATGGCTTTGCTGCCGATTCTCGTGGTGCTGGGCGTCATCATGTTGCCACGTTTGTTGTTGCTCAGCGGCGGGGTGACGGCGGGTGAGGGCATGCTTGGCCAAGTGCTGAATTTCAGCCAGCGCCAGCCCATTATCTGGCCGAGCCTGGCCCTGACAATTGCCACGCTGACGGCCATTCTGCTGTTCCCGGCGTTACGGCGTAATACCGTGGCGATGCTGGGGCAGGGCGCCGATGACTCCATCATGCCGCTGCTCAATACCGCAGCAGTGATCGGCTTTGGTGGCGTGGTCACCCAGACTGCTGGCTTCGGCCAATTCGTCAACTGGGTACTGTCGGTGGACATGCCGCCGCTGCTGTCCATTTTCGCCTCGGTCAGCGTGGTGTCAGGCATTGTCGGCTCGTCTTCCGGCGGCCTGCAGATCTTCATGCAAACCCTGGCCCCCAAATATCTGGAAATGGGCGTGGAGCCTGAGGTGCTGCACCGTATCGCCACCATTGCCGCTGGCGGCCTGGACTCGCTGCCACATTGTGGCGCGGTGATTGCCATGTTGATGATCATGGGGCTGAACCATAAACAGGCTTACAAGGACATCTTTGTGGTGACGGTACTGATCCCCGTGATTGCCGTATTTGTCTGCATCGGCGCATTAGGCCTGATGGCTGCTTGATAAGGCCGTTCCCGCACGTGGTCAGCCAATTCCGCTGCCCCGCTGTTGGCTGATGCTCGCGGGGCGGGTGCTGGGTTTAGCGCCCTAGGATGAGCGCGCGGTTGAGGATGCTGCCCAAGCCGTGGCTGTGGCATTGATGCCGTAAGGCGTACGAAGTTGGCGTGCGCCCGATGGTCGGGGTTAGGCGTCAGGGTTGAATGCCACCGTAAAACAGCTGCCGCCTTCCTCCAGGTTGTGTACCGAGATCATCCAGCCCTGTTTGCTGCAGATCCGTTTAACCAGTGAGAGGCCCAGGCCAAGCCCTTCACCGCGTGCTTCCGCGCCCCGTACAAAAGGCTGAAAGATCTGCTCATGTTGCTCCGGGGCAATGCCCATGCCGCTGTCTTCCACGCGAAAACCGCCGGTGGTCAGCACCAGGTGCACAAAGCCTCGCTCGGTGTAGTGCAGGGCATTGCGCAGCAGGTTAGCCATGACCGTGTTGAGCAAAACCGGGTTGTAGAGTCCCGCATCCGGCCCCTCCTGTAGGCATTGGAAATCCAGGCCCTTTTCAGTGAGCAGCGGTCCCCAGCGGTTGGCTTGTTCCGTCGCCACATCGGCCAGGCTGCTGTTCGCCACAAAGGCACTTGCGTTGGCTTTATCGCGCGCCAGTTGCAGGAAGGTCTGCACCAGGTCGCGCATTTCTTCGCTGGCCCGGCTGATGCGCTCAATCTGCTCGCGCTCACGCGGCGGCAAATGGCCTTCGGCCAACAATTCGCAGGAGGTGGCAATGATCATCAAGGGAGTGCGCAGTTCGTGGCTGACATCACTGGTGAACAGCCGCTCGCGCTCCAACGATTGGCGCACCTGGCCCAGGGTGCTGTCGAAGGCCGCCGCCAGTTGACCCACTTCATCGTCGGGGTATTCGGGAGCCAGTGGTGGCGCCAGCACATGCAGCTGGTCGCGGTGGCGCACCTGCTGTGCCAGCCGACTTACCGGGGCCATCACCTTTCGAGCCATGATCAACCCAAGCCCCCAAGCACCGACCACGGTGAGCAGAAAACCCGCCAACACGACGTCGAACAAGGCTTGCTCATGGGCTTCGAATTCGTGCTGTTCCTGCGCCAGGAGATGGGTCTGGCCATTGATTTTGCGGCTGTAGACGTAGAACGCGGCGGCACCATCAACCACTTCGGTAAAGCCGGCCGGCAAATCGGCGAACCTTGCGGGTATCGGGTACTGCGGCTGTTCGGAGCTGAAAAACTGGGTCATGGAGTCGAGCCTGGGCGGGCGTCCATGCTGAATATCTTCCTCAAGCACCTTGCCCAGTTCTCGGTTCAACTCCTCGGAAACCAGGTTTTCTTCAATGAAGTGCACCACTGCCACGATGCTCAGCGAAAACAGGCCGCTGACCAAGGTGGTCATCAGCACGAAGGCAATCAGAATGCGCCTGGAAAAAGGCTGTTTAGACACCATCGGTCTGCTCCGCCAGTCGATAACCGACGCCATGCAGGGTGTGTAGCAATGGGGACGCGAACGGTTTATCGAGGACCTGGCGCAGCTGATGAATGTGGCTGCGCAGGCTGTCGCTGTCCGGGCAATCATCGCCCCACAGTGCATCCTCCAAGGCTTCGCGACGAACCACTGCGGGGCTTTTCTGCATCAGTACGGCCAGTAACTTGAGGCCCAGGGGGTTGAGTTTGAGCGGTTGCCCCGCCCGGCTGACATGCAGTGTGTCGAGGTCATAGACAAGGTCGGCGACTTTCAACTGGCGCTTGCGGCTGCCCTGGCTGCGCCTCAGGATCGCCTCAATCCGCGCCACCAGTTCAGACAGCGCAAACGGTTTGATAAGGTAATCGTCAGCCCCGGCCTGCAAACCTTGTAGCCGATCATCCAGGGCGTCGCGGGCGGTGAGCATCAGGATCGGTACCTCATTGCGGCCGTCCTCGCGCAGCCGTTTGCACACCTGATAGCCGTCAATGCCTGGCAGCATGATGTCCAGCACGATCAGGTCATAGTGTCCGGTGCTTGCCAGGTGCAGACCGCTCAGGCCGTCTTGTGCACAGTCAACGCTGAACCCCTTGAGCTGCAGGTAGTCGAGTACGTTGGCGAGGATGTCGCGGTTGTCTTCGATCACTAGGATGCGCACAGATAGAACTCTTTCTCTGGTTTTGACACTTTCTTCACATCCCGTTGACGCCTGGCTCACAGGCCTCGCCACAGACTGCGGCTCGTTCATCCAGCAAGGATCATACGATGCCTCAGCTTCATTACGCCCAACTGCGCTACCTGTCCATCATCGTGCTTGCCTGGCTGGCGGTGTTCGTCCTGACGCGCAGTGTACTGCTGCTCAGTCACCTGACCGCTGCGGATGTCAGCCTGCTGCAATGGGGCGGTATCTACGGGGTTGGCCTGGTCTACGACCTGAGCTTTTTGCTGTATGCCACGTTGCCCCTGGCGCTGTACCTGCTGGTGTGTCCGGCCCGACTATGGTGTCGGCGCTGGCATCAACGCCTGCTGCTTGGCCTGGTCGGCGTCAGCGTGTTTGCGATGCTGTTTACGGCGGTTGCCGAATGGCTGTTTTGGGATGAGTTCGGCGTGCGGTTCAACTTTATCGCCGTGGACTACTTGGTTTACTCGGAAGAGGTGATCAACAACATCCTCGAGTCGTACCCGATCTATCCGCTGATTGCGTTGCTCGCGGTGATCGCCATGGGGGGCAGCGTTGCATTGTATCGGCCGGTGGAAGCTGCGCTTAAAGCACCACTCATGCCCCGCGGCCGTGCCTATGCAGCCCTGGTAGCGCTGTGCGTGCTGGTCGGGTTGGATGGTCTGTCGGTTGGTCAGGACAGCCCGCGTGGCCTGGGTGGTAATACCTATCAGCGGGAGCTGGCCAGCAACGGGCCGTTTCAGTTCTTCGCAGCCTTTCGTAATAACGAACTGGACTACCCGCAGTTCTATGCAACGTTGCCGGCGCCGGAAGTGGCCAGCCTGTTGCGCGAGGAGGTGAGCGAAGCCAATGCCCGCTTTATCGGTCACGACCCTCAGGACATTCGCCGGTTGATCGACAACCCCGGTCAGCCACAGGTGATGAACGTGGTGCTGGTCACCATCGAAAGCCTCAGTGCCAAATACCTGGGCAGCTTCGGCGATGCGCGAGGCCTGACGCCCAATCTGGATGCCCTGCGTCAGCAGAGCCTGAGCTTCAGTAACTTCTACGCCACGGGCACACGTACCGACCGCGGATTGGAAGCGATTACCTTGTCCATACCGCCCACGCCTGGCCGTTCCATCGTCAAGCGCATTGGCCGTGAATCCGGTTATGGCAGCCTGGGTCAGCAGTTCAATGCCCACGGTTATGACAGCGTGTTTATCAACGGCGGGCGCGGCTACTTCGACAACATGAATGCTTTCTTCAGCGGCAATGGTTACCGCGTTGTCGACCAGAGCAGCGTGGCGGAAGGCGATATGACCTTCAAGAACGCCTGGGGCATGTCCGATGAGGATCTTTACCAGCAAACCCTCAAGGTCGCCGACGCGGATCATGCCCAGGGCAAGCCCTTCTTCCTGCAACTGATGACCACCTCCAACCACCGGCCTTATACCTATCCCGATGGGCGCATCGACATCCCGTCCGGCGAGGGTCGTGAAGGCGCGGTGAAGTACACCGATTACGCGATCGGCCAGTTCTTGCAGCAGGCCAGAGCTAAACCCTGGTTCAACCAGACGGTCTTCGTCTTTGTGGCCGATCACACGGCCGGCAGTGCAGGCCAGGAGGACCTGCCGGTGGCGAACTACCACATCCCGTTGTTTATCTACGCCCCAGCACTGATCCAACCCCAGGCATTCACTGAAGTGGCGAGCCAGATAGACCTGGCACCCACCCTGCTGGGATTGCTCAACATCGATTACAGCTCGACCTTTTTTGGTCGCAACGTGTTGCGTAAAGACCGCGCTCCTGGGCGGGCGCTGATTGGTAACTACCAGCACCTGGGGCTGTTCGACGGTCACGACCTCGCCATTCTCAGCCCGCGCCGGAGTATGCGCAGGCATGACGATGCGCTTGGGTTGAGCCACGAGTCTTCAAGTACGGTCCGCGACAGTTTGCTGCGCCGCGATATCGCCTACTACCAGGGCGCCAGCCACGCGTTTCAAAAACGCTTGATGGCGTGGCAACCCTCAGCCCTGCCTGAAGCACAGCTCAGCAACCGCTAATCCCCGCACTGCTTCGGCAGTGCCTTGACTGGAGTGCAGTGATGGCAGTCGTACGCACGGCTCATACCAATCGCTACTTTGATTTTCGCCTTGCGCTGGGCATTCCCTTGGCGCTGATGGCGCTGCTCCTACTGCTGGACCCCAGTGGCGTGGACTTCGCACTGGCGCATCGGTTTTATGAGCCGGGGCTGGGGTTTGTCGGTCGGCATAATTTCTGGCTGGAAGACATCCTGCATGACCGCGCCAAACAGGGCGTGATCATTCTGGGCGTTCTGTCGATTGGCGGCTTGTTTCTGAGCTTGGTGGTTCAGCAATGGCGGGCATGGAGCCTGCCGCTCGGCTATCTGGTGCTGTCTCTCGCGGTATCGACCAGCATTGTTACACCGCTGAAAAAGCTGACCGCGATGCAATGCCCCTGGAGCTTGACTGAGTTCGGTGGCGAAGAGGCGTTCAGCCCGCTACTGGGTGAGCGGGCCGTCACAGACCACCCTGGTCGTTGCTGGCCGGGTGGCCATGCTTCAGCCGGTTTCTCGCTGATTGCGCTGTTCTTTGCCCTGCGTGATCGCTACCCGCGACGTGCCCGGGTCGCACTGGCGCTGGCATTGGGCCTGGGTATGATTTTTTCTATCGGGCGGGTGATGCAGGGCGCGCATTTCCTTTCGCACAACCTGTGGACCCTGCTCTTCGATTGGCTGATCTGCACGCTCTTTTACCGCTGGCTGCTGTATTGGCCGAGTGCGGTCTGTGACGCCTCGCCGGCGCAACTCCCCGTCCATCCCTGGCGGAGCGATGCCTTATGAGCGGCAACCCTGGCAGTACTGTCCGCCTCGGATACCGGCATGGCGTAAGCATGCTGACTGTCAGTGTGCTTATCTGCCTGTTAAGTGGCTGCCAGAGCACGCGCGAGGCCATGATCGCCGAAGGGTATCCCGCCCCATTTGTTGATGGGTTTGAAGCCGGTTGCAGCAGCGGTCGGCAAGCGGCTGGGGCATTGGCCGACTTCCGCAAAGATGTTCCGCGCTACCTGCAGCAACCCCTCTACGCACAAGGTTGGGAAGATGGCTTTCGCCAATGTCAGGCCGCGCTGGAGAGCGCCATCGAACGTGAACTGCACGATAGCGAGCGGGACCGGGAGTGGCGTCGGCATGTTGACCAGGCCATGGCTAAAGCCCTGCGCAGCAGCTGAAACAGGCTGTCGAAGCGCCTGCTGTGCGCCGCCCTGTGGGGCTAAGACTGCCTGTCAGTGAGGTGCTACAGCCGTGGCTCGCTGAGCGCTGGTCGCCGAAAGTTGCCATGCACGCTGCGGCTCGACAAAATCGCGCACCGATTCGGCCCAATGGCCGGGTGGCGATGTTGAGAAGAGGCTGGAGTTGAACGAGCAGACACTATCCATGCGCCTGGAACGCGTGGCAGCGCATGTTCCCGCTGGGGCGCGGCTGGCGGATATTGGCTCGGATCACGCCTATCTCCCGGTGGCCTTGATGCGCCGTGGGGTTATCGAGGCCGCCGTGGCCGGAGAGGTGGCCGTGACGCCGTTTCACGCGGCTGAACGCAGCGTGCGTGAGAATGACTTTGCCCAACAGATCAGCGTGCGTCTGGCCGATGGCCTGGCGGCGATTGAGGCGGGCGATGCCATCACGGCGATCAGTATCTGCGGGATGGGCGGTGAGCGGATTCGCGACATCCTCGACAGCGGCAAGGCGCGTCTGACGGGCCAGGAGCGGTTGATCCTGCAACCTAACGGCGGCGAGCAGCCGCTGCGCCAATGGCTGATGGACAATGGTTACCGCATCCTCAGTGAGGAAGTGCTGCGGGAAAACCGCTTTGCCTACGAAATCATCGTGGCCGAGCGCTCTGGCCCGGTGACTTACAGCGCCGAGGAGCTGTACTTTGGCCCGCTGCAAATGCAGGCGCGCAGCCCGGCGTTCCTGGCCAAGTGGCAGCGCCTGCTGCGCCTGAAGCAGCAGACCCTGGTTGACTTTGCCCAGGCACGGCAGACGGTGCCTGAGGCGAAAGTGCAGCAACTCACTCAGCAGACGCAGTGGATTATGGCGTTGCTGGCGTAAGCCGGATTAACGCCGTTGCGCGCCGCCACAAAGAAATTGTCCCTTTGCAGCCGCAGGCGACCAACACTGAATACAATTTGCCCACCATCATCCCAGTGCCATGAACATGGCTGTACCGGACAAGGAACTCGCCAATATGGCTTCCCCAGACAAACAGCAAAAACCCGCCCAACGGGCTAAAACCAAGGCCAAGCAGAACCGTATGGGCAAGCCCAAGGCCAATGTGATTCACCCGGTGTTGGCCAACCCGCTGATCAATGAGCCGTTCGATGATGTCGACATCGACCTGTGTACCTTCGATTTCAAAGATATCGAGGAAAACGGCTTCGACCCCGCGCACTTCGATGACCTGTTCCAGGCGATGAAGATGGCTGAAGGCATCAGCCTGCTGGCGATGTGCCTGGTGTTTCTGCAATACCCGGTACTGGAGCTGGTGGTCGCAGAAGAGGCGGAGGAGGCCGCGACCGACTTTATGATGGGCCTGCTGATCGTCTATCGCGGGATGTTCCACGATGAAGACGAGGACGCTGCGGTGGTCTGGATCGGCAGTGACGCGTTTCAGCATGCCTATAACGAAGCCTCGCTGATCCTGCAGCAAAAGAACGCGCGCAGCAGCGCCCGTTCTGAGTACAACCGCTAGGCAGTTGGCACGGTTCCGCCATCAATCACAAACTCGCTTCCGGTGATCGATGCCGCACGAGGTGAGGCCAGGAAGGCAATCAGCTCCGCCACCTCTGCCGGTTTGGCCGGGCGGCCGAGCGGAATACCGCCGAGGGCATCCATGATGATGCGTTTGCCGCCGGCGTAGTCGGTGCCGGCTTCCTGCGCCAATCGCTCGGCCAAGGCCACCGACGCTTCGGTCTCGATCCAACCCGGCGACACCCGCACCACCCGCACGCCTTGCGGCGAGACTTCTTTCGACAGGCTTTTGCTGTAGGTCGACAGCGCCGCCTTGGCCGCTGCGTAAGCCGTGGTGGCTTCGGGCAAGGGCAGGCGGTTCTGAATTGAGGTCACATGGATGATCACCCCGCTCTTGCGCTTTAGCATCGCCGGGAGCAGGGCGCGATCAAGGCGCACGGCCGGCAGCAGGTTAAGGTCGAGTTCGCGTTGCCACTGCGCGTTGTCCAACACCGCAAAGCCGCCGCTGGGTGCCGATGAGCCACCCAGAACGTGAACGATGATGTCCACATCGCCCAGTCGTTGCTTGGCTGCGGCCACCACGGTTTCGCAGCCTGCCGGGGTCGTGAGGTCGGCCTGTACGAATTGCTCCGCCGGCAGGTCGCTGCTGGCCTGCCGAGCGCATGTCAGCACCTGTGCGCCCTCGACAAGGAACAGCTCGACCAGCGCGCGGCCGACGCCTTTGGTGCCGCCGGTGACCAGCACGCGTTTTCCGCTTAGGTCGAGGTTCATGGCGCGATCTCCAGTGAGCGGATCTGGCCGTCCTCAAGCAGGAACACATGATTCAGCTGCAGCGGGCTGCCGGGGAAGTTGCCGACCAGCCGCGCCGTGACGCTCAGCGAATCGTCATTCTGCGTCGTTGTCAGCGGTTCGACACTGTAGGTGAAGGCCCGGCGGGCTTCCTGTTGCCAGGCTGCGATGGCGGCAATGCCGTGGTGCGTGCGGTTTTCGTCGGTCACGCTGGCGTGCGCGCAGAAGCAGGCAGCAAGGCGCGAGATGTCGGCGCCATTGCTGACAGCAAAGTAGGTCTGTACGGCGTCAGGCAGGTGCAGGTTCATGGCCTGATCTCCTCTCACAGTGGGTTGGGGTTTACGACTGTGATCTTGCCGCTCGCTTGATAGTTTGCTCAACTGGGATAGATGTTAATGGCCTATCCCGATTATCAGGACAATTGCATGGCAGATTCGCGCCTTGGTCTCAATGAGCTGGAAGCTGTGCTGGCCGTGGCACGCCGGGCGTCCTTTCGCCAGGCAGCCATCGACCTGGATGTGTCGACCACGGCATTGAGCAACACCATTGCCAAGCTGGAGGCGAGTCTCGAAACGCGGCTGTTCAACCGCACCACCCGCAGCGTGTCGCTAACCGAGGCGGGTGCGATGTACTTGGAGCAGGTCGGCCCGGCGTTGCAGGATGTACGTGCAGCGCTGGAAGCGGTGCGTTCGCACAATGCCGGGCCGTCGGGTGTGTTGCGCATCAATGCCTTCGCCAGTGCCGCCCGTGCCGCGTTGCTGCCGCTGGTGCTGGCGTTTCTGCAGCGTTACCCGAAGGTGCATATCGACCTGGTGACCGAAGGCCGCCTGGTGGACATCGTCGCGGACGGTTTCGATCTCGGCGTGCGCGCCGCGAGTCTTGTGCCCAGCGACATGATCGTGATTCCAATCGGCCCGCCGCAACGCTACGCCGTGGTTGGCTCGCCCGCATATTTCGCCCAGCACGGTCGTCCGCATAATCCGGCGGATCTGCTCAAACATCAGTGCATCCGCATCCGCCTACCCAATGGGGCGATTTACCCCTGGCATTTCGAGCGTGCGGGGGAAGTGACTCGGCTTGATGTGACTGGCCAACTCACGTTGGACGAGCCGAGTGTCGCCAAGGCGGTGGTGCAGGCAGGCGTGGGGCTGGGCTTTTTCCTGGAGCAGGATGTGCAGGCTGAACTCGACGCCGGGCAATTCGAGCGGGTGCTGGAGGCGTGGACGCCACCCCGCGACAACCTGTGCCTGTACTACCCGAACCGGCGCAACCCCTCCGCTGCGCTCAAGGCATTCACTGCGCTGGCTCGGGGTCATCTGCCGAGCAAAGACCAACGCGGATGATCCACCGATTGTCTGCCACTGCGTGGTGGTCGGCCGCGGCGCGCAAGCGCTACGCTAGGGCCTGTTAGGCCATTCTTTAGGTCAGTCTCAACGTTGGGCGGTGAGCGTGGACAGGTTTCAGGAAATGAAGGTGCTGCTGGCCGTTGCCGAAGCAGAAAGCTTTGCCGGCGGTGCCCGGCTGGTGGGGATGTCGCCACCCAGCGTGACCCGGGTGATTGCCGGTTTGGAGAAACGCTTGGGCACGCTGTTGCTGGCGCGCAGCACCCGAAGCCTGCGCTTGACCGAAGCGGGGCGGCGCTATGTGGAGGACTGCAAGCGCATCCTGCTGGAGCTGGAAGAAGCCGAAGAGTTGGCCACCGGCAGCAGCATTCGTGCACGGGGTAACCTGACCGTGACGGCGCCGGTGATGTTCGGCGAGCTGTACCTGATTCCGCTGATTACCGAGTATCTGTCGGCGCATCCACAGGTGACGATCAATGCGCTGTTGGTGGATCGCCTGGTGAATATGGTGGAGGAGGGCGTCGACGTCGCTATCCGCATCGGTCAGTTGCCGGAAACCGGCCTGCAGGCCATCAAGGTCGGGCACATCCGCCCGGTTATCTGCGCAGCGCCGGCCTTTCTCGAACGCTTTGGTCGACCGCAGGAACCCAAGGAGGTACTGGCCGCGCCCATCGTGATGTCCTCGGCCAGCAGCCTGCTCACCGATTGGCAGTTCAACCTGGGCACCAGTTCTCTGACCCTGCATCCCAAACCGCGTCTGCTGGTGAGTTCCAATCAGGCGGCGATCAACGCCGCATGCCTGGGTTGGGGCCTGACGCGGGTGTTGTCGTATCAGGTGGCCGAGCTGGTCGCAAAGGGTGAGCTGGAGATCATTCTGGAACCCTTTGAAGCAGCGGCACTGCCGGTGCATGTGCTCTATCAAGGCGGCGGACGAGTACCCGCCAAGGTGCGCACCTTTGTCGATTTCTGTGCCAGCCGCTTCCTGCAAGACCCGGCGCTGCAAAGGGGCGAAGGTGCTTAAGCCATGAGTCGCTATCGGCAGATGCAGGTGTTCGCCGCCGTGGTGCAAGCCGGCAGCCTGGCCGCGGCCTCGCGCCAGCTTGAGCAGTCGCCCGCGACCGTTATGCGCAGCATCGCCGCCCTGGAAACGCGCCTGAACAACAAGCTGTTGTTACGCGGGCCGCGCGGCGTCGAGCTAAGCCCGGCAGGCGAGCAGTTTGCCGTCAGCTGTCGGCAGATTCTCGAACACACCGCTGTTGCCGAGCGCTCTGCCGCCGGCGTGCATGCCTGCCCCGCTGGTCGGTTGACCTTGTCGTTACCGCTGCTGATGGATCAGCAGGTACTGATGCCAATTGCCCTCGATTATCTGACGGCGTTCCCTGAGGTGCAGTTGGTCACTCAGGCCTGCGAAGGTGTGCCCAAACTGCTTGAGGAGAACATTGATGTTGCCCTGGTGGTGGGCCATCTGCCGAACTCGTCCGGGTTTGCCATGCCGGTGGGCAGGGTGCGGCCGATTGTTTGCGGTTCTCCCGCCTACCTGGCCAAGTGGGGACGCCCGCAAACGCCTGAGGACCTCAAAGCGCACCGTACGGTGTTGACCACCGCCAGCGGCCAGCAAAGCGAATGGCGTTTCCATGGCGAACGCTCCACACGCTTGGTGAAACCCTTGCCGGTACTGACGTGCACCACTCAGCGCGCCGCCATCCATGCCGCAACCCTGGGGCTGGGGTTGATTCGCTGCATGAGCTACGAAGCGCACCATGAATTGCAAAGCGGGTTGCTTGAGCCGGTGTTGAACGACTTTGCCAGCCAGGCCTTGCCCGCCCAGTTGATCTACCGCGACGGCCGCCGGGCCGAGGCGCGTGTGCGCACCTTTATCGACTTCGCCACGCCAAGGCTGCGGGCTCATCCGGCATTTCTAAACTGACAGGGCGCCGCGACCGTGCCTGTGTGTGGTCGCATTCTTTTATAAAACGGAATTATGCATTGCTCTGCATGGCGATTCTGCTTAGCCGCGAGCAGGCGCAGCATGAACCTACCAGCGCAAAAACCGCCCAGCTTGGGTGACGCAGCGCTGATTCATCTGACCCTCTACAAGGAGCCGCACCATGTCTCAGCCAGCCATCAAACTCTATCGCCACCCACTGTCCGGCCACGCGCATCGCGTTGAGCTACTGCTCTCACTGTTAAAGCTGCCCACCGAACTGGTGTTTGTCGACCTGGCCAACGGGGCGCACAAAAAACCTGAATTCCTCGCCATCAACGCCTTTGGCCAAGTGCCGGTGATTGATGACAACGGCACCCTCCTCAGCGACTCCAACGCCATTCTGGTTTATCTGGCGAAGAAATATGGCAAGGGTGCCTGGCTGCCGGAAGAGCCCCTCGCGGCAGCAAGCACTCAGCGTTGGCTGTCGGTGGCAGCGGGCCAGCTGGCTTACGGCCCGGCATCGGCTCGGCTGATCACCGTGTTCGGTGCGCCTTTGAATGCCGAGGATGTGATCGCCCGTTCCCATGCCCTGCTCAAGGTGATGGACGGCGAGCTGGCCAACAGCCTGTTCCTGGCAGGCGCAACCGCTAGCATCGCCGATGTCGCCAACTACACCTATATCGCCCATGCCCCGGAAGGCAATGTCTCGTTGCAGGCCTACCCGAATGTGCGCGCCTGGCTGGAGCGGGTAGAGGCACTTCCCGGGTTCGTGCCGATGCAGCGTACCGCCGCAGGTCTGCACGCCAACTGAGTCCGTCATAGGCTGCCGGGTACCCGGCAGCTCTCTTGAGGAGCGCATTGCATGGATCATCTGCCCAAACACCGCCGCTCACCCTGGCATGACGGGGAAAAAACGCTTCAGGACATCTACAGCGTCGCCGAACGCATGGAGGTGATTGGGCAGAAGGTCATTCGCGATTACATGCCCGACCAGCACCGCGAGTTCTACCAGCAACTGCCGTTTATGGTTGTCGGTGCGGTCGATGCGCAGCAGCGGCCCTGGGCGACCCTGCTGGAGGGGCCGGAAGGCTTCGTCACCTCGCCCGATCCGCAGCAGTTGCTCCTGGCCGTACAGCCTGATGCACAGGACCCCGCCGCTAGCGGCCTGCAAGCGGATCAGGCGATTGGCTTGCTCGGCATCGAGCTGCACACGCGCCGGCGCAACCGCATCAACGGGGTGATCCAGCAGGTTTCTGCTGATGGCCTGGCCGTCGCGGTCGAGCACTCCTACGGCAACTGTCCCAAGTACATCCAGGCGCGCTCTTACACGCGCTCATCGGAGCTGTTGCAGCAGCGCGCCGCGCGCGAGAATTTCACCGAACTGAATGCCCGCACCACCGCGATGATCCGTGAGGCCGACACCTTTTTTATCGCCAGCTACTTCGACCATGACGCGCACAATCGCTCGGTGGACGTATCGCACCGCGGTGGCCGCGCGGGCTTTGTCAAAGTCGAAGGTAACCGGCTGACCATCCCCGATTACGCCGGCAACCTGTTCTTCAATACTTTGGGCAACCTGCAGGCCAACCCGGTTGCGGGGCTGTTGTTTGTCGACTTTGTCTCCGGCGACATCCTGCAACTCACCGGCCGCACCGAGCTGATTCTCGATAGCCCGATGATCCACGCCTTCGAAAGTGCCGAGCGCCTGTGGACCTTCGAGGTTGAGCAGGCTGTGCTGCGCCCGGCGGCAACCTCCTTGCGCTGGACCTTTCACGACTACGCACCGACCAGCCTGGCCACCGGAAACTGGGCGGATGCCGACGCGAAGCTGCGCCAGAGTGAGCAACGCCGGCAGTGGCAACAGTGGCGCGTGACCCAGGTGCAGCAGGAAAGTCAGGACATTCGCTCGTTTTATATTCAGCCGCTGGATGGCACGGCGGTGGCGTTTACTCCGGGCCAGCACGTGCCGGTGCGTCTGTACATTCCAAGTGTTGAGGTGCCACTGATCCGCACGTACAGCGTTTCCAGTGCACCGTCTGACGGTCAGGTGCGCATCAGCGTCAAAGCCCAGGGGCCGGCTTCGCACCACCTGCATAGCCAGGTGCAGGTGGGTGATCTGCTGGAAGTTCGCCCGCCCATGGGTAGCTTTACCCTGATCGAAAAAACCGAGCGCCCGGTGGTATTGATCGCTGCCGGGGTGGGCATTACGCCCTTGCTCTCGATGTTCCGCGAGCTGGCTGCGCAGAATAGTCAGCAGCAGCGGCAACGCCCTGTGCATCTGTTTCAAAGCGCCCGAACCCCGGAAGACTTGCCGTTCCAGGCCGAACTCAAGGCGCTGCAACAGCGCGATAGCGAGCACCTGCATATCCACCGCGCATTAAGCAGCCCAGGCACTGAGGCGGTTGTGGGGCGTGATTTTGAAATAACCGGTCGTCTCGACTTCGCCCAGGTAAAGGCTCGCCTACCGCTGGATGACTACGACTTTTACCTCTGCGGCCCCGGTGGTTTTCTGCAGGCCATGTACGACGGGCTGCGGGCGCTGAACATCCCGGATGAGCGTATCCATGCCGAGGTAT
This sequence comes from Pseudomonas sp. FEMGT703P, assembly GCF_002786345.1. Taxonomy (NCBI): domain Bacteria; kingdom Pseudomonadati; phylum Pseudomonadota; class Gammaproteobacteria; order Pseudomonadales; family Pseudomonadaceae; genus Pseudomonas; species Pseudomonas sp. FEMGT703P. The sequence goes on along the minus strand of NZ_PGCM01000006.1, from coordinate 291,286 downwards.
TCGGCCCTTCGACATTGCAACGTTTAGCGGTTGAACAGCCTGCTGCATCGGTTCAGTTACCTGCCGCCAGCGCCCCCGTGCCGGTTTATTTCTCCTCGTCGGCGAAAGAGGCACGTTGGGTACCGGGCAGTGGCAGCTTGCTGGAGCTGGCCGAGAGCCGTGGTCTGAGCCCTGACTTCAGCTGCCGAGGTGGTTCGTGCGGCACCTGCAAAACGCGCCTGGTCAGCGGCCACGTGCATTACCCCAATCCACCGGCACAACTGCCAGAGGGCGATAGCGTATTGATCTGCTGCGCCGTACCGGCAGCGCTGGACGGCGCTATCCAACCCCTGGTGCTTGATCTCTAGCGAGGTGCTGCAACATGAACCGCGAAACAGTGGACCGTTACGACGCGCCCGACGCATCGAGTGAAACGCCAGGGCACTGGGAGGTGAATTATTTACTGCCGCAGTTGCTGTCTGGTCCTGAGTACTCAGGCCACGACGTAAATGCTGCGCTGCTGCGTGTATTGAAGCGGCTGTTTGCCGCCTTACGGGTACCCCGTGTAGCGCCGCCCGTCATTCCATCCCTCACCACGTGCAGGAGCCAGCGCCATGTCTACCGCTGAAATTCGTCAACCGGTTCCGCCCTTTACCCGGGAGTCCGCCATCTTAAAAGTCCGCCTCGCCGAAGATGGCTGGAACAGCCGTGATGCGGCAAAAGTGGCAATGGCCTATACCCCCGATACCCAATGGCGCAACCGCGCGGAATTCGTCACCAGCCGTGCCGAGGCGCAGGTGTTTTTGCAGCGCAAATGGCACAAGGAGCTGGAGTACCGCTTGATCAAGGAGCTGTGGGCGTTTACCGATAACCGCATCGCCGTGCGCTATGCCTACGAATGGCACGATGACTCGGGCAACTGGTTTCGCTCCTACGGCAACGAGAACTGGGAGTTCACCGAAAACGGTCTGATGGCGCATCGCTTTGCCTGCATCAACGACCTGCCCATTGAAGAGTCCGAACGCAAATTCCGCTGGCCATTGGGGCGGCGTCCTGATGACTACCCGGGGCTTTCGCAATTGGGTTTATAAGTCCAACCGACTCAGAAAGGCTGAGCGCTGAATGGAAGGGGGCGTCATCGAACGCCTACCTGAATAGCCGTCGCAACGTGATGCCCCTTGCAGATGCTGGTGCGCATCCGTTTGCTTACCATCGCGTGTTCCTGCGCTTGCTGGTTTTCCAGCAGAGGCGCCCGCAGGCGCCTTGCTTGGTTTAGAAATCCTGCACGGTTGGGCGCAGTACGATTTCGTTGATGTCGACATCGGCAGGCTGCTCGATGGCGAAGGCGATGGCGCGTGCCACTGAGTCGGCGGGAATGGCCTGCTGGTAGAAGTCGACCACGAAATCACGGCTGGCCTGGTGGGAGCTGCCGAACTTGAGTTCAGAGTCGACGGCGCCCGGCTCGATGGTGGTGGTCCGAATACGACCACCCACTTCATGGCGCAGCCCCTCGGAAATGGCGCGGACCGCAAACTTGGTACCGCTGTAGACCGTACCACCCGGGCTGAAGACCTTCAGGCCCGCGACCGAGGCGATATTGATGAAATGCCCGCTGTTCTGCTGCTGGAACACTGGCAGTGCGGCTGCTACCCCGTACAGCAAGCCCTTGATATTGATGTCGATCATGCGGTCCCACTCGTCCACCCGCCCTTCGCTCAGCGGGGCGATAGCCATCAGGCCTGCGTTGTTGACCAGCACGTCGAGGCGGCCGAAGGTGTCTATTGCGCCCTGGATCAACGCCTTGACGTCATCCTGGGAGGTGACATCGGTCTGGTAGGCCACTGCTTGGCCACCAGCGTTTACCAGCTCTGCAACCAGCGCATCCAGTTTGTCCTTGCGGCGTGCCGCCAGGACTACACGCGCACCTTTTTCTGCCAGATGGCGGGCCGTGGCCTCGCCCAAACCGCTGCTGGCGCCAGTGATGATGACTACTTTTTCGGAAATATTGTTGCTCATGCTCTGAACCTCATCGTGACAGGTTGAACGACGCCGGGAGATGTCCCTGGCTTGCGAGCACAGTAGGGCCACTGCGAATCTCAATAAATGGAAATGTTTGGATTAAGCTATTCCTTATTTTGGAATAAAGGTGGGTAACACATGCTCAATCGCATGGAGATGGTCAGGATCTTCTGCGCCGCTGCCGAGTCCGGCAGCTTCCGTGCAGCCGCAAGCCGCCTGGGTATTTCACCGCAGAGCGTGACGCGCGCCGTTCAGGCGCTGGAAGCCGAGCTGGGTGAGCCGCTCTTCCACCGCAATACCCGTCAGGTGCATATCACCGCCTTTGGCCAAGGCTATGCACAGGAGGCTCGTTTGGCCCTCGAGCACTTCGATGCACTCTTTCGCTCGCATCGCAGTGAGCCTGAGCTTTCAGGCCGTATCGGAATTACCGCGCCGCAAACTATTGGCCGGCACTACCTGATTCCGTTTCTGCAGCCGCTGATGGCGGCTCATCCACACTTGCAGTTCCACTTGCGGCTTGAAGACCAGATGACGGACTCGGTGGAGGCGCAGATCGACATCGGCATTCGGGTCGGCTTGATACGCGACCGTCGCTACGTTGCGAAGGCACTGGCACCCGTGCCCATGCATGTGGTTGCCAGCCCGGAGCTGGTCGAGCGGATCGGCTCACCGCGCTCGATTCAGGCGCTTGACGCCTGCCCACTGTCCGCGTTGATCGACCAGCGCAATGGCAGGCCCTGGCCTTGGCTGTTCGCCGATGGCCAGAGTTTCACTCCCCGGCAACCCGTGTTGATTTGCGACGATGCTGATACCGAGCTGGAGGCGATTGTGTCCGGCACCTGTTTTGGTCAGATTCCCGCCTACCTTGCCAACCCATTAATCCGCAGCGGCAAGCTCATAACCGTGTTGGATGAGCTTGCTCCACCGCCCTGGGACCTGTTCATTTATCGCCCGCAACAGGGCCCAGTTTCACGCCGCGTACGCCTGGTGTTCGATCACTTGACTGAGGCATTTCGCGACCCACAGCGTTTTCCTCGCAGCTGAATTACCGCCAGGGTTGGGCTGCTCATGCGTGTCTTCGGTTGTGTGAATAATTCTGCAAGTTGTATCAGCCGACCACTGTAGAGGGGCACGCCGGCGTATGCCCCTCAAAGCCGCTCATGTGAGCGACTTTGTTGTCTGCGGCGTTAGCCGCGCGACAGCGGCGGTGTGCGTGGCGGCACCAAGCGCTTCGAGCCGGTGGACTCGAACGCAGCGGCAAAGCGCAGCAGAGCCGAGTCGTCATAGGCGCGACCAGCGAAGGTCAGGCCAACGGGCATGCCGATATCGGCCATCACGCCCATCGGCACGGTGACGGTGGGCACGCCCAGGTGACGGATCGCCAGGTTGCCGTTGGCTACCCACACACCGTTGCTCCAGGCGATATCGGCAGACGCTGGATTGACGTCGGCATCCGCCGGTCCGACGTCGGCGACGGTGGGGAACAGCACGGCGTCGAGGCCGAGGTTATCCATCCATTCTTCAAGGTCGAGCTTGCGGGTGTGTTCCAGGCCGCGCAGGCCGTCGGGCAGGGTTTCGATCTGATCCCAGTTCTTCAGGCCGCGCTTGGCCATGTTGACGTACTCGTCCATGCCGGCGGCCAGGTCGCCTTCGCGGTTGGGCAGGGTGCCGGGGTCGTGGGGGAAAATCTGCGGGCCATCGACGTCGGCCAGTGTGTTCAGTTTGGGGTCGCCGTTGGCGCGCAGGAAGTCGTCAAAGGCCCAGCCGCTCAGCTCCCACAGCTCGTCATGCAAAAACTCTGGGGTCACGATGCCGCGGTTGTACACGGTCGGCGCGCCAGGGCGGTCGCCCTCGCAGTTGGAGACCAGCGGGAAGTCCACTTCGATCACTTCGGCACCAGCGGTTTCCAGCGCCTTGCGCGCGGCTTCCCACAGGTCGATCACCGAGGCGCGGGTGTGGATGCGTTGGCCGGTCGGGCCGCCGATGCCGGGGTTTTCGCTGGTGCCGGCGGCGTCATCCTTGTTGATGAACATACGTGGCACGCCAAAGCGTTTGCCAGCCAGGGCATCGGCCTTGGCGGCCAGGTCGGCGTAGGTGGCTGGACGCACCTCGGAGGCTTTCGGGATCGATATCCAGGGCTGCAGGCGCCACAGATCGCCACGGCTGTCCGGGTCGTCGGCGACCACGATATCGAGTATTTCGAGCAAGTCAGCCATGGTTCGCGCATAGGGCACCACCACGTCCATGGTCGGCGTCAGCGGCCAGTTGCCGCGCACCGAAATCACTCCGCGCGATGGCGTGTAGGCGCACAGACCGTTGTTCGAGGCTGGGCCGCGACCGCTCGACCAGGTTTCCTCGGCCAAACCGAAGGCAGCAAAGCTCGCGGCAGTGGCGGTGCCGGCACCGTTGGATGAGCCGGAAGCGAAGGGCGCGGTGAGGTAGTCGGCGTTGTACGGGCTTTCCGCACGGCCATAGACGCCGCGCTGCATGCCGCCGTTGGCCATGGGCGGCATATTGGTTTTGCCCAGGCAGATGGCTCCGGCGGCGCGCAAACGCTCGACGGTAAAGGCATCGCGATAGGCGACCAGATCCTTGAAGGCTGGGCTGCCGGAGGCGGCGGTCAGGCCCTTGACCAGGTAGCTGTCTTTGGCCGTGTAGGGAATGCCGTCGAGTGGGCCAAGCGTTGCACCAAGGGCGCGGCGTTCATCGGATGCCTGGGCTTCCTTCAGCGCATCGGGGTTGCGCACGACGACTGCGTTAAGTTTGGTCGGGGTGCCGGCAGCGTCGTAGGCATCGATGCGGGCGAGGTAGGCCTGCACCAGTTCGACCGCCGTGGTCTGGCCGGCTTCGAGCGCGGCGCGCAGTGAAGCAATGGAAAGCTCGGTTACCTCGATCATGCTGTCACCGCGGGCTGTTGAAGAGCGTTGTTCATATTGGTTCTCGTGGTGCTGTTCTTATGCGTTGACTGGGCTGCTGGCATCTATTTTAGCCGCGCGCTGGCGTGGCCAGGCCCTTGATGACTGCCGGGCGAGCGACAAAGGCCTGCAGCACCCGCTGCACATTAGTGAAACGCTCGAATTCCACCAGCTCGCCAGCCTCGTAGAAACCCACCAGGTTTCTGACCCAGGGGAATACGGCGATATCGGCGATGCTGTAGTCCTCACCCATGATCCAGCTGCGGCCTTGCAGGCGTTGTTCGAGCACGCCGAGCAGGCGCTGGGATTCGGCCACATAACGGTCGCGCGGGCGTTTGTCCGGGTAGTCTTTGCCAGCGAATTTATGGAAGAAACCCAGCTGGCCGAACATCGGGCCGATGCCGCCCATCTGCCACATCAGCCACTGCAGGGTTTCGTAGCGCGTGGCGGAGTCCTGGGCCAAGAGCTGGCCGGTCTTTTCCGCCAGGTAGATCAGAATCGCTCCTGACTCGAACAGCGCCAGCGGTTTGCCACCTGGGCCGTTGGGGTCGAGGATCGCCGGGATCTTGTTGTTGGGGTTGAGCGAGAGGAATTCTTCGCTGAGCTGATCGTGAGTGTCGAAGCTGACCAGGTGCGGCTCATAGGCCAGGCCGATCTCTTCCAGCATGATCGAGGCTTTGACGCCGTTGGGCGTGGGCAGCGAATACAGCTGCAGACGCTCTGGGTGCTGGGCAGGCCATTTTTGCGTAATGGGGTAAGCGGAAAGGGCTGACATGGGCGCTCCGGATTAAGGTGGCGAAAGGCGCAGGATAACGGTGATTGGCCATTTGGTCAGGTTGCAGATTTTTCCCCGCGTGCAGAAATCGGTATGGTTGGGGCCATCTCAACCCCAGCCCACTGGAGAACCCCGATGAGCCTGCACGGCGAATACGACAACCAGAATATCTTTGCTCAGATCATCCGCGGCGAAGCCCCTTGCTACAAGCTCTACGAGGATGAGGACGTACTGGCCTTTCTCGATGTGTTTCCGCAGTCCTTCGGCCATACCCTGGTGATCCCCAAGCGCTCGGCGGCGCGCAATATTCTGGAAATCGACAGTGACAGCCTGAGCAAGGTGATGGCCGTGGTGCAGAAGCTTACGGGTGTGATCGTCGACGAGCTGGAGCCAGCCGGGGTGCAAGTGGCGCAGTTCAATGGCGCGCCAGCCGGGCAGACGGTGTTCCATATTCATATGCATATCGTGCCGCGCTATGCCGGCGAGACGCTCAGCGTGCATGCCGGCGGCAAGGCGACTCCGGAAGAGCTGGCGGCGCTGCAGGCGCGTCTGCTCAAGCGCATCGCCGGTTGATAAAAGCCTGGTTGCGGCGGCGCAACAGTCTGTACTTGAGGCCGGCCGCGCCAGGGGCAATACTCAAGCCGTTTTGGCTGTTCCCCTTTGCTGTTTTCTGCGCCCATGGAGGGCTCCCATGCGATTGATTTGTGCCGTTTTACCGCTGTTGCTGTTGGCCGGCTGTTCGTCCTGGAAGCCCGCGCCAGAGGATGTCAAACCTGTGCCGGCAGACCGTTTGCTGGGCTATCAGGCGCCGCTGGGGCAGGGCGGGGAGTTGCAGGTCAATCGCGACTTCGGCGGCATGGGCGGCGGCTGCTATGTGGCGGTGCTGGTCGACCGCAAGGTGGCCGCACGCATTGGCGTGGGTGAGCAGGTACGTTTTCAGGTGCCGGTCGGCACGCGGGTGCTGAGTATTGGTATCGACGAGATGGACGACACTCTGTGCGGCATGGGCCGCCTGCGTCGTGAACTGGCCGTGAAAGTTGAGCCGGGCTCGCAGCAGAATTTCCGCATCGTCAGCGATAACCGCAAGGGCTTCGATATCCTCCCGGTTACTCAGTAACCCTCAGTTAGCCGGTGCCCTTTCAGGCACCGGCTACTTCTGCCGTCTGCATCGGCCCGCGCATCGCCCGGATAACCTTCTTTTCTGATGTGCGCTGGTGCTAAGACTGGCGGCAATCTGCTACTGCGTATGGCTGTGCGGGCAAGCGGCAAGGGTAGAATCCGCTCGGTTAATTAACGGAGACGGGTCGTGAAGGGATTGCCGATTGCCATTGTCGGGGCGGGTACGGCGGGGTTGGCCACGGCGCTGTTCCTCGTTCGTCAGGGTTTCAGCGTGCGCCTGCTGGAGCGAGTGCCGCAGCTGCAGCCGGTGGGTGCTGGGGTGTTGTTGCAACCTTCGGGGCTGGCGGTGCTGCAGCAGTTGGGCCTATTTGCCGAGTGCAGCGGCCTGGGTGCTCCTGTCAGTCGCTTGTACGGCACCTCGGCCAATGGCCGGGTGATTCTCGATACCCGTTACGCGCATTGGCAGCCCGGCAGTTTCGGCATGGGTATCCATCGCAGCGTATTGCTCACGGCCTTGCTCAACGCGGCGCGGCAAGCCGGTGTGCAGGTTGAAATCGGCGTGCATATCAGCCGTTTCAGCCAGCACGGCAACCATGTGCAGCTGTATCGCCAGGACGAACAGGGCGTGGAGCAGCCATTCGGCGAGTTCGCCGCGCTGGTGCTGGCTGATGGTGTGCGTTCGGCCTTGCGTGGGCAGATGCAGGTCAAGCAGTGGTTGCAGCCTTACCCTTGGGGCGCGTTGTGGAGCATTGTGCCGACCCCGGCTTTGTCGCCAAACGCACCGGATGCAACGGACCTGCGCCAGTGGTACCGCGACTGCGCGCAGATGTTCGGCATCATGCCCACTGGGCGTACACACCTGAACCGCGAGCAAGCGCTGAGCAGTTTGTTCTGGAGCCTGCCGGTGGCGCAGTTCGGCGCCTGGCGTGAAGCCGGCTTGGCTGCCTGGAAAGCCCAGGTGCTGCAACTAGCGGGCAGCGCTGCCGAACCCTTTGTTGAACTGATCGAACGTCCCGAGCAACTGAGCCAGGCGGTGTATGCCGATGTGCGCATGCAGCAGTGGCACGACGGGCGGGTGATCGCCATCGGCGACTGCGCTCACGCCATGAGCCCGCAACTGGGCCAGGGCGCGAATATGGCGCTGGTGGATGCGGCTGCCTTGTCCGCCGCAGTCACCACACAACACACCCCAAACGACTGCGACTGGTCAGCGGTATTCGCCGCCTATGCCAGCAGCCGGCGTGATCACCTGCGTTATTACCGCCAAGCCAGCCGCCTGCTCACGCCACTGTTCCAATCTCACAGCCGCAGCCTGGCCTGGCTGCGTGACAGCGTGTTGTTGCTGGCTCGGCACAATCCATTTGGCCGTGCGCATGCAGTCAGCACCTTGGTAGGTGGGCGCAGTGGTTGGTTACTGCAGGGTGCCGAACGGCCGTTGCAGGTCTGGAATGGCCAACCTGAGGCGCGGGTTTTAGATGAACGTGCGCCCCCCGCAAATACTGCCCAGCTGTCGGTGACTTGAGCCCTATGTGACCGGCCGCGAGTGCTGCACGCTTTGTTAATCTGCTGACCCATTTCAATTTGTAGCGAGGGATCGCCGTGTCGTTCCGTATTGTGCTGAGTGGCCGGGCCTTGCCTGGGTATACGCCTGAGCAGATTGCTCAGCATCTACAGACGCAGCTGAAGTTCTCTGAGGCCCAGGTGAAGGCCTTGCTGCCGCCGGCACGGCGTGTGGTCATTTGAAGGCTGTAAGTGACGCACTTGCTCGTGCGTCACTTACAGCGGCTGCTTAGGTTTTGCGCTTAGGGAGCGCTATCGAGCGTTTTTAGCTGCTGCAACTGGCGCCGCAACATCCAGATCACCACCAGGCTCAGGCAGACGTTGGATAGCGGCAAGGCCAGCCACACGCCGTTAAGTCCCAGCAGCAGTGGCATCACTGCGAGGAAGGGCAGCTGGATCAGCATATTGCCCACCGTCACCAAGGTAGCGTTTCGCGCCTGGCCCATGGCCTGGAAGAAGCTCGCCGCGAGGATGATAAATCCATCAAGGAACATGGCGAACAGATGCAGGCGCAGGCCCAACACGCTGGCGTCCAGCAGGGCTTGGTCGCTGCCGCTAAAAATTCCGGCAAACAGCCTGGGCAGGATTAACAGCGCTGCAGTCATCAGCACGCCGCTGCCCACAGCGGTGAGCAGGCCCAGGCGTAGCACTCGGCGTACTTTATCCGGCTCGCGGGCACCGTAGAAGTAACTGACCAGGGGCTGCATACCGCCGCAAACGCCTTCTGCAAACATGTAGTAGAAGGCCATCAGGTAGCCGGCGATGGCATAGGCGGCCACCTGCAAGGGGCTGCCGTAGTGCATAAACAGCAGGTTGTGCAGCACCACCACCAGGCTCATGTAGAGGTACATCAGCATGCTGGAGAAACCGGTGGTGAGCACGTCCAGGCTCTTGCGCAGGTTCAGCGTGCAGGCGGCCAGGGGCATCTGCAGCGGGTTATGTCGGCTGCAGATAAAGCCCAGGCAGATCAGCACCGACAGGCTCTCGCCGATCACCGTGGCCAGGGCTGCGCCGTGCAGGCCCCATTGCCAGACGATGATAAACAGGTAGTCGAGTGCCACGTTGGTGAGCGCGCCCATCAGCATGGCCAAGGTCGCCAGGCGCGGTGCGCCGAGGTTGCGTACCAGCAGGGGCAGGGCGATGGAACCGAATACCAAAGGCGCGGCCCAGCCGATCACCCGCAGGTAGTCATTGCCCAGTTGCGCCAGGTTGTTCTCGGCGCCTTGCATGGCCATAAAGGCTGGGCCTGCCAGCACCACCAGCACGCCTGTGGGAATGCCCAGCAGAACCAGTAGCCAGATTGCTTGAGCCAGATAGCTGCGTGCCTCCGGCCACTGTGCGGCACCCTGGGCCAGGGAACATTGAGCGCCGCCGCCCATGCCGATCATCATGCCGATGGCCAGCATCAGCCCGGACAGCGGCCAGGCCATGTTGATCGCCGACAAACCGGTGGCACCCATGGCGTGACCGATAAAAATGCCATCGACGACCATGTACAGGCCACTGATCATCAAGGCGGCGATGGCCGGGATGCTGTAGCGCCAGAAGGTGCGGGTGATGCTTTGACTGTTCATAAGGTTTTCACGGGTAAACGGTTGCGCGGCTGGGTCAGCCGATTTCGAGGGTCTGGCAGGCTTTGGCCAGCAGCTGGCTCAGCTGCTGCATTTCTTCAGGGCTGAGGTTTTGTTCAAGGCTGGCGGCGGTTTGCACGTAGACGTCGCGCTCTTCCTGTTCCAGCGCGTTGGATTTGGCCGTGGCCAGCAGGCGCATGGCGCGGCCGTCCTCACTGCAGGGCAGGCGCTGCAGGTATCCGCGTGCCTCCAGCTTGCTGGCCATGGCGCTGGCACTGGCCTTGCTGACGTTCATCCGTTCGGCCAGTTCGGTCAGGCGCAGGCCGTTTTCGGCGGACATCAGGGCATACAGGTAGTCCAACTCGCTGTTGCTCAGTTCCATGCTGCCGCTGTGTTGGGCGTACTGCCGCCAGTGGTGCCACATGTGCCATTGCAGGCGTTTAAGGCTGTCGGTGATCGGCATGCTTGCTCTCCTTTATATTTTGTTAGGCTAACTAACTAAATAAGGTATGGCAAGCTGTGGACGATCGGCGGCGCGTGCGTAGGGGGTTGAGGTCAGCGATAGCGGGCGAGTATTTCGTCGAATTCGCCAGCCTGTTTCATCTGCACCATGGCGCGCAGTAGGGCCATGGTCGGGACCTCCGGGGCATCGCGGACGATGCAGGCGATGGGATCGCTGGCCACTTCGCTCAGGTGGTGCAGTTTCTCCCCGGGGGCTTGGTGGCGGTTGAACCAGTGCAGGGATAGTTCATTGCTGATGGCATAGCGGTTTCGCCGAGCGCTGAGCTTGAGCAGCACCTGATCTTGGGTGCGGCCGTCTTCACGCTGGATCTGGCCGCTGGCGAACAGCGGCTCCAGGCGCGGGTAGGTGAAGCCGAGGACGGTGCCCAGGCGTTCATTGAGCAGTTGCTCTGGCTCCAGTTTCTCGGGCGTAACGCCTGCAAGCACATCACGCTGGGTCATAAAGGGCAGGCTCCAGATATAGCGATAGTGGCCACTGTTGACCCAGTTCGGGCTCACGTAACAGCGCACATCAATGTCGCCGGTATCCAGCGCGTGCTGCACGCGCATACGCGGCATCACCACCATCTCGGCCTTGCGCCCAACCTTGGCGGCCAGACGCTGATGCAAGTCGACGAGAATGCCTTCCACTGCCTTGCCGTCTTCGATACGCACCATGGGCATGGCCCAGCTGTCGTTGATCGAGAAGCGCAGCGCGCGCTCGGCGGCGAATGATGTGCCGCTCAGGGTGAGCAACAGCAGGGCAGTTAACAGCTTGGACACCAAGGCAGGTCCTTTGCGCTGTAGGCGCTTCAGCGGGTCATTGGCAGGGCTGCGCCCATCAAGGCAAACAGCCCGCCGCAGCAGCGATTGAAGCCTTTGCCACTGCGTTGCAGCCAGGGCCGCACGCGATGGGCCATGCGTGCCAGCAGGTATTCGACGCTGCCTTCGACCACGGCAAAGGTCAGCGCCATGATGGCGAACTGCAGTAAGAGGTCACCGCGTGGGTCGAGAAACTGCGGCAGAAAGGCGCCGAAAAACAGGATCACCTTGGGGTTGGACAATGCCGATAGCAGGCCCTGGCGAAACAGCTTGAAGCCGCTGCTCTCGGCTGCTTTCTCGGCCATCGCGAGGTGCAGTGGCGGTGCGCGCCAGAGCTGAATGCCGAGCCAGATCAGGTAGGCGCCGCCGAGCCATTTGAGGATGGTCAGGGCCTGCGCCGAGGCTTGCAGCAGGGTGCCGATACCGAGCATCGACAAGGCCATCAGCAGGGTAAATCCCAGCACGCCGCCGCTGACGGTAAACAGGGTTTTGCGGTGGCCATACAAGGCGCCATGGCTGAGCGCGAGCAGGCCATTGGGGCCTGGAGTCAGCGACAGGCCAAACACTGCCGTAAGAAAGATCAGCCAGGTATGCAGGGCCATAAGACAGGTATCCAGAAGCGCAAGAGTGCAGGGCCTGCGCGGCCCTGCGAGCCTCTGTTTTTTCATGCTGTGCCCAGATAGTCAAGCCGGCTTGAGTCGCACGGTCGCATTCATCAGCCTGGGCGGTGCACGGGGATCAGCGATTGGCCTCCTTAAAGTTATCGTCTGAGGGTTCCTTGCTGTAGGCGCCCTGATCCTGAACCAATTTCTTGCTGCCATTCATTAAGGTACTGATGCGGCTGTCGCTGGTTTTGGCAGAGGCGGCCTGGTTGCTGGTGCCGCTGATCAGCGGCGGGTTATTGCTGAACGACCACAGGTAGTGCCAGACCGCCGCATTGTGCTTCTCGGTCAGTTGCGTGGCGTTGAAGTACCAGGGCTTGAGTTCGCTGAAGGCCGTCATGTTCATCAGCCCAGTGTTGCTGTCGCCGATAAAACCGGTGCTGCTGGCCCCGGAGGTGCGGTAGGTCTCGAAGATCACACCTTTGGTTTTTAGCTCGCTGACATAGGTACGGCAGACTTCGCCGACCCACTTGTTACCCAGGTAGCTTTTCGCGTTGTTGGAGTAGAACGGATCGAGCAGGGCGACGCGCTTGGGCAGCAGTTTGCTGTTGATGGTTCCGGCAGTGACGGCATCGCTGATTTTCTTGGTCAGCACGATGGCCATCTGGTTACCCAGTGAGTGACCGGCGATGCGGATGTTGCTGCCGCTGTAGCCGGCCAGGTTAGCTTTGTAACTGTTGAACAGCAGATCGCTGGCCGATTGGCTGGGGCCTGTGGCGTATACCCCGCTGCTGTTGCGCCAACGCATGGCGCGTGGGCCGCTGGCGGTCCAGATCTTGGCCTCGGCATCTTTGACTTCGCCTTCATCGGCGAACTGATTCCAATACAGCACGCCCACGTTGTAGCCCGCTGCCAGCCAAGCGTTGGCAAGATCCAGATCGGGGCCGACGGCATCCTTACGGTTGAAGGTTTCGCGGTTCTTCTTTTGCGTCGAGCCGTTCTGCCAGCCGTGGATATAGATCAGTGTTGGTTTACTGGCCACGTAATAGGCATTCGTCTGGCCAGGCACGGCTTTTTGCCAGCTATCGCCGTAGCCAAACCAGTACAGGCCGTGGTCAAGATTCTGGAAGGTGCTGTCGGGGAATACACCCACGGCGGCCTGGCTCAGGGAGGTAAAACTCAGCACCAGCAATAGAAGCAGCTTGCGCATGACGGAAACCTTTCTTGTTATTAGGGAAAGGCGAGCATATAGATTGTCTGACAATCATCTATCCCCCGGACGGGTGAGGTCGCACCGTCTCCGATCAAGGCACTGGGCGGGATGTGTCTTGCGCGACGTTGTGAGCATCTTTGCCTCAATAGTCCGCAGTATGTTGCAGGTCCCAGACGTGCTGAGCGGACGAAGCACCCCAGGCTGTGGCAAACTCCAAGGCTCGTAACAGGACGTTTCATGGATCGAGTTTGCTGAGCCTGTCAGCCGTTTTTTTGCCCATGGCCTAGCCTGCCAGGGTGTATTGCATAACTGGCCGCTGCCTGCGGCGAAGAACAAGAGGAATGACTGTGCATAACGTCGTGATCAGTGGTACCGGCCTCTATACCCCGGCAAACAGTATTTCCAACGATGAGTTGGTCGAGTCGTTCAACGCCTTCGTCCAGCAATTCAATGCCGACAACGCCGCGGCCATTGCCAGCGGTGAAGTCGAAGCGCTGAGCGAGTCGAGCAGCGGCTTCATCGAAAAAGCCTCGGGCATCAAGAGCCGCTTTGTCATGGACAAGGCCGGCATTCTCGATCCCAAGCGCATGGCGCCGCGCCTACCGGAGCGCAGCAACGAAGACTGGGGCATCCTCTGCGAAATGGCCGTAGGCGCCGCCAAGGACGCCATGGCACGTGCCGGCAAGACTGCCGCCGATATCGACGGGGTGATCGTGGCCTGCTCCAACCTGCAGCGCGCCTACCCGGCGGTGGCGATTGAAGTGCAGGCCGCACTGGGCATCCAGGGTTTCGGTTATGACATGAACGTGGCCTGTTCCTCCGCCACCTTCGGTATCCAGGCTGCGGCCAACAGCGTGCAGCTGGGCCAGGCCCGCGCGATTCTGATGGTCAACCCGGAAATCTGCACCGGCCACCTGAACTTCCGTGACCGCGACAGCCACTTTATCTTCGGTGACGCCGCCACGGCGGTAATCATCGAGCGTGCCGACCAGGCCACCTCGAACTACCAGTTCGATATCGTCGGCACCAAGCTGATCACCCAGTTCAGCAACAACATCCGCAACAACTTCGGCTTCCTCAACCGCTGTGCGGAAGAGGGCGTCGGTGCCCGTGACAAGCTGTTCGTTCAGGAAGGGCGCAAGGTGTTCAAGGATGTCTGCCCGATGGTTGCCGAGCTGATTGCCGCGCACCTGGCCGAGAACAAGCTCAACGTCGGCGATGTGAAACGCTTCTGGCTGCACCAGGCCAACCTCAACATGAACCTGCTGATCGCACGCAAGCTGCTTGGCCGCGATGCCGAGCCAGGCGAAGCACCGGTGATTCTCGATACCTACGCCAACACCAGCTCGGCTGGTTCGGTGATCGCCCTGCACAAATACCAGGAAGACCTGCCGAACGGCGCCCTTGGTGTGCTCAGCTCGTTCGGCGCAGGTTATTCGATTGGTAGCGTGATCCTGCGTAAGCATTGATGGATTACCCGGCCGATCAGGCGCTGCTGGCCCGTCTGAGGGCAGGCGAGCAGAAGGCCTACCGCGAGCTGGTTGCCACCTATCAGGGGGCAATGCGCGCGGTGGCCTTTGCCATTGTTGGCAGCCGTAATGCCGATGAAGTGGTGCAGGACGCCTGGCTGGCCGTGGTGCGCAGCCTCGATGGCTTTCAGGCGCGCTCCAGCCTGAAGACCTGGCTGCTGACTATCACCGCCAACACCGCGAAAACCCGTCTCAAGGGCAATCGCCGTGAAGTGCTGCTCGACGACATTCCCTCGCCCCACGGCAGCATTGGTGATGAGCGATTCAGCTCGGATGGCCATTGGCTGCTGGCGCCGCATGCCTGGCATCACGACTCCCCGGAAGCTCTGCTGGCCGAGGACGAATTACGCGAATGCCTGGAGAAAACCCTGGCCAGCTTGTCCGAGCTGCAGGGCAGCGTGCTGCACCTGCGTGAGCGTGAAGGGTTGGAGTTGGAAGAAATCTGTAATCTTTTGCAGGTCTCGCTCTCCAATGTGCGGGTGCTGCTGCACCGCGCGCGTCTCAAGGTATTCGCCACCTTGGAGCATTTTGAGGAGACTGGCCAATGTTGAGTTGTAAGGAGTTGGTGGCCCACTCCAGTGAATTTATTGATGGTCAGTTGGGCCTGGGTAAACGCATGTCCGTGCGCTTGCACCTGGCGATGTGTCAGCACTGCCGGCGGTTTATCAAACAGATGCGTCTGAGTCAGGCGGTACTGCGCCAACTGCCGCCCGGGCAGAGCGCCGAGCTGGACGCTTTGGCGGCCAAGCTGGCGGAGTTGCGTCGCAACCATTCCTGATCGCCAGGCCGTTGGCCTGGCTAACTTCTCGTTTACTCGGCGTCTTGCGCGGCTTTAAGTGCTTCATAGGCCGGCGCGGCGTAGATGCCGACTTCCACTGCCAGCTCCATCACCCGCGCCAGGTCCGTGCTGTACACCAGTACGGCTTGCAGCTCGTCATCCAGCGGCTCGCTGAAATCCAGCAACACATAACCCTTGGTTTCCGGTGACAGGCTGGACAGTTGCACCTGAATGCGATTTAGCGCTTTTAGCGGCTCGACCTTGGCCAGTTGCTTGGCTTTGAGCACAAAGCTCACCTCTGGTCCGAACGATTCGGTGATCTGCTGGAACAGCGCGTCATAGCTGTCGGCCTGGAACAGCACAGTCTCCGGCAGGCTGCCGACCACCACCCATTCGCCCAGCGGAATGGGGAAGCTGTCGTCGAAATTGATGTCCGGGTTGGCGGCGAGAAACGCCTGCGGATCGGCGTAGGCCTGTGCGGCCTCATCGGCGATGCGCGTGACTTCTTCCGGCAGCATGCAGCCCGAGCTTATTTTGCTGATCAGTTCTTCAAGCTGGGCTTTCATTGGGGTCATCCTGCGGCATCAAAGGGCCGGCAAGGATAGCCGCAAATGGCTGAAAACGCTGCATTTGCGCGTTTTTGTCGACGCGTAAAATGACCATTTTCACCTGCCTTATAACTGCCCGGAATAGAGCCTGTCTGTACGCTACCGTACAGATAAAAAAACAGATTGGATTATGCTGGCGTGTGCAGTTAAGGCTCTGTAGCGAGCGCACATCAATCGCCAGCAGGCCTAAGAAGACCGGAGACAGTGATGTCCATAGCCCCATATCCCCAACAAAACCATCTGCTTGCCACCTTACCCGGTGAGGTGCTGGAGCGCCTGTTGCCGCACCTTGAGTTGGTGGATATGCCGCTGGGCATGGTGCTCTACGAATCAGGCGATACCCTGCGGCATGTGTACTTTCCCACCGATTCGATTGTGTCCCTGCTGTATGTGATGGAAAGCGGTGCGTCGGCGGAAATTTCCGTGGTGGGTAATGACGGGGTGATTGGTGTGGCGCTGTTTATGGGCGGTGAAAGCACCACCAGTCGCGCCCTTGTACAAAGTGCTGGCAGCGCTTACCGGGTACTCGGCAAACGCTTCAAGGAAGAGTTCAACCGGCATGGCGACATGCTGCAGCTGATGCTGCGCTACAGCCAGGCGCTGATTACCCAGATGGCGCAGACGGCGGTGTGCAACCGCCATCACTCGATTGATCAGCAGCTGTGCCGCTGGCTGTTGTTGTCGCTTGATCGGTTGAGGGACAACAAGCTGGCCATGACCCAGGAACTGATCGCCAATATGCTCGGCGTGCGCCGCGAGGGCGTCACCGAGGCCGCCGGCAAACTGCATCGCCAAGGCGTAATTGATTACAGTCGCGGGCTGATCACCGTGCTCGATCGCGCCAAGCTGGAAAGCCTGAGCTGTGAGTGTTACGCCGTGGTCAAGCGCGAAACCGACCGCCTACTGCCTTAAAGCCAGCGCATCCAAAGCCCCAATCTGTTACGCGCGCGGTTAGCCATTTAATGGATTGGCTTGAGTGCCGCAGCGCACAGAGCTTTGCCAAATGCTCAGGCAGACTGCAGCGGCGATAGCGTCAAGCACCGTTGTCGTGCCATGTTTTGGCAAGCGTCGTGCTCGGGACAAGTGAATGTCTGTTAAAGCACCGCTGCAAATCTTCAGCCGTCTGATCGAAGGGCTGCCCAGCAAACAACGCAAACAACTCCTTAATGGCTGCGAACCTGTGGACCTGGTTTTCGGCAACGTGTTGCATGAAGCCAACCAGCCGATTCGCCATGTGTATTTTCCGCTGAGTGGCTTTGTCTCGCTGGTGACCACCCTGGATGGGCATCAGCCGCTGGAGATGGGCCTGATCGGCAATGAAGGCATGCTGGGCGCAACGCTTGCCCTGGGCATTGGCCAGGCGCCCATGCGCGCGGTGGTGCAGGGTTCGGGCAGTGCCTTGCGTATCAGCAGTCAGTTATTCAAGCAGGAGCTGTTGAGTAGCCCGGCGCTGCTACGTGCGCTCAAGCGCTACCTGTATGTGGTGATGACGCAGCTGTCGCAGAGTGCAGCTTGTACGCATTTCCATGAAATCGAGCCACGTCTGGCGCGTTGGCTGCTGATGACCCACGACCGTGCGCATGCCGATCATTTTCACCTGACCCATGAGTACCTTGCCGACATGCTTGGCGTGCGCCGCAGTGGTGTATCGATTGCCGCCGCAGCCATGCAGGCACGCGGATTGATCAGCTATAGCCGCGGTGAGATTCATATCCTTGATCGCGCCGGGTTGGAGCTGGCCGCCTGCGAGTGTTATGCCGCGCTGCAGGCCGACTACCGCGCGCAGTTTTAACCCAGAGTGCCCGTTGTTTGGTAAAGCGTATTGATCGGCGAGCTGATGCCGCTGCGCAGCAGATTGGCAAACTGCTCCGCGCTGACCGGGTGGCTGAATAGAAAGCCCTGGCCTTCGCTGCAGTGATGGCTGCGCAGGAACTCCAGCTGCGCGGTTTCTTCGATCCCTTCGGCGATTACTCGCTGTTTCAGGCTGTTGCCCATGGCGATCACGGCGCTGACGATAATGCCGTTGCTGTTGTGGATGTCCTGCACAAAAGAACGATCAATTTTCAGCACATCGATGGGGAACTGGTTGAGGTAGCTGAGGCTGGAGTAACCGGTGCCAAAGTCGTCCACCGCCAGTTGTACGCCGAGGGTCTTCAGCTGCTGCAGGATCGTGGCGCTGGCCTGGGCGTCGCGCATCAGCACGCTTTCGGTGATCTCCAGTTGCAGGTTGTTGGGTTTAAGGCCGGTGACCCTCAGGGCGCTTTCCACGCTGTCGACAAAGTCCTTGCGGCGAAACTCCAGGGCCGAGATGTTCACCGCCACCGAATCCAGGGCATAGCCGCAGTTCTCCCAGCGTTTGGCCTGGGCGCAGGCTTGCAGCAGCACCCAGCGGCCCAGTGGCACGATCAACCCGCAGGCTTCGGCCACCGGAATAAACCGCGCCGGCAGAATCATGCCCCATGCCGGGTGCTGCCAGCGGATAAGCGCTTCGGCGCTGGTGATTCTGCCGCTGTGCAGGTCGATCTTCGGCTGGTAGTGAAGGATAAATTCGCTGTTTTCCATGGCCGTGCGCAGGTGCGCTTCGATCAACTGGCGTTCAACTGCGTGAACATTCATCTCCTGGCGGAAAAACTGGTAGTTGTTGCGGCCTTCTTCCTTGGCCAGGTACATCGCTGTGTCGGCATTCTTGATCAGGCCTTCGGCATCCCTGGCATCGTTGGGGTAGGTGCTGATGCCGATGCTGGAGGTAATGTGCAGTTGCTGCTGGCCAATGGTGTGGCTCATGGCCAGGACACTGAGGATTTTTTCGGCGGTGCGCGCGGCATCTTCGGCCGAGTGGCTTTCGCTCAGCAGCACCACAAACTCATCACCGCCCAAACGGCTGACCGTGTCAGAGCTGCGCACGCAGTCGCTCAAGCGCAGCGCTACCGCTTGCAGCAGCTGGTCGCCGACGCCGTGGCCAAGCGAATCATTGATGTGCTTGAAGTTATCCAGGTCGAGAAACAGCACCGCCAGGTGGCTGCTGCGGCGCTCGGCCAGAGCGATCGCCTGGTTGATGCGGTCATTGAGCAAGGCGCGGTTGGGCAGGTTGGTCAGGGCGTCATGCTGCGCCAGATGGGCCATCTTTTCGGTCATGGCGTGGGCGGCGGTCATGTCGTGGAAGACCATTACCGCACCCTTGAGGCGCCCGGCCGAATCATGGATCGGCGCGGCGGAATCTTCGATGGCGGACTCGCTGCCATCGCGGCGGATCAGTATCGTGCCGGCCGCCAGCAGTTTGCTCTCATCGTGCTGCAACACCTTGACGATGGGGTTGGCCACCGCCTCGCGGCTTTTATCGTTGACCAGGTGCATCACGCTATCGATCGGCAGGCCATGGGCTTTGTCGAGTTGCCAGCCAGTCATATGTTCGGCGGCGCTGTTGAGGTAGTCGACGTTGCCCTGCAGGTCGGTACTGATTACCGCATCACTGATCGAGTTGAGGGTCAGTGATGCGCGGGCTTTTTCGACGAACAACGCCTCTTCCACCGCCTTGCGCTGGATGATATTGCGCAGCGATTGCGGCACCAGGTAACTGTTGAAGTGGCCCTTGGACAGGCAACCCTGGGCACCACGCTGAATGGCGTCCCAGGTTTGCTGGTCATTCTCCAGGGTGCTCAGCGTGAGGATCGGAATGCTGGAGGCGAGGACGAACAGCTGGTCGAAGGTGGCCAAGCCCTGGCTGTCCGGCAGATCGAGATCAACCATGATCGCGTCGATGGGCTCTTTGCGATGGCTTTCCAGGCGCTGCAGGGCCTGCGCCAGGCTGGTCACCCACTCAATCAGGAACGGGCCGTCCTGGGCTCTATCCAGAACATCTTCCAAGGTCGCGGCGTCGTCACTGTTGCCGGTAATGATCAGAACGCGATTAGCCATGATGCCTATTCCTCCTTGAACAACATTACGCGGTGCGGGTGAGGCGCCTGCGTTGCCGATATGGCGTTAAGCATCGTGGGAGGTGCTGTGTGGTTGCGCGCTCAAAAGCGCAGCCGTGGCGGTGGCGGCTGGTCGTACTGCGGCGCGTTTACCGGCAGGCTGATCCAGCGGTCGTGTAGACGCGCCTTGCTGCTGGTGAGTTCAGTATTCTCTGGTTCCGGTTGCAGCCTGGCGTTGTGCAGGTTGTAGCGCGGCGCCGGTTCTGTGGTTGTCACGTGCTGTGGCGCTCGGCCGAACACTTCTGGCGCAAAGAGCTCGGCAGAGGCGTTGCCAGCCAGCAAGGCTGGCAGGATCAGGGCGATGCTGCTGGCTATCGCGTGGAAGTATCCGAGCCTGTGCATGTCATCTCTCCCTGTTCATGGACGTGCCTCACGTGCCTTCTCCAACGCACAACGTCCGGCCGCGAGCTGACCCGCGCTAACGTCGACAACTGCAATAGGTTTACTGCCCGTTAAGTGAGCTTTCGCTCAGGATGCGCAGCATGGCCAATCAGCGGGCCAAGCCGTTCGGGTGTGGGGGGCGGGTTGGCGCTGGGTTGGTCTGTCCATGGTCACCTCTGAGCAAGTCCCATGTGGGCGCAAATACGGGGGCTGAGTATTAGATACGCTGCTTGCAGGGGACTTGTCAGTGCGCTATCGCACCTAGCGCGCTTCGATATAAAGCCTCTCGGGATTACCCGGTCGGGCTGCTAGACTGGCGCACTTTTCACCGTCCGATCATTTTTGGAGCCTGTTGTGAGCCCGCGTATTCACCCTTTGGCCGGTCAGCCGGCACCTGCGTCCCTGTTGACTGATATCACTGCGCTGCTGGCGGCCTATTACGATCTGCAGCCGGACCTGAGCGTGGCCAGCCAGCGCGTGGCATTCGGCACCTCCGGGCATCGCGGCAGCTCCCTGGCTTACAGCTTCAACCAGGCCCATGTACTGGCGATCAGCCAGGCGATCTGTGATTACCGGGCGGCCCAGGGCATCAGCGGTCCGCTGTTTATCGGCGCCGACACCCATGCGCTGTCACAACCGGCGCTGGACAGCGCGATTGAAGTGCTGGCGGCCAATGGCGTGCAGACCATGATCTCTGCGGGCGGTGAGTTCACCCCGACGCCGGCAATCAGCCAGGCCATCCTGGTGCACAACCAGGGCCGCAGCTCGGGCCTGGCCGATGGCATCGTCATCACCCCCTCGCACAACCCGCCGGACAGCGGCGGTTTCAAATACAACCCCACCAACGGCGGGCCGGCTGACAGCGATATCACCACCTGGGTGCAGAACCGCGCCAATGCGCTGCTTGAAGGCGGCCTGCGCGAGGTCAAGCGCATGCCTTTGGCGCAGGCGCGGCAGGCGGCCAATGTGCAGGAATACGATTACCTCGCCAGCTATGTGAATGACCTGGGCAACGTCATCGACTTCGCCCCGATCCGTGCGGCGGGCCTGCGCCTGGGTGTCGACCCGCTGGGCGGCGCCGGCGTGCATTACTGGGGCCGCATCGCCGAGCAGTACGGCCTCAATTTGGACGTGGTGAGCGAGATTATCGATCCGCAGTTCGCCTTTATGAGCCTGGACTGGGACGGGCAGATCCGCATGGATCCGTCCTCCAGCCATGCCATGCAGCGTCTGATCGGCCTGAAGAACGGCTACGACATCGCCTTTGCCTGCGACACCGACTACGACCGCCACGGCATCGTTGCGCCAAGCGTCGGCCTGTTGCCGGCCAACCACTTCCTCAGTGTGGCCATCGATTACCTGTTCCAGCATCGCCCGCAATGGAGCGCCACAGCAGCGGTGGGTAAAACCCTGGTGAGCAGCGCGATGATTGACCGCGTCGCTGCGCGCCTGGGTCGGCCGATGCAGGAAGTGCCGGTGGGCTTCAAATGGTTTGCCGGCGGTCTGTTCGACGGCTCCCTGGGCTTTGGCGGCGAGGAGAGCGCCGGGGCGACCTTCCTGCGCCGTGATGGCAGGGTCTGGACCACCGACAAGGACGGCATCGCGTTGGCCCTGCTGGCTGCCGAGATGACCGCAGTAACCGGGCGTGACCCTGGCGAGTTGTACCAGGGCCTGAGCGATGAGTTCGGCGCGATTTATGCCGACCGCGTTGATGCGCCGGCCACGCCTGCGCAGAAAAAAGCCCTGGGCAAACTCTCGCCCGCGCAGATCAGCAGCCGTGAGCTGGCGGGTGATGCCGTTACCCAGGTGCTCGACAAGGCGCCGGGCAATGGCGCGGCGATTGGCGGCATCAAGGTGATCAGCGAGGGCGGCTGGTTCGCCGCGCGGCCGTCGGGCACCGAAGACATCTACAAGATCTACGCCGAGAGCTTCCGCGATGCGGCGCACCTGCAGCGCATCTTCAGCGAGGCGCAGCAGATCGTGGATGGGGCACTGGTCGCCGAATAGCAGGGCCGCCGTCGGTGCGATAGCGCACCGACACCTGCCGCTGTGGCGTACAGGATGAAGCAGCGCTTGGGTGCCATGCCGGCACCTGTTGTTCCGGCGTGTTGCAACTCATCAAGGAGAACGCCATGAGCCTGGGTACCATTCTATTGATCGTGCTTGTGCTGTTATTGATCGGTGCCATACCGGCCTGGCCACACAGCAGAAGCTGGGGTTACGGGCCTACGGGCGGTTTGGGCGTCGTGGTGGTGGTGCTGTTGGTGCTGCTGTTAATGGGCCGAATTTAACCGCTACCTGACATGTCCCACGGCCGCTGCGCAGCAAGTGGTTTGCCGCTTTCGCCTGAGTGATTCAGGCGTTAGTCTGCGCAGCGTATCCCCCGCTGTGGTCGCCGCATGTACCGTCTTGATCTGAAAATCCGCCTGCATAACGGTTCTGATATTGCCATTGGCCCCGGCAAGGCCGAGCTGTTGGCGGCTATCGCCCAGCACGGTTCGATCAGCGCCGCCGCGCGCGCCATGGGCATGTCCTATCGGCGCGCCTGGCTGTTGGTGGAAACCATGAACCGCAGTTTCAAGCAGCCGTTGGTCAGCACCCTGGCCGGCGGCAAGCAGGGCGGTGGCACCCAGCTCACCGCCACCGGCGAGCTGATTCTGCAGCGCTACCGCGCCCTCTGCGCCGCCGCCCTGGCAGCAGTGCAGAGTGGTTGCGACGAGCTGGCCGAACTGCTGGCCGAGCCACCCGCTAACAGCGACCTATAACTCAATCCGCAAGCGATGCGCCGCGCCATCCAGGGCGACTTTTAATGGCCCTTGCGGGCAAGTGATGGGCTGCTCGTCCAGCCAGGCTTGGCGAATGCCCTGGCTGCGTTGCGCCGGGTTGCTCAGCTCAATCTGGTAGTGGCTGCCAGCCAGGGCGATACGTGCGCTAAAGCCCGGCCAGTCGGGAGGGATGCAGGGGTTGAGCAACAGCCAGTCACCCTCGCGGCGAATACCGAGAATTCCTTCGACGCCGGCGCGCTGCATCCAGCCGGCTGCGCCGGTGTACCAGGTCCAACCGCCGCGCCCATTGTGCGGCGCCACTGCGTAAACATCGGCGGCCAGTACATAAGGCTCGACCTTGTAGCGCTGGCAGGCCTCAGGGCTGTTGCCGTGGTTGATCGGGTTGACCAGATCAAACAGGTCGAACGCCTGCTTGGCCGAGCCGAGCTGGCAGTACGCCAAAATCGCCCACATCGCCGCATGGCTGTATTGCCCGCCGTTCTCGCGCAGGCCCGGCGGATAACCCTTGATATAGCCAGGCTCCAGCGGGGTTTTGTCGAACGGCGGGGTGAACAGCAGGGCGATGCCATCGTCCTCGCGAATCAGCTGGCGTTGCATGGCAGCCATGGCCATGTTCGCCCGCAGCGGATCGGCGCTGGCGGACAGCACCGCCCAGGACTGGGCAATCGAGTCGATCCGGCATTCGCTGCTTTGCACCGAGCCGAGCCAGGTGCCGTCATCGAAGGTCGCGCGGCGGTACCACTGGCCATCCCAAGCATAGGTTTCCAGCGCCAGGCGCAGCTGCTCAGCATGTGCGCGCCAGCGTGCTACGCGGGCGCTGTCATACGCCTCGGCGTAGGGGGTGAACAGCGCAATGGTGCGCAGCAGTAACCAGCCGAGCCACACACTTTCGCCCTTGCCGTGCTCGCCAACGCGGTTCATGCCGTCGTTCCAGTCGCCGCCGCCAATCAGCGGCAGGCCCAGTTCGCCGGTCAGTTGCAGGCACTGGTCGAGGCCGCGGGCGCAGTGCTCGAACAGCGAAGCCGGCGCATCGGCCTGCATCGGCTGGAAGAACGCGTCATGTTCGCCAGCGGCCAGCAGCGGGCCTTCGAGAAAGTCCAATTGCTCATCGAGAATTGCCGCATCGCCGCTGCACTGGATGTACTGCGCAGTGGCGTAGGCCAGCCACACCCGGTCATCGGAGATGCGCGTGCGCACGCCCTGGCCGGAATGCGGCAGCCACCAGTGCTGCACATCGCCTTCGATAAACTGACGGCTGGCGGCGCGCAGGATATGCCCGCGGGTGATCGATGGGCTGGCAAAGGTCAGCGCCATGCCATCTTGCAACTGGTCGCGGAAGCCGTAAGCACCGCTGGCCTGGTAGAACGCCGAGCGCGCCCAGACGCGGCAAGCCAGGGTCTGATAGAGCAGCCAGCCGTTGAGCATGATGTCCATGGCGCGGCTTGGCGTTTGCACCTGCACCGCGCCGAGTACGCGCTGCCAGTGCGCTTGCACCTTGAGTAGCACCGCGTCCAGATCGGCCTCGCGGTACTGCGTTATCAAGGTGCTGGCCTGCTGTTCGCTGGCGCATTGGCCGAGGAGCCAGAGCACTTCCACGCTTTCCCCTGGCTGCAGTTCCAGCTGGCATTGCAGCGCGGTGCAGGGATCGAGCCCCGCACCCAGGCTGCCGCTCAGTGGGGCAAGGCGGGCGAGGGCGGCGGGTTGCGTGAGGTTACCGTTACGCCCGATAAACTCGCTGCGATCCGCCGTCCAGCTGCTTTGCCGGCCGCCCAGGTCGCTGAATGCGCTGCGCCCGGTAAAGGCGATGCTCCATGGGTTGCGGACCAGAACGGCACCGGTGGCGCTGTCCTGCTGACTGACGATAAACGGCGCGCTGGCTGCCCGCGTGCTGCCCAGCACCCATTCGGCATAGGCGGTCACGCTGAGGCGGCGTGGGCGGCCGGAGAGGTTACGCAGGGTCAGGCGGGAGATTTTGATCGGGTCGTCCAGCGGCACGAACTGCAGCAGCTCCATGGCAATGCCGCTTGCCTGATGGCTGAAGCGGCTGTAACCAAAGCCATGCCGCGCTTCATAGTGGCCGCTGTCGCGCAGCGGTTGGGCGGTGGGACTGAACAGCGCCAGGCTGTCTTCGTCACGGATATACAGGGCTTCGCCTGGCGGGTCGCTGACGGGGTCGTTGGACCAGGGTGTGAGCTGGTTTTCCCGGCTGTTGTCGGCCCAGGTGTAGCCGCTGCCTTCGGCCGAGACCTGAAAGCCGAACTGCGGATTGGCGATCACGTTGATCCACGGTGCCGGGGTGTTGCTCCAGGCGTCCAGGCGCACCACGTACTCGCGGCCATCCAGATCGAAACCGCCCTGGCCGTTGGCAAACTCCAGCGGGCTTGGCGGCGCTGCGTGGAATACCGGCAGGGGTTGCGCGCTGTGGTTGCTGGCGCTTGCCGGGACGGGGCTGGGGCAGGCCGGGATACGGGCCAGTTGTTCGGCAATGGGGCCGCGATGCGCCACCAGCAGCACCCTGGCGACGGCCTGCAGGCGTTCGCGGTATTCACCGCTGAGCAGGTCGGCGCGCAGCACGAATACCGCGCCCTGCGCCAGTTCGGCGGTAAAGCGTGGGCGTGATTGGCTGCTGCGTACGGCAGTTTCAATGGCCACCTGCAGGTCCTGTAGGTAGGAGGAGGCATGCTCGTTGACGATCACCAGGTCCACGGCCAGGCGCTTCATCCGCCAGTATTCGTGGGCGCGCAGCAGTTGCCGCACCTGGGCGATGTCTTCGGCGTCACTGATGCGCAGCAGAACGATCGGCAGGTCGCCGGAAATCCCTTGGGACCACAGCCCGGACTGGCTGCCGAGGCCGCGCAGCAGGCTGGCCGGCGGTGCGCGAAAACGCGAGTCGGCATACAGGATTGGTGCCGCCAGGCGCTGAAAGTCGGCGGCTTCGGCGGCGAGCATGTCGAGGTGGCGCAATTGCACCTGGGCCTGGGTCCAGGCCAGGGTTTTGGCGCGCTCGAAGGCGCTGCGGTCGTGGTGCTTGTCGATCAAATCAAGCAGCGCCTCACGGGTAGGCGCCACCACAGTCCAGAACGCTACACGAGCAATCTTGCCGGGTTCGATCAGCAGACGCTGGCGCAGCGAGAAGATCGGGTCCAGCACCGTGCCGACGGTATTCGATAGGCGCTGGCCCTGGCGGATTACCGCGGCGGCATGCAGTGCACAACTGCGTCCGAGAAACTTCGCGCGGTCGGACTCGTACTGCGGCTCGGCACTCACTTCACCTTCAATCACGGCAAAGTGCGCGGCCCACAGCGACGGTTCACTGGCACTGCGCGGCCGGCGTGTGGCAATCAACGCACCGAAGGCTGGCAGGTACTCGGTGACCACAAACAACTTGGAGAACGCCGGGTGGGCGTTGTCGCTGGCGGCGCTGGCCAGTACCAGTTCGGCGTAGGAGGTCAGTTCGATCTCCCGCGTTACGCGGCCGCTGTTGGTCAACGAGACGCGGCGCACTTCACCGTCGTCCTCGCCGGATACCAGCACTTCCAGGCTGGTGGTGAGATTGCCGTCGTGGCGGCTGTAGCTGGCGTAGTCCTCGGCGAACACCACTTCGTCATAGGGGTTGCTGCTGCTCGGCTGCGCGCCCAGGGACCAGCGGGTGCCATTGAGGGTATCCCAGAGAAAGATAAAGGAGCCGTGCGAGTCGCGGGTGCTGTCTTCTTGCCAGCGGGTGATGGCGATGTCGCGCCAGCGGCTGTAACCCGCGCCGCTGGCGGTGAGCATCACGCTGTACCGGCCGTTACTGAGCAGGTGAGTAACCGGCGGATTGCCGTTGAAGTGGTTCAGTCGGCGTTCGTTGTGCAGCGTGCAGTCGGCTTCTGTGGCGCAGGCGCTGACTTCTTCGGCGCGCGGATGGGCGACCGCGACATTGCGTGGCATGCGTTCCTGCAACAGCAGCTCGCAGGCCTGGATCATCGGTTCACGGTGGAAGCGCGCCCGCATCTGGCCGTCATGCAGGGTGTTGGCAATGGAGACGATGCTCATGCCCTGATGGTGGGCCATAAAATTGCGCACGATGGCGAAGGGTTGCTCATCCGGCAGGCGGGTGCGGGTGAAATCCAGCGCTTCATAGAAACCATAACGGCCCAGGGCGCCCATTTCATTCAGGCGGCGGTAGTTAGCCAGGGCGCCTTGCGGGTCGACCATGGTCGCTAGACCGGTGGCGTAGGGGGCAATCACCCGGTTGGCGGACAAGCCGCGCTTGAGGCCCAGGCCCGGTACGCCGAAGTTGGAATACTGGTAGGTCTGCTCCATGTCGCGGGCGTTGTAGGCCGATTCGGAAATCCCCCAGGGGATGCCCAAATCATTGCCATAGGCGGCCTGACGCGCGACCACCAGGCGGTTGGTCTGCTCCAGCAGGCTGCCGGCCGGCGCGCGCATCACCAGCGAGGGCATCAGGTATTCGAACATCGAGCCGGACCAGGAAATCAGTGCCGAGCCGCTGCCCAGTGGCGTGGCGGTGCGGCCCAGGCGGAACCAGTGACGGGTGCTGACATCGCCCTTGGCGATGGCGAACAGGCTGGCCAGGCGCGCTTCCGAGGCGAGCAGGTCATAGCAGCTGCTGTCCAGGCTGTTGTCAGCCAGGCAGAAGCCAATCGACAGTAGCTTGCGTTCCGGTTCCAGCAGGAAAGCGAAATCCATGTCCAGGGCCATGTTGCGTGCCTGCTCGGCGACGCTGCGCAGCGCGTCGTGCAGGGTTGTGCGTTGGCTATCCGTCAGCTCGGTATCCTGCTGCAGATCGCCCAGGGCCTGGGTGAGGGCCTGCAGCCAGAACAGCAGTTCCCCGGCCTGGTTATCCGTGTCGAGTGGGGCGAAGCCGCTGGCCAGCTGCGTGGCTTTGTCACTCAGGCGCAGCAGGGCTGGCAGCAAGCTAAACAGCGGCTGCGCGCCATTCAGGTCGGCTTCGATCTGTTGCAGTAATTCGTGCAGTTGTTGGCTGCGTTCGCTACTGGCAGTCGGCAGGGCCGCCAGCGCCGCCAGCGCGGTGCGGGCCAGTTGCAGGTTGTCGTCGATACCCTGGCGGGCGTCCGCACTTACGGGGGCTTTCAGCCATTCTTCGCAGGCATTGGCCACCACCAGTAGGTGGCCGGCTAGGTTGCCGCTGTCCACTGATGACACATAGGCCGGCGCCAACGGGCGCAAATCCTCGGTGTCGTACCAGTTGAAGAAGTGCCCGCGATGGCGCTGCAACTGCGCCATGACTGCCAGCGTGGCCTGCAGGCGGGTAATGGTGCGCTCGGTGCCGGCCCAGCCGAAATCACGTGAGGCAATGGCAGAGAGCAGGTACAGGCCCATATTGGTGGGTGAGGTGCGGTGGGCAATAACCGGCTTGGGATCTTCCTGAAAGTTATCCGGTGGCAGCTGGTTGTCGGCTGGGGTGACGAAGGTTTCGAAGAAGCGCCAGGTACGCCGGGCAATCAGGCGTAGCTCGTTGCGTTGCGTCGGGTCGATCAGCAGGCGTTTGGCTATGCGTGGCGAACGACTGACCAGCATGGCAATTGCCGGCGCGCTAAGCCAGAGCAGGGCGAAAGGCAGCACCAGCGGCCAGATGGCCGGTGACCAAAGCACGGCCAGAGCGCACAGCAGTAGACCTAGTACAGTGCCGCCGGCCATGCCGCAGTAGAAACCCAGCAGTTTCAAGCGCGGGCTGATCGCCGCCTGCGCGGCGGTGGTCCATTCCAGCAGGTTACGCCGGGTGATCAGCAGGCGGGTCAGGGTACGGCTGATCGCATCGAGCATGCGCCAGCTCTGGTCGGCGAGGAATGTCAGGTTCAGCGCGCTTTGCAGCAGGGCCAACAGCAGGTCATCGCGCAGTTTGCCGAGGTGGCTGCGCCAGCGAATACCGGCGCGTGCCGGCAGCAGGCCGAAGCACAGTGGCAGTAAGGCGGGGATCAGCAGGCTGGCAATCAGCAACAGGCTGGCGCTCAGCGCTGCCGGCAGGGGCAGCAACCAGCTCAGGCCCAGCGCTGCCAAGGTGGCCGGTGCCAGCAGGGAGCGGCGCAGGTTGTCGAGCATCTTCCAGCGGCCGATGCTCGGCAGTGCCGGTTTGCCGTGTAGCGGCCCGAAAATCCATGGCAGCAGCTGCCAGTCGCCCCGCG
The DNA here is from genome assembly GCF_002786345.1 of Pseudomonas sp. FEMGT703P. Taxonomy (NCBI): domain Bacteria; kingdom Pseudomonadati; phylum Pseudomonadota; class Gammaproteobacteria; order Pseudomonadales; family Pseudomonadaceae; genus Pseudomonas; species Pseudomonas sp. FEMGT703P. Next base: position 262,005 of record NZ_PGCM01000006.1, on the reverse strand, counting down.
TCCAGCGGTGCTGACGCTTGCTGGCAACGTCGTAGCGCGAGGGGAATTCCTCGACCACTTCCACATCCGAAGCCAGGCCGGCGCGAGCGAAGACGCCTTCAAACAGGTCATGGCTGAGCAGGCTGTTTTCCCTGACCCGGCCTGCCAGCGCGGCCTCAAAGGCGTCGATGTCGTAGATGCCCTTGCCGGTAAAGGAGCCTTCGCCGAACAGGTCCTGATACACATCGGACACGGCTGCAGCGTAGGGGTCCATGCCGCCGGGACTGGAAAACACCTTCTGGTACAGCGAGCCTTCGCGCTGCAACGGCAGTGATGGGGTCACCCGGGGTTGCAGAATCGCGTAGCCGCCGACCACCCGTTGTAGCTCGGTGTTGAAACGCAGTTGGTTCAGCGGGTGGGCCATCTTGCCGATCAGACGCAGCGCGGCATCGCGGGGCAGGCGGGTGTCGGCGTCCAGGGTGATGACGTAGCGCACCGCGTCCGGTACGCGCTGGCTTAGCCCAGGCACCGGGGTAAAGCTGGTGTCAGTGGCACCGCGCAACAAACGATTGAGTTCATGCAGCTTGCCGCGCTTGCGTTCCCAGCCCATCCAGACGTTTTCACTGGAGTTGAACTGCCGCCGGCGGTGCAACAGGAGAAAGCGACTGCCGGCGATACCAGGCCCGTAGCGCTGGTTGAGCTGGTCGATGGCGGCGCTGGCCAGTTGCAGCAGGGCGTCGTCGCTGGCCAGGTGCTCCTGGTCGGCATCCAGGCCATCGGTGAGCAGGGCGAAGGTCAGGTCGCCGCCATGCCCAGCCAGGTGATGCACCTCCAGACGCTCGATCTGCTCCAACAGATCAGCCTCGCTGCCGAGCAGGGTCGGTACGGCAATCAGCGTGCGCAGGCTGCTGGGCACCCCTTCGCTCAGTTCCAGTCCCGGCAGGCCCATGGCGCCAAAGCTGGAACTGACCGCGCGATTGACCAGCGCGGTGGCCACTTCAGTGGCCGGCAGAAAGCCCAGCACACCCAGCGCCAGCAGCCAGCCGGCCGTGACGCCCTGGCTAGCCAGGCTGTACAGCGCCAGACCCAGTAGCAGGCTGGCCAGGCCAACGATGGCGCCGACGTAGCCGGTCATACCGAGGTGGATATGGCCACGGCTGATGCGCAGGCGCAGCGGCGGACGAAAATCGATGCGCTGCTCCAGCGCCAGGCGGCCTTCGGCGATCAGGTGGTAGCCGGGGTCGCTTGTGCGCGGATCTGCGTTCTGGGTTGCACTGGCCTGCTGTGTAGCCAGCAGCGCTTGTTCGGCAACTTCCAGTTCGCTGCAGCGACTGCCACGGGCCAGTTGCTCGATGGCGCTGCGGTACTGGTTGCGGGTGGCAAAATCCATCGCGGCAAAATCGCTGCGTGCGCCCAGGCGGGCATCCACCAGGCTGACGTTCTCGAATAGCTGCGCCCAGTCGATGGAGGAAATCAGGCGCATGCTGTTGATGATGTTGCGTACCGTAAGGTTGGACGCGCCCTGGCGCTGCTGCGCATGCTGCACCACTTCATCGATGCTGCTGCCCTGCGCGCCGAGGCGCTCTTCCAGCCAGCCCAGTGCCGGTGTGGTGAGCGGGTCATGGTCACGTAGGCGCTTGGCCAGTTGTGCGGCAAACGGCTCGCTCAACGCGGTGCGGGCGCGCTCGTGCAGTTCCCTGTCGAGCGCCGCGTGCGGGGCATCTTTACCCAGCAGGCGGCTGGCCAGGGCGTCGGCGTCGGCCCGTGCGCTGCGCCCGGCGGTCATCTGGTCTGCGAGGCGGCGCAGGTTCTCGATCAGCACGATGCGTAGGGTGATCGCCACGGCCCACAGCTCGCCGATGGTCAGCGGTTGCACCTGCTGATAGGCGACGATGAAGCGCTGCAGGATGTCCGGGTCGAAGTGGCTGTCGGTGTGGGCGATAAACGCCCAGGCCATGCCCAGTACCCGTGGATAACCGGCAAAGGGACCGCTGGCGAGTTTCGGCAGTTGGCGGTAATAGCCCGGCGGCAGGTCATCGCGGATCTCGCGAATCTGCTCTTCAACCAGGTGATAGTTGTCCAGCAGCCACTCGGCTGCCGGTACCACGCCACGGCCGTTGGCCAGTTCCGCAGCACTGGCGCGGTAGGCCGCAAGCAATACCTTGGCGTTGTCGTTCAGCCGGCGATGCAAGGACAGCACGGCGGGCGGCTTGCTGCTGATCGGTTGGGCAGCGGCCAGGGTGTAGGCGTGTTGTTCGAGGCGTTCGATGCCGAACAGTTCTTCGCGTACCGGGGCGTGATCAAGCCATGGCGAGGGTGCAGCGGCATGGCTGAATAGAGCAGAAAAGACGGAGGTCATAGGGCGCGGTTCCAGCCATCATTGGCATGCGCGATGGGCGTCGAGGTGCGAGGCCCATCTGAGAAACCGCGACAGCGGACCTACGAAGTCACGATTGCCTTGCCCCTGTTGCTTCGCCGTGCTGATTTTGCATATTGGCCGCAGACGCTGGTGTGTCCGGTCAACACCCAAGACCCGGGTACCGCGATGGCGAAGTAAACCTGCACCATCGGGAAGAATGCTGTCGCAGCATTGTCGTCACCCTACAGCACGCTGCTGGCTGGCGTCTGTTCGCTAGCGGACATAGGCACAAATGTGTCGACGTTTAGCGAAGTTGGGCTTCGGCGAGGGTCAGGCTGCGCGGAATAAGCGATGCATCCCAGTGCTGGCTGGCCCAGCGCAGCAGTTCGGCAGGCTGGCCATGGGGGGCGCCGTCCGGCAACGGCTGGCCAAGCGCACGCAGGGCGCGAATCAGCAGTGGAGTGGCCTGATCGGCCGGTAGCGGTGGCGAGCGGTAGGATTTGCCGAGCTTGTGGCCATCGGGCTGGATAATCAGCGGTACATGCAGATAGCGCGGTTGCGAAAAGCCAAGCAGCTCCTGCAGGTACAGCTGGCGCGGTGTGGAGTCGAGCAGGTCTGCGCCGCGCACTATATCTGTGATGCCCTGCCAGGCATCGTCGAGCACCACAGCCAGTTGGTAGGCATACAGGCCATCGCGGCGGCGAATCACAAAGTCACCGACCTCGCGGCCCAGGTGCTGGCGGTAGTCGCCTTGTACGCGGTCGACAAAGTGGTAAGTCAGCTCCGGCACGCGCAGGCGAATCGCCGCATCGGCAAAGCCGTGGCCGGCATTGCGGCAAGTGCCAGGGTAGATGCCCTGAGTGCCTTCCAGTTGCTTGCGTGAGCAGGTGCAGGCGTAGGCCAGGCCCTGGCTGAGCAGACGTTCGACCAGTGCAGCGTACTCGCCGTGACGATTACTCTGGCGCACCAGTTCGCCATCCCATTCGAAGCCATAGCCTTCGAGAGTGCTGAGAATGCCTTTTTGGGCGCCGGCGACTTCGCGTGGCGGGTCGAGGTCTTCCATACGCAGCAGCCAGCGACCATTTACCGCGCGTGCGTCAAGGTAGGACGCAAGGGCGGCGACCAGTGAACCGAAGTGCAGGTAACCGCTCGGGGTGGGGGCGAAGCGGCCGATATAAGCAGGTGTGTTCATGTCTGGCACACACAGGGAGGCAGAAACAACAGAGGGTGCCGAAGCACCCTCTGGGTCAGATCAGGAACCGATCTGTTTTTCTTTGATTTCCGCCAGGGTTTTGCAATCGATGCAAAGGGTGGCGGTGGGGCGTGCTTCCAGTCGGCGGATGCCGATTTCTACGCCGCAGGAATCGCACCAGCCGTAGTCGTTGTCTTCGATCAGTTGCAGGGTTTCGTCGATCTTCTTGATCAGCTTGCGCTCGCGATCACGGGCACGCAGTTCCAGGCTGAATTCTTCTTCCTGGCTGGCGCGGTCCGCTGGATCGGGGAAGTTGGCTGCTTCGTCCTGCATGTGGTGCACAGTACGATCAACTTCCTGCATCAATTCCAGCTTCCACTTGTTGAGGATGCCGGTGAAGTGGGCGCGCATCGGCTCACCCATGTATTCCTCGCCCTTTGTTTCTTTATAGGGCTCAAAACCACGAGTCAGTTGGCTGCTTTTTGCTTTTGCTTTGGTGGGCATGGATGACCGCCTCTCACTCTCTCTAATCCACTGCGCAGGACGGTGTCCCTTGCCGATCCTACGTCGCGTAGAACTGGCCCTGCGGCTGCAAGCGGGCGAACTTACCAGAACAACTCAGCCTGCGCCACTCCCGGTTGTCGAAGCTGCGTTGGGTATGCTTTAGAATCCGCGGCTTAATCCAGACCAAGGCAGTCCCATGGCTCAGTCCTACAGTGCGCGCAGCCGCGCCATAGAACCTTTTCACGTGATGGCGCTGCTGGCCCGTGCCAATCAGCTGCAGGCCGACGGCCATGATGTGATCCACCTGGAAATTGGTGAGCCGGATTTCACCACCGCCGCGCCGATTGTTGCCGCCGGGCAGGCGGCGCTGGCCGATGGGCACACCCGTTACACCGCCGCGCGCGGCCTGCCGGCCCTGCGTGAGGCGATTTCCAGTTTCTATGGCCAGCGTTACGGTCTGGATATCGATCCGCAGCGCATTCTGATCACCCCGGGCGGCTCGGGCGCCTTGCTGCTGGCCACCAGCCTGCTGGTTGACCCCGGCAAGCACTGGTTGTTGGCCGATCCCGGTTACCCCTGTAATCGCCACTTTCTGCGCCTGGTCGAAGGCGCGGCGCAGCTGGTTCCGGTTGGCCCTGATGTGCGTTATCAGCTAACGCCCGACCTGATTGAGCGTTATTGGGATCAAGATAGCGTCGGCGCCTTGGTGGCTTCGCCGGCCAACCCCACCGGCACCTTGCTTAGTCGCGACGAGCTGGGCGGGCTGTCTCAGGCGTTGAAAGCGCGCGGCGGGCATCTGGTGGTGGATGAGATCTACCACGGCCTGACCTACGGTGTAGACGCTGCCAGCGTGCTGGAAGTGGACGACGATGCCTTTGTGCTGAACAGTTTTTCCAAGTATTTCGGCATGACTGGCTGGCGCCTCGGCTGGCTGGTGGCACCACCGGCCGCCGTGCCGGAACTGGAGAAGCTGGCGCAGAACCTCTATATCAGCGCGCCGAGCATGGCTCAGCATGCAGCCTTGGCGTGTTTCCAGCCGCAGACCCTGGAGATCCTCGAACAACGCCGCCACGCGTTTCAGCTCCGTCGCGATTTCCTCCTGCCAGCGTTGCGTGAACTTGGCTTCAAGATCGCTGTGGAGCCGGAGGGCGCCTTCTATTTATATGCCGACATCAGCGCCTTCGGCGGTGATGCCTTTGCCTTCTGCCAGCACTTTCTGGAAACCGAGCATGTGGCCTTTACCCCTGGCCTGGATTTCGGCCGCTACCAGGCCGCGCAGCATGTGCGCTTTGCCTACACCCAGGATTTGCCGCGTCTGCAGCAGGCGGTGGATCGCATCAAGCGTGGTTTGAACAGCTGGAAGCCCCATGCAGTTTGATCCGCCTCTGGAAGAAGGGCGCCTGCTACGTCGCTACAAGCGCTTTCTCGCCGATATCGAGACCGCCAGCGGGGAGCTACTGACCATCCACTGCGCCAATACTGGCTCGATGCTCAATTGCATGAGCGAGGGCGCGCGTATCTGGTTCAGTCGCAGTAACGACCCCAAACGCAAGCTACCGGGCACCTGGGAGATTGGTGAAACGCCGCACGGTCGTCTGGCGGTGATCAACACCGGGCGCGCTAATGCCCTGGTGGAAGAGGCCCTGCGTGCCGGGCTGATCGCCGAGCTGAACGGCTTTACCAGCCTCAAGCGCGAAGTGCCTTACGGCCAGGAACGCAGCCGTATCGACTTTCGCCTGGACTACCCCGCAGGTGCGGCGTTCGTCGAAGTTAAGAGCGTCACCCTGGGGTTCGCCGACAGCCGCGTCGCCGCCTTTCCCGATGCGCGCACCGAGCGTGGCAGCAAACACCTGCGTGAATTGGCGGCACTGGCCCGTGAAGGGATTCGCGCGGTGCAGCTGTATTGCGTGAACCTAACGGACATTGATGCGGTGCGCCCGGCCGAGGAAATCGACCCGGCCTATGCCGCTGCTTTGCGTGAGGCGGTGAGCGCCGGTGTGGAAGTGCTGGCTTACGGCGCGGCGATCAGCGCGCAGGGTGTGCAGCTGATCAAGCGTCTGGATGTGCGGTTGTAGGAACGGGGCTTTCCGTTCCTCTTTAATGCTGCGTTCTGCCGGCCGGTAACGCTTGCACAGGTTGCATGGCGCTGCGCAGATGCTGCTCGAACAGCTCGACAATCGCCGGCCAGCCCTGGCGCGAGGCATGTAGCCGCGCATTCAGGCGCACTCGGCGCAGGCCCTCGTGGTCGGTGAGCAGCCAGCTGGCAGCATCGATAAAGCCTTGTTCGTCCTCGGCCACCGCAAGTGCGCCGTTATGCCCGTGGCGGATATGTTGCGCGGCCGCCGCTTGATCAAACGCCACCACGCCAAGCCCGGAAGCCAGGGCTTCGAGCACCACATTGCCGAAGGTTTCCGAGAGGCTGGGAAACACAAACAGATCGCCCGAGGCGTAATGCGCGGCCAGCTCTTCACCGCGCTGCAGGCCGCAGAACACCGCTTCGGGCAGTTGCTGCTGCAGGCTGGCGCGCTGCGGGCCATCACCGACCAGAATCAGTTTCAGCCGCCGCTGCGGGTGCGCCTGTTGCAGCGCCCGAAAGCTCTTGCTGAGCAGGGCCAGGTTCTTTTCCGCCGCCAGGCGGCCGACATGCAAGATGGCGATGTCCTGTTCCGCCAGGCCCCAGCGCTCGCGCAAGGCCGCGCAGCGTTTGGCCGGGTGAAACAGCTGGCTGTCGACGCCCCGCGAAAGCAGTTCCAGGTTGTCGAAGCCGCGCCGCTGCAGCTCAATCTGCTGGCTAACGCTGGGCACCAGGGTCATCTGCGAGCGGTTGTGGAACCAGCGCAGGTAATTGGTCAGCAGGCGGGTTAACAGGCCAAAGCCGTAATGCCCGGTGTACTGCTGGAAATTGGTGTGAAAACCGCTGACCACCGGGATATGCAGGCGCCGCGCCGCGCGCAGGGCGGACAACCCGAGCGGCCCTTCGGTGGCGATATACAGCACATCCGGGCGCTGCCGCTGCCAGCTGCGCAGCAGCTTGTGCAGCGACGACTGACCCCACTGCAAACCGGGGTAACCGGGCAGCGGCCAGCCACGGGTCAGCAGCAGATCCGGGTCGGCCGCACCGCGCGGGTCGACGTTCTGCCGCGGACGCACCAGTTGCACGCGATGGCCACGGCCACGCAAGCCGTCGACCAGGCGCCCGAGGGTGTTGGCCACGCCATTGATTTCCGGCGGGAAGGTTTCGCTGATCAGCGCGATATGCAGGGAAGCTGTGCTCATGGCAGCAGTGTCCGCTGCCGCTATGTAATGACTGTGACGTTTTGGTTGCGTTTGTATTTCAGTCGAGCAGTTCGATCAGCTGTTGGCGCAGCCAGGCGTGCGCCGGGTCGAGGTGCTGTTGCTGATGCCAGATCAGGCTGACCTGCACCGGCGGCATATCGAAGGGCAGCGGCGCGATTTCCAGCGCATGCACCGGAGCGAAGGCTTTGGCCAGCCGCGCGGGCACGGTGCCGAGCAGATCGGTCTGGGCGACGATGGCCGGGATCGGTAGGTAGTTGGGCAAATGCAACGCCGCCTGCCGCCGCACCCTGGCCGAACCTAGAACGATCTCCAGCGGCGAGCCACGTCCGGCGCGCGGCGTTACCGTGATATGCCGCGCCTGCTGGTAATCCTCCAAGCTCAGCCCGCCGATAAAGGCCGGGTGGCCGGCGCGGCCAATGGCCACCAGCGGTTCTTCACGCAGCGGCGCGTAGTGCAGGTCAGGCGAATCGAAGTGCAGGTAGTCGATGGCCAGGTCCAGCGCACCACTTTCCAGGCGTTGCACCAGGCTGTCGGCATCATCGGCTTGCACCAGCAGCTCGACCTGCGCGGCGCTCCGCGCCAGGTGTGCCTGCAACATGGGCAGCAGTGCGGCTTGCGCGTAGTCATTCAGCGACAGGCTGAAGGCGTGCGGGGTTTGCGGGTCAAACGGCTCGGCCGGGCCCAGGCCGGTCTGCAGCAGGCGCAAAGCCTGACGTACCGGCAGATATAAAGCCTGGGCGCGGGCGGTGGGCGTCAGGCCCCGGGCGGTGCGCAGAAACAGCTCTTCGCCGAGTTGCTGACGCAGGCGGGCGAGGGCGTTGCTCACCGTCGACTGGCTCAGGTGCAGGCGTTCGGCCGCGCGGGTCAGGTTGCCTTCCTGCATCAGTGCATCGAAGACCAGCAGCAGGTTGAGGTCGAGCTGACGCAAATTCGTTATCAAGAATAATGCTCTTTCTGAATATCCATTATCGGAATGATCTGGCCGCGCCTAGACTGCTGTCAATCTGCACAGGAGTTATGCCGTGGCCTATAACAATGACAATGCCCAGGCTTTCCGCACACGTTATCGGGATGCCATCCACCCGCTGTACAACCCCTGGCTGCATGCCGCCTTTGTGCTGGCCTATGGCCTGACCTGCATCAGCCTGCTGTGGCGCACCCTGGACGCGGTGGCGCCCTGGCAATGGCTATTGGTGCCGCTGAGCCTGGTGTTTTTCAGCTGGGGCGAGTACCAGGTGCACAAGCGCCTGGGGCACAACAAGACGCGCTTCGGCCAGCTGTTCTACAAGCGCCACACCGGCGATCACCACAGCTTTTTTGTCGAGGGGCAGATGCGCTACGAGACGCCGCGTGACTGGCGGGTGATCCTCTTTCCTGCCTGGTTGATCGTGCTCTACAGCCTGCCGCTGCTGGGTATCTGGTGGCTGCTGGCGCACCTCGACGGCAACCTGGCGGCGCTGTTCGCCGGCAGCATGCTGCTGGGCTATATGAGTTACGAGGTGGTGCATGCCTGCGAGCATCTGCCGGCCGAGCACCCCGTCGCGCGGTTGCCGTGGATTCGCCAGATGCGCCGCCTGCATGCGTTGCACCATCGCCGTGAGCTGATGCATGCGCGCAACTTCGGCATCGTCCATCCGCTGATGGACTGGCTGTACGGCACCCTGCACTGGGAACCGGAGCCGATTTATCAGCAGAATCGCCAGCAGCATCGCATTCGCCTCACACGCCCGGCGGACGATGTGCTGAGTTATGCAGCCGCGCCGATTCATTGGCCCGAATGGCATCCATCCTCACTGCGCATCTATGGCCGGGAGGGTGCATTGCTCGCCGGTGAGGTATTTGAAGAAGACATTCATGCCGGTGGCCGCGCAGGGCATCTGCGCTGGGATGTGCTCGACTACCAGCCAGGTCGCCGCTGGCAGGCCAGCGCTTGTGGTGATCACGGGCTGGCGTTGCTGCTGACCTACGAGTGCATAGAAGTAGAGGGCGGTTGCGAGTTTGTCCGCACCCTGGAATACGGCTTCGACGGCCTGCTGATGCGTTTGGCTAATCGCCTGCTGCTGAGCCGGCGTATCGAGCGCGAATCCCTGGCCTCGATGCAGGCGCTGCGCGCGGTACTGGAGCGCAGCCAACCTGCAGGGTGATGACTCAGGGGGCGGGCGTCAGTACCTGTTCCTGACGCTCACGCACCCAGAACACCGTGGCGCCGGCCACGGCTGCCGGCATCATCAGGATGTTCAGCCCTGGCACCAGCAAAGCAGCGTAGGTGATACCGCCAAAACCCAGGCTCTGCCAGCGCTTCTCACGCAGCCAGGCGAGCATGTCCTGCCAGCTCATCTTGTTGTTGTCTGCGGGGTAGTCGATGTACTGAATCGCCATCATCCACACGCCAAACAGCAACCACAGCGGCGCGGCGATCAGGTTGACCACCGGAATAAAGCTGAGGATCAGCAGACCAATGGCGCGCGGCAGAAAGTAGCCCAGCTTGCGCATCTCGCGGCTGAGGGTGCGTGGCACCATGGCAGTCAGTTCGGCCAGGCTGAAGGGCGGAAAATCATCCTGCCCGCGCACCACCACTTCGACCTTCTCCGCAAGAAAACCGTTAAACGGCGCGGCAATGATATTGGCCAGCAGGGTGAAGGTGAAAAACACCATCAGCAGTACCAGCACGACAAACAATGGCCACAGCACGTATTCAAGAAAGCTCAGCCAACTCGGCAGGCTGGGCATAAAGGTCTCGACCCAGCCACTGAACTGCTGCATGGAGATCACAATCAGCGCAGTAAACAGGATCAGGTTGATCGTCAGCGGCAGCAGCACAAACAGCCGCAGGCCGGGGCTAAGGACCAGTTTCAGGCCTTCGCTGAGGTATTGCGGGCCGGTCAGCACGGGGGCGTGCATGGGAGGAGTCTCCAGGAAGTTGAAGTCGCGCCGACCTTACCGGCTTTGTGTGGCAGGTGAAAGCCTCTGCAACGGACGCTAACGATTGCCGGTGTGCGCTTATAGCGCTTGCCTATGCACAGTATTGGCAAAGCATATTTCCGCAGTGCGTCGGGCAGGCATAGGCTGCGCAGCATCCCTTTGTGGGGCTTTCGACCTTATTACCTTCCCCTAGGTCCTCGCGAAAGTCCCTTTTTATTGCTGCCGGCAATGCCGGGAGGAGCTGTTGATGTCTGCTGATCGTCATGCCCGCGTGATCATTCTGGGCTCCGGCCCTGCCGGCTACAGTGCGGCGGTTTATGCTGCGCGTGCGAATCTCAAGCCCTTGCTGATCACCGGCCTGCAGGCCGGCGGCCAGTTGACCACCACCACTGAGGTGGATAACTGGCCGGGCGATGTACATGGCCTGACCGGCCCTGCGCTGATGCAGCGCATGCAGGAGCATGCCGAGCGCTTCGAGACGGAAATCGTCTATGACCATATCAATGCCGTGGACCTGGCCGGTAAGCCGTTCACCCTGGTGGGTGATAGCGGCACCTACAGCTGCGATGCGTTGATCATCGCCACTGGTGCCAGCGCCCGTTATCTGGGCTTGCCCAGCGAGGAAAGCTTTATGGGCAAGGGCGTTTCCGCCTGTGCCACCTGCGATGGTTTCTTCTACCGCAACCGTGAGGTCGCGGTGGTCGGTGGCGGCAACACAGCAGTGGAAGAGGCGCTGTACCTGGCCAATATTGCCAGCAAGGTGACCCTGGTACACCGCCGGGAAACCTTCCGCGCCGAGAAGATTCTGCAGGACAAGCTGCAGGCGCGGGTCGCCGAAGGCAAGATCGTGCTCAAGCTGAATGCCGAGGTCGATGAAGTGCTCGGCAACAACATGGGCGTGACGGGTGTGCGGGTGAAGAACAACGATGGCAGCTTTGACGAGCTGAGTGTCGATGGCCTGTTTGTCGCCATTGGCCATACGCCGAACACCTCGCTATTCGAAGGCCAGCTGGCGCTCAAGGACGGTTATCTGGTGGTCAACGGTGGCCGCGAAGGCAATGCCACTGCTACCAGCATTCCTGGCGTGTTTGCTGCCGGCGATGTGGCTGACCACGTTTACCGCCAGGCCATCACCTCGGCCGGTGCCGGTTGCATGGCGGCGCTGGATGTGGAGCGTTATCTCGACGGTCAGTAAGTCTGAGAATGCAAAAAGCCTCGATTTAATCGAGGCTTTTTGTTGTCTGCGGTCTGCCTAGACCCAGGTGTTGAGCTTCAAATCCCGCGAACTCATGCGCAAAAACTGATCGCTGGCTTTGACCAGCAGGGCGTGTTCGTCGACGGTCAGTTCGCTGCTCTTTTTACCCTGCGCTTCACTGCGGTAGAGGGTTCTTCCGCCTTCTTCGCGCAGACGTTGGTAGCGCTGGCTGCGTGCTTCCACTTTGAGGGTCAGCAGGTCAACGTAGGCGACTTGCATCAGTTCACTCTGCCCGGTTTCCAGAGCACAACGCTGCAGGGCAGGGGTGTGGGTGAAGGGCGATTCGGAGAGCATCACCTGCTGGCATTCGCTGAGGTCCGGGCGTGGCTCACCGTTGTGGAACCAGTTGCCACGGATGTCACGCTTGAGGTTAAGGCTGCGTTGACCGTGGTTGTCGACCTTCAGCCACAGGCGGCGAAAGCGCCAGCGCGGGTCGCAGTTAATCACGTAGGTTGCGGCGATGCTGTGGCCTTGCAGGCTTTGCATCAGATGGCTGGTGGCGTTGATGCCGTGTTCATCGATGTTCAGGCGCAGGTTTTCCACGCCGGGGTTGTGCCATGGTTTCCATACCAAGGTCTGCTGCATTTACGCGACTCCAAGCCAGGTAGGGGTAAGAAACCGGGAACGCACGGCCATAACGCAGCACGGAGCACCGTCCCTGGTGTTCTCGTTCAAGTAATGGCGCGCAGCATAGGCGGATTAAAGTCAGATGTCTGTCAGCCTTTGCCGACAGTTGCGCAAGTTTCTGCGCGCGCATTCGCGCGATTGATTACAAGCTGTTGCGTTGCAGCGAGGGCTGTTCGAATCGCACGCCCGCCAGGCCGGTCTCCATCAAGGCGCGGATATTGCCGTGGTCGCTGCCGCTCGGGGTGTTCAATACGCTGCGGTAATGCTCACCAAAGCACAGCAGGGCTTCTTCTACACTCAGGCCTTCAAGCAAGGCCAGGCCCAGGGTCTTGCACGAACCTTCATTTTGCCCGGCGGCGTTGTGCACTGCGCCATTGTCGAAGGCGCTGGGCTGGTACTGGTAGTGCTCCGCGATAAACGCCAGGGTCTCGGCGAAGGTGAAGTGCTCGCTGCGCAGTTTGGCGCGAAAGTCGTTGAGGTGGCTCATTACTTTTTTCCCTTGCTGAAGGCGGCCTGCTGCTCGGCGCTGGCGTCCTTCTGGTATTTAGCTTTCCACTCTGCATACGGCATGCCGTAGACCTCTTCGCGTGCCTCATCCGGTGTGACGGCAACGCCGATGTCATCGGCAGCGGCTTTAAACCATTTGGACAAGCAGTTACGGCAGAAGCCAGCCAGGTTCATCATGTCGATGTTCTGCACGTCAGGGCGTGAGCGCAGGTGGTGCACCAGGCTGCGGAAGGCGGCGGCTTCAAGTTCGAGGCGTTCTTGCTCGGTCATGGCGATGCTCTCTGAAGGCAAGCGGGAGTACGTTGGCGGCGATGATAAAAGCATGCCCGCCCGGCGGCAACGACCCGGCACAGGACGCACCGGGGATCATATAAGGCCGTTTCAGCGTTTTCTCTAGCGATGTCCAGCGAGGGTGATGGACACCGACTCGGCAAAGCGCAGGGCGTGCAGTTTATCCACTTCAACCTCGGCGTAGCGTACGTCCGGGTTGGCCATCACCAGGTCGAGAATTTCCTGGGTCATGCGCTCGAGCAGGGCGAAGCGATGCTCTTCAACATGGCGGATCACCGCCTTGGTGATGGTGCGGTAATTCAGCGCGTGGTCGATGTCGTTGTCGCGTACCGCCTCTACGGCGGGATAGAGAATGGTCAGGTTGATCAACACATCCTGCTTGTTGTTGATCTCCTCTTCCTTGATGCCAATGTAGGTGCGCAGGCGCAGGTCTTTGACGCGGATGCGGGCCATCCCAGGTTCCAGTCGCGGCATTACTTGCTCCGTCCGATCAGTTGCAGGAATTCATGGCGAGTGTTGCAGGATTCGCGGAAGGCTCCAAGCATCACCGAGGAGGTCATTACTGAGTTCTGCTTCTCCACGCCGCGCATCATCATGCACATATGCTTGGCTTCGACGACCACGGCCACGCCGGCGGCATTGGTGACTTGCTGGATCGCGTCGGCGATCTGCTTGGTAAGGTTTTCTTGGATCTGTAAGCGCCGCGCGAACATGTCGACGATGCGCGCGACCTTCGACAGGCCGAGCACCTTGCCGGTAGGAATGTAGGCGACGTGGGCCTTGCCGATAAACGGCAGCATGTGGTGCTCGCACAGCGAATACAGCTCGATGTCGCGAACGATCACCATCTCATCGTTATCGGACTCGAACAGCGCTCCGTTGACCACTTCTTCCAGGCTTTTGTGGTAGCCATTGCACAGGTATTGCATCGCCTTGGCAGCACGTTTTGGCGTGTCCAACAGGCCTTCGCGTTCAGGGTTTTCACCGACGCCAAGAAGAATCTCACGGTAGTGATTGGGCAGTTCTGGGGTCATTGCAGGATCCTCGCGGCCGGGTTCATTTGAGATGACGGCCGCCGTTGACAGTAAGGGTTGTGCCGGTGACATAGGGGTTGTCGAGCAGGTAGCGCAAGCTTTGGTAGATCACCTGTGGCCCGGGTTCGATGCCCAGTGCCGATTTGTTGAGGGTTTTGGCGCGGTACTCGGCATCGTCGTCCGGGTTGAACATGATCAGCGCCGGGGCGATACCGTTCACTTTGATCTGTGGGGCGAAGCGTGCAGCAAATGACAGCGTCAGGCTGTCCAGCCCAGCTTTGCTGGCGCAATAGGCGGGCCGGTTGGCGCTGCCCTTGCGTGCCACGTCATCGCTGATGTGCACGATATCGGCCGGCGAGCTGCGTTCCAGCAAGGGTTGGCAATGCAGGTTGATCAAATAGGGGGCGAGCATGTGCACGCTGAACAATCGCTGAAACGCCGCAGCTTCTTCGCCGGGCGTTTCCACCAGCCAATCGGAGGCGTTGTGCACAATGGCGCGCAGGCTGTCAGTGTGTCCTTTGAGTTGTTCGATAAACGCCAGGATGCCCGCCTCGTCGGCAAAATCAGCCTGTAGGGCCAGGGCACCGCGTTGCCGGAGTCGATCGATGCCGTCGCGTTCACTGCGGTAGGTCACGATCAGCGCGTGGCCGTCATCCAGCAGGCGCTCGGCACAGTACAGGCCAATACGCTGGCTAGCTCCGGTTATCAGGATAGGTGCGGCGCTGGCGCTCATGGTCGACTCGGCAGAAGGAAAAAGGTGGGTTCAGCGACGCTGCGCCGGGTTACCTGACCAGTAAGACGCGGCCTCGACTGAACCAGGAGTAAAGTTATACCAGCAATGTGCTTTGTACAACCATGCGGCCAGTACGGGTACTGCGTCTATACGGCTTAATTTGCCTATTTCATTGAGCTGTATCGGTATTTTTTGTGGATGAGGGCTGAATAAAATTGTTTTAATCGTGTACAAGATTGGATTTCTTGTACAGGTATGCAGCGTATGAAGCCGTGGCAATTGAGTGTTGCAGTGCTGTTTGGGCGCGTGCGTCGTGTGGAAGTGCTCACGCTGCGTTGCTGCGGCTACAAGGTGCAGGTGATCAGTAGGTCAGGTCGCGTGCGCACGCTGGAATATGCCTCGGGCCGCCAGCTATGGCCTGGGTTGGCAATGCTTAAGGCGCGGCTGCGTGGCTGCGGTATCAGGCAAATGCTGTTGCTGCAGCCCGAGAGTCACGACGAAATTATTGGTCGCCCTGTACTGCTTGAGCCAGACCCAGGTCTGCGGATCACGCTGCGCTGATGCGCTAACGCGATTTTTTGCTGACGTCGCATGTTGCATCCTTGCAGCGACGACTCGCATCCGGGTGGGGAAGCCAGTCAAGGTGTGGCCGTAGCCGGCAAAACAATCGATAACCCAGTTCAAACAGTGGCCGCAATGCGGGCCATGTCAACGGCGTGGCCCAGTGCCCAAGGCCCGCTGCGCGCCAGCTCCATAGCGTGGCATCCAGGCCGGTGACCCACTGGCCATCAGCGAAGCGGGCGTGCAGGAGGTTCTGCAGGGTTTCGCGGCTGTATCCGACGGACTCGGGATGAAAGTCGTTGACGCTGATATTAACCAGGCACAGCCGTTGTACATCAGCACGCTGGCGCAACAACTTGATCTCGCGGGCGCACAGCGGGCAGTCGCCATCGTAGTAGAGGGTCAGGGGCCAGCTCGGTTGCATATTCATGGTCTAACTCTTTGTATAAGTCTTGTACAAAGTATGCTGGAAATAGCTGGGTTACAATGCGGCCAACATTTTTTCTGTGATACCTGCGCCTATGTCCGATCACGTTGGTAGTGCGTCCCTCGTTTCGAGTGCTCTCAAGCAGGAAGAGTTATTTCCCATTCGTGAAGTGGCGCGTCTGACTGGTGTCAATCCGGTCACCCTGCGGGCTTGGGAGCGGCGCTATGGGTTGATCCAGCCGACGCGCACCGACAGCGGTCATCGTCTGTATTCACAGGTCGATATCGAGTCGGTGCGCAGCATCCTGGCGTGGATCGAGCGCGGCGTTGCAGTTAGCAAGGTCGGTAAGATTCTGGCCAAAAGCAGTTCGATCAAATCAGCCAGCTCGCCAGTCTATGAAGAAGTCAGTGCCAGCGAATGGGGCGAGTGGCAAGCCCAGCTCCGCCGCGCCATCAGTGCCTTTGATGAAGTGCGCTTGGATCGACTGTACGGCCAGATTTTCTCCAGCTATCCACTGCCCGTGGTGTTTCAGGACATCCTGATGCCGCTGTGGCAGGAGCTGTTGCTGCGCCAGGAGGAATACGGCCAGACCAGCGAATGGCTGTTTTTCGACACCTTCCTGCGTGCACGTACGTTGCAGCGCCTGCAGGTGTTGCGCGCTCAGGTTGAGGAGCGTGTGCTGCTGGCGGCCTTGCCGGGCCACTGCCGCGAGTTGGAGCTGCTGGTGGCTGGGTTGCTTTTGAGTAGCGCCGAAACGGCGGTCAGCGTATTGGGCCTGGGTCAGCCGTTGGAAGAGCTGACGCTGATCTGTGAAAAGATGCAGCCCCAGGCGCTCGTGCTGTTCTCCAACCAGCCGCCCACTGATGATCTGCCTAAAGTGCTCTCGCGCCTTGCGCTGGCGCTGGATTGTCCGCTGGTGATGGCCGGTGACGGTGCTGACCTCGCCGAGGAAAGTCTCAGCGGCTCACCGATTGCCTGCTTGGGTAATGAAGGCCGCCTGATGCAGCGCCGCCTGCAGCAGTTTCTGGCGGGCCACCTCGATACCTGATTTCTCCACTAAGTACCCCTGAATTTGGGCGGCCTCCCGGCGGGTGGTCGCGCTTTGGCGTGCCCAGAAATTACTGTCGGTTTTAATTAGTTGTACAGCTTGTACAGAAAATTGCTTGCTATCTGGGTCTTTAGGCTATACAAAAGCTATACATTGTTTGTTTGTGTATAGCTTGTATCCATTCGTACAGCTTGAGGACTCAGCAACATGACCCAATACCGCGCACCCCTTCGTGACATGCGTTTCGTTTTTGACGAGGTGCTCGACGCTTATGCCACCTTGCAGTCGCTGCCTAGTCAGCGCGAGTTCGGAAACGACCTCGGTGGCGCCATTCTGGAAGAAGCCGCCAAATTGGCGGAGAACGTACTGGCCCCACTCAATGGCCCTGGTGACAAACAGGGCTGTCAGTACGATCCGGAAAGTAAATCGGTTAAAGCACCGGACGGTTTCCGCGCTGCTTACCAACAGTTCGCCGAAGGCGGCTGGACCGCACTGGCCTGTACCCCCGAGTTCGGCGGTCAGGGCTTGCCCCATGTGCTGAACATGATGGTTGAGGAGATGGTTTGCTCGGCCAACTTGTCGCTTGGCATGTACCCAGGCCTGACTCATGGCGCGATCAATGCGCTGACCGCTCACGGCGCCCGTGAATTGCAGGAACGCTACCTGCCAAAACTGATCAGCGGTGAGTGGACAGGCACCATGTGCCTGACCGAGCCACAGTGCGGTACCGACCTGGGCTTGATCCGTACACGTGCTGTACCTCAGGCGGACGGCAGCTATGCCATCAGTGGTACCAAGATCTGGATCACCGGCGGTGAGCACGATCTGGCCGACAACATCCTGCACCTGGTATTGGCTAAGCTGCCCGATGCACCGGACAGCGTAAAAGGCATTTCACTGTTCCTGGTGCCCAAGTTCTTGGAAGACGGCAGCCGCAACCCGGCATTCTGCGGTGGCCTGGAACACAAAATGGGCATCAAGGGTTCAGCTACCTGCGTGATGAACTTCGAAGGGGCTCAGGGCTGGCTGATTGGAGAGCCGAACAAGGGCCTCAAGTGCATGTTCACCATGATGAACTCGGCGCGCTTGATGGTGGGCATGCAGGGGCTTGGTATTGCTGAAAGTGCTTACCAAGTCAGCCTTGGATTCGCCAAAGAGCGCCTGCAAAGCCGTTCGCTGTCGGGCCCGAAAGCCGCTAATAAACCTGCTGATCCAATCATCGTGCATCCGGACGTACGCCGCATGTTGCTGCGCCAGAAGGTGACCATCGAAGGGTGCCGCGCTCTGGCCTACTTCACTGGTCTGCACGAGGATGTGGCTCATGACCATGAAGACCCAGCTGTGCGTGAGCAAGCCGATGATCTGGTGCAGTTGCTGACGCCGGTGGTTAAAGCCTTCCTCACCGACGAAGGCTTCAACAGTGCTAACGAAGGGCTGCAGGTACTGGGCGGCTCCGGGTTTACCGAGGACTGGGGCATCGAGCAGCTGGTGCGTGATTCACGTATCACACGAATTTATGAAGGCACCAACGGCATTCAGGCGCTTGACCTCGTGGGTCGCAAGCTAGCGCTGGGTGGGGGACGTGCTGTGCGCAATTACTTCGCCCTTATCGAGGGTTGGCTCAAGGCGCATGCCGAGGCTGATCACGTAATGGCCGTGGGTGGTGCGCTCAAGCAACTGCAGCAAGCCACGATGTGGATTGCCACCGAAGGCATGAAAGATCCTGAGCAAGCGGGTGCTGCAGCGACACCTTACTTACGTCTGTTCGCCCTCACCAGCCTGGCCTGGATGTGGGCACGTATGGCCGCGGTGGCCAAATCCAAGCTTGCCGAAGGCAGCACAGAAATAGCCTTTTATGGCGCCAAGCTGAAGTCTGCAGACTTCTTTATGGCGCGCATCCTGACGGAAACCGACAGCCTGCTGGCCGAGGTTAAAGCTGGTAAAGCCACCTTGATGGCCTTCAGCGATGAGGAATTTGCTGCCTAAAACGACTGCGCAATCCGATAGCCACAAGTTCCGCCCATTTTCGGCTATCGGATTTTTTTATCCCTGCTGCAGGCTTTTAGCCTGCACTTTAGGCCCGCCTGATTGCGGGTCTTTTTTTGTCTGTTAGTTGCGGGCGTTGTTCAGCCGTGGCGTGCCTGTGGTTGTTGTTCGCGTAGCAGGTGTTGCTGGTAAATGTAGTGGCGCAGCTGCTCATCGCCTTGCGGGTCGAGGGTAAGCAGCTGATAGGCCAGCAGACCGTCTGCGGTTTCGCGGACAAAGATCCCCGATACGGCAATCGGTGCGTGTTCATCCACGGGCAACACCAGGTGAAAGCACTTGGGTGCCTTGCGCTGTGCGCGGTGTTCGATCAGCGCACCGTTCGCAGACAACTGATGAATCCACAGGTCACTCGGCTGTGTGTTGGGCTTATACAGCGGTAACGGCTCGGGCAGGAGTGAGCGCCATGCACGGTTGATCTCGCCTTCATCGATGATCTGCGGCGCGCCGAGCTGCAGGCAGGGTGCGTTGCGTTCATCCTGGCTAAGGTGCAGGTTGAAGGTGAGGTGCTGGTTAGCGATGTGCGCATGCAGGCTCAGCTGTTCATTGGCCGCACACTGCGACAGCAGTTCGCTGAGCTGTTTGCCCAGGTCAACCGGCACGCCCGTTTGTCTGGGCGGCACGCTGTTCGTGGGCTGATGCAGCTGGCGGATAAAGGCCAGTTCGGCCTGAGTCAGAAGTGCTTGTTCTTGCATGGGAGCGGTCTATATCAAGCTCTGGAGCTGTTGTGACCGCTGATCTGGGGATTAGTTAGTGCCGGTCGTCGCCTGCAAACGTGCCAGCTCGGCTTTGAGGACGGCCATCTCGGCTTCCAGCTCTTTGACCCGTTCCTGGGCTAGCACTTGTTCGGTGACGTTTTTCTGGATGCCTATGTAGTAGGTCAGCTGGTCGGCGTCATTAACCACCGGGGTGATTGATAGCTCGTTCCAGAACGGGCTGCCGTCCTTGCGGTAATTGCGGATGATCTGTCGGCACGGAAGGTGGGCTTTGACCGCCTCGCGGATGGCATCCAGGCCTGCTTGATCACGGTCGCCAGCCTGCAGAAAACGACAATCCTGATAAAGGATGTCTTCGCTGGCGTAACCCGTGAGTTTTTCAAAGGCGGGGTTGGCATAGATCAGGATGTTGTCGTCACCTTCCTGTTCGGCCACCACGATGCCGTCGTTGGAGGCGTTGATCACCAGTTGCAGCAGTTTGGCGTTGATCATGAGGCGATTTCCCAGTCTATGTCGGCTGCATTCTAAAACATCCGGGCGGTCTGTCTACTTGCGGCATAATGCCGTGCTTATCGATTTGGTTCTGACTGTTTCGGAGTTCTGCATGAAAATCGCCATCCTTTCCGGCTCGGTGTACGGCACCGCTGAGGAAGTTGCTCGCCACGCTGAGCGTCTGCTCAAGGCCGCCGGCCATGAGGCCTGGCACAACCCGCGCGCCAGTCTGGCGGACATTCAGGCGTTTGCTCCTGAAGCTTTTCTGGCGGTGACGTCGACCACCGGCATGGGTGAATTGCCGGATAACCTGCAGCCCCTGTACTACGCCATTCGTGATCATCTGCCGGCCTGGAGTGGCCTGCCGGGCGGGGTAATTGCCCTGGGCGACTCCAGCTATGGCGACACCTTCTGCGGTGGTGGCGAGCTGGTGCGCGAGCTGTATGCCGAGCTGGGCATCCGTGAAGTGCAGCCGATGCTGCGCCTGGACAGCAGCGAAAGCGTGACTCCAGAAACCGACGCCGAGCCCTGGCTGGCAGACTTTATTGTGGCGCTGCACGGCTGATGCACCCGCGCGCGCAAGAGCTGATCACGGCGCTGCAACTCCAGGCGCATCCGGAAGGTGGCTATTACCGTCGCCTGTATGAGTCGTCTGCACAGCTTGACGGTGGCCGTCTGTGCGGCACGGCGATCATCTTTCTGCTTCCCGCCGGCGCGGTCAGCCGTTGGCATCGGGTGGATGCCGACGAGCTCTGGCACTTTTATGAAGGCGCGCCGCTGGAGCTGCTGGTCGCCGAGCAGTCCGATGCCGTGCGCTGTGCGCGCTTGGGCCCGGTGGCCATCGGTCAGCTGCCGCAGCGCTTAGTGCCAGCACATGCCTGGCAGGCGGCGCGCAGCACCGGGGCGTTTACCCTGGTGGGTTGTACGGTGACGCCGGGTTTCGACTTCGCCGGCTTCCAGTTGCTCAGCGATGACCCTCAGGCCCACTGCGACTGGCCCATGCTGGCGCAGCTGCATCCCGAGCTGGTTTGACCTGCAAGGCCACCATGCTGGCCGCTAGAGCGACTCACCTTTGCGGCATCCCTCGCTAGACTCCTTGGCACTTCAATAACAAAAGCCGAGGAATTCATCATGACCGTTGCCCACGCACTGCCTGTTGTCAGCCTCAAGGATCAGGTGTCTGCTGCCGAATGGCAGACCCGCGTAGACCTGGCCGCTTGTTACCGGCTTATTGCCCTGTATGGCTGGGATGACCTGATCTTCACCCACATCTCGGCGAAGATCCCCGGCAGCGAAGACTTCCTGATCAACCCCTATGGTCTGATGTTCCATGAGATCACCGCCTCCAGCCTGGTGAAGATCGACCTCGCCGGCAACAAGCTGATGGACAGCCCGTTCGACATCAACCCCGCCGGCTACACCATTCACAGCGCCGTGCACGAGGTGCGCCACGATGTTGGTTGCGTGCTGCATATCCACACTCCGCAGGGGATTGCTGTATCGGCGCAGAAGCAGGGTTTGCTGCCACTGTCGCAGCAGTCGCTGTTCGTTCTCGCCAGCCTGGCCTATCACGGCTATGAAGGCGTGGCGCTGAACCATGACGAGAAGTCGCGCTTGCAGGCGGATTTGGGCGACAAGAACTTTATGATCCTGCCCAACCATGGCTTGCTTACCGCTTTCGGCAGCATCGCCGATGCCTTCCTCGGCATGTTTACCCTGCAGCGCGCCTGCGAGATTCAGGTGATGGCGCAGAGTGGCGGGGCGGAGCTGATCCATATCCCGCAACAGGTCCTCGACGGTGCCCGGGCGATGATTGCCGGCGTGATGAAAAGTCCGCAGGGCATGGGCGGCGCACTGCCGTGGCCGGCGCTGCTGCGCAAGCTCGATCAACAGATGCCAGGTTACGCAGCATGACGGCGCTGCCAGGGATTGCCCTGGCGGATTGGCGCAGTGCGGGGCAGACCTTTAGCTTTAACGGCCATGGCATCCGCTACTGGACGGCCGGTCAGGGCGAGCCGCTGTTGCTGATTCACGGCTTTCCGACCGCCAGCTGGGACTGGCATTACCTGTGGGCTGCGCTGGCTGAGCGCTACCAGGTGATTGCCTGCGACATGCTTGGCTTTGGCGACTCGGCCAAACCCCGTGGACATGCCTACAGCCTGCTGGAACAGGCTGATCTGCAGCAGGCGCTGCTGGCGCATCTGGGGATTGGTCAGTCAGTGCATGTGCTGGCCCACGACTACGGCGACAGCGTGGCGCAAGAGCTGCTGGCACGGCATCAGAACGGGCGCGTACAACTCGCCAGTTGTGTCTTTCTCAATGGCGGGTTGTTTCCGGAAACCCATCATCCGGTACTGGTGCAAAAGCTGCTGCTTAGCCCCATTGGCCCGCTGATTGGCCGGTTATTCAGCCGCCAGAAGCTGGCGCAGAGTTTTGCCAAAGTGTTCGGCCCACAGACCCAGCCCAGTGAGCGTGAACTGGATGACTTCTGGAGCCTGATCGCCGCCCATAACGGCCCGGCGGTGATGCACCGCTTGATCCGTTATATGCCCGAGCGCCGCATCAACCGCGACCGCTGGGTGGCGGCGATGCAGGCCACGGCGGTGCCGATGCGGGTGATCGATGGCGCAGTTGACCCGATTTCCGGGGCGCATATGGTGGCGCGTTACCGCGAGCTGATCCCCCAGCCGGACACTGTGCTGCTGGACGGCATTGGTCATTATCCGCAGACCGAGGCCCCAGCTCAGGTGCTGGCGCATTACCTGCAATTTCGTGAAGGGCTGGAGGCCACATAATGCAACGACGTACTGTCCTGAAAGGTGCCGCCCTCGGCGGTGTGGCGGTTCTGGGGGCTGGGTTCTGGGCATTGCCCAGCGGCGAGGCGCCAGCCGCAGTCAGCCTGGATGCGGCCCAGCAGCTTTTGGCCGGTTTAGTCGATCAGCCATTGCGCAGCCTCAAGGGTTGGAGCCCGGCCGAAGTGTTCAACCATTGTGCGCAGAGCATCGAGTATTCCATCAGCGGTTATCCCGAACTCAAGCCGGGTTGGTTCCGTAGCAGCGTTGGCCCGCTGGCCTTTAGCGTATTTGCCGCGCGTGGGGCGATGCGTCATCCGCTGAATGAGGCCATTCCCGGCGCGGCCCCGCTGAATGCGCCAGCCACGCAAGCCCACGCGCTACAGCGTTTGCAGCAAGCCTTTGCCGATTTCGCTGCGTATCAGGGCGAGCTGCAGCCGCACTTTGCCTATGGCGTTCTTAGCCATGCCGATTACGCCCAGGCCCATGTGCTGCATCTTTACAACCACTTGAGCCTGATCCGCCCGGCCTGACTATCCCGCTGCTTTATTGCGCACCATTCAGCGCTGCGCGTAGCTATTGTGACCAGAGCGCGACTGCTGGACACTCGGCGCATTGTTAATCTGCCGAGGAATGCTGCATGAGCGACGCCATCCGTTTTCAAGATCAGGTTGTAATCGTCACCGGTGCCGGCGGCGGCCTGGGCCGCGCCCATGCGCTGTTGTTCGCCAAACACGGTGCCAAGGTAGTGGTGAATGACTTGGGCGGCAGCACCCACGGTGAAGGCGCCAATGCCTCGGCGGCCGATAAGGTGGTTGAGGAAATCCGCGCAGCGGGCGGTACCGCTGTGGCCAACCACGACTCAGTGACTGACGGTGAGAAGATCGTGCAGTGCGCCCTGGACACCTTTGGCCGCATCGATGTGGTGGTGAACAACGCTGGCATTCTGCGCGACAAGACTTTCCACAAGATGGAAGACGCCGACTGGGACCTGGTTTACAAAGTCCACGTCGAAGGGGCCTACAAGGTCACCCGTGCCGCCTGGCCGCACATGCGTGAGCAGGGTTATGGTCGGGTGATTTTCACCGCATCCACGTCGGGCATTTACGGCAACTTCGGCCAGTCCAACTACGGCATGGCCAAGCTCGGCCTGTACGGCCTGACCCGCACCCTGGCCCTCGAAGGGCGCAAGAACAACATCCTGGTTAACGCCATTGCCCCTACCGGCGGCACGCGCATGACCGAAGGGTTGATCCCGCCGCAGGTGTTCGAGCAGCTCAAGCCTGAGCTGGTCAGCCCGCTGGTGGTGTACCTGGCGAGCAACGCCTGCGAAGAAACCTCCGGCCTGTTCGAAGTCGGCGGTGGCTGGATGGGCAAAGTGCGTTGGGAGCGCAGCCTGGGTGCTGGCTTCGATCCGCGTGAAGGCTACAGCCCGGAAGATGTGGCGGCCAACTTCGCGCAGATTTGCGACTTCGAGGGCGCGGCCCATCCGAAGGACAATATCGAAGCGATGAAAGAGATGATGGCCAACCTGCAGAAGTTCGCCCTCTGATTGCGCCACTCTGGCGGGGAGATCGGTCAGCAGGCTGATTTCCACCGCGCAGGGCTTTAAGGTGAAGGCCGGCTAAATGCCGGCCTTCGGCTTTTTAGGGAGCAGGTTATGCGCGTCATTATCGAAAAAAACGGCCCGGTCACTACCCTGATCATCAACCGCGCTGAGGTGCGCAATGCAGTCGACCGGCCGACGGCTGAGGCACTGGCCGCGGCATTGCGGGCTTTTGAAACGGATGAACAGGCGCGGGTGGCGGTGTTGACTGGCGCGGGTGGGACTTTCTGCGCGGGCGCTGATCTGGGTGCGGTGGCCGCAGGCGCTGAGCGCGCCAATCGCCTGGAAACCGAGGGTGATGGGCCGATGGGGCCGAGCCGCATGCAGCTGAGCAAACCGCTGATTGCCGCCATCGAAGGCCATGCGGTGGCCGGTGGCCTGGAGCTGGCGCTGCTCGCCGACCTACGGGTGATGGCCGATAACGCCGTACTTGGGGTGTTCTGCCGGCGCTTTGGCGTGCCGCTGATTGACGGTGGCACCGTGCGGTTACCACGGATTATCGGCCAGGGCCGCGCGCTGGATATGATTCTCACCGGTCGCCCGGTATTGGCTGAGGAAGCGCTGAGCATGGGCTTGGTCAATCGGGTGGTCGCAGCCGGTAGCGCGCTGGCTGTAGCGCAGCAACTGGCACTGGAGATTGCCGGCTTCCCACAACGCTGCATGCTCGCTGACCGCGCCAGCGCTTATGCGCAGTGGGATCTTCCTTTTGTGCAGGCGCTGGGCAACGAGTTTGCCGGCGGCATGGCGGTGATTGCCAGTGGCGAAACCCAGGCCGGCGCACAGCGCTTCAAGGATGGTACGGGGCGACACGGTACATTCTGAGCCGCGTATTTACGGTTTGCCCGGAATCCCGTATTTACGCAGACGCATGGCAATCGCGCTGTGCGAGGTGTGCAGACGGGTCGCCAGTTGCCGGGTCGAGGGATGGCTGGGATAGAGCTTTTCCAGCAGGGCTTTTTCGAACTGGTCCACTGCCGCTTCCAGACTGCTGACTTCGCCCTCGGCCTGCTGCGCAGCCACTGCGGTGCCGGCGATATCCAGATCATCGATCTGCACCAGATTGCTTTCGCAGATCGCCGCAGCACGGAAGATCACGTTCTGCAGCTGGCGCACATTGCCCGGCCAGCGATTGCCCAGCAGCGCCGGGTAGGTATCCGGTGTCAGCCGGCAGGGCAGGCGCTGGATCTGCGCGCAGGCCTGCTGCATAAAGTGCCGCGCCAGCAGCAGGATGTCCTGGCCGCGCTCGCGTAGCGGTGGCACTTCCAGGTTGAGCACGTTGAGGCGATAAAACAGGTCTTCGCGGAACGCGCCCTCGTTGACCATCTTTTCCAGGTCACGGTGGGTGGCGCTGAGGATGCGCACATTGACCTTGACCTCACGCTCGCCGCCGACCCGGCGGAAAGTACCATCGCTTAAAAAGCGCAGCAGCTTGGCCTGCAGGTACGGTGACATTTCGCCGATCTCATCGAGAAATACCGTGCCCTGGTTGGCCAGTTCCAGCAGCCCCGGCTTGCCGCCGCGCTGGGCTCCGGTAAAGGCGCCGGGGGCGTAGCCGAACAGTTCGCTTTCGGCGAGGTTCTCCGGCAATGCCGCACAGTTAAGCGCGAGAAATGGCGCGGTGCGTCGCGTGCTGATGGCGTGACAGGCGCGCGCCACCAGCTCTTTGCCGGTGCCGGTTTCACCCTGGATCAGCAGCGGTGCATCGAGGGTGGCGACGCGCTGGGCGCGGGTCTTCAGGCTGCGAATCGGTGCGGAGTCACCGAGCAGCGAGTCGAAGCCCTCGGCATGGTCGTGGTGCAGCGCCGCCAGGCGTTCGCCGATGCGGCTCGGCGCATACAGGCTGAGCAGGCCGCCGGCCAGTTGCCGCGCGCCGCCGTCGACGCCTTCGGTGATTGGCTGCGCATCCAGCAGCAGGGCCTGGCCCTTGAGCGTGACCTCACGCATCGGCAGGCGGAAACCCTGGTCGAGCAGCGCCTGGTGCAGATCGTTGTCGGCGAACAATTCACCAATGCCCAGACCATCAGGCTGTTGGCCACAGAGTTCGATCAGCGCCGGGTTGGCCAGCAACACGCGGCCCTGGCTGTCGACCGCCAACACTGGGTCGGTCATGGCCGCGAGCAGGGCGTCGAGTTGCAGATGCCGGCGCTGGCCCGGGAGGATGTCGACGATGGTCACCGCCTGTACGCCACGCACCTTGAACAGCGCCTCGCGCAGCTCGTCGAGCACATCGGGGCTCAAGGTCGGCGCGTCGATATAGACGTTCGGCGGCACCATCTCTACCGCATCCAGATTGAGATTGCGCCCACCGAGCAGCGCCAGCACTTCCTGGGTGATGCCAACGCGGTCGATAAAGGTGACGTGAATACGCATGAAAACGGGCGGCCGACTGGTTTACAGGTGCGCCAGTATGCCCGGTCTGTGGGGCTTAGTTAACCGAGGGGCGCTCAACCGCACGTCAGGCGAATGATCACTTCGCTTTCATCGATATCGATATTCAAACGCTGCGGGTTGTAATCCATGGTTGCGGCGTCGCCGGGGGCGAGCACGCGGAGGGTTTTGGCGTTGGCCCGCTGCTGCACCTGCTCGATCAGCTCGCTGCTGGCGGTCTGACCGAGTACGCCATGAACCTGCTCGACATTGCAGTCGCCGCTGATTTCGGCGCTTGGTTGGGCGGGCTGCTGTGAGCTGCAACCTGCCAGTAGGGCGAGGAGGCTGAGGCCGGCGAGGGCGTGACGAAGAGCCATGGTGTATTTCCTTGTCTGCATAAAACTCGGGTCAGCCTAGCAGCCGTATCCGTTGTAGCTCAACGTTGGGCTGCTCAATCCGTACAGGTTACTGCATCAGCATTTCCGCAAGCCCGGCCAACTTCCCTACAATTGCGCTTTTCCCCAGAGCAGGAGGTTCTGTGCAAGCGGTGATCTCGATTCAACAGCTGAGCAAGACCTACGCCAGCGGCCATCCGGCGCTGCAGGACATCAACCTGGACATTCGCCCCGGCGAAATCTTTGCGCTGCTCGGCCCCAATGGTGCGGGCAAGACCACCCTGATCAGCATTATCTGCGGTATCGTCAACCCAGGCGGCGGACGGGTCTTGGTGGGCGGTCAGGACATCATCAAGGACTACCGCGCTTCGCGCTCGCAGATCGGTCTGGTGCCGCAAGAGCTGGTCAGCGATGTGTTTGAAACCGTCTGGGCGACGGTGAAGTTCAGCCGTGGCCTGTTCGGCAAAAAGCCCAATCCGGCCTATCTGGAGCAACTGCTCAAGGACCTGTCGCTGTGGGACAAGCGTGACGCGAAGATTTTCGAGTTGTCCGGCGGCATGAAGCGTCGGGTGATGATCGCCAAGGCGCTGAGCCATGAGCCACAGATTCTGTTCCTCGACGAGCCCACTGCCGGCGTCGATGTCGAACTGCGCCGCGATATGTGGAACATGGTGCGCCGTCTGCGTGAGCGCGGTGTGACCATCATCCTCACCACCCACTACATCGAAGAGGCCGAGGAAATGGCCGACCGCATCGGGGTGATCAGCAAGGGGCGGATCATTCTGGTGGAAGACAAGCAGGCACTGATGCACAAGCTCGGCAAGAAGCAGCTGACCCTGCAACTGCAACAGCCCCTGGCGAGCATCCCCGCCGAACTGGCGCGTTACCCGCTGGAACTGAGCGACGAGGGCCGCGTGCTGGTGTTCACCTTCGACACCCAGAGCGAGCACACCGGCATCGCCGAATTGCTCAAGGACCTCGCCCAACACGGCATCGACTTCAAGGATTTGCAGTCCAGCCAGAGTTCGCTGGAAGAAATCTTTGTGTCTTTGGTCAAGGAGTCGCGCGCATGAATTTCTACGCAATCCGTGCCATCTACCTGTTCGAGCTGGCGCGCACCTGGCGCACCCTGCTGCAGAGCATTGCTACCCCGGTGATCAGCACCTCGCTGTATTTCGTGGTGTTCGGTTCGGCCATCGGTTCGAGCATGACCCAGGTGCAGGGCGTCAGTTACGGGGCGTTTATCGTGCCGGGGCTGATCATGCTGGCGCTGCTGACCGAGAGCATTTCCAACGCCTCGTTCGGCATCTACATGCCTAAGTATTCGGGGAGCATTTACGAGTTGCTGTCGGCGCCGGTGTCCTACCTGGAAATCCTGATTGGCTATGTCGGCGCAGCAGCCACCAAGTCGATCATTCTTGGCCTGGTGATCCTGATTACCGCGCGGCTGTTCGTCGATTTCGAGATTCTCCACCCGCTGTGGATGCTGGCGTTTCTGGTGCTGACCGCGCTGACCTTCAGCCTGTTCGGCTTCATCATCGGCGTGTGGGCCGATGGCTGGGAGAAGCTGCAGGTGGTGCCGGCGCTGATCGTCACGCCGCTGACCTTCCTCGGTGGCGCGTTCTACTCGATCAGCATGCTGCCACCGGCCTGGCAGACGGTGACGCTGTTCAACCCGGTGGTGTACCTGATCAGTGCATTCCGCTGGAGTTTCTACGGCGTGTCCGACGTCAACGTCGGCCTCAGCCTGGCGATGATTCTCGGCTTTCTGCTGCTGTGCATTCTGGCCGTGGGCGTGATCTTCAAGACCGGTTATCGGTTGAAAAGCTGAAGCGCGCTTGATGCGCTAGTGTGAAATGGTTCTTGCTGCGCGGCAGGTGCATCACGCAGCCACTGCCGTTATGGAGTGCAATGCAATGGACCATTCTGCCGCCTTGCCAGCTCTGCTGGCGCAGCTCTACCGCGATGAATCGCGCGCGTGCTGCCCACCCTGATCTATCTGCTGGGCGATTTCGACCTGGTCGATGACGCGCCGCTTCTCAATCGCCGCCTGGGCCGCGTCCAGCCTGCCCGTGATTCCTATCAGCGGGCATTGCAACTGGCGCAGCAGGGCGCTGATCGGCAGTTTCTGCAGATGCGCCTGGACGAGTTGCCGACCGGCTAAGCCGATAACCGCCTGGCGGATAAGCGCAGCTTGGCTACCGTTGGTCGGGCCTGAAAATATTTTGGACGGCGCTGTCGATTCAGCGCTGCGCCGATAGATTAGTCAGTAACCGCGCCGCATCCCCGGAGAACGCCATGAAATTCCCGTGCTTGGTCTACAGCAACGAGCATGCGCTTCATCACTCGCCCGACAGCCCGCGTGACGAGGAGTGTTTCGCCTACGCCGAGTCGGTGGCGCAGAGCGGCCGCATGCTCGCCGCCGAAGCGCTGGAATCGGTGCAGACAGCCACCACGGTGCGCATGCGCGGCGGCAAGCGGTCGATCACCGATGGGCCGTTTGCCGAAACCAAAGAGCAGCTGGCCGGTTTCTATCTGGTCGAGGCCCGCGACCTGAACGAAGCCATCCAGCTGGCCGGGCATATTCCGGCGGCGCGCTTCGGTTGTGTGGAAGTCCGCCCGGTGCGCGAGCTGCAGGTTTGACCCCACCACGAGAGCAAGGAGCGTCGAAATGAGCAGCACTCAAGCACAGATTCAACAGCAATTGGACTCCTGGGCCACCGCCTGCCGCAGCAAGGATGTCAGCCAGATCATGCGCCACTACGCCGAGGATGTGGTGGCCTACGACGCCATTGGCCCGCTGCGCTTTGTTGGCCGTGCGGCCTATCAGGCACACTGGCAGGCTTGCATGGAAACGTGCCCCGGCCCGGGCTTGTTCGAGATTCATCAGCCGAGCTTTTTGCTCAGTGGCGAGCTGGCCGTGGTGCACTACCTGTTCCACTGCGGCGGAACCGATGACCAGGGCGTATTGCACAGCAGCTGGATGCGCGTCAGCCAGTGTTTCCGCCTGCTGGGAGGGCAATGGTTGATCGCCCACGAGCATTTCTCCATGCCGGGCGACATGGAAAGCGGAAAAATTTTGTTTGATTTGCAGCCCTAGTCTTGTAACTCACGGGGGGCAAGGGTTTGAGCACTTCTACAGTATGAATATTGCACATTTGTGGCTGCGACCAACGTCTTAGGGGTTGCCTACAGGGGGGCTTAGTGGCGTAGGCTGGAGATGTCGCCTTGCTTGGCGACGCTTTCGCGAACAGTTGAAGAAGGAAAGCTTTATGCAAATCCAAGTTCACAGCGATAACCACATCGAAGGCAGTGCTCGTCTGGTTGAGTGGGTGAGTGCCAGTGTTTCCAGCAAACTGGAGCGCTTCGATGACGAGTTGACCCGCATCGTTGTCCATCTGCATGACGACAACGGCGCCAAAGCCGGCGCGCACGACAAACGCTGCCAGATCGAAGCACGGCCAAAAGGCCTGCAACCTATTTCCGTCACCCACAAGGCCGAGTCACTGGAACAGGCCATCGACGGCTCCATCGAAAAACTGCACCACGCCCTTGAGCATCAATTCGGCAAACTGCGCAGCAAGCGCGTCACGCCACTGCACGCCGATGAGGCGAACGATATTCCTGGTCAGGACGCATTGCTGGAAGAGGACTTCCTCGCCGAGGAACGTCTGCGCGCTGTCTAGGTAAACGTCACGGGCAACCGGCCAGGCTGGCTGCCCATCAACCCATCACACGCGCCCCCGTAGGTTTCTGCGGGGGCGCTGTCGTTTCAGGGCCTCACTAAGTGGTGCGCTGCCTGCCAGCGGCAACAGCCTGCCTGAGGCGGCAAAGCGTTTCCTCTTCGTTCAAGGCTGAGTGGACAGAAAGCCCGGTTTTACTGGCGTGTAGGTGGTTGGCCCATATTCTGCAGAAATGCCTGCTAGCTGACCTATGCAGGGATTCGCCATGACCAGTATTTCCAACAACTCGCCGCTGGCGAGCTATTTTGCCAACACCGCCAAACCCACGTCGGATGGCGCTGCGGCCAGTGCCAACAGCAAGGAAAAACCCGCTGCGGCCACTGACCCGCTTGCGGAAATTCGCCGATTTGCCAGCGGCATGGTGGCCAACAGCCGCGGCGGATTGTTGCGCGCGATGAACGCTGAAAGCAGCGGTGCCAGTAACGCGATTGCCAGTGATCGCTTCCGCCCGGTAACCGAGCAGGCCAGCGATACGTCGAAAATTGCCTTGCCGGATGTCGCTGAACTGGACCGTGACGATGCGGCCAAACTGCTGGCGCAAATCAACAAGCTGGTCGACGCCGGCCTGGACAAGACCGACAGCTTTGTGGGTTATAACGGCGACAAACAGACAGAGTCGTTGACCACCTACCGTGATTGGCTGCAGGCCAGGGGCGGCGTCAGTATTTACGTCTAAGCATTCAGCCGTTGATATTGCCGTCGGGCGTCCAGCGCATTGGGCTGGTTTCAACGCGCGAGGTGCGCCAAGATCACCCGAACACATTGATGGGCATGCCAGTGAGCCTGTTCAGGTCGAGGGGGATTATGGCTAGCAAGGGTTTTATTCGGGCGATCGTCGCCCCGGGGTTGGCGCTGTTGTGCGCTGCGGGTGCACAAGCCGCCGAGGACGCGCAACTGGTTGGGCTGATCAACAGCTACCGCAGCGAAGTGCAGCGGTGTGGCGAGCAGGCTTCTGCCGAGCTGCCGCCGCTGACGGCAGATCCACGCTTGGTGCAACCGGTAGGACGTGCGGGGGATCTGCAGCAAGCGATGAGCGCCGCCGGCTACCCGATGGTCAACGTGCAGGCCATCAGCCTGTCCGGTCCGCGTGACGCGGCGGCGGCGCTGACCGTGTTGCGGGAGAGCTTCTGCACGATTGTGCTGGACCCGCAGTTTGTCGATATCGGCGTCAATCAGCAGGGCCGTGAGTGGCGTATTCTGCTGGCTCGACCGCTGCTCACCGCACGCCTGGGCGACTGGCAGGCGGAAGGGCAGAAGCTGCTTGAGCAGCTCAACAGTGCGCGCAGCACCGCGCGTCAGTGCGGTAATCAACCCTTTGCCGCCGCCGCGCCGCTGACCTGGAATGCCACCCTGGGCAGTACCGCCGAAGCCCACAGCCGCGCCATGGCAAACGGCAACTTCTTTGACCACCAAGACCCTGATGGCCGCACCCCCGGCGATCGTGCGGAGCTGGCGGGTTACAGTGGCCAACGTGTCGGCGAGAACATCGCTGCCGGGCTTGATACCGCCAGCAAAGTGATCGCCGGCTGGCTGGCCAGCCCGGGGCACTGCGCCAACCTGATGAACCCGCAGTTCAGCGAATTGGGCGCGGCTTACGCCAACGACCCGAAAAGCGATGCCGGGATCTACTGGACGGCGCTGTTTGGCGCGCCGTAAGGGCGGTAATGCCGATCAAATCCGTTACTTGATCGGCGGATGAACCCGGCTCCTGGCTGTGGTGCGTGCGGCCAGGCTCATCAGTTGCTGGAACTTAGGGCACTCCAGGTGGTTTTCTGCCGGGCAGGAGGCGGCGTGGCGCAGGCCGTCGCGGATGGCGCTGAGGCGTTTGATGCTGCGGTCCAGCTCGTCGGCCTTGGCTTGCAGTTGCGCGCGGTCAATCGCTGGCTGGGAGCCTGCGGCGAGCATGGTGGCGATTTCATCCAGGGAAAACCCCGCCTCACGGCCGAGGGCGATCAGTGCCAGGCGTTGGATTACTGAGTCGCTGAACACGCGCTTGAGGCCGTTGCGGCCGATGGAGCGGATCAGGCCTTTCTCTTCGTAATAGCGCAGGGTCGATGCTGGTAAACCTGACCAGCGCGAGACTTTACCGATATCCATCTCTTTCATCCTTGACCTCAAGTTGACTTGAACTGGCAGGCTTATGAAAACAGCCTTTCAGACAAAGCAAAAGAGGTGGATATGAACAGTCAATTGATCCTGCACGTGCTCTTGGTCGGCGTGGGCGCAACGCTGCTGATGGATGCCTGGGCGCTGGCGCGGCGGCGCGTGTTCGGCGTTGCCTCGCTGGACTACGCATTGGTCGGCCGCTGGCTGGGGCATATGCGTCATGGCCGTTTCCAGCATGGGGCCATCGGCAAGGCACAGCCCGTGCGTGGCGAGCGGCTGCTGGGCTGGTGCAGCCATTACCTGATCGGCGTGGCCTTTGTCAGCCTGTTTGTGGCGCTAGTCGGGCCGCAGTGGCTGTGCCGACCAACGCTGCTACCGGCATTGCTGCTGGGTGTTGTCAGCGTGGCGGCGCCGTTGCTGCTGATGCAGCCAGGGTTCGGCATGGGCCTGGCGGCCTCGCGGATGGCCAATCCCTGGCAGGTCAGATTGCGTGCGTTGGTTACCCATTTGGTGTTCGGCCTGGGCGTGTACCTGGTCAGTTGGGTTGTGGCGCAGCTGCTGGCTTTGCCGCTCTGCCCCTAAGGCCGGCTGCTTAGCCCAGTACCCGCGCCAAGTGCTCTTCGTAGCGGGCGATATCTGTTTCGATGGCCGGGCGCTTCATCACGTCGACGCAGAGGAAGGTCGGCAGGGCGCTCATGCCGAGGAACTGGTTGGCCTTATGGAATGGGAAGTAGACGGCGTCCACGCCTTTGCCTTCAAAGAAGTCGCTCGGGTCATCGAAGGCCTGCTGCGGGGCGTTCCAGGTCAGTGACAGCATGTACTGCTTGCCCTGGATCAGGCCGCCGCTGCCGTATTTCTGCGAGGCGTCCGAGCGGGTGCGGCCGTCGCTGGCATAGAGGCTGCCGTGGCCTTCGGTAAACACCTCGTCGATGTACTTTTTCACCGTCCAGGGCGCGCCCATCCACCAGCCGGGCATCTGGTAGATGATCACGTCAGCCCAGAGAAATTTCTGCACTTCCTCGGCGATGTCGTAACCGCTGTCGATGTGGGTGTGCTTGAGGTCGAAGCCGGCGCGGTCAAGAAAGGCCAGCGCGGTGTCGTGCAGGGTGGTGTTGTAGCGGCCGTCGGAGTGGGCGAACTGTTTACCGCCGTTGAGCAGCAGAATCTTCTTCATGGCAGGGGCCTCGGTAAATGATGGCCGCATGCTAGGTCGTGCAGGCGAGTCGAAACAGCCGTTGGCGGGCAAATGACATGTGACTAAAACGCATGAATAGGCCAAGTTTGGTTGTTGTAGGGTAACTAAACCCACCCTGCCAGGAGCCCACGATGGCTGATTACTACGGATTTATCCTGCACGCCCATACCCGCCCGGAAAAAGCCGCCGAGTTCGAGGCGCTGTTCCGTGCGTATGTTGCACCCAGCCGCGCGGAGCCTGGCTGCATCGCTTACCACATGCTGCGTGACCAACAGGACCCGACGCTGTTTATCTTCTATGAGGTCTGGCAGTCACGGGCGCACTTGGCCACCCATAGCGCCTTGCCGCATATGCGCGAATTTCATGAGCGGCGCATGGAATACCTGCGCAGGGATTTCGATATTCGTGAGATCGAGATGCTCAGCCCGGCAGGCTGACGGCGCGCGTCTGTATGGCTTTAGTGAAGGGGCGACTCTCCGGTGAGAGAGCCGCCAAGCACTATGTCTACGGTTTCTCCACCACGACATAACGTTTGCCGCCACTGCGTTTGGCCACGTACATGGCTTCATCCGCGAACTGCACCAGCTGCAATTCGTTCTGGCAGTGTTCGGGGTACACCGCGATGCCCAGGCTTGGCGCGCTGAGCAAGCGGTGCCCATCCAGCAGGTAGGGCGCGCTGAGGGCGGTAATAATCTTCTCGGCCACCAGGGTCGCATCCTCCTGGCGGCCGATGTTGTCCAGTATCACCGCAAACTCGTCGCCGCCCAGGCGGCCCACCGTGTCGGACTCGCGCACGCACTGGCGTAAACGCCGCGCCACTTCCTGCAGCAACAGATCGCCGGTGCTGTGGCCGAAGCTGTCGTTGATCTGCTTGAAGTTGTCCATGTCGAGGTAGAGCACCGCCAGCTGCAGCGTGTCGCGTTTGGCGCGCTGCAAGGCGCTGCGCAGGCGGTCGAGAAACAGCGTGCGGTTGGAGAGTTCAGTCAGCTGGTCGTATTGGGCGAGAAACTCCAGGCGCGACTGTGTGCGTTTTCGCTCAATCGCCGTCGCCACCTGACTGGAGACAAACTGCAGCAGCGCCTGGTCCTGTTCGGTGTAGCGCTCCTTGGCGCTGTGGTTCTGCAGCACCAGGGCGCCGATGGTCTGGGTGCCGGAGATCAGCGGCACGCCGAGCCAGTCCAGCGCGCGCGGCGCGGCCTCGGGTTCATGCTGGGCAAGCCATTGGTTGGCGGTTTCCGGCGTCAACAGCAAAGCGTTGCCGGTGCGGATCACCTCGGCACAGAAGCGGCTGGTGGCCGCGGGCGTGGCGCATTGCTCGACCTGATAGGTCAGGTTCAACTGATCACTCACCGCGTCATACAGCGCCACGCAGAAATGCCGGGCGGGCAGCAGCTGCGCCATCACCTCATGCACGCGGCCGTAGAGCATGTGCAGATCACCCGCCGCGTGAGCCGCTTCCGAGACCGCATACAACGCCGCTTGCACCGCCTCGGCCCGCTTGCGTTGGGTGATATCACGCGCCACACCAACGCGCACTTGCTCGGCCTCCAGCCACTGGGCAGACCACATGATGTGCACGATATGGCCGTCTTTGTGGATGTAGCGGTTCTCGTGGTCGTGCGAGGGCTGGCCCGAATTGATCTGCTTGACCAGCGCGCGGGTAGCCGCGCGGTCGTCCGGGTGCATCAGTTCAAAGGCGGTACGGCCGACCATTTCTTCGGGGCGGTAGCCAAAAACCCGTTCGCTGGCAGCGCTGACGGACAGAAAGCGGCCTTCTACATCCACTACGCAGACAACGTCCAGCAGCAGATCCAGTAGTTTGTCGTGAGGCAGGTGCGGGTTTGACGTCATGGCCGTGAATATACTGCCCTGTTTGCGCGGTTCGCTAACGCTATGGTAGCTCTCCGCACGCGGTTGGTCTGTGCCTGCCCAGGCCTGCTGCGCTTAATCAATGTACGGTCAATCGCTCGCGTACCAGCGCTTGCGCGTGCTGGGCCATCTGGTCGAGCAGGCGGTCGCGCTGCTTCTCGGCATCGCTCATGGCGCGCTTGCCGTGTTGTTTCACCAGGTAGGCGTGGATTTGCTGGACTTCGGTGGAGCGGAAGATCGGCGCCAGGTCCTGCACCGCCACCAAACCGTCCGAACGCTGGCTGCGGGTGTTCATCAGCACCTGTGGCCCCTGCGCGGCCAGCACTTGAAACCCCATGGCCTCGAAGGTTGAAACCTTGCTGGCGACGCAGGCCAGTTCAGCGTGCGGGTACTGGGCGACCATCTGCTGCAGCAGGGCGCGGGCAATCCCGCGACGACGCTGGTTAGCCCGCACCGCCATGTAGGCCAGGGTGCAGGCCTCGGGATCATCCTGGGCGGGCAGATAGAGCGCAAAACCGAGCACCTGGGACGGGTCCACGTCATCAAGCGCCAGCAGCAACTGCGCGCGGCTGTTGAGGGTGCTGTCCATGGCCTGCAGGTACAGGTGCATTTCGTAGCCGATCACATACTGGTACAGCTGATACAGCGGGTTGCTGGGCGTCAGCGACACCGGGCTGATATCGCTGAAGTAGTCCACCACCATCTGCAGCACCTGGCTTTTCAGCGACTCGGGCGGAGGGGTGTTCAGGTGTACAAGGGTGAACATCGTCAGTCTGGCTCCGGGCGGGCGCAAGTGGGCGGTCGGCAAGGGCGGCATTGTACCGTCCTCGGCGGGACGTGTTTGCATGCGCGTGCGAGCGGAGGGCGGCCTTTGGGCAGGATCTGTAAGGCGATGACCACGCTTGGGCTATGATGCGCGCCCGCCACAGCGGCTCGCCCATCATCAGGTCACTATGTCCATCAATGCTCTCTACACCGACCTGTCCGATTATTACGATCTGATGTGCGCCGATATCGACTACCAGGCGCAAAGCCACTGCATTCATCGGCTGCAGCAGCTGTTCGGCAATGCCGGCAGCCGCCACCTCGACCTGGCCTGCGGAACGGGGCCGCATGTGCAGCATTTTATTGAAGCCGGCTACATCAGCAGCGGCCTGGATATTAATCAGCCGATGCTCGACAAGGCCGCCATCCGCTGCCCGCAGGCGCACTTTGCGGTGCAGGACATGTGCGCGTTCACCGTGAGCGAGCCGCAAGACCTGATCACCTGCTTTCTCTATTCCATCCATTACAGCGGCGGCATTGAGCGGCTAAAAGCCTGCATCGCCAGCGCCTATGCGGCGCTTGAGGTTGAAGGGCTGTTCTGCTTCAACGTGGTCGACAAGGGCAAAATCGACAACAGCCTGTTTACCGCACACAGCGCTGAGTACGCAGATGGCCAGTTCACCTTCAGTTCCGGCTGGCATTACGCCGGCGAAGGTGAGCAGCAGGTGTTACGGCTGCGCATCGAAAAGGCCACGGCCGGTGAAACCCTGGTGTGGCGCGACGAACACCCGATGGTGGCGGTGGGCTTTGTGGAGTTGCAGGCGTTGTTGCAGCCGTACTTTGACGTGCATGTGTTTGAGCATGACTACCAGAAACTTATCCCGTGGGATGGCGTTTCCGGAAATGCGTTGTTTGCCTGCGTAAAGCGTTAGTCCCCTAGGGTGGATGACGCTGTGTTCATCCACCGTTGCTGCGGTTGTCCGGGCTACTGGCTGTTCTTCATTCAAGGGCGCTGATTGATGGCTTAAATCAGGGTAATGGTGATGTTGGGTGCTTCATTTTCAAGCTGTGGAAGAAAGTGTTAGCGCGTTTTGTCGGTGTTTCTTCGTGGCGGGATCGACAAGGATGAGCCCAGTCCACAGCGAGTGATAACGATGAAACCTCCGATCAAACACTTAGGTTATTGGCTGTGTGCGCTGATGTTCACTGCCGTCGCCGGATGTGCAAGCCAACCCCTTGAAAGAGCCAACACCATGAATAAACCACTGGTATCCCTTGCTGTACTCAAAGCCAAACCCGGTAAACAAGAGGCGCTTAAAGCCGGCTTGCTGACCCTGATCGAACCGACGCGGGCCGAGCCGGGCAACCTGGATTACGTGTTGTTTGAGCGACGGGATGAGCCGGGCACGTTCTATATGCGTGAGGCGTTCAAGGACCAGGCGGCGCTGGATGCGCATTTTGCGACGCCGTATTTTCAGCGGTTTTCCGCTACGGCTGATGATTTGCTCAGTGAGCCATTGCAGCTGATTTTCTTGGAGCAGGTTTCGAACTGAGTGTTAGCCATGGGCCGTTGTCGTTTTTAAACGGCCCAAGTTGTGTTCAGACGCCGCTTATATGTTGTCTGGTCCAACGGTTCCGCCCTTACGGCGGGTCACTTCTGGCAGACGCCCGGATGGCCGGCCCCGCCAAAAGTAACCAAGAGGTCTTGCCCCTTGCATCCGGCCCGACTTCGTCGGGTTCCCTCGCTCCATCATTGCTCCAGGGGCCCGCCGCGAAGGGCCATCCCTGGCCCATCGCGACTCTCGCGGCATCCATGCCGCTCAACCCCTTACGCAACGATTCCACTCGGCCTCCTGATGGGGCGTTTGGCGTCGTCTGTGATAACGCAGGACAAACCGTAGGAGCGGGCTTGCCCGCGATGCTTTTACGTTCTGCTTTGCCGCCCACCAATATCCCAAACAACGCGATCCCCGAATCCCGTCAGGAGGCCGAGCGTAGGTGCTGTGGAGAGGGGCGTTTGGCATGGATGCCAAACGAGGAACGATGGGCCATGGATGGCCCACCGTGACGACCCTCGGAGCAGTGCCGGAGCGAGGGAAGTTGAGCGCAGCGAAACCCGGATGCCGGGCGCGCTTTCTCTTTGGTTACTTTCTCTTTGCGCGCGCAAAGAGAAAGTAACTCGGCGTAAAGCCGAAACCAGTAAAAGTGGATGACGGAGAAAATAAATCTGCCCCCTTTTTCAAGTGGACTTGCCGTTTATTGAGCAGTCTCTGCCGTACATAGAGTCACTTCATAAAGAGACATAATTTCTCCCATTGCCTTGGCAATAAGTCTTAGAAATTTTACGTAATCCTTTATGGTGTGAGTAGATGGCCATTCAAACTCTCCTGAGGGATGAGCGATTCGATTTCGAATGTCCATTAAGTCATTTAGTTTCTTTCGGGCCTTTGCTTCTACTTTGCTAGTGTCCGACTCTTCAAAATAAGATTTTATTGCTGCTTGCTCAGATATTCCAGTCCAGATTTTTTCCGCACCAATACGAGAGAATAGATCTGATAGCGCGTCTGCGCGCATGTTGGTTTCAGTGATAGAAAGGCACTCATGGTTAACTTTCGAAATTCTTGCATTTGGCTCTAGGTTGGAGGCAAGAGTTGATACAAACGACCGCACACCATTTTCGGCATGGCCATATCTTCTTGGTTCAGAGATTACTTTTGCAGTAAATATTGGAAGATTTGTGCGCATTTTCTTGGGGAGTCGGGAAAATTCTCCAGCTTTAGAGACAAGTCTTTGGCACAGGTCTTCAAATAGTGTTCTTGTCATTGCCTCAAATCGTCCGCAGGTATATAGAACTAATGTTCCAGCTACAAGTGTGAGGTTGCCATGGACGCGTTTCGTACCTTCATGAATAATTAGTGCTTCAGCTATGAACTCTTGCTCGCAGCAAGAGTTGCCTAATGGAGTGTTGGCGCTATTGAATTTTTTTAGAGACTCAATGAAATCCAACTGGCTACAAATTTTGTCCAGATCATTTTCATATTCAACAATAATCGGGTCCATTTGGCTAACCTTTGATTATTTTTTTGGCTAGTATCACCCGATCTTTTATAGATTCTATAGTGTTGCCGCGGCCTACTAATATTTCATAGTTTTCTTGGTCCGCAAGCGCTTGCTCGATTCGTGCATTTATAGAAACTGAGTTGATAGCTAGGTCTATGTTTGGAAGCTCAAACGCAGCCACCAAAATAGCGTCGTAGAGTGGCCGGCTAGCTTGGTTGTTGTTTGGTAGCAAATGGAAGTTGTAGCCAAGGGCATCAGTAACACGTTCGAGCGTAGACTCGAAGTCGGAGCGGAGAATGTCTACTTCGGTCGTCGAAATCTTGCTATAACGTTCCATTGTTTTATCAAAGACTTGCCGTAGAGAACCCCTCACTTTGTTATTTATAACGTCACGCACTGAGAAAAATCGCAAAACTAATTCGCAGTCCATCATTGATCTGTAAAGTACATTTTTTTGTAGTGCAACTGGCGTTTCATTTTCCTCGGAGTCGCTTTTTTGAGGGATTCTCCAAAGTTTAGTGAATTTATCTCCACGGGATAGTTTGTGCAGCGTTTCGTTAAAGTAGCCGGGGTAAAGGGCGTTTCGCATTTCTTGTGCGTTTAACTTGATTCCACCCGTGTTTAGCCGGCGGAATAGTATTAAGCGGATATCAAATGATTCTGTATCTCGCTCGGTTTCAGCTAGCAGTACAACCGCGTTGATTGTTCTTCGCAGCAGTCCTCGCTGAATTATTCCGGGGAGGTCGGAGAATCTCTTTCCTTGGAGTTCCACCCAAAATTCAAGACCAGTTAGTGCGTATTTGTTGTCTAGGAACTCGGAAATCGCTTCTAGGCGTTGGCGGCCATCCATGATTTCGTATTGGTTATAGTCTTTTTCGAACAGGAAAAGAGGGGGGATGGGGATATTCATTAAAAAAGACTCTATAAGTAGAGACTTCTTTTTACGGTCCCATCTTGCTCGTCGCTGGTAGCCCGGTGCTATATCGATGTAGTTACTATCTTTAATAGATGATGCGAGTGTGTGTAGCGTGAAATCTAAAGAAGTGCGGACAATCCTTATCTGGGTTTCAGCATATCGTTGAGAAAGCTCTTCATCGGTAAGCTTTTTAACTTCAGGTTGTTCTTCTTCGCTCTCAAACCAAGATTCAATATCTTCTTCCGAGAGGTTGTTTATATTGCTTGTATTTTGCATCATGTAAGTCCGTTTTTTGATTTTCGGCTTTAAGGTGAGAGCTAATTTTTGTTTTATTAAGAAGAGCTTTCGTTGATTTTTAGGCGGATATTCAAATTTTTTACATAAAAAAGCCCCGCACTAGGCGGGGCTTTTCTAAGCTCAACCCCAACATCCATGGCAGGTGTAGGGTCAATCTACGCTGATGTCAGCTCGCTCATAGTTATTATTCTGTGAAATGGAAGTCCCGGAAATAAAGGCTTGCAGCTGCGCTTGTCACTTTGTGCGAAATTCTTTTTTCGTTATATTGCGAATTTATAGAAATCCTTCGCGCTAATTTATGAAATTAGTTTTTTCTGTTCTTTTGTGAGGGATTCCAGTAGCAGAACGCTACTGGATTTTACGTAGGAGGGGTTATTTTATTTTGTTGACGTCGTGTCGACGAAGAAGGCGAACGGTAGAAACGTAGCCAGTCTCGTCCGGAAGAACAGGTTTAATTTTTTTTAGTCTTACTAGATTGGCTGTATGGCCAATAGGTGTGCCAAGAATTTCATCCGCTTCGCAGAAACTTATGAATAGGTCGCGATGCTCTTTGACTCTCTGGATTTGCTCCATAGACAAAAGGGTTTTGCTACCTATGCGGATGTGCTCCAGAAAGTTGCTTTGTATATATCTTCTGGAGAACGTCTGAGGAGTCATGCCGAACTTAGCTGAAAAGCTACCGAGAGAGGTCATGTTCTCAAATGTTGTTTTGGCGGTTGCTACGGAGCTACTAGTGAAATGGCGGCCAACCTTGATACTTCGTGCTCGGGTGATAAATCCTTGGCGTTCGAGGTGCTTCAAGTCGTGAAGCACAAATCCAAGATAGCGCGCTGCATCAGCGCTCGAGGTGGACTCTTCGCCGGTGATACTGGCTGAGCCTGAAGGTTTCCTTCCTGCGTTTGATTTGTAGCGAGCGAGGTTTTTTAGAGAGGCTTTGACTTGGTCGTTGATGTCGTCACGTCGATAAATGGTTGTTAGTCCGCCATCAATATCAGGCCCGGAAATCGGGGTTACCCCTAGGTGTAGGAGTTTTGCTGAAAGTGTCGTTCTAGGAAGACCAAGATCAGTAGCAAGCTGACCTACGAATCCGAAGCTCTCCGAAAAATGATCTACCGTAGTCGCCTGAAGCAATGTCCTGGCATGAGTGCCTCTCTTAAGACCTACCTGCATAAAGCCTTTAGAGAGCGCGCTACGAATTGCTTCCGGGTATACGCCCACTCGGATAGCCGCCTCTTCAATAGTGAGGTATGTGCTGCAATCTTTAATTGAAGGGAGTGAGGTGAAGGGGGGCTCCGCTGAGATGCTAAGTCCAGTCGATTGCTTGAGCAGCACGCATAGCTTCTTGGCAGAGTACTTCCACCGAGTTTCATCTCCCTTGTCCCGTTGAACCAAATCACGAGTTAGAAATGATCTAAGTTTGGTCGCTGATATCTTCAGCGCATGAATCATCTCGTCCTGATAAAGCTGAAGCGCTGAGCAATTGCACGTGCCTTCGGCGTCTGCGATATCGGCTTCGGAATGGAGCAAAATATCGACTTGGCTTTTGATCCATGAGTCCTTCGAGGCCATCCAGGGCGCGAGTAGTGGTCTCACTGTCAGGCAGGGATAAAGCAGCTTGGAAGCATTTATCAGGTCATCGAATACCCCCGTCTCACAATCGGCGATACGAACTGCGGTTTCTTGGATGCTCTGAGCTTGCTCGGGGTGCTGATTATACCGAAGGGCTCTGAGCGCAAAAATGAATCGACCAAAAGCAGTCTGATCTTTTGCCCTGAAGATGTTCAGCAGCCGATGAGAGCTGTCCGAGTGCATGAAAGTCCTCGAGCCTTTGCGTAGATCAAATCCGCAAGGGCAATGGGAGCCTGAAAGCTGAGTCCAGCGTATCCCTCGCGAGCATTGAGGGCATACCGGCTCTAGCTTGCAATCGTGGTATGGGCAGCTTTGCAGCCAACTGAGGTCGAGTATCGACGGATGAGTCCCTGCCTGCATGCATTCGGGGCAAAAGCTGAACGCATCAGCCCGAATATTTGCGGAGGGAACAGTCAGTCCCATGACCTCCACCGGGCTTTCGCAGGTGCGCCCGAGCTGCGTGTAGAAGCTCTCGTGAAACTGCTTGCCATTGAGATGCTCATGGCCGGCCAGTTGTGTAACGAGCTTTGAGTGCTTCATTTGCCAAGTAAACGGTTGCAACGACTCCTTGGCACCGAATGCTCTTGCCATGGCAGAAACCGAGCCAAAACCATTCGCGTGGGCTGTTCGAATCAATACGCTTCGGGGGCTTTCCTCAGCGCAGGCATGAGCAAGATGGAAAATAGTCATTTGACCGTTCTCCCAGAGATCAACTTGTTGAGTGAATCGTTTGTCAAGCGAAAGGCGTTGTTTCGGTAGTAGGCGGTTGGAATAACAGAAAGTTCAGCAGCTCCAATCAGATCGTTAAGTCCGAAGTTTCCGTCGTTACGAAGGAGCGCGAGTCTGAAGGCGTCGTTAAGTATTTGGCGGATACCGTTCATATTCCCGCCGGTTGCCAGATACATAGCCTTGAGTGGCTGGTCTGTATTCAAACTGATGGAATTATCAAACTCACCGATTTTCTTGATTTCCCCACTGAATGCCCGCAAGGTTTTGCTGAATGCGGAAGCGGGGTCGAGTGCTGAGTACGTGAAATGATTCATTCGGTGCCGATAAGGGTATCTCCGCGAGAGCTGTGGGTGTGCGTTTATGATTTCTTCGCAACTAGGAATTCCAACAATCGCAACAGGGACAAGGGTTTCGTTCAAGAGAGTTCTCACCCAGTCACATACCTGTTCGCGAGATTTCTCGGCACCTTTACGGAGCAAGTTGTCAAACTCATCTAGAACGATGAGTTTGGTCTGGCAAGTTTTAAGCAGAGTGACCAAGCGCTTGAAAAGCGTTGAACTGTTGCCAGTTACGTTGTTGGAGCCCAGTTCTTGCAACATCGACGTAGTGAGGCTCTTAGTCGTCGCACCTGCCTGTAGAGAGCAGTAAAACGCAGG
The DNA here is from genome assembly GCF_002786345.1 of Pseudomonas sp. FEMGT703P. Taxonomy (NCBI): domain Bacteria; kingdom Pseudomonadati; phylum Pseudomonadota; class Gammaproteobacteria; order Pseudomonadales; family Pseudomonadaceae; genus Pseudomonas; species Pseudomonas sp. FEMGT703P. The sequence continues at coordinate 217,893 of NZ_PGCM01000006.1, read as the reverse complement.
GACGATTTCAGTGGTCCCTGCATCCGTAGCGACGACTTTCCTTTCCCCAAAGTGGCTCAGAGCAATCTTACAGACTGTCGATTTTCCTGTGCCTGGCTCACCAGTCAGAAGTACCGAAGCTGGCTCCCCTCTTGTCATCGTTGCTTCGATGCTGCGAGAGATGCATTCCATTGCGTCGGCGTATTCAGGGTGGTTCACGACAACTTGTGCAAACTTCACAAGCTTGTCTTTGATTTCGTCGTTCATCATTATTTCCTAGGCAGTAGGTAAGTTTCGTAGTCGTCGATGGCGTCGTCTTCATGCGTGTCGTCAATAAGTTCAAAATCGATTTCCTCTGAAAGTTGAGTGTCTTCGCCAATGTGCTGCGTATGGGGCTCAATCACGGTAGTTTGCGGGTTGCTTTGGCGATCTCCGTTACGAAGATCGCGCAAGTGAGCGCGTTTACGGCGAGCATTGTTCTCCTTGCTATCTCGCAGCGCTTGCCAAATGCGGAGCAACGTATGTCGGGCATCTTCTCCGGTGAACAGTTTTGCGTCCGCCTTCAGCTGTTGTTGAACAAGCTCGTGCTCATACATGGACAGGTCATATTGATAGTCATGCACTGCATCTGCTTGAAAAAAGACTTCGCTGCTAGGGTCACGTACGTAGACGGTGCCGAGGTTTGTGCTGTCGTATAGAACTTGAACTTTTTGTCCAGCCTGCAATTTGCTTTGTATATGTGACAGCGCAGGGCCGCTCCAAGCCAAATTCTTGAAGCGGACACGTCCACGATTGATAGTGCAGTAATGCGTGCCCATACAAATAAAACGGAGAGATTCGGCAGCGAAGACCTTGGGCGGATTCATTTTGTCCAACTTCCGCTCCCAGAGTTCATTGGCGGGCAAATGGCGTTGTCCGTGAGCAGTTTTGTTGTAGTAGTTCTGAATCCAGTCTTCGAGAATGCTGCGCAACTCATCTAGCGTCATGACAGCTTCGCCTTCAGAGTCATAATCTCCGCGCGCCATCGGATTCGATTTAGTCGTGCCGTCCATTCCATGGATGAGTTGCTCATTCAGTGTTTTAAAAAATGACTCAACAAAGGGCTTCTGATTTGGTTGGCCCTTGGCGCAAAAGCGAACGGTGAACCCTAGCTTGTGAGCTATCGATAGCAATGACGCGTTATAGAATTCAACACCGTTATCCACGACCAGTTCTTCCATTAGCCCGGCCGGTGTCCCGTCAGTACGCTCAGTGAGTGCGTGGCGCAGCGCGCTGGCCGTCTTCTCGAAGCATGGCGGAGTAAACGAAAGGCTCCAGCCTATAACCGAACTCGTGAGCACCTCTAGCAGCACGGTTAGGTAAGCTCGGCCGATGTAGAGGCCATCTTCCCCAGTCAGTTGTACATCGACTTCTTGGGTATCCGCTTCGACTCGAGCCAACAACCGATCAGGACAATAGATTCCTTTGCCAAAACCATGCTTTTTTTCTGCGGCTTTTCGACCAAGCCGAGCTACGTCTGTCTCGTAGCTGTCAAGCACTTCCAGTGCTCGGTAGAAGGTTGACGGGGAAGGAATATCAAGCTTGATGTGAGATTGACGGTTCAATTCTTCGATGTGCGCAACGAACAATTTGTAGACCATAAGCCCCGGTGGACGGGTGGCCCTCAAGTAGTGATTGCGAATGTAGTCCTGCATTATTTCCAGGGATTCTTGGCTCAGGCGCTTAGCCCGCAGTTGCTTTCCTGTCGAAAGGTTCACGAGGGCAAAGGTGTTCTGACCATTTTCCAGATATTGCTTTTTGAGCTGGTAAAGCTTCGTGTATTTCGGTGGTTTTGGATCGCCCAGCTCAGCGGCCATCTTTTCTACCGCAGCTATGGTTTTCTTGCGAGGGAGTGCACCGTGGAACATTTCCAGAAGCTTTTGGATGTAGTAAGTACGCCGTTCGAGCTTGAGTGCCATAGAGGCCTCTAGCCTCACTAGTTGCAGTGCTTTTTTCTCATCCATAAGTGCACTGGATACCGGCACGAGATGTCCCTGGCGAAGGAGTCGATCTACGTCTGTTTCACGCAGGTAAATGGGCCCCTTGTGATTCACTCCCCGCATGAAAATTCGACCGTTGCTGCGGCTGATAACTTCGACCAGCTCGCCATTAAGTCGGTAGCGTGCACCTATCTGTACTTCGTGTTTGTTCAGCATGATTTACCCCCAGAATACTTGGCTGTTAGTAGAAATTGGCTTGGTCCAGTCGCAACGCAGCTCCAGCTCGAAAATCGCAGCAGAGATTGAGGCTGGAGATGGCGCTGAAGGCAGCGCGAGAAGGTCGCCAATACTCATGGGGGCTTCCAGTACGCGGAGCTGATCACGCAAATAAGCCAGCTCAAGTGGATCGACACCGCGCGCTTGGCTGTAGGTTTTGATCAGGTTGTTGAGCCGTGGCTGCTTACGTATCTCGTTATCTGTGAGTAGCTCGAAGTCGTCACCGCGATCACGAAGGAAGTCGCGGGCAGCTCGATACAAAGCTAGGTATTTTGGTTTGAGAAACACGTTTTCTGGCTTTATTTCGACGAATTTTTTCGAGCCGTCCGCGTAACAAACTTCAAAGTCAGGCACGTAGGTGCGGGATTTCCCCTCGACTTCAAGAGTCAACCGTTCTGGTTGTTCGCGATAACTAACAACGTTTTTGTCCTGCTCCCAAAGAAAACATGCGTCAGCTTCCAGTCGCACTTCGCAGACTATTTGCGAGCCGTTTTTACGAGAGGAGAAGAAGGTCGTTTGCTTTCCATACTGGCTGCGCTTTATTGTTCTTGCAGGCGAAGGTGTCCCGCCGATATGACTTCGGAGTTTTTTCATGATGTATGCTCGTTCAGAGTTGGTTAGAGATTGATAGCCATTTTGGGGCTTGTCAAATAGGCTGTTGGCTTAACTGGCATAACATCATGAAGTACCCCTATGTTTTACGTTTTCTATATTGACAACTTTAAGAGCAGCGCAAGTTAATCAATAACTTGCGCTGATGCTTTCTTGTTTATTATTTTAGTTTTAATTGGCTTTATGATCCGACAGGCGGGCGCGCGAACTTCCTCAGCGCAGACTCGCTGTGGAATAAAAATTTGGTAATAAATAACAGGCGGCAGTAGCCGAGTATCCCTAGAGGGGAAATTAGGAGAGGCGTAATAACGAGAGAGGGGAGGAGAATGAGTCGTGCATGGGTGTCTCTGCATGGAGGTCGTATTGACCTGATGCCTCCAGAATATAACAACTGTTTCTCTAAAAGTCAATAGCTAAGTTGCTATTAGGGCAGTTTGGTACAGCGCCCGCCGGCAGGCACGGCATCTCGCCATGCGGATGAAAGGCCCGTTTTCAGGGCTTCAAGCCCTCGTCAGGCATCGCGTTGGTCTGTTGTGATAGGGCTATGGTGTCGTCAGTGCCTTGCTAAAGCACGCCGCCATTTCGCGCATTAGTGACAAACAACAAACTACATTCGGGCCCGTAATATTTTTTAGTTTGTAGGGTATTGACACGAACTTTTTATCGACTAGGTTAGTTTCCTATCTTGGGATATTTAAAGTTCCGACGATTTTCTCGATGGTGGATCATTGGCGCTATGAGTCATCACTTTTTCCTTTTATCTGACTCATTAGAAGCCCATTCGGATGGAGCGAGCAGGCGTTCATATTTTTTCTATGGATAAGCGAATGGTGCTTGGTCGCTTTCGGAGGTTGGTGCTGTTTTCTTTGCTTTCCCAGAATTTTTCCGAGATTTAAGATAAAAATCTCCTAGCCTTTTCGTTGTTCCCAATACCAACTTATCTCCGATGTTTCGCATGGTGCTGAAAATTGATGTATCCAGGTTGGTGCTTTATCGATCTTGATCGCTACTTCACTATGCGTGATTTCCTTAGCCGCAAAGTGACTTGCGTAAGCTGAAGCTGTTTTTTACTAAGTTCGGTTGAGAAGTTGTAATGATGAGTTGTTTTCTGAGGTTGCTCTGCTTGGAGATACGTGTTGATCAGCCCATATAAAGCAGTACTGCTCGTCAAAGCGTTGTTAGAGGAGTACCCGGAGTACGTAATTACCGGGTACTTAATGGATGTCCATATCAGTGCGTTTTGTGCCAGTGGCCGTATCTACAAGCACGTCGAATACGGGCATGGCAGGTTGATGCTCACTGAAGAGGTCATCAAGGTGCTCGAATTCGAGCACCGTGACAGGCGCTACATGATTGAGACCGTAGATGGTGAGCGCTTGCTAGTGGTGAATTTTCACCCATGGGGTGGGCGCAAGTCGTTGGAGCTTTTAGTCGAACGATTCGCCTGCGCAGCCTTATTGGGTTCGCGGTACTGCCTGCATTGAGTGTGCAGTCGAACCGGGTGCGCATAACACCGTTTCTGTGAAATGGCCGCTCGACCCATTGCCGAGCGGCTCAACTACCTCCCCTGAGATAACGCCATGAAGCAACCGGCTACCGAAATTTTCTGCGCGGTGTGTGGCGCTCACACGCGGGTCTTCGCTTGATGAGTTTTTGAAGCTGCACGGCGCAGGCATTCACTTCACGCCCCATCGTTATCACTAACCATCAGGAGTTTTGGCCCTTATGAATAAACAACTGGATGCGCTGCTGTGTAAGCGATACCCGGCAATCTTTTCTGTTGATGACTCTGAAGATTCACAGCTATTCGGCTTTGAGTGCGGCGACGGCTGGTTCACCCTGATTGATGCGACGTGTGAGTTGATACAGCGTCATCTTCAGAAGACGGGCGATCAACAGCTGGTGGCGACGCAGGTAAAAGAAAAGTTCGGGGGGCTGCGTTTTTACTACCGAAACGGCAGTGACCACGCCTCAACGGTTGTGAGGCTCGTCGATTCACTATCAGTGCATCTGTGCGAACTTTGCGGTCAGCCGGGCAAGGTCGTCGGGCTCTCCGGGTGGATGCAGACACGTTGCCCTGAGCATGCGAGCGAGGCTGTTTATGAAGAGTCGCTCCTGGTGGCGGTGAGAGAGAAAATCTTGCTCGCTCCGCCGATAGGTGAGCTGCTGGGTGTCGCTCTGGAGTTTTTTGGGCTTGATAGTGAGGCCGCTGTTCGTTGGTTGCTCCACCCCAACTTGGCGTTGGGGCACACTGCTCCGTTGACGCTGATGGGCACTGTCGAAGGGCAGTGTCAGGTGCTCACGCTACTTCGGCGTCTTGAGTACGGGGAACTTCCGTAGTGCCAACCACTGCGGGATAGGGACGGCTGTCGAATTTCCATCACAGCAGTGGGGGGGGCTGATGAGAGAGCAATATAACCGGGCGCTACTGCTCAAAGAAGTATGGTCTGAACCCATGACTTCAGTAGCGCCACGCTATGGAATGTCAGACGTGGGGCTGAAAAAGCTCTGTTCACGTTTGCAAATTCCCAGTCCATCACGGGGGTATTGGGCGAAGCTCAAAGCCGGAAAGCCCGTGGAACCGACTCCAAAGTTGAGGCCCTACACAGGTCTAGATGTTCACCTGTACAAGCCTTACATCTCGCCTGGAAGTAATCCGAAGCAGTCCTCGACACCGCCTAAACCTGTGGATTCTCGCCTTCAGATTATCTTGGATTACGAGGCCGATCCTGCACATAGAATCGTGGTGCCTGAGCGAGTGCGCGATCCTCACACACTCACGATCAAAACCCAGAGAGCCTTTAAAGAGGCATTCAAGGATCAACGCGACTTTCCCCGCGCACCGGGGGAAGTCTTGGATATCCGCGTTTCCGAATCGATGCAGGCTCGGGCGCTGCGTGTAGCCGATGCTTTCGTGAAGGCATTGGAGCGTCGGGGCTACAAGGTCACCCCAGGAAAACAATCCACTCGCGTAGAGATCCTAGGCGTCCAAGTCAGCCTCGTATTTTTCGAGTCAGCGAAACGTATCCCATACGTCCCTACTGAAGCGGAAAAGAAAAAGATCGCCAGGAATGAGTGGGTATGGATTCCGAAGTGGCAGCATCATCCCAGCGGAAAGCTTCAGGTGAGTGCTGATGGCGGCTACAGCGGGCAAATCACTGATGGCGCTCAGGCTCTGGTCGAAGAGCGGCTTAATGAAGTTGTTTGCCAAATGGCGCGCAGGGTCGTGAGGTATTTGGTTGCTCGTGAGGAGGCCGCTATCGAGCGAGAGGAGCGCAATCGAAAGCGGGCGCTCGCGCTGGAGAAAAAAGCAATTCGAGACGCCGAACGTAAGCGGGTGATGACCGTGCTCCGGGAAGCCAAGCAGTGGAAGCGTGCGACTTTGCTTCGAGAATATCTCGACGCGAAAGAGCGACTCTCCCTCGCGGGAGGGGGTGTTGTGGTCAACGAATTCTGGACACGGGTTTAGGTCTATCCGGCCAGTAATTCGGCTTCCACTGGCGTTTTGTATCCGTTGTAGCTGTGTGGCCGTTGATGGTTGTAGTAGTCCGTCAGGTAACGCAGTACATCCGCCTCAGCCTGACCCTGGCTGGTATAGCCTTGCTCTGGCATCCACTCCGTTTTCAGGCTTCTGAAAAAGCGCTCCATCGGTGCGTTGTCCCAACAGTTGCCACGCCGGCTCATGCTCTGCTTGATCCGGTAGCGCCACAGCATTTGGCGGAACTCGATGCTGGTGTAATGGCTGCCTTGGTCAGAGTGAAACATCAGCTGCTGCGGACAACCACGGGACTCAAAAGCCACGCGCAAAGCGCGCGTCGTAAGTTGCGAGTCCGGTCGATTGGATAGCGCCCAACCCACGATGCGGCGCGCATACAGATCCATAACCGCAGCCAGGTAGATCCAGCGATTACCCGCCCAGATGTAGGTCACGTCGCCGCACCACACTTGGTTGGGGCCGCTCACTGTGAACTGCCGATCCAGCTCATTCGCTGCGATAGCATTTTCACCATCAGCTCGACGATAACGATGCTTGCGCGATTGCGAACTGAACAGCCGGGCCTCTTTCATAAGGCGTCCGGCCAGAAAACGCCCCACCGCGACACCCTGTATCCGCAGCGCCGCTGACAATGTTCTGGCTCCAGCTGAGCCGCGACTCTGTAGATGAAATTCAGTGGCCAACTGGCGTAATGCAATCCGCCGATGATCTACCCGGCGGCGTCGCTTGCAGGCGTCGTAGACACTGCTGCGATGTACGCCAAATACGCGGCACAGCTCGGCTCGTGGATATCGCTCGCCCAATGCCTCGATCAGGCTTATTGATCGAGGGAGTCCGACATTAAGAGAGCGGTAGCCTTTTTTAGGATCTCTTTCTCCCGCTCTAAACGCCGAACCTGGGCCTCAAGGTCTTGTATGCGTTTCTGCTCGGGAGTCATGGCCTTACTGCGCGGCGGGGTTGTGCCACCACGCTCACTGCGCAGTTGCTCTACCCATCGGCGCAATGCCGTCGGGCCTACGCCCATCGACTTACCTGCCTCGGGGATGGAATAGCCTTGATCCAGAACCAGGCCTGCTGCTTCGAGTTTGAAATCTGTACTGAATGATCTTCTGGTCACGTAAACACCTCATTGCTGGGCGAAGCTTAACGCCCTATCGGGGTGTCCAGAATCATTGAGCCACAACAGGGCTTGAAGGCTTGCTTTGGATTACAGAGCAGCTTGAGGGGGCAGATAAGCCCCCAGTCTCGCAATTAAAGTTGGCAACAATTGCGGCACCGGCCACTGATGTTCGAGACGATACCGTCAAGCGTTTCGTGGCAACACGGCTTGCCGACCTGATGAGGCAGCGTCTCGCGATGACTGACATCAGCGCGCCGGATAATACTGGCGAGTCTCTTGGTGAGCGTGTGACAAGTGGAATGGCGCTAGCGCATGAGTTCGAGTCGACCGCTCGCAAACTTATCAAATGCTGGGCTGAGAACCCTGCTCTAGTTTTGTTGCTTCGGTGTGGGTTGGACTTGTTTCCGCACCCTCGGTTGCTTGATCCGGTTTTGGAAGCCCTAGACGCTAAACTCTTTAACGTGACGATCAACTGGCTGAGGCCGAAGCAGGATCGTGAAATTCGGGCGGCTGAGTATGTGGCCGCCGATCTCCTGCGAGCTGGTGTAAGTGAAACTGGTTTTCGGGATATGGAGGAGTACCCTAGCGCAGTCGATATCGAGGGGTATCGGCAAGAGTTAGGAGTTTTTGCTAGAAAAATAGTCATCGAGAGAACTGATTCACCATGGTACTTGTTGCAGCAGGCCTTTCTTTACCTGGCATCAATTGGTGACTGTGGCGTACCAATCAAGTCTATTTTAGAGCCATCGCTAGAGCCGACTTATCTCAAGCTTCGGAGTGCCATGGTGTTCGAGCCCGTGTCAGCTAGGGGGCTGCTGGAAATACTTCCATCAGCTTTGGTCACCCAGCAGATGCATCCCAACTCAAGTCGTTTCGGGGTATGGCTGTCAGAGGGTCTCCGGACTACTAGCGATGAGAGCCTACTCCAAGCAATCGTAAGTACTGTTGCCCTTGAAAGGCCTGATCTCTTAATTGAAGCAATAGGTAAGCGCGGTGGCCGCCCGCCAAAATGGAGGGAATTTGTTCCACCCTCTCTGGTAGAGATCAGTCGAGTCAATTTCAGCAAATATAAAGCTGGGAGTGCTTTGGAAACTCGCCAGTTGCTACGAGTAATGCAAGATCCATTCAATATTTTTGGGCAGGAGAATGGACTTCTTATGCTGGCAAAGGCTCTTCTAAGTGAGCCTGGTATTGAGACGCAGCTCTCTGCCGGGTTGAGTCCTGTAGATATTAGTTTGACGTGCTCAAATTGGTCAGGAATTCAGTCGCTGCCTGATGAAATTGGATTTCTAAAAGTCAATTTCACAGGAGAGCAAGAGCAGGCCAATCCTTTGTATGCGCGGCCTGAATGGGTCAGTGATGAGGGGGCCTGGCTATACGGACTAGGACGAGTCCTAAGGTCTGCTTTGACTGGTGAGTTTGATTTCACAAGTCGTCGATTTCTGGTGACAGAGGATGTCGGGCGTTATAGGGGAATTCGGAGTAGTTGGTACAAGCGGCGTTTTGGCATGCTTAATTCGAGTAGCGGTTTGACTGATGAGCCAGCCCCAATTTCTCCTTGGTTGTCGGGTTTCCTTTCCACTTTGCTCCAGTGGCCAGGCATTGAGTTCAAGGCAAACGACGCGGCCCCGGTCAGCACAGTACGCACGCCAGGTGAATTGCTGGCGCTCTTGGAAAAGCGTATTGCTATACAGCGTGCGTTGTATGGTGGTCGGAGTAACACACCCATCTATGTCGTTCCTACTAGTGACAATGCACCGCTTGTAGATCGCCCCCTCAGAGTGGCCATTGTTCAAACCCTTCGCCCGAAGATGGATGACTTCGATACTAAAGACCCTACGCATTGGACACCGGGGATGTTGGCGGAACATCGCCGCCATCTGGCTCAGGTCTGTCGGCTGGCACACGCGAAACTACGAGCTTGGGCTTCGGCCAAAGCCCTGCCTGAGGGGGAGGGCGATATTCCCGCCGTGGATGTAATCCTCTTTCCTGAGTTGGCAGTGCATCCTGAACATGTGTTCTTCCTGCGCCGGCTTTCTGACAAGCTCCAGGCCAATATTTTTGCAGGGTTGACCTTCATGCATTCTGATAAATGTGGAGGGCCGATCAATCAAGGGCTTTGGTTAATACGTACTGATGCGCCAGACCATGGCCGAAGTATTCAGTATGTGTGGCAGGGAAAGCTCCACCCGATGAAGCTCGAGCGGGAGATGGGAATCACTGGGTATAGACCTCATGTGACTCTGGTGGAGCTGCCGATTGGTACGACGTCACCAACGCGCCTTGCCGCAGCCATTTGCTACGACGCTACTGATCTTGATCTAGTAGCGGACCTTAGGGATCGCTCAGACGTATTTCTGGTTGCTGCCCTGAATCAGGATGTGCAGACCTTTGACAACATGGTTGCAGCGTTGCATTTCCATATGTACCAACCTGTGGTGCTTGCCAATTCCGGAGAGTTTGGGGGCTCCACTGCCCAGGTACCACTTCCTAAGCATGATCGTCTGGTTGCGCATATTCACGGCAATAACCAGGTCGCCGTGAGTGTGTTCGAACTTGACCCCGCTCCCTTCAAGTCGACTAAGCCTGCTAGGGCACCCAAGCAGCTCAAGGCAGCGCCTGCTGGATATAAGGGGCGGCCTTGATGTTGTGAGGCTGAGGCTTAGGTTGCTGGTTGGTAATTCGCTCTAGAGCAGGAGCATATGTGGCTGCGCGTAATTTGGCCTTATGGTCAATCGCCTCCCTCTTTTAGGTCGTGTCTGGCGTGGCTCCCTCCTAGGCCTGGTCACCAGCACCCCGGTCGCTGGTCGACCGGAAGCTACCCAGCTGGTTGGGGCGCGTTTCGACCACTAGCCTGAGTCGTCAGGACGAAGGCTGTTGGGGCTAGAAAAATGAAAAAGGCTGTTGAGCAGGACACCCTGGTGGCGCTGATTGAGAGCGGGGCGGCGCGAGAGTTTAGGGCGACGCGTGGACCGGGTGGCGAGGGCTGGAGCCTCAGTACCCGGCTGGGTCGATTTTGGCTGCCGGTGCGCTCGCGACGGGAGCCGGTCAGGACCTGGGCTAGCCTGACCGCGCTGGGGCGGTTTTGCGAGACGGTGGGTATTCGAAGTTTGAACGTGGAGTTTTAGCTTCGGTTGGGTTCGGCAAATACCAGCGAGAGATGGTCGATGCTCAGCAGCTCCGCTCGGTACACCTCAAACTGGCTGCCGTCTTTCTGCTCCACCGTACTTTTGACCGGATAGGCGCCAACAAAGAAGGCATGCACCTGTTCCCCTGCTTTGACGGCTTTCTCCAACTCATCCATTTCCGTCAGGAAGGCTTTGCGGCGTCGGGACTCGTCGATGCGCTCCTGCGGCACATGCGCCCAGACACGGTATCGCTTCTTGTCCACCCACACGGACTCTGCAAAACGCAGGCCCACGCCTTTGCCAGTGTACAGCCTCAAACCATCGATCAGTCCGTGGTAGATCAGTCCGGTTTCATCCTGGAAGTACTGGATCTTCTTGAAGAAGCGTGCGAAGACCTTGGTCTTATCCGCGATAGTAAAGGGCTGGTTTTTGCTGGCGTCATCATCGGACAGATAGCAATCCACCACCAAGTCCAGATAGCGCGTCCGGGTGCTGGTTTTTCGTCTATTGCCACCGCTTGAGGGTTCCGACCCGCCGCCGAAGGCCTCGTCATCACTCCCACTGGCCGTGGTTGCACCGCCGCCATTCCCTTTGCGCGTCCGAGGCGTCAGCTCTAGTTCGGTCGGAAAGATGCTGGGTTTGTAGTCGTCTTCCTGTTCAATCGGAGAGCGGGTGATACCGCCCGCCGTGCCTGGCTGCAAAAAACCACAGTTCGGTGCATGCTCATCCTTAATGCGAAAGTGCAGCGCCCGTTTGGATTTGCGCGCCATGTAGATGCCGACGGGAGTGAGTAGCGCACGGCAGTGCTCGTCCTCGCAGAGAAAGGTCAGCTCTTGTGCATAGTGCTCGCCGTCTTCGTCGGTGAACAACTCGCGCGCCCTATAGGGGGACAGCAATTCTTCGCGTTGTGCGCAAAATGCGCGGCCAAATTTCATCGCCATGGTTCGCTCTCTCAATCCTTCAAGGGGCAGTCATTCGCCCTGGGCGGCAGAAATGCGTTCGCGGAGTCTGTTCCAGTGCGGCTTGAGCTGCTTCTTGATCGAAGGGGAGTCCATGATCCTGGCGGCCCGGTAGCCATAGGAGATGAAGTTTCTCCGGCCCAGGTAGGAGTAGCGCTTATACAGCTTCTTCAGGAACATCGAGCGGGGCAACTGCCCTCTGGCAATCCGTTTGGCATTGACCTTGTCCATGCATTTCCCCGCCAGCCCGATGCCCCTGTTTACGCGATCTTGGTAGCGAGACAATGAGGATGAGCGCAGGTAAATGTTGGCCCCATCGAAGATAAAGCCCAGATATTGCAGCGGTCGGTCGGACCTCAAGCCCTTGGCTGACTGCGTGAACTTACAGGTCTCTGTTTTGGCGGCCTGGATTTCCAGGCCGATTTCATTGACCCGTAGGTCGACTAGGGCCTTGGCCTCCGCTTCCTTCTCCAGCGGGACTATCAGCAGCACATCATCGCAGTACCGGTAGTAAGCGCCGCCGCAGGATTGGACATACGCGTGGATCTGCTCATCGAAGCCCATCATGTACACGTTGGACAGCATGGCGCTGATAGGGGAGCCTTGGGGGATCCCTTTTTTGTCTTTGTTGGTTTCGATCAGATCGCCATCACGCACCTTGGCACGGAACTCATGGGGCTCACAAATTCGCTTACGACCGTGCTTGGGGTTGTTCTTGGAGAGCCCAAGCGTTTCGTAGACTTGATCCCTGTAGACGAACGAATACTTGGTGAGGGATCGATACACCGCGTAGTGATCGTCGGGCAACTGGCTGCTGCCGAGCAGCACCTGCCAGGCAGTTTTCAGGTGCGCATGGTCTAGGTTGTCAAAGAAGCCTTTGATGTCGATGGCGATGACGCAGCAGGACGTTCGTGACGCGATATCCAGGAACGCATCCCGAGCAAAATCGATATTGCTTTTGCCAAGGGCTCTAAACGCCAAGATTGCCGAGGCCCACCGCACCTTCGCCAGATGTTCCTCGTACGCCTGGTTCAGCAGATCGCAGTAGTACGAATAAATGTGGCTGTCGACGTGCGCGGCGTAGGAAATTGGCCGTTCTTTTGGGGCTTTTTTGGCGACTTTCCCAATGCTTTTGTCGAAGAACACTTTCTGTGTTTGTGCGACATAGCGAATGAATGGGTAAAAGGCATGCTTGGAAACAGTCTTCGGATTCGAAACTATCTCTAGCGCCGCCGCCTGGTTGATTGGGCGGTCAAAGTGCAGATAGCCGCGAGATTTGTACCAATTTTCTGGCATCAGATACATCCTTGTTTCGAGCCAACCGGCCAGGCTTAGGATGGCGGCAATCCTCAAGCCGCCTGGCCGGATAAACCCAAATGTTCCTCACATTATCCAATCGGCCTCAGTTACCCAGTGCCGATTTCGCCGCGATTGCTAGGATCGACGTATAGTGTCAGCGTCACATTTGGAGTACCTATGAAGATAAGTATCCGAGGGCTGCTGGCCGCATTGCTGGTCACCCTGGGTTGTTACACCTGGGATGCCGCCTTGGGGCTTGACAGCTTGTGATGCACCTTTGGATCTATATCCAAAGCGTTTGCAGGCTAGCATAAATCTGAAGTGATACAGCACTCATGCTCGCGTTCAGATATGGACTCTGGTTTACCTGCCACCGGACCAGGATCCTGTCTTCGCCCAGGCTCTCGTCGATGTCCAACTGTTGCAGCAGTAATATTCCGTCGCGTAACGAGCGAGTGCACCAAAGGTTTTCTACCTGCTTATGTTGGTAAAGCGGTGTGAGGTTGCTGAGTGAAGTCGATGTCTCGATCGCTAGACTGACTCAGGTGTCACCTAGGTAGGATGCCCATGCTGCTCTAACCAGTAAGCAAGTCGCGCGAGGCCTTGAATTTGAAGCATTTTCAAGGGCGAAATCGGAGCACTCCTATGACGAAGAAGGGGGCATGACGAGGTTCGCACTTTGTAATTGATGCCGTTTGGCCATTATAGTGTGCAGCCTGAAGAACTCGTACTAGGAGCGCGGAAACGAGCACCGCGCAAGTGATCCCGTCGAAATATACGGGGAGGCCAAGGAATAGGTTTTTGAGCCCGTTGATGATTGCTGACATAGAAAAATTTCTTAGATCCAACCCAGGAGCTATGGGGAAGGAAATTGCACGCCATCTCAGGTCTCAGAAGACTGTGGTCAACCCAATCCTCTACGGCCACCCTGAACGGTTCTATCGTGAGGATACTAACCGCTGGTATCTAGTTAACCCTGGCACGATGAAAATTTCTCTCAGGGAGGACGTCTGGGTCGGAAGCGCATTGTTTGAAGAAATGCTTTTGGTTACAGGTTCGCCTCTGGACCAAAACTGCGACACCGTCGAGTTCGTAGTGCCTACGGGCTGCAAAATCATGATCGACGCGGCTGCGCGCCTTTTGGCCCTGTGTAACCAGCTGGTACATCAGGGGGTCGAGGTATCAATTGACTTCAGTGCCTGTAAAACAACCCTAAGCTATTTCAATCGGCTTGGTTTCTTTGACCATTTGGCTGGCAGCGTAGGTGTCCTTCCGAAACGTCCGCGTAGTTCAGGTGCTGAAATTCATCGAGGCAAAAACGACGGCGTCGTCGAATTAGCATCCATTGATCACAAGCAGCCGGATAAAAACATCCCCGAGAGATTAAAAAATAGCCTTGTGAGCTGTGCTGGAGAGAGTTATTCCCAATCTGCTTTCACGTTTATTTCTGAGCTGTTCGGTAATGTTCAAGATCACTCGAAATCAGAGATTCCGGGATTCGCAGCGCTTCAGCACTACCCCAAGGGGCGGAAAATCCAAACGGTAATCTCGGACAGTGGAATCGGTATTGTGGGGAGCCTCCTGCCAGTTCTTCAGAACCTTCATCCTGAGATCTATGACGAGTTAGATTTCGCCAAGCCAGAAGCCGGTCCTGCCCTCGTGCTCCAGCTTTTTAAGCAGGGCCGGATTTCGAGTTCGGGTGAAGACGGTCGGGGTCTAGGGTTAAAACGCAGCGCTGATATGGCAGCTACTTTTAACGCAACCGTGACGGTACGGCAGAAAAATTTCGAGCTGATCATGGTTTACGAGCGAGGTGAGTTGCGGAGTAGTACCCCAAGGCTAGGTATGCCAAGCATTCTCGGTACGCATATCTGTTTTGAGTTCTTAATTGACAGCTGACAGTCTCTGGTTAAACTGCAAAAATGAATCGGAAATCCTACACAGTTACTCTATTTGATCTTACGAACGCTGATCATCCCTTCGGCAATGCTCAAGGGAAGGAGGCTTTTCGTAAGCTCCTCGACGTCGTTGAGGAGCATCCTCAGCATGCCGTTTTCGGAATCTCTCTGGCAGGAATCGTAGCCACAGATGCTTCATTTCCTAGAGAAAGCGTATTGGCTGTCGCCAAGCTTTATAAGGGGGAGCGCGGCTTCTTCCTTAAGGACGTAGGGGGGCGCGATCTTCTCGATAACTGGAATTACGCTGCCCAGGCAAAGGATTTTCCTCTAACGGTGTGGTCTGGCGACGGTTTCGAGTTCATCGGCCCCGACATCAGTCCCTCAATGAACGAGCTACTAACGTGCGTACTTTCAAATCGCACGGTCACTGCTGCAAAGGCGGCTGAATCGTTGGGGATATCAGTTCCTAACGCGAGCACGAAGCTCAAACGGCTGCTGGACCAAGGGTACATTCTGCGGGCTGAAGAGGCCGCCGAGTCCGGTGGTATTGAGTACATCTATCAAGCGATTGCAGAATCTGCTTAAACAGCTTTACACATTCAGAATAATTGGATAGTCTTTCTTGCAGCAGAGAAGGTTTCCTTCGCTGCCTGGTTAAACAGATTAATTTATTCAGAGTGGTGATCGATATGGCTACTAACCCACCATCAGGTGACGGGCATCGTAACGGAGCTGTTCGGGATCGTTCCCAAACTCAGACCACTTCGGGTCATTGGGTGAAACGGGATGCGGAAACCGGTCAGTTCATGGACGTAAAAACTTCGGACAAAACGCCTTTTAAAGGCGTCCGCAAAGAAAAGTAGGAGTTACAACGATGAGTGCAAAATTCGAGATTTTCCTTGGTTCCAACCAGCAGTATTACTTTCGACTCAAGGCTCCGAACGGGGAAAAAATCCTTGCTAGCGAGGCTTACACAACGAAAGCAAGCTGCCAAAATGGCATCCAGTCGGTGAAAGTTCACTCGCCTTATGACGCTAACTATAAAAAGCTGACGGCCACTAACTCTCAGTACTACTTCACCCTCAATGCAGGTAATGGTCAGGTCATAGGTGTAAGCGAGACCTATACGACTACTCAGGCGCGTGATGGGGGTATTGCTGCTGTGAAAGCTTACGCACCTACTGCGCTGGTGGTTGATCTGACCTAAATCCTTATCCTAAAAAGCCCCGCATGCGGGGCTTTTATTTGTGCGCAAAGAGAGCTGTGTACGGGTCCAAACAACACCGGCATTGCCAAGGAAATATGACGCGCCTACACCGCATCCCCAAACACCGCTCGCTCCAACACCTGGTGCTGCCTCTGCCAATCTGGCATGTGGCTAGCCACCAGCGCCCAGAATGCTTTGGTGTGGTTTTTTTCCACCGTATGGCACAGCTCATGGACGATAACGTAGTCCTGCACGCTCGCAGGTAGCTCCATCACACGTGGATGAAACTCCAAGGTGTTGCTTGCATCGCAGCTGGCCCACCGGCTCTGGAAGTGACGGATTCGTGCACCCGTTGCCTGAAGTCCCGTTTCTCGCTGCCAGTGACGGACACGTATCAACAGCTTCTCATGAGCACGATCCCGATAGAACCGTTCAAGCAACGGCATCAGTACGTCGGGCAGAATGCTTGCACCATCCGGGTTATCCACGATGAAGCGCGATGCAGTGAACGTTAGTCGGGGCTTGAGGATATCCGGCGTATGCCGTACTTCGGTGAAGTACGTACGCCCGGCATAGCGTAGACGACTGCCAGTCACGATGGGTTCGCTGGCAAGGGGCTGATTCACCTGTGCCAGCTTCTCCCTAATCCAGCGCGCACGACGAAGCACCAAAGCTTCTTGCTCAGGCTCGTCCACCAGCGGCCCACGCAAAAGCACGGGGCGACCCCGTTCCACGGTCACGTAATGTCGCTTGAGTTTACTATCGAGCTGGAAGTACCACTCGATAGCCGTTTGGCCGTAATTCAAGACTGGCATGGGCAACGCCGCATTAGTTTTTCAGCAGAATATCGAAGATTCGCTTGGCGTGATCACGCGCTACTGAGCGCTCCCAGCCTGCCAGGGGCATCAAGACCCCGCGCAGGTGATCTTTAAAATCAGGGTGCGTATCCGGCATTTTCTTCCAATTTTCAGTCGCCAGCGCACGGCTCAGCATTTCATCTTCAAACAGTTTGGTCGTTGCCACTCTTGCCGTGTCTTCAGCCAGTAACTCTGCAAGATAGTGATACACCGCTGAATGCGCAGGCTTATTAAAGCCGGTGTTGTCCTTGTCCTGAATCCGCTGGCTGAACAGCTCCAGCTGCTCCAGGAATTTGGCCTGGGTAATGCGGCCCGCCTTTTCCTCTTCCAGCAGTTTTTCCAGCTCCTCGGCAATCTTGTCGAAGAATGCTGGATCCTTGTCTTTGCCGGTGACGATGGTTTGCTTCAGCTGGTTTTTCATCACCAAGGCTCGGCTACCGGGACTGGCCAGCTTCTTTAAACGCTCCATATCACTGGCATCCAGAATCGACACCTCATGACCCAGCAGGCTCTTCGCCGGGCTGGCTGCGATGTACTCATCCAGCAGCTGTTGCAGCAGCGCGGACTCCAGTTTGGTGATGCGCTCCTTGTAGGTACTGCCCGGCAGTTTGTCGCGCAGCATCAGGCGAATCTCACCCAGCAGGGTGAAATAGGGCTTGAACGGTACGCCGCGAACATCCGGCAGGATGATGTCCACTGAGCGGTTGAACTGCTTCACCAGGTCGAGGAATTCTTCGACCATGTCCAACCGGGTGGCGGGATCAAGGAAGCGCTCGGCGTCGTCTTTGTAGGCCTCGCGCTGCGCCACCGGGTCATGCTTTTTCGGCAGCAACTTGAGGATGCGGTCGAGTGTGGCTTGTAGTTTTGGCAATTCGGTTTCAACACCTTCCCAGACCTGCGAAGGCTTCACGTCGCCGCCATAAATCTTCAGCGCATGGTCAAGGTGATCGACCACCCCGTGGTAATCCACGATGTAACCGGCATTTTTGCCGGGCAGGGTGCGGTTCACCCGTGCGATGGCCTGTAACAGGGTGTGTTCTTTTAACGGCTTGTCGAGGTACATGGTGCCAACAATCGGGGCATCCCAGCCGGTCAGCAGCATGTCAGAAACAATGATCAGCCCGACGTTGTTCGCCTGTGGCTTACCATCCAGCCCCTTAGCCTCTTCACCGTAGGGCAGGGGAAACAGCTTGCTGACAAAGTTGCCGATCTGCTCGGAAGGCATGGCCACCGGGGTCTTTCCGGCTTTCACCTCGGCCTTGACCCGCTCCTCGATGCTGCGGATTTTGTCGGTCTCAATCTCGTACGCTGCCGCCTCTTCCA
Source organism: Pseudomonas sp. FEMGT703P (assembly GCF_002786345.1). Classification (NCBI taxonomy): domain Bacteria; kingdom Pseudomonadati; phylum Pseudomonadota; class Gammaproteobacteria; order Pseudomonadales; family Pseudomonadaceae; genus Pseudomonas; species Pseudomonas sp. FEMGT703P. The sequence goes on along the minus strand of NZ_PGCM01000006.1, from coordinate 199,760 downwards.
TGGCAGAAGCGCCCGTGCGGGAAGAGGTAATGCTGGCCAGGGAAATAACCACCTTGCTATCAAAGGTCGGCAGCCCTTTATTCGCCCGTTTGACCATGATCGCATCGAGCAGATCCTTGTAGCGCACCGCCATGTCGCGGCCATCGCACACCAGCATGGCCTTCAAACCTTTGGCCTTTACGCTGCTGAGAAAATGCTCGACCAGATGCTCGGCGACCTGCTCCATACGGTCACCGGCCTGACGCCAGCGGCGCAGCAGCTCACGCTTCAACTCATGCTGACGAACTTCACTCTGGTCGGCGAACTGCTCTTTGAACGCGGTATCCAGCTCCGCATTGGCCGACAGCGCCACCCAAGCATCCTGGTATTTGATCGGCAGGGTTGCACCATCCGCCACCGCTTCATGCAGGCGATATTCGTCGATGTATTCGCCACCGCCAAACTCGCCCAGCGTGTGTTTGTCCTCTTGCAGCAACGGTGTGCCGGTGAAGGCAATGAACTTCGCGTTGGGCAAGCTGGCACGCATAAAGGCTGCAAGGAAGTCGTACTGGCTACGGTGAGCTTCATCGACCAGCACATAGAAGTTGGGCTTGGTGCTCAGCACCCGGAAGTGCACCTTCTCCCGGCTGATTTCTTCCCACTTGGCCTTTATCGGAGCACCGTTCTCACCCACCGCCAGGTGGTGGACATTGCGCTCATGCACGATGAAGAAGTCCTTCTCCACACGAATCCGCCGATGGCGGGTCGCTTGCAGGGCATCATATTCTTCGTCAGGCGTCTCAGCGGCTTGCTCAGTAGACTGGTCGTTCTCCTGAAACTTCTGCACCGTGCTGGTGAACACGCTGCCGTAGTCGTTGGACAACATCTTCAACAAGCCATCGACCGACACAGCCTGAATGGCATTGATGCCCACCGCATGGAAGGTATCGAAGATCTGCTTATCGAGGTCTTTACGGTCGGTCAGTACCAGCACGGTAGGGTTGTTCAAACCCGTGCTATCGGCCCGCAGCATGCGTGCGAGCAGGGCCATGGTCAGCGACTTACCACTGCCCTGGGTGTGCCAAACGACGCCGCCTGAAGGTTTCGGTGCGCACAGGCGCCCCACCGTTTTGCGTACGGCCCGCCATTGTTGATAGCGCGGCAGCTTCTTCACCGTTTTGCCGTCGCGGGTCTCGAACAGCACAAAATGGGTGATCAGTTGCAGGAAGCGGCTCGGCTCAAATAATGCCCACAGCACATTTTCCTGCTCACTGGGAGCATCACCTAACAGGACAGCAACATCGGAAGTCTCCTGCGCCTGCAACCGATAGCGGGCGTAATACGCAGGCCTGGTAAGGATCGCGCCATACAGCCCTTCACGCCGATTAAGCCCAACACATACCTGGTTGAATACAAACTGGGTTGGGAAGGTGCTTTGGTAGCCATCCAACTGGCCCAGGGCTTCATCCAGGCGGTGATGACTGGCTTTGCATTCGATGATGGCCAGCGGTAAGCCATTCACAAACAGCAGTAGGTCAGGGCGGAAGACATCCCCATCCGCATTGCGCCCCACGTACTGATCGACCACATGGAAGTCGTTGTTGCTGGCATCGCTGGCGTCGAAAAAGCGCACGCTGCGGGGCTTACCTTCGACGTCCTTCACCTGAATATCCGAACGGTGAACCACCTGCTCCCAGAACGCCTTGTTGGCTGGCAACAGCTCATCATTGACGCGTTTACGTAGCTCGATCAGTGCGGCACTGATACCACCGGATGCGCTCGCCAGCCATGGATTAAGGATCAGCAGCCGAGCTTGCAACACATCGTCCAATACTGGAGCCAGGTGACGATGCTCAACCTGTACCTGGCTACCGGGCAGATGGGTGTAACCCAGCTTGATCAGCCAATTGATGGCGGGCAGCTCGACCCCGACCTTCTCCGGTGACTGGCTCATTGCTTACTCCTGTTCCTTGGAGGTTTCCCTCGGACGACTGCGATACCAAACCATCGTAGGGCCATTATCGGCTTGGCTTTGCTTACGAATTTCGAACTGCTGCGACACATGCAGCACATGCCGCCAACTACCGCAGCCATAGCGCTTGGGTGTCTGCTCGGGGTAGGTCTTGGCAATCCAGCGAATGGCTTCAAAAAGGGGTGTCCAGCCAGCCTGAGCCAGCTTGGTTTCCGCCTCACGTAAGCAGTTGGTTATACCGCTGCCAGCCCAGTGTACGGTGCCATCCAGCCCAATACCGTTGATAACGAAATCCCTGTACTCCGGGGTCTGCATAAACGACACCATATGCTGCCGGGCTTCATCCATGGATTTAGCCCAATCGCGCAGCGTCAGGTAATGGCCGTCGATGGTTTCGTTACTTTCATCGAGATAAGACTCCGCAGCTTTGCAGCCATCGACACTCCAAAGGTCGAAGCGCTGAAGGAAGTGGTGCACCAACTCATTACGCAGGTCGACCAGTTCCTTGAGCGCCGCCTTGGTCTCGGCGTAGCGTTCCTCGGGTAATTCCATCTGAAATCGAAAGCTAAACCAGCTCTGCTCTCCATTATCGACTTCGGTTTCATGTGACTCTGCGGACAGTTCTGACAGTTTCAGAGTGCTCTCGGTCAGCATCCCCACCAAGGCGCCTAAAGTCTTTTTATGGGCACAGGCAACCTTCTCGTCACGAATAGCCTGAAGCCGTTCCGGAGGGCCACTCAACTCGCTATGGGCCACCATGGCTTTGAGCAGCCGCTCGTACTGCTGCAACTGCAACATGCAGCGCCCGAGCTTACGCTGCACGGTGCGTTGCAGGTCAGGCACTGGATCCGGGAGCAGTAGGGGGATTTCGTCCATGAATAAAAACTCAGGCTATACCGCTAGGGCTATCGAGCTTGACCCGCCACTCGCCGGTTAGCAGCTTTTGCATCAGACCACGCTTGAGGGTTTGGTAGTGCGCCTTCTTCGTGCTCAGTGTTTCAATTCGAGCATTGGCGGCAGCCACAATATCGGCAATACGTACTTGCTCATCCAGAGGAGGCAAAAGCACTGGGAAGCTCTTCAACTGGGATGAGTTGATGCTAGCTAGATTCGTAGTGCGCTTAGCGCAGGAGAGAAAGTATTGGCGACCATAATCACTCGCAGCTAACGCCGCAAGGTAATACGAATTCAGTTTGGAAGGTGTTGGTCGTACTGCAAAGACGTGGTTCTGATGAAGGCATGGGGATATTTGACCCTCCCAAACATCCCCACGACCTAGCTTGTCGAAATCCCCACCTTCGGTCATCAGAACATCACCAGACTGAAGCGCATAGCGCTCAACCTGGGCAGCATCAACCGCAATGGTTTTCACCTCAGTTAGATCGATATGTCCATCCTGCACATTGGCAACCCGCAGGTAAGGTAGTTCGATAGGCTCCTTCAGCCCCTTTTTGCCTTTCGCAACGCCAGTACGAATTCCCGCAACCTCCTGTAGAGAAACCGTTGGCCAATCAGCAGAGCACTGGCTGAACAGGGTTTGCATCAGACCCTGCTTGAGAGTGTGGGTGGCCTCAATCTGTCCGGCAATCACATCCAACTTGTCATCTACAGCTGTGAGGATAGCGGCGACCTTCTTTTGCTCAGAAAGAGGAGGAATATCAACAATAATGTCTGACAGATCTGCCCAGCTAACACGCGGCATTTTTGTCCCGTAAGACAAGGCTTCAACAGTGGAAAAAACACCATCACCTTGCATCAAGTTGAATAGAAAATTGCTATCGATAATCTCTTCATTGGGATAAATAGCCAATACTTCTGTGGTACAGACACCATCGAATGGGGCAACGGCATACTTCCGAAGATATGGACGAAGTTTGCCAAACAGCACATCACCTTTAGTGAAAGAGGTCTTGATACTTGTCTGAGTGCCGCTTGCATCCCAACCAAGCAAACGACCTGTTTGTGACTCAATATGCTCAAGCTCTACACAAGGGACTCCGCTCTTAGCAGTGCCCTTCGTTTTACGCACAGATGCGATAGAGCCAAGTGGTAATGTCAGCCAGCCATCAGGAACCCAGTCTTCGCCGTGAGCTTGATGACCCTGACGCCCCACTTCGCTCATACCTCAATCTCCAACAGGCCCAACTCCGCCAGATACCCATTCAGCCGCGCATCAATCTGGGCCTCTTCCTCAGCCAGAACGGCTAGCTGATCTAAGATTGCAGATACGTCCACGGTCTCCTCGGTCACTCCGTTATCGATGTAGCGGGCAATATTGAGATTGCCGTCGTTGCTACGGATTTCGTCCAGCGTCACCACGCGGCAATAATTCTCGACCTCCGCTTGCTGCTCAAATGCCGCCTTATGTGTATTAACGATGTGCCTGATGTCATCAGCTCGCAGACTGTTCTGCGCCTTGCCTTCTAGGTAGTCACGGCTGGCATCAATGATGATGACTTTGCCCTTGAGAGCAGCAGGTTTCTGTTTGTTAAGGATCAGCACGCAAGCCGGGATGCCTGTGTTGTAGAAAAGTGCAGAGGGCAGGCCGACGATGGCTTCAATCAGATCACCCGGCTGGCTGCCATTGGCTGCGTCTGTGCCGAACAGCATTCCCTCGCGAATCTTGCCTTCTTCACCGCTGCGGAACAGAACCCCGTGGGGCAGGATAATGCCCATACGACCATCAGCCTTAAGGCTGGCCAGCATATGCTGGGCGAAAGCTAGGTCGGCATAACCACGCGGCGGGATGCCATATACCAGCCGACCGTAAGGATCGCTGACCAGCTTGTAGTTGGGGGATTTGGCCTTCTTGCCATTCTCCTGCTCGTTCTCGCTGCTCAACTCCAGTGGAGTCCACCAGGACTTTGCCGAGAACGGCGGATTGGCGATAACCCGGTCGAAGGTCTTGAGGTAATCGCCGTCGAGATGCTTGGGCTCGACCAGAGTGTCGCCACGCTCAATTTCCGCACGCATGTTGTGCAGGTACAGGTTGAGCTTGGCGATGGCCCAAGTGCCCAGGTTCTTTTCCTGCCCGAACAGCAGCACATTAGGCTTACCCATCAGGGTGCCATTGGGCAAGGCGGATACATGGTGGGCGCTCTCCACTAGCATGCCGCCACTGCCGCAGGTGGGGTCATACACGCTATGACCCGGCTGCGGATCAATCAGCTCAACCACCACTTGGACCACGCCCTTGGGCGTATAGAACTCGCCGCCTCTTTTACCAGCATCGTCAGCAAACTGTTTGATCAGATACTCGTAGGCATCGCCCAGCATGTCGGCCTTGTACAGGTCGTCATTGCCCAGCTTGTACTGGTTAAAGTGGCGCAGCAGGCGCTGCAAGGTGGCATCCGCCAGCACACGTTTGTCACCGTACTGCGTTGCTGTCAGTACATGTTGCAGCTCAGGGTTGTTGGCCTCAATGGTGGCGAAAGCCTTATCTAGGGCTTCGCCGATATTCTCGGTGCGTGAGATCAGATCGAACCAACGGGCACTGATGGGGAACTTGCCCCATTTGTCCTCGATTTCGTCCTGGGCATCGCTGTAGCTCAGGCTTTCGTCCTTCATCAGCTTGGCGACACGCTCATCGAACACGTCGTTGTAACGCTTGAGGAAGAGCAGGCCGAAGATGTAGTTCTTGAAGTCGGAGGAGTCGATGGAACCGCGCAGAATGTTGGCGGATTCCCAGAGCCAGGACTCCAGCGTTTCGAGTGACAGCTTGTCAGCCATGGGTAAATCAATCCCTATACAAAGCACTACGCCCAGCACCAGGCAATTGCTGCCATGACGCATGGGCACATCAGAAAAAGTGGGATCGATTGTACAAGTCGTTGTCACCTGTAGCCCGAAAATTCATCTCGCTCCACTGCTCCTGTCAAATGAGCATGGCCGTTTAGAGAATAAAAAAGGGCTGCCCAATGGCAGCCCTTTTTTGGTGCGTCCGTTTCACGTTTAGCGAGAAACTTTCGCGGTCTAGCGATTTTGAGCGCAGCTGGCCATCAATCCCAGCTCAATGCCCCACCAGTCTGATACTCAATAACCCGCGTCTCGAAGAAGTTCTTCTCCTTCTTCAGGTCCATGATCTCGCTCATCCATGGGAACGGGTTAGTAGTACCTGGGTACTCTTCTTTCAAACCAATCTGAGTCAAACGACGGTTGGCGATAAATTTGAGGTAGTCCTCCATCATCGCCGCGTTCATGCCCAGTACGCCGCGCGGCATGGTGTCGCGTGCGTATTCGATTTCCAGTTGGGTGCCCTGGAGGATCATCTGGGTGGCTTCGTCTTTGAGCTGGGCATCCCACAGGTGCGGGTTTTCGATCTTGATCTGGTTGATCACGTCGATGCCGAAGTTCAAGTGCATGGACTCGTCACGCAGGATGTACTGGAACTGCTCGGCGACGCCGGTCATCTTGTTGCGACGACCCATGGAGAGGATCTGGGTGAAGCCGCAATAGAAGAAGATGCCTTCCAGTACGCAGTAGTAGGCGATCAGGTTGCGCAGCAGTTCTTTGTCGGTCTCGACCGTGCCGGTGTTGAAGGTCGGGTCGGAGATCGAGCGGGTGTATTTGAGGCCCCAGCTGGCTTTCTTCGCGACCGATGGAATCTCGTGGTACATGTTGAAGATCGCGCCTTCATCCATGCCCAGCGATTCGATGCAGTACTGGTAAGCGTGGGTGTGGATCGCCTCTTCGAAGGTCTGGCGCAGGATGTACTGGCGGCACTCCGGGTTGGTGATCAGGCGGTACACGGCCAGGGCCAGGTTGTTGGCAACCAGGCTGTCGGCGGTGGAGAAGAAGCCGAGGTTACGCATAACGATGCGGCGCTCGTCGTCGGTCAGGCCGTCCGGAGTTTTCCACAACGCGATGTCCGCGTTCATGTTTACTTCCTGCGGCATCCAGTGGTTGGCGCAACCATCCAGATACTTCTGCCAGGCCCAGTCGTACTTGAAAGGTACGAGCTGGTTGAGGTCGGCGCGGCAGTTGATCATGCGTTTTTCGTCGACGGCTACGCGCGCGGCGGTGCCTTCCAGCTCGGCCAGGCCTTCGGCGATGTCGAGTTGGTCGAGCGAGGCTTTGGCGCGGGCCACGGCGTCGCTGTCGTCAGCGGCCACGGCGCGGGCTTCAACGGCGGCAGCACCGCCCACCTGGTCGAGTTTGTCGATGCTCATGTCTGCCAGTTGGGCAGAGGCTTTATTGGCTACAACGGCGTCGGCGCCGTCTTCCTTGTCAAATTCATCCCAGCTCAGCATGGCTTGGCTCCTGCTTGCGGGCCGGTGAAATAACCGGCCTGTATGGATATACAGATATTTCTGATTATGTTCCGTTGCGTATCGCGCGCAAGGGTAAAACGGGTACCGCTGGTCGGGGTGGCTCTAATGACTGGCCGTTGCCCCGAAGCCCACGCCGGGTAGGGCGGGGGTTGGTAATAAGTGGGAGAGCTTTTGCCCTCTCCCTAACCCTCTCCCGCAAGCGGGCGAGGGGACTGAACGTGTGTTGCTTTAGAACTGTGCTTCGGCTTTTGCTTTGGCTTTTGCCCGACGTTCGAGCGTGTAGCTGAGCGAGTGAGCGCTAGGCGCCTGGTCGGTTGGAACCCCTGAGCATACGACTGTATGTGATGGGGGCCGACCGATCAGGCAACAACGCGCGCGCCGCTCAGATCCACGCGTCGCGTGTCACTGACAAGCTTCGCAGTCTGGTTCGTCGATGGCACAGGCCTTTGGTACTGGCGCTGGGCCTGCGCTCATTTCCACTTCCGGGGCCTTGGCCGGTGCTGCGCTCAGGCCTTCGCTGCCACCACTGGACACGGCGTTCAGCTTGCCGGTGTTGATGGTGGACTTCTCGGTGCTGGTCGCGGCCAGGGCACGGAGGTAGTAGGTGGTTTTCAGGCCACGGTACCAAGCCATGCGGTAGGTCACGTCGAGCTTCTTGCCCGAGGCCCCGGCGATGTACAGGTTCAGCGACTGCGCCTGGTCGATCCACTTCTGGCGACGGCTGGCGGCATCGACGATCCACTTGGTGTCGACTTCGAACGCGGTGGCGTAGAGGTCTTTCAGCTCTTGTGGGATGCGCTCGATCTGCTGCACGGAACCGTCGTAGTACTTGAGGTCGTTGATCATCACCGAGTCCCACAGACCGCGGGCTTTGAGGTCGCGAACCAGGTACGGGTTGATCACGGTGAATTCGCCCGAGAGGTTCGATTTCACATAGAGGTTCTGGTAGGTCGGTTCGATCGACTGCGATACGCCGGTGATGTTGGCGATGGTGGCGGTCGGTGCGATGGCCATGATGTTGGAGTTACGAATGCCTTTCTGCACACGGGCACGTACCGGAGCCCAGTCCAGGGACTCGGTCAGGTCAACGTCGATGTACTTCTGGCCGCGCTGCTCGATCAGGATCTGCTGCGAGTCGAGCGGCAGAATGCCTTTGCTCCACAGCGAACCGTCGAAGGTGGAGTAGGCGCCGCGCTCGTCGGCCAGGTCACAGGAGGCCTGGATGGCGTAGTAGCTGACCGCTTCCATCGACTTGTCGGCAAATTCCACGGCGGCGTCGGAGCCGTACGGGATGTGCTGCAGGTACAGGGCGTCCTGGAAGCCCATGATGCCGAGGCCAACCGGGCGGTGCTTGAAGTTGGAGTTACGCGCCTGCGGTACCGAGTAGTAGTTGATGTCGATGACGTTATCGAGCATGCGCACGGCGACCTTGATGGTCTTTTCCAGCTTGGCGGTGTCCAGCTTGCCGTCGACGATGTGGTTTGGCAGGTTCACGGAACCCAGGTTGCACACGGCGATTTCGTCGGCGTTGGTGTTCAGGGTGATCTCGGTGCACAGGTTCGAGCTGTGTACCACGCCCACGTGCTGCTGCGGGCTGCGCAGGTTGCATGGGTCTTTGAAGGTCAGCCATGGGTGGCCGGTTTCGAACAGCATGCTGAGCATCTTGCGCCACAGGTCTTTGGCCTGGATGGTCTTGAACAGCTTGATCTTGCCGCCGTACTGGGTCAGGGCTTCGTAGTACTCGTAGCGCTCTTCGAAGGCTTTACCGGTCAGGTCGTGCAGGTCTGGCACTTCGGACGGGCTGAACAGGGTCCACTGGCCGTCATCGAACACGCGCTTCATGAACAGGTCCGGAATCCAGTTGGCGGTGTTCATGTCGTGGGTGCGGCGACGGTCGTCACCGGTGTTTTTGCGCAGCTCGATGAACTCTTCGATGTCCATGTGCCAGGTTTCCAGGTAGGCGCAGACCGCGCCTTTGCGCTTGCCGCCCTGGTTAACTGCAACAGCGGTGTCGTTGACCACTTTGAGGAACGGCACCACGCCTTGCGACTTGCCGTTGGTGCCTTTGATGTAGGCACCCAGCGCACGTACTGGGGTCCAGTCGTTACCCAGGCCGCCGGCAAATTTGGACAGCAGGGCGTTGTCGCGGATGGCGTCGTAGATGCCGCCCAGGTCGTCCGGTACGGTGGTCAGGTAGCACGACGACAGCTGCGGACGCAGGGTGCCGGCGTTGAACAGGGTCGGCGTCGAGGCCATGTAGTCGAATGACGACAACAGGTTGTAGAACTCGATGGCGCGGTCTTCTTTCTGCTTCTCTTCAATCGCCAGACCCATGGCCACGCGCATGAAGAACACTTGCGGCAGTTCGAAGCGGGTGCCGTCCTTGTGAATGAAGTAGCGGTCGTAGAGGGTCTGCAGGCCCAGGTAGGTGAACTGCTGATCGCGCTCGTGGTTGATCGCTTTGCCGAGTTTTTCCAGGTCGAAGCTGGCCAGCACCGGGTTGAGCAGTTCGAACTCGATACCCTTGGCGATGTAAGCCGGCAGGGCCTTGGCGTATAGCTCGCTCATTTCGTGGTGGGTGGCGCTGGTGGCGACACCGAGGAAGCCGAGGCCTTCGGCGCGGATGTTGTCCATCAGCAGGCGCGCGGTGACGTAGCTGTAGTTCGGCTCACGCTCAACCAGGGTGCGTGCGGTCATCACCAGAGCGGTGCTGACGTCGCTTTGCGCTACGCCGTCGTAGAGGTTCTTCAGGGTTTCTTTCTGGATCAGCGCGCCGTCGACTTCCGCCAGGCCTTCGCAGGCTTCGGTGACGATGGTGTTGAGGCGGCCCATGTCCAGCGGCGCAACGGTGCCGTCGAGGTGGGTAACGCGAATGCTTGGGTGCGGCTCGGCAATGTCGGCGGCGCCGGTCTTGCGCGCCTGGCTGCGCGATTCACGGTAGATCACGTAGTCGCGGGCGACTTTCTGCTCGCCGGAACGCATCAGGGCCAGTTCAACCTGGTCCTGGATTTCTTCGATGTGGATGGTGCCGCCGGACGGCATGCGGCGCTTGAAGGTGGCGGTGACCTGTTCGGTCAGACGCGCCACGGTTTCATGGATACGCGACGAGGCAGCTGCAGTGCCGCCTTCAACAGCGAGAAAGGCCTTGGTGATGGCAACGGTGATCTTGTCATCGGTGTACGGCACTACGGTGCCGTTACGCTTGATCACACGCAGTTGACCCGGCGCGGTGGCGCTCAGGCTCTGGTTGTCATCGTTAGCCTGCGGCGCATTGGCCTGCGGGTTCTCGCGGGAGGTGTCGGTGTGCATGAAAGTCTCCATGTTCTGTATTTATTAGTTAGACGCTTTGCCGTCGATCACTGTGGCTACTGCCATTCATTCCATTTCAACAATGCCATGGGCGCAGCCAGAGGCCGGGCACATGGGGACTTGCAAATTGGGCAGGGAAGGTACGACTAAAGCGCCTTCCTGGCTCAAGAGTCACACGTCAAGGCGCTTTTGGCGCCTCAACTACTACATCTAGTGGTGCAACCGCGTGTGCGGTCGCCGCTTTATTCATTTTCAGGCGCGCCAAGCGCTGCACTGAAGGGTGGCCTGCTGCGGTAGAGCAGGCGTACTGCAAAGGTCTTTCAGGCGACCGGTGACGGGCTGGGATCAGGCCGTGTGCGAGTCATTCTTCTTGTATCCGGTTGCCAAGCTAAACCCAACATGTGGTGGGTGTCGCGCGATTGGCATACAAGATAATGCGCTATCTGGGGTATTGCAAGGCGAGAGAGCAAGAACAACCTGTGGATAAGTTGTGGGTGAATTGTGGGTTAAACCGCGCGATCGACGGCAAGCCCGCATGCTTGCTGGGGTGTACCGTTCGTCGGTGTTGATTGGCCTATTTCTGCCGGTTGCCCAGACGTGGCCTATCTCTCAGCGTGATACTACATCTAGTGTTTTTACAGAAATGTGGCATGCGCTATGCAGTGCTCGGGGCATTGATACAATGCCGGCCGTTTCCGTGTTGGCAGGAGTCCGTTGTGGAGCAGCAGTCGTGGCACATTCTTATTGTCGAAGACGACCAGCGCCTGGCCGAGTTGACCCGTGAGTATCTGCAGGGCAATGGCCTGAATGTCGCCATCGAGATGGATGGTGCGAAGGCCGCTGCGCGCATTCTGCAAGAGCAGCCTGACCTGGTGATTCTCGACCTGATGTTACCGGGCGAAGATGGCTTGTCGATCTGCCGCAAGGTGCGTGGGCAATACGACGGGCCTATCCTGATGCTGACCGCGCGTACCGACGACATGGATCAGGTGCTGGGCCTGGAAATGGGTGCCGATGATTACGTCTGCAAACCGGTGCGCCCGCGTGTGCTGCTGGCGCGTATTCGCGCGCTGCTGCGCCGTCATGAGGGCAGTGAGGTGCAGGCGCCGAGCGAGCGCCGGCGTTTGCAGTTCGGCCCGCTGGTGATCGACAGCGCCATGCGTGAAGCCTGGCTCGGTGAGCAGAGCATCGAATTGACCAGTGCCGAGTTCGACCTGCTGTGGTTATTGACCTCCAACGCCGGGCGGATTCTCTCGCGCGAGGAAATCTTCAACGCCCTGCGCGGCATCGAATACGACGGCCAGGACCGCTCCATCGACGTGCGCATCTCACGCATCCGCCCGAAAATTGGTGACGACCCCATGCACCCACGGCTGATCAAGACCGTGCGCAGCAAGGGCTATCTGTTTGTGGCCGAAGCGGCTGAAGCACTGACATGAAGTCGCTGGCATGAACTCAATCTTCCTGCGCATTTATGGCGGCATGCTCGCGGTGCTGGTGCTCGTCGCGCTGCTCGGCGTCGGTGCGCTGCAGCTGCTCAACGAAGTGCGGGTCGATCAATACCGTGAGCGTCTGGCGCAGGGTACCTTCCGCCTGATGGCCGATAACCTCGCGCCGATGGTCGACATCGAGCGGCGTCGCGCCGTGACGGTGTGGGGGCGCTTGCTCGGCATTCCACTGCGCATCGAGGCGCTGGAGGGTGCCGGGCTGGACAGCGGCGCGCGCAATAGCCTGCGCCGTGGTCAGGTGGTGGTGCACCAGACCGGCCCGCATGAGGCGCGCATCTTCAGCCAGCTCGATGGGAAGCCGCTGCTGCTGATTGCCGACGTGCAGCAGGTCAGTGAGCAGCTCGCGCGTGCCACCAGCTTTCTGTTGATTGACGAGCTGGTGCGCTACCCCTGGGATGAGCAGCCGCGACGGCTGGCCGCGTTGAAACAGGACAAACAGTTCGGTTTTGACCTGCGCCTGGTGCGCCTCGACCAAGCCGACCTCGACCCTGACCAGCGCCGCCGCGTGGATGAAGGCGACACGGTAATGGCCCTGGGCCGAGGCGGTGACAGCATTCATGTGTTCTCCGGCATCGTCGACACGCCCTGGGTGCTGGAAATCGGCCCGCTGTATCAGATGAACCCGTATCCGGCGCAATGGCTGGTACTGATCGGTGCGTTGGGCCTGAGCCTGATCGGGCTGATGGTATACCTGCTGGTGCGGCCTCTGGAGCAACGCCTGAGTGATCTGGAAGGCGCGGCGACACGCATCGCCAGTGGCCGTTTGGATGCCCGTGTGCCAACCCGAGGCAGTGATTCGGTGGGGCGCCTGGCGGCAGCTTTTAACGCCATGGCCGAGCACCTGCAGCGCTCTCTGAGCATTCAGCGTGAAATGGTCCGTGCGGTGTCCCATGAGCTGCGCACGCCGGTGGCGCGGCTGCGCTTTGGTCTGGAAATGATCGGCGACGCGGAAACCGATACGGCGCGACGCAAATATATGGAGGGCATGGACAGCGATATCCAGGACCTCGACAAGCTGGTCGACGAGATGCTCACCTACGCGCGCCTGGAGCAGGGCGCGCCGGCGCTGAACTTCCAGCCGGTCGATTTGAACGAACTGATTGATCAGGTGATCACCGAGCTGGCGCCGCTGCGCGCCAGCGTGCGGGTCGAACACGGTCCTTCGCGTAATGCGTTGGATGGTGGCGGTGCGCAGGTTGAAGCCGAGTTGCGCTACCTGCACCGCGCCCTGCAAAACCTGGTGAGCAACGCCATGCGCCATGCTGAATCGCGGGTGCGCGTCAGTTATCACGTGGGGCAGCAGCGTTGTCGCCTTGATGTCGAGGATGACGGCCCGGGCGTACCGGAAGAGGCCTGGGAACACATCTTTACGCCATTCCTGCGCCTGGACGACAGCCGCACCCGCGCCTCGGGTGGGCATGGCCTGGGCCTGTCCATCGTGCGGCGGATCACCTACTGGCACGGCGGTCGCGCGCAGATCAGTCGCAGCGAAGAACTGGGCGGGGCCTGTTTCAGCCTGATCTGGCCGCGCAAGCAGGGCTGAAAGCAGCCTGGGTGCAAGCCAGGCTATGGAGTGCGTTCCACCCTACAGTGCAGGTCAGCTTTAAAACGGTGCCGGGCACTCGAAGCGCATGCGCTCGCCCGTTTGTGGGTGGGTCAGGCTGAGCATGCTGGCGTGCAGGCACAGGCGCGGGTAAGCGGCCAGGGCTTGTTCATGGGCATACAGGCCGTCACCGAGCAGCGGGTGGCCGATGGACAGCATGTGCACGCGCAACTGATGTGAGCGGCCGGTGATGGGCGTGAGTTCGACGCGGCAATGTTCGGCGTGGCGTTCCAGCACTTTCCAGTAGGTCAGGGCATGTTTGCCTTGCTCATGATCGACCACGTGGCGCGGCTTGGTCGGCGGGTCATAGCGCAGTGGAAGGTCGATACTGCCGCTGTCCAGTGCGGGTTGGCCCCAGCACAGGGCGGTGTAGGCTTTTTCGGTTTCGCGGTCATGGAACTGCCGGGACAGCTCGCGGTGGCTGTCGGCGTCGCGCGCCAGGACGATAATTCCCGAGGTTTCCCAGTCCAGGCGATGGACGATGCGCGCTTCCGGGTAACCGTTTTCCTGCAGGCGGGTGACCAGGCAATCGCGGTTATCCTCGGCGCGGCCGGGCACGGAGAGCAGCAGGGTGGGTTTGTTGATCACCAGTAGGGCGGCGTCCTGGTGGAGAATTTCGACATTCGACAGCGGCATGGGTTTTCCACAAATAGAAACGGCGGCCTGGGCCGCCGTTGCATGCTCTCAACCAATTAACGGTCGGGGAGCGTGATGTTAAGTTCCAGAATGGAACAGCTGCCCTGGTTTTCCAGTGCAACCTGTACTTGATCCGAGTCGATATTGACGTACTTGCGAATCACCTCGACCAGTTCTTGCTGCAGGGCCGGCAGGTAGTCCGGCTGGCTGCGCTGGCCGCGCTCGTGGGCGACGATGATTTGCAGACGCTCTTTCGCAATGGACGCGGTGGTTTCTTTTTTGCGTTCACGAAAGAAGTCAAAAATGTTCATTCACGACCTCCAAACAGGCGTTGCATGAATCCCTTCTTCTGCACATCGAGGAACCGATGTGCCACTTCCTTGCCCAGCAGGCGGTCAACCGCGTCGCTGTAAGCCTGGCCTGCATCGCTCTGGTCATCGAGGATCACCGGCACGCCCTGGTTCGAGGCCTTGAGTACGGCTTGCGATTCCGGGATCACGCCGAGCAGGCGGATGGCGAGGATTTCTTCGACGTCTTCCACGCCCAGCATTTCGCCTTTGACCACGCGCTCAGGGTTGTAGCGGGTCAGCAGCAGGTGTTCCTTGATCGGCTCTTCGCCCTTCTCGGCGCGGCGCGATTTGCTGGCCAGCAGGCCGAGCATACGGTCGGAGTCACGTACCGAGGAGACTTCCGGGTTGGTCACGACAATCGCTTCATCGGCGAAGTACATGGCCAGGTGCGCGCCTTTTTCGATACCGGCTGGCGAATCGCAGACCACGTATTCGAAGTTTTCGCGCAGTTCGTTGATGATTTTTTCAACGCCTTCCTGGGTCAGGGCGTCTTTGTCACGGGTCTGGCTGGCGGCCAGCACGTAGAGATTTTCCAGGCGCTTGTCTTTGATCAGGGCCTGGGTGAGGGTCGCTTCGCCGTTTACAACGTTGACGAAGTCGTACACCACGCGGCGTTCGCAGCCCATGATCAGGTCAAGGTTACGCAGGCCGACGTCGAAATCGACGATGACAGTCTTGTGCCCGCGCAGGGCGAGACCGGTACCGATGGCAGCGCTGGTGGTGGTTTTACCGACGCCACCTTTGCCGGACGTAACAACGAGGATCTTGGCCAAGGTGATTCACCCTAAAGTGTAGAGAAAACGCAGGTTCCGTGGCCTATTCAGGCGTCCGGCTGCCCTGTTTGAAAAGTGGCGGCAGTATCCGTTAAAGGCGGGTGATGTTCAACACGTCACCCGACAGGCTGACATGCACCGCTTCGCCCCAGAGCGGGTCGCGGCGCAAGTCTTCGGCCACCTTGTACTGGCCGGCGATGGACAGCAGCTCGGCGCCCATCTGCTGGCAGAAAATCCGCGCCTTGAGATTGCCCTTGATCCCGGCCAGTGCTCGGCCGCGCATCGGGGCGTACACATGGATGTTGCCATCGGCGAGAAGTTCCGCACCGGCGCTGACCGGGGCCAGGACGATCAGGTCGCCGCCCTGGGCGTACACCTGTTGGCCGCCGCGTACCGGGCTGGTGATGATCTTGCTTGGTTTGAATTCGGGTTCAGCGGGCTTTTCCGGTTTTGGCGGGGCCAGATCGATCAAGCGTTCACGCGCGCCGGACGGCGGCAGCACGGGTAAATCCAGGGCTTCGGCGGCGGCGATATCGGCCTCACGGTTGGCGCGGATGGCCAACGTGCGCAGGCCGTGCTTGCGGCAGACTGCCATCAGCTCCGCCAGGTCGAGCATGCCTTCGCCTTCGGGCAGCTTGTCCAGGGCCAGCACCAGCGGGGTGTTGCTGAAGAAGGCCGGGGCTTGGGCGACTTTTTCGCTGAGCTGCTGGTCGAGGCGGGCGAGGTCGTTGTGCGCCAGCTCCATCACGGTGATGGCCAGCATGCTGCCTTTAAGCTGGAATACGGGGTCTTGCGCGAGGAGATCAGCTTGGCTCATGGTCTGCCTGATACGGCCCTTGTTTAGAAACTGGCGGAAAAGTAAGCCGGACTTATAGCGATAACGCCGCGCGCTCGCAAGTTGCGCGCCGCGAAACCAGGGGCCGGACAAACTCCTGATAGAATGCCGCGCTTTATTGCGTGCCTCGGACCTGTGTTATGGATCGCCCTGTATTTCGCGCTTATTTCCTGCATCCCCGCTTCTGGCCCCTATGGCTAGGCCTGGGCCTGCTGTGGCTGATTGCCCAGCTGCCTTACACGGTGCTGCTGCGGCTGGGGCGTTGCCTGGGTGGTGTGATGTATCGCCTGGCCAGCTCGCGCCGCAAGATTGCCGCGCGCAACCTGGAGCTGTGCTTCCCGCAGATGTCCGCCGCCGAGCGCGAGGCGCTGTTAAAGGAAAACTTTGCTTCCACCGGCATCACCTTTTTTGAAATGGCCATTGCCTGGTGGTGGCCTGCCGAGCGCCTGCGTCGCCTGGGCACCATCGAGGGCTTGGAGTATCTGCGTCAGGCCGAGGCTGACGGTCAGGGCGTAATCCTCATGGCGCTGCATTTCACCACCCTGGAAATGGGCGGCGGCCTGCTTGGCATGGCTCAGAACATGTACGGCATGTACCGCCCGCACAAGAATCCGCTGTTTGACTACGTGCAGCGTCGCGGCCGCGAGCAGCGCCTGCTCGGGGTGATTGGTCGTGATGACGTGCGCGGCATGCTCAAGCTGCTGCGTGCCGGCGGGGTGGTCTGGTATGCGCCGGATCAGGACTACGGCGCCCAGCGCAGTGTGTTTGTGCCGCTGTTCGGTGTGCCGGCGGCCACCGTCACCGCCACCAGTAAGTTCGCCCGCTTGGGTCGCGCTCAGGTGATTCCTTTTACCCAGCAGCGTTTGCCCGATGGCCAAGGCTATCGCCTGGTGATTCATCCGCCGTTGGCGGATTTCCCAACCGACAGCGAAGAGGCCGACTGCCTGCGCGTCAATCAGTGGATCGAGCAGGCGATCAGTGCCTGCCCCGAGCAGTATCTATGGGCGCACCGACGCTTCAAGACGCGGCCCGAAGGCGAGCCGAAGCTCTATAAGAAGAAGCGTTAGGGCCGCCATCCAATTGGCGGGTTGTGCGCTGAGGTGAGGTTTCTTGGCGTTGGGTTGTTCCGTGTGCGCCTGAGTGGCTCCTATACTGGCTGAAAAATAATAGGAAACAGCCTATGCCGCTCACTGCTTCAACCAATCAGCCGGTCACCGGGCTGATCCTTTCCGGTGGTGGCGCACGGGCGGCCTATCAGGTTGGCGTGTTGTCGGCGATTGCCGACTTGCTGCCCAACGCCGCGCACAATCCCTTTCCGGTTATCGTCGGTACTTCGGCCGGTGCCATCAATGCGGTGGGGTTGGCCTGCGGCGCGTTGCACTTCACTGAAGCGGTGCGCCGGCTGACCAGTGTTTGGCAGGGCTTTCATACCCATCAGGTTTATCGCAGCGATTGGCCGGGCGTATTGCGTCAGGCCAGTCGGTTTATTGGCCACAGCATGCTCGGGTTGGGTGGTCAGGTGCCGGTGGCGCTGCTCGACAGCGCGCCGCTGGCCGACCTGCTTGGGCGTGAGCTGGATTTCAGTGGGATTGCCGCCGCCGTTCGCCATCGGCAGCTGCGTGCGGTGGCGGTGACGGCGTTTGGCTATGAGACTGGCCAGGCCGTTACCTTTTATCAAGGCCGTGCCGCTATCGACCCCTGGTTCCGCCATCGGCGTGTCGGTGTGCCGACCCGCTTGGTCCTTGAGCACCTGCTGGCCAGCGCTTCGATTCCGCTGATATTTCCGCCAGTGAAAATCAATCGCGAATACTTCGGTGACGGTGCGGTGCGCCAGTCCGCGCCGATCAGTCCGGCCTTGCACCTGGGGGCGACGCGGGTGCTAGTGGTCGGGGTCAGTGGCAATCCGGCGGCTGGGCCGCAGAATCCGGTGCCGGTGGTGCGGCCACAGCAGAACCGGCCACCAAGCCTGGCGCAGATCAGCGGGCATATGCTCAACAGCACCTTTATTGACAATCTGGAAAGCGATATCGAGCTGCTTGAGCGGCTTAACCAGATGGGCCGGCTGATCCCCGCCGAAAATCACCCGCGTGGCCTGGGGCTCAAACCTGTGGATGTGCTGGTGATTTCCCCCAGCCAGCCGCTGGACCTGATTGCCGCGCGCCATCGCCATGAGCTGCCCAAGGCGTTGCGCCTGTTTCTGCGTGGCCCAGGGGCGACCAAGGCCAGCGGCGCCGGGGTGCTGAGTTACCTGTTGTTTGAGCCGGGTTACTGCAATGAGCTGATCGAGTTGGGTTATCAGGACGCCATGGCGCAGAAAACCCGCTTGATCGAGTTTCTCTGTCTGGACAGTCCGCCGGTACCGGCAGTGATTCCGGTAACCGCCTAGCCAGGCCATCACTCTTGTTTTTATTCCGGCTGCCTGGGCGGCCAAATTCCTTTTCTGCGTGGCCGAGAAAACCGCGCCAAGGCCGGTGGCTGCATTTAAACTGCGCCTTCCCGATGCTTTCTGTCGCATTTGCGAAAGCAGCGGATTTCCTCGGGTTGGCGCTATAAGAAGTTGTCGCATGGCGGCAATGCCGGCCCCGGATCAGTCCCTACAATCCTTCACATCGCCTGCTATTGAATGCAGGTGTTCCTCGTCAGGAGAGCTCAGATGTCCGTTCAGCACGACCCGGTGAATCGTCACCCGGTACAACGCGCCGATTTCGACCAAGTGATGGTGCCTAACTACGCACCCGCTGCCTTTATTCCAGTACGTGGCGCCGGTTCGCGCGTATGGGATCAAAGCGGTCGCGAGCTGATCGACTTTGCCGGCGGTATTGCCGTCAACGTGCTGGGTCACGCGCATCCGGCGCTGGTCAAGGCGCTCACTGAGCAGGCCGGCAACCTCTGGCACGTATCCAACGTGTTCACCAACGAGCCGGCCCTGCGCCTGGCCAAGAAGCTGATCGACGCTACTTTCGCGGATCGCGTGTTCTTCTGTAACTCCGGCGCCGAAGCCAACGAGGCCGCCTTCAAGCTGGCCCGTCGCGTGGCGTTCGATAAGTTCGGCGAAGACAAGTGCGAGATCATCGCCGCGACCAACAGCTTCCACGGTCGCACCCTGTTTACCGTCAGCGTCGGCGGTCAGCCGAAGTATTCCGACGGTTTCGGCCCGAAGATTCAGGGCATCAGCCACATTCCCTATAACGATATCGACGCGCTGAAGGCCGCGGTATCCGACAAGACCTGCGCCGTGGTGCTTGAGCCGATTCAGGGCGAAGGCGGCGTGCTGCCGGCTGACCTGGCTTACCTGCAAGCGGCCCGTGAGCTGTGTGACCAGCACAACGCGCTGCTGGTGTTTGACGAAGTGCAGAGCGGCATGGGCCGCAGCGGTGCGCTGTTCGCCTATCAGCATTACGGCGTGACTCCGGACATCCTCTCCAGTGCCAAGAGCCTGGGCGGTGGTTTCCCGATTGGCGCGATGCTGACCACCGAAGCACTGGCCAAACACCTGGCCGTTGGCACCCACGGCACCACCTACGGCGGCAATCCGCTGGCCTGTGCGGTCGGTGAGGCGGTGATCGACACCATCAACACGCCTGAAGTACTCGACGGGGTGAAGGCCAAGCATCTGCGCTTCAAAACCAAGCTGGAGCAGATTGGCCAGCAGTACGGCGTGTTCAGCGAAGTACGCGGCCTTGGTCTGCTGATTGGTGCGGTGCTGTCCGATGCCTGGAAGGGCAAGGCCAAGGCAATTCTCGACGCCGCTGCGGTGGAAGGCGTGATGGTGCTGCAGGCCAGCCCGGACGTGGTGCGTTTCGCCCCGAGCCTGGTGGTGGAAGACGCCGATATCGATGAAGGTCTGGCGCGTTTGGAGCGTGCTGTGGCCAAGCTGACCCAAGCCTGATTGCCGGCCTGACCTGCCGTTAAACGGTGGATCAGGCTGTGCCCGCTCGACCCACGGATGGGTTGAGCTAACAGCAAGGAAGCCTGTCTCTGTGTGTGCCGCAGTGTTGGTTGCGGTTTTCTCTAGGCCGCCCGGTTTGGGCAGCTTGGAGCTTTTATCAAAAGGAGTGGCACCATGCTGGTGATGCGCCCCGCGCAAATGGCCGACCTCACTGAAGTGCAGCGTCTCGCCGCGGACAGCCCGGTTGGTGTGACTTCACTGCCGGACGACAGCGATCGTCTGCGCGAAAAGATCGCCGCGTCGGAGGCCTCGTTCTCCGCCGAAGTCAGCTTCAACGGTGAAGAAAGCTACTTCTTTGTGCTGGAAGACAGCGAGAGTGGTCGCCTAGTCGGCTGCTCCGGCATCGTCGCTTCGGCCGGCTACTCCGAGCCGTTTTACAGCTTCCGCAACGAAACCTTTGTGCACAACTCCCGCGAGCTGAAGATCCATAACAAGATCCACGTGCTCTCGCTGTGCCACGACCTCACCGGTAACAGCCTGCTGACCAGCTTCTACGTCGAGCGGCCGTTGGTGAACACCGCCTGGTCGGAACTTAACTCGCGTGGCCGTTTGCTGTTTCTCGCCAATCACCCGGAGCGCTTTGCCGATGCGGTGGTGGTGGAGATTGTCGGCTACAGCGATGAAGGCGGTGATTCGCCGTTTTGG
This sequence comes from Pseudomonas sp. FEMGT703P, assembly GCF_002786345.1. Taxonomy (NCBI): domain Bacteria; kingdom Pseudomonadati; phylum Pseudomonadota; class Gammaproteobacteria; order Pseudomonadales; family Pseudomonadaceae; genus Pseudomonas; species Pseudomonas sp. FEMGT703P. The sequence goes on along the minus strand of NZ_PGCM01000006.1, from coordinate 178,931 downwards.
GATGCTGTGGGGCGCAACTTCTTCGACATGAATTACACCGAGGCCGAGCGCCTGTGTGGGTTGAAGAGCCGCACCTTCCTCGCTGAGTTGATGCCGCATTACCCGATCTACGTGCCGCTGCTGCCGGATGAGGCGCAGGAAGCGATGGGCCAGGTGCATCCACGGGCGCAGATCAGCTTCGACATTCTGATGCGCGAAGGCTTTGAAACTGACCACTACATCGACATTTTCGATGGTGGCCCGACTCTGCACGCGCGCACGTCGGGCATTCGCTCGATTGCCCAGAGCCGTGTAGTGCCGGTGCGTATCGGTGAGCCTGGCAAAGGCGGGCGACCGTATCTGGTCAGCAACGGTCAGCTGCAGGATTTCCGCGCGATTGTCGCGGAGCTGGATTGGGTGCCGGGTAAGCCGGTCACCCTGAGTATTGCGGCCGCCGAGGCCCTGGGCGTCGGCGAAGGCGTCAGCGTACGCCTGGTTGCGGTTTAAGGAGTTAGCGCATGATCGTTCGTCCCGTCCGCAGCACCGATCTGCCGGCTCTGTTTCAGCTGGCCCGCAGCACCGGCGCAGGCCTGACTACCTTGCCGGCCAACGAGGAGCGTCTGGCGCACCGCGTGGGCTGGGCCGAGAAAACCTTCCGTGGTGAAGCCGCGCGTGCCGATGCCGACTACCTGTTCGTGCTCGAAGACGACAGCGGTGAAGTGGTGGGTATCTCGGCTGTTGCAGGTGCCGTTGGCCTGCGCGAGCCCTGGTACAACTACCGGGTCGGCTTGACCGTCAGCGCCTCGCAGGAGCTGAACATCCACCGGCAGATCCCCACTCTGTTTCTCGCTAACGACCTGACCGGCAACTCCGAGTTGTGCTCGCTGTTTCTGCGCAGCGACCAGCGCAGCGGTCTGAATGGCCGGCTGTTGTCGAAGGCGCGCTTTCTGTTTATCGCCGAATTCCGCGAGCTGTTCGGCGACAAGGTGATTGCCGAGATGCGCGGCATGTCCGATGAACAGGGCCGTTCACCGTTCTGGGAAAGCCTGGGCCGGCACTTCTTCAAGATGGAGTTCAGCCAGGCTGACTACCTCACCGGCGTGGGCAACAAGGCCTTTATCGCCGAGCTGATGCCCAAGTTTCCGCTCTATACCTGCTTCCTCTCCGAGGATGCGCGCAACATCATCGGCCGCGTCCACCCGGACACCGAGCCGGCGCTGGCCATGCTCAAGGGTGAGGGTTTCAGCTATCAGGGCTATGTGGACATATTCGACGCCGGCCCGGCCATCGAGGCCGAAACCGCGAAAATTCGCGCCGTGCAGGACAGCCAGGTATTGGTGCTGGCCGTCGGCACCCCGGGCGATGACGCGCCGCAGTTTCTGATCCACAACCGCAAACGCGAAGCCTGCCGGATTACTGCCGCTCCGGCGCGTTTGGCCGCTGGCACTCTGGTGGTCGACGCGCAAACCGCCAAGCGCCTGCAGCTGTCGGCGGGCGACCAAGTGCGTGCCGTCGCGGTTTCCGCTCGCGGCTAAAGCCGAGCGCCGTTGTTTCAATTTGCTGATCCGGTGCAAGCCGGGTCGATACCTTGCTGGGAGTGATAAAACAAAATGAGCACTCATTACATTGCCGGTGCCTGGCACGCAGGCCAGGGTGAAGCCCTGGAATCGCTCAACCCGGTCAGCCAGGAAGCCATCTGGCAAGGTCAGGCGGCCAGCGCCGCACAAGTTAGCGCTGCCGTAGAGGCCGCGCGTGCTGCATTCCCAGCCTGGGCCTCGCGCTCGCTGGATGAACGCATCGCCGTGCTCGAACAGTTTGCCGCCACCCTGAAAAGCCATGCCGACGCCTTGGGCCACTGCATCGGTGAAGAAACCGGCAAGCCGCTATGGGAAACCGCCACCGAAGTCACCAGCATGGTCAACAAGGTTGCCATCTCGATCCAGAGCTACCGCGAGCGCACCGGTGAGAAGAGCGGCCCGCTGGCCGACGCCACCGCCGTGCTGCGGCACAAGCCGCATGGCGTGGTGGCGGTGTTTGGCCCCTACAACTTCCCCGGTCACCTGCCTAACGGCCATATCGTGCCGGCGCTGCTGGCGGGTAACTGCGTGGTGTTCAAGCCCAGTGAGCTAACCCCGAAAGTCGCCGAGCTGACGGTCAAGTGCTGGATCGAAGCCGGTCTGCCGGCAGGTGTGCTCAACCTGGTGCAAGGTGCGCGCGATACCGGTGTGGCGTTGGCTGCGCATGACGGCATCGACGGCCTGTTCTTCACTGGCTCCAGCCGTACCGGCAACCTGCTGCACAACCAGTTCGCCGGTCGCCCGGACAAGATTCTCGCCCTGGAAATGGGCGGCAATAACCCGCTGGTGGTCGATCAGGTCGCTGATCTCAATGCAGCGGTGTACACCATTATTCAGTCAGCCTTTATCTCCGCCGGCCAGCGCTGCACCTGTGCGCGCCGTCTGCTGGTGCCACAAGGCGCCTGGGGCGACAGCCTGCTGGAGCGTCTGGTTGAGGTTGCTGCAAGCATCAAGGTCGGTAGTTTCGACGCCCAGCCTGCGCCCTTTATGGGCTCGGTGATTTCCCTGGCCGCCGCGCAGCACCTGATCAAGGCGCAGCAGCATCTGCTGACCCAGGGTGCCAAGCCGCTGCTGGAGATGACTCAGCCGTTGCAGGGCGCCGCCTTGCTCACCCCAGGCATCATTGATGTGACTGAGGTCGCCAATCGCCCGGACGAAGAGTTCTTCGGCCCGCTGCTGCAGGTGATTCGCTACGCCGATTTCGATGCGGCCATCGCCGAGGCCAACAACACTCAGTACGGCCTGGCGGCAGGCCTGCTGTCCGATTCCAAGGCGCGCTACGAGCAGTTCTGGCTGCAAAGCCGCGCCGGTATCGTCAACTGGAACAAACAGCTGACCGGTGCCGCCAGTACCGCGCCATTCGGCGGTGTGGGCGCCTCTGGTAACCACCGCGCCAGTGCCTATTACGCAGCCGATTATTGCGCCTACCCGGTGGCCTCGCTGGAATCCGACAGCCTGAGCCTGCCTGCCACCCTGACACCCGGAGTAAGCCTGTGAGCAATTCATTCGAAGTAAATTTTGATGGCTTGGTCGGGCCGACTCACAACTATGGCGGCCTGTCCTACGGCAACGTTGCCTCGCAGAGCAACAGCCAGGCCGCGTCCAACCCGAAGGAAGCGGCCAAGCAGGGCCTGGCCAAGATGAAGGCCTTGATGGAAATGGGCTTCAAGCAGGGCGTGCTGGCCCCGCAGGAACGCCCGAATGTCGCCGTGCTGCGCAGCCTGGGTTTTACCGGCACTGACGCACAGGTGATCCAGAAGGCCGCGAAAGACGCTATGCCGCTGCTGGTCGCCAGCTGCTCGGCTTCCAGCATGTGGACGGCCAACGCCTGCACCGTCAGCCCCAGCGCCGACACTGCCGACGGTCGCGTGCATTTCACCGCTGCCAACCTCAATTGCAAATTCCACCGCTCGATCGAACACCCGACCACCAGTCGCGTGCTTGGCGCCATGTTCGCCAATCAGCAGCACTTCGCTCACCACGCGGCTTTGCCGGCAGTCGGTCAGTTCGGTGATGAAGGCGCGGCCAACCACACGCGCTTCTGCAAAGGCTATGGCGATGCCGGCGTGGAGTTCTTCGTATTCGGTCGCAGCGCCTTCGACAGCCGCTTCCCGGCGCCGCAGCGCTACCCGGCGCGGCAAACCCTGGAAGCCTCGCAGGCGGTTGCTCGTCTGCACGGCCTGAGCGATGACGGCGTGGTTTATGCCCAGCAAACGCCTGCAGTGATCGATCAGGGTGTGTTCCACAACGACGTGATCGCCGTGGGCAATGGCGAGGTGCTGTTCTATCACCAGGACGCCTTCCTCGACACCGACAAGGTGCTGGCCGAGCTGAGTGAAAAGCTCTCCCGCCGTGGCGGCAACTTCCAGGCCGTGTGTGTGCCACGTGATGCGGTGACGGTGGAGGATGCGGTCAAGTCCTACCTGTTTAACAGCCAGCTGCTCAACCGCGCCGATGGCGGCATGCTGCTGATCGTGCCGGAAGAGTGCCGCAACAACGGCAATGTCTGGCGCTATCTGGAACAGCTGACCAGCGGTAATGGGCCGATTCGCGAGGTCAAGGTGTTCGACCTTAAGCAGAGCATGCAGAACGGCGGTGGCCCGGCTTGCCTGCGCTTGCGCGTGGCGCTCAAAGAGCACGAGCTGGCAGCGGTCAATCAGGGCGTGATAATGACCCCGACCCTGCATGACAGCCTCAACGTTTGGGTCGACAAGCACTACCGTGATCGCCTGAGCGAAAACGATCTGGCTGACCCACAATTGCTGAACGAATGCCGTGCGGCCTTGGACGAACTGACGCAGATCCTTAAACTGGGCACGGTTTATCCATTCCAATTAGCTTGATTGAGTACTTATTACCATGTCCGACGCCCTGCAACTGATCCTCGAAGACACTGACGGCACCCAGCTGGAAACCTCCTGCACGCGTTTTGCCGTGATCTGGCAGGGCCAGGAAATCTGGTTCCAGCAGGTTGGCAACAACCAGCTGATGATCGGTGTGGACGTGGAGGAGGGCGCTGCCGAGTACGCCAACCTGCTGCTGCGCCCGCTGGCCACCAACCTGGTCAGCCTGGAGCTGGAAATGGAAGCCGCCGGCCTGGACGAAGACGACGATCATGTACACGGCCCTGACTGCAACCACTAAGAGCTATTTGACGCTCTGAGGAAACGCCCATGCTTGCCCTCGGTAAACTGCTTGAACTGACCCTCGCCGGCCACGAGCCGGCAGCGAAGATTCAGCTGACTCCCGAGGGCACGCGTTTACGTTGGCTGGCCGAAGGCGCGTTGGAAATAACGCCGCCGGTGGCCAGCGACAATGGCCTGGACCTGCTGCTGTCTGCCGGCATCCATGGCAACGAAACCGCGCCGATCGAATTGCTTGACCGCCTGCTGCAGGGCATTGCCCGCAGTCAGCTGAAGCCGCGTGCGCGCATTCTCTTTCTGTTCGGTAACCCGGCTGCCATGCGCAGCGGTGAGCGTTATATCGAGCAGGACATCAACCGCCTGTTCAACGGCCGTCACGATCAGCACACTGGTGCAGAAGCGCTACGCGCCTGTGACTTGGAGCATCTGGCCGCTGCCTTTTTCAGCAAGCCGGAGCGCACTCGTCTGCATTACGACCTGCACACCGCCATTCGTGCGTCGAAGATCGAGCAGTTCGCCCTTTATCCATTTCAGGAAGGCCGCCCGCGCAGTCAGCGTGAACTGGCGCGCCTAAGCGCTGCCGGGATTGAGGCGGTGCTGCTGCACAATAAAAGCTCGATCACCTTCAGCGCCTACACCTACACCCAGCTTGGGGCGGAAGCCTTCACTCTGGAGTTGGGCAAAGCGCGGCCGTTTGGGCAGAACGAGCTGGTCAACCTGGATCTCTTCGAACTGCATCTGCAGGCGCTGATCGAAGGCCGCGAGCCCGAAGGCGCCAGCGATGATCTAGGCGAACTCAAGCTGTTTGCCGTAGCGCGTGAAGTGATCAAGCACAGCGACGCCTTCACGCTTCACTTGCCGGCCGATATCGAGAACTTCAGCGAACTGCCAATTGGCTACCTGCTGGCCGAGGATCTGGCTGACACCCGTTGGGTAGTGGATGAGCCGGGTGCACGCATCATCTTCCCGAATCCCAAGGTCAAGAACGGCCTGCGCGCCGGTATCCTGATTATTCCCGCCGAAGACGTCCAACTGGCTTGAGCCAGTTACGATCTGCTGCGCGTCGCCCCTGCTGCGTTAAAAACAGACTCGGAATGCTCATATACAAAAGTACACTCCGCTTCCTCGTCTGTTTTTGCCTTGCATGGCTCTAGCTCGCGAGATCGTATAGCGATTTCTTGGTGCAATCTGTCCTGCGTTTTCTCGCCTGATCTGTACCTTGTTTGCCCAGTGGGTGCGCTTTAGCATCGGCGTTTAGCCCCATCTAAGGACTGCCCGCCATGCCCGTTATCGACCTGCGCAGCGACACCGTCACCCAGCCGACCCGCGGTATGCGCGAGGCCATGCAAGCCGCCGAGCTGGGCGATGACGTGTATGGCGAAGACCCTACAGTCAACCGCCTTGAGCAGTATCTGGCCGCTGAGCTCGGCTTCGAGGCCGCGCTGTTTGTGCCGACTGGCACCATGAGCAACCTGCTCGGGCTGATGGCTCATTGCGCGCGTGGCGACGAATATATCGTCGGTCAGCAGGCGCACACCTATAAATACGAAGGCGGCGGCGCCGCGGTGCTCGGTTCGATCCAGCCGCAGCCGATTGAGGGCGAAACCGATGGCTCGCTCGACCTGGCCAAGGTCGAAGCAGCAATCAAGCAGGATGATTTCCACTTCGCCCGCACCCGCCTGCTTGCGCTGGAAAACACCATGCAGGGCAAGGTACTGCCGCAGGCCTATCTGCAATCGGCACGCGAGCTGACGACGCGACGCGGCTTGGCCCTGCATCTGGACGGCGCGCGGTTGTATAACGCGGCAGTCAAATTAGGTGTGCCGGCGCGGGAGATCACCCAATACTTCGATTCGGTGTCGGTGTGCCTGTCCAAGGGCCTTGGCGCACCGATTGGCTCGGTGTTGTGCGGCTCGGCCGAGCTGATCGGCAGGGCGCGGCGTTTGCGCAAAATGGTCGGTGGCGGTATGCGTCAGGCCGGCATGCTCGCCGCAGCCGGCTTGTATGCCTTGCAAAATCAGGTAGCGCGCCTGGCCGAGGATCACGCCAACGCCGAGCGCTTGGCCGCCGGCCTGCGTGAGCTGGGTTATGCGGTGGAGCCGGTGCAGACCAATATGGTCTACGCCCAGGTGGGCGAACAGGCCGGTGCACTGAAGGCCTTCTGCGCCGAGCGCGGGATCAAACTCACTGCTGCGCCGCGGCTGCGCATGGTCACTCACCTGGATACCTCCACTGCGGATATCGATCAGGTGGTCGCAGCCTTCGCCGAATTTCGCCGAAATTGATTGTCTTGGAGCGATGAATAGTCGCTCTCTATCAATAAAGGCACTAGCCCCCTAGCGCAGGCCCTATATAATGCGGCCCTTTGCCGGCTTTGTCGTGGCCGCTGGTTTTTGGAAGATTCCTATGAAAAGCGCAGAAATCCGTGAAGCCTTCCTCAGCTTCTTCGAACAGAAAGGACACACCCGTGTCGCTTCCAGCTCCCTGATTCCGGGCAATGACCCGACCCTGCTGTTCACCAACGCGGGGATGAACCAGTTCAAGGATTGCTTCCTCGGCCTGGAAAAGCGCGCCTACACTCGCGCCGCCACCAGCCAGAAGTGCGTGCGTGCCGGCGGCAAGCACAACGACCTGGAAAACGTCGGTTACACCGCACGTCACCACACCTTCTTCGAAATGCTCGGCAACTTCAGCTTTGGCGACTATTTCAAGCGCGACGCCATTCACTTCGCCTGGGAGTTCCTCACCGGCGAAAACTGGCTGAACCTGCCCAAGGAAAAGCTCTGGGTCACCGTCTACGCCACGGACGATGAAGCCTATGACATCTGGAACAAGGAAATCGGCGTACCGGCCGAGCGCATGATCCGTATCGGCGACAACAAAGGTGCGCCGTACGCGTCCGACAACTTCTGGACCATGGGCGACACCGGCCCGTGCGGTCCGTGCACTGAGATTTTCTTCGATCACGGCGATCACATCTGGGGCGGTCCACCCGGTTCGCCAGAGGAAGACGGTGATCGCTACATTGAAATCTGGAACAACGTGTTCATGCAGTTCAACCGCACCGCTGACGGCGTATTGCACCCGCTGCCGGCACCGAGCGTGGACACCGGCATGGGCCTGGAGCGCATCAGTGCCGTGCTGCAACACGTCAATTCGAACTACGAGATTGACCTGTTCCAGAGCCTGCTGAACGCGGCGGCCCAGGCCATCGGTTGCGCCAACGAAGCCCAGGCATCGCTGAAAGTGGTGGCTGACCATATCCGCTCGTGCGGCTTCCTGATCGCCGACGGCGTGACACCGTCCAACGAAGGCCGTGGCTACGTCCTACGACGCATCATCCGCCGCGCCTGCCGTCACGGTAACAAGCTGGGCGCCAAGGGCAGCTTCTTCTACCAGATCGTTGCTGCACTGGTGGCCGAGATGGGCGATGCCTTCCCGGAACTGAAGCAGCAGCAGGCGCATATCGAGCGCGTGCTGAAAACCGAAGAAGAGCAGTTCGCCAAGACCCTGGAGCAGGGCTTGAAGATTCTTGAACAAGACTTGGCCGAGCTGAAAGGCACGGTGATTCCGGGTGAAGTGATCTTCAAGTTGTACGACACCTTCGGCTTCCCGATGGACCTCACCGGCGACATCGCCCGTGAGCGCGAACTGACTCTGGATGAAGAAGGTTTCGAGCGCGAAATGCAGGCGCAGCGCGAGCGCGCTCGTTCTGCCAGCGCGTTCGGCATGGACTACAACAGCCTGGTCAAGGTCGACAGTGACACCGCGTTCCTCGGCTACCAGGGCACCAGCGGCAGCGGCAAGATCATTGCGCTGTTCAAGGCCGGTCAAGCGGTCGACAGCCTGGGCGAAGGTGAGGAGGGCGTTGTGGTCCTCGACCAGACGCCGTTTTACGCCGAATCCGGTGGTCAAGTGGGTGACTGCGGCTTCCTTGAAAGCGCTGGCGTGCGTTTCGATGTGCGCGATACCACCAAGGCTGGCGGCGCATTCCTGCACCACGGCGTTGCGGTCAAAGGCGGCTTGAGCGTCGGCACCTCGGTCAAGGCGGAAGTGGACGCCAGCGTGCGTCAGGCCACTGCACTCAACCATTCGGCTACCCACTTGCTGCATGCGGCGCTGCGTCAGGTGCTGGGCGAGCACGTGACCCAGAAGGGTTCTCTGGTCGACAGTCAGCGTCTGCGTTTTGACTTCAGCCACTTTGAGGCGATCACTCCAGCGCAACTGAAAGAGCTGGAAACTATTGTCAACCGCGAAGTGCGCGGCAACAGCGAAGTCGAAACCCTGGAAACCGACATCGAAACCGCCAAGGCCAAGGGTGCCATGGCGCTGTTCGGTGAGAAGTACGGCGATCAGGTTCGCGTGTTGAGCATGGGCGGTGACTTCTCCGTTGAGCTGTGCGGCGGTACTCACGTCAAGCGCACTGGCGATATCGGCTTGTTCAAGATCACCAGCGAAAGCGGTGTGGCGGCTGGCGTGCGTCGAATTGAAGCGGTTACTGGCGTGGCAGCCTTTGCTTACTTGAACGGCGCGGAAGAGCAGTTGAAAGAAGCCGCAGCGCTGGTCAAAGGCAGTCGCGACAACCTGCTGGACAAGCTCGCCGGTGTGCTGGAGCGCAACCGTCAGCTGGAAAAAGAACTGGAGCAGCTCAAGGCTAAGGCCGCCAGCGCTGCCGGTAACGACTTGGCCGGCTCGGCGGTCGACGTCAAAGGCATCAAGGTGCTGTCAGCACGTCTCGACGGTCTGGACGGCAAGGCGCTGCTGGCGATGGTCGACCAATTGAAGAACAAGCTCGGCAGCGCGGTGATCCTGCTCGGCGGCGTGCAGGACGACAAGGTCGTGCTGGTGGCCGGCGTGACTCAGGATCTGACCGCCAAGCTGAAAGCCGGTGAGCTGATGAAGCAGGCAGCTGCTGCTGTTGGCGGTAAAGGCGGCGGTCGTCCGGACATGGCTCAGGGCGGCGGCGTTGATGCAGCGGCTCTCGATGGTGCGCTGGCGTTGGCCGTTACTTTTGCTGAGCAAGGTCTGTAAGTACCGGATTGCTTGAGTCTACAGGGCAAGGCCCGGTATACGCCCGGCGGGCCTTGGCAGGGTATTGAGTTATCTGTTTAATGGGCGCCCTTCACGGGCTGAGGCGGCTTTGAAATGGCTTTGATCGTACAGAAATTTGGCGGCACCTCCGTCGGCACTGTTGAGCGTATTCAGCAGGTGGCCGCGAAGGTGAAGAAATTCCGCGAAAACGGCGATGACATTGTGGTTGTGGTTTCCGCCATGAGCGGTGAAACCAATCGCCTGATCGATCTGGCCAAACAGGTCAGTGATGGTCAGCCGGTACCGCGTGAACTCGACGTGATGGTCTCGACCGGTGAGCAGGTGACGATTGCCCTGCTGGCCATGGCGCTGATCAAGATTGGCGTACCGGCGGTGTCCTATACCGGCAACCAGGTGCGCATCCTGACTGACAGCGCGCACAATAAAGCGCGCATCCTGCAGATCGATGATCAGAAACTGCGTGCCGACCTCAAGGCTGGGCGTGTGGTGGTGGTTGCTGGTTTCCAGGGTGTCGACGAGCACGGCAACATCACCACGCTGGGTCGTGGTGGTTCCGACACCACGGGTGTGGCGCTGGCGGCGGCCTTGAAGGCTGACGAGTGCCAGATCTACACCGACGTTGATGGTGTCTACACCACTGACCCACGTGTGGTGCCACAGGCTCAGCGTCTGGAAAAAATCACCTTTGAAGAGATGCTGGAAATGGCCAGCCTCGGTTCTAAGGTGCTACAGATTCGTTCGGTGGAGTTCGCCGGCAAGTACAACGTCCCGCTGCGCGTGCTGCACAGCTTCCAAGAGGGGCCGGGCACCCTCATTACCCTTGATGAAGAGGAATCCATGGAACAGCCGATCATCTCCGGCATCGCTTTCAACCGCGACGAAGCCAAGCTGACCATCCGTGGCGTACCGGACATCCCGGGCGTGGCGTTCAAAATTCTCGGCCCGATCAGTGCCGCGAACATTGAAGTGGACATGATCGTGCAGAACGTTTCGCACGATAACACCACTGACTTCACCTTCACCGTACACCGCAATGACTACACCGCGGCGTTCGAGGTGCTGGAAAACACCGCTCGCGAACTGGGTGCGCGTGAAGTCATCGGTGACACCAAGATTGCCAAAGTGTCCATTGTCGGTGTTGGCATGCGTTCCCACGCTGGCGTAGCAAGCCGCATGTTCGAGGCGCTGGCCAAGGAAAATATCAATATCCAGATGATCTCCACCTCGGAGATCAAAGTCTCCGTGGTAATCGAAGAGAAATATCTGGAGTTGGCAGTGCGCGCCCTGCACACTGCTTTTGAACTGGATGCCCCGGCCCGACAGGGCGACTGAGGCATTATCCGAAAGGCGCGGTTTATCCCGCGCCTTTCGTCTTTTTGGTTGGCATGAGCAGGAACTTTCTTTCTGCTCACACTGGTCAATACTTGGGTGAAGGCTCTGCTTGAGATGTTCGGGGCTGCCACCATTTTATTTTTGCAGACTGCTGTTGTCCTGAACTGAAATCCGTAAGGAGAAAGGAATGCTGATTCTGACTCGCCGGGTCGGAGAGACCCTGATGGTGGGTGACGAAGTCACTGTCACCGTGTTGGGCGTTAAAGGTAATCAGGTGCGCATTGGCGTTAACGCGCCTAAAGAGGTAGCTGTGCACCGCGAAGAAATTTACCAGCGCATCCAGAAAGAGAAAGGCGAAGAACCAAGCCACTAATTTTTATCGAAATTTTGGCTTTGCAAACGGGGAAAACATGGTTATCATGCGCCCCGTGTTGCGGAGAGGTGGCCGAGTGGCCGAAGGCGCTCCCCTGCTAAGGGAGTACATCTCAAAAGGGTGTCGGGGGTTCGAATCCCCCCTTCTCCGCCATTATTTAGTGCTGTAGGCGTTGATTAAGAAGTCTGCAGTGCAAGCGTGACATGCACTCATAGCTCAGCTGGATAGAGTACTCGGCTACGAACCGAGCGGTCGGAGGTTCGAATCCTCCTGAGTGCACCAACTTGAAATGGCTTGCAGTAATGCAGGCCATTTTGTTTCAGCCAGCGGTGATCTGGTTAAAAAGCGCCATCTGCACTCATAGCTCAGCTGGATAGAGTACTCGGCTACGAACCGAGCGGTCGGAGGTTCGAATCCTCCTGAGTGCACCAAACAAGAAGGGCCTGCAGCGATGCAGGCCCTTTTTTATTGCGCATGCTTTATGGCTGCTGCCCTGCGGGTTGTCGTTGTACGACGTTAAAAGTGACTGTTGGTCATTTTTTACTCACCGACTTGCGCTTGGCCTTACCTTTGACGCAGCCGGCTTCATCGAAGCTGACGTTGCGCTTATTGCCTTTCTTGCCCTGGTAAACGTATCGCGTCTGGCCGTTCTGTTCGCTGACCTTGTCAGGCTTGCCGAGGCTGCTCTCGACGTCGCTGCGGTTCATGCCCAGGCGTATCTGCTGTTTGATGATGGCGGCGCGTCGTTCGCTGCTACTCAGGAGATTGCCGCAGCCGTCCTGCTTCACTCCGATAACTGTCAGCTCATGCTCATCTTTCTTCTTGCTTTCGCGGCTGGCCTTGCGCGGTTTGGCCAAAGGCACTGGTTTACCGCTGCCGGGTGTGGGGTTATAGGCCTGTTGCAGGCTTTGGCTGTGTTCGTTGGGGCAACCCTGGCGGGTGAAGGTGACGTGGCCTTTAGCGTCTTCGCAGCGAAATACGGTTGAGCTGAGTGTGGGCAGCGGGCAAAGCAGAATGGCGCAGAAAGCTGCGCAGTGCAGTCCTTGCATGGTGCGTCCTCCGTGACAGTCCCTGTGCAAGGGTAGTCGATGCCTTTGTCTACGCCAGGCGTGCCTTCACCAAAGCTTGGCGCGTCGCAGTTACAGATGTGCAAGTGTGCTTAAGTTTGTCGTGCAAGCGCTTGTTCTAGGATTGTTTTTGTCACATGCAAAGCGCCTGGGCGGTGTTATCATTTGCCGCGTCAGCCCCGCCGGGGCTTGTGGAAAACCACCATGGACTTACCCAGTAGTTACTCTGAATCTCGATTGTGCAATCACGTGTTGACTGATTGACCCTCTGTGGCGTGCGCTGCCGCTGGGGGTGGAGCGCGCCATGACTGAAGTAGAAGCAAAAAAACCGCAGGATAGCCTGCAGAACCGCCTGGCTCAGGTGGTTGAGCTGTTGCACCGGCACAAACTGGTCGAAGACCTGACCCACCGTCAGGAAGGCCAGCACCACGACCGCGTGGAAAACCTGGTGCATCGGCAGAACCTCGCCGAATTGCAACGTAAGCTCGATGAGCTGCACTCCGCCGACGTTGCCCACATCCTTGAAGCCTTGCCGCTTGATGACCGCCTGACTGTATGGCAACTGGTCAAGGTCGAGCGCGACGGCGACATCCTCCTTGAAGTGTCCGATGCAGTGCGCGAAACACTGCTCGCGGACATGGACGACCACGAAATTCTCGCGGCGGCCAGGGACATGGACGCTGATGAGCTGGCCGACCTGGCCTCCGAGCTGCCGCGCGATGTCGTGCATGAGCTGATGGAAACCCTCGATGCGCAGCAGCGTGAGCGTGTGCGTTCGGCGTTGTCCTACGAGGAAGATCAAGTCGGCGCGCTGATGGACTTCGAGATGGTCACCATCCGCGAGGACGTCAGCCTCGAAGTGGTGTTGCGCTACCTGCGCCGCCTCAAGGAGCTGCCAGGGCACACCGATAAATTGTTTGTGGTCGATTATGACGGCGTGCTCAAGGGCGTGTTGCCGGTCAAGCGCCTGTTGGTCAATGATCCGGAGAAGCTGGTCAGCGAGGTCATGGCCACCGACCCAGTGAGTTTCCACCCGGATGAGGATGGCTACGATGCCGCGCAGGCGTTCGAGCGTTATGACCTGATCTCTACGCCGGTGGTGGACAAGAACGGCAAGCTGATCGGCCGTTTAACCATCGATGAGATGGTCGACCTGATCCGTGAGGAGAGCGAAAGCGAAGTCCTCAATATGGCCGGTCTGCGCGAGGAAGAAGATATATTCGCCTCGGTGTGGAAATCCCTGCGTAACCGTTGGGCCTGGCTGGCGATAAATCTGGTTACTGCTTTTATGGCGTCGCGGGTGATCGGCCTGTTCGAAGATTCCATCGAGAAGCTGGTGGCCCTGGCGGCGCTGATGCCGATTGTTGCGGGCATCGGCGGCAACTCAGGTAACCAGACCATCACTATGATCGTGCGCGCCATGGCGCTGGATCAGGTCAGTACCGGCAATACCTCGCGGCTGATTCGCAAGGAACTGGGTGTGGGCCTCGTTAACGGTATCGTTTGGGGTGGGGTGATTGGCGTGGTGGCCTACCTGCTCTACGACAGCTGGTCGCTGGGCGTGGTGATGACCGCCGCGATGGTGCTCAACCTGCTGCTGGCGGCGCTGATGGGGGTGTTGATCCCTATGACGCTGGTGCGACTGGGGCGTGATCCGGCCTTGGGCGCCAGTGTGATGATCACAGCGGTCACCGATAGCGGTGGTTTCTTTATCTTCCTGGGCTTGGCCAGTCTGTTCCTGCTCTAGGTTGATGACGCTTTCTCTACAGAAAATGTCTCATCAGCCGGGTTCGGGTTTGCTTCAAACGCTCGTTTCACGCTAAGGTCTTTCAGCTTTGCCCGGGATCTGTTCCCGGGCGCTCCTATCTAATAATTAATGCAGCTCTTATGAAGCTACTAATGGAGCCAAGATGACCCCTAGTGAACTCCTGCTCGAGGGTGTCGAGCTCATGCTATTCGGCATGGGCTTCGTATATCTCTTTCTGATTCTATTGGTGCTGATGATCCGCGTGATGTCGTGGGTCATTGAGCGTTTCGCCGAAAAGACGCCCATTCCCGTATCCGTGCCATCGGCAGTCAAGCCGGTCTCTGACGAGCCGAGCCCTGATGTATTAGCCGCTATCCAATCCGCTATTCACCAGCACCGTGCCCGTCGCGGGTGAGTCAGGTTTGACAGGGAGCATCTGTATGACAGCCGTAAAGAAAGCGCTCGGAATTACTGATGTAGTGCTGCGTGACGCCCACCAGTCGATTCTGGCCACCCGTGTGCGCCTGGAAGACATGCTGCCTATCGCGTCCAAGCTGGATCAGGTCGGTTTCTGGTCCGTGGAGTCTTGGGGCGGCGCGACCTTCGATGCGTGCATCCGTTACCTGGGTGAAGACCCGTGGCACCGTATCCGCGAGCTGAAAAAAGCCATGCCCAACACCCGCCAGCAAATGCTGCTGCGCGGGCAGAATCTACTGGGTTATCGCCATTACGCCGATGACGTGGTTGAAAAATTCGTCGAGCGCGCTGCCTTCAATGGTGTCGATGTGTTCCGCGTGTTTGACGCCATGAACGATCCGCGCAACCTGAAGACCGCGCTCAAGGCCGTCAAGCAGCTGGGCAAGCACGCTCAGGGCACCATCTCCTACACGACCAGCCCGGTGCATACCCTGGAAATGTGGGTCGACCTGGCCAAGCAGATCGAAGACATGGGCGCCGATTCGGTTGCGATCAAGGACATGGCCGGCATTCTGACGCCCTATACCGCATTTGAGTTGGTGACGCGTCTTAAAGCGACCCTATCTATCCCCGTGCATATGCAGTGCCATGCCACGGCAGGGCTGTCATCTGTGGCCATTCTCAAGGCCGTGGAAGCTGGCATCGACAATGTCGACACCGCTATTTCCTCGTTGTCGATGACTTATGGCCATTCGCCGACTGAGTCTGTGGTGGCGATGTTCCAGGGCACTGAGCGCGATACCGGGCTCAACCTGGAGCTGCTCGAAGAAATTGCCGCCTACTTCCGTGAAGTGCGGAAGAAATACGCTAAGTTCGAGGGCAACCTTAAGGGTGTCGACTCGCGGATTCTGGTTGCCCAGGTGCCTGGCGGCATGTTGACCAATATGGAAGGCCAGCTGAAAGAGCAGGGCGCCCAGGACAAGTTCGACGAAGTGCTGGCCGAGATCCCGCGCGTGCGTGAAGACCTCGGCTTTATCCCGCTGGTGACTCCGACCTCGCAGATTGTTGGTACCCAGGCGGTGATCAACGTGCTGACCGGTGAGCGTTACAAGTCGATCACCAAGGAAACCGCCGGTATATTGAAGGGGGAATACGGCGCAGCGCCGGCGCCTTTCAATAAAGAACTGCAGGCGCGGGTGCTGGATGGTGCTGAAGCGGTTACCTGCCGTCCGGCTGATCTGCTTGAAGCAGAGATGGACAAGCTAACCGCCGAGCTCAAGGGTATTGCCAAAGAGAAGGGTATCAAGCTCGCTGCCGACGAAATCGATGACGTGCTGACCTACGCCCTGTTTCCGCAGATCGGCCTGAAGTTTCTGGAAAACCGCGGCAACCCAGCGGCCTTCGAGCCGGCACCGACCGGCAAGGAAGCGCCTGCTCGTGAAGCTGGCAAGCCTGAGGTTTACACCGTTGAAGTGGGCGGCAAGTCCTACGTGGTGCAAGTCAACGAAGGCGGCGATATCGAAGGGCTCAAAGCTGTCGGTGGTGCTAATTCCGCTATAGCAGTAGCTGCGCCAGTGGGCGCCGGCGAGCCGCAGAATGCCCCGCTGGCCGGCAACATCTTCAAGGTACTGGTACAGCCAGGTCATGCCGTGGAAGAAGGGCAGCTGGTGATCATCCTCGAAGCCATGAAGATGGAAACCGAAATTCGTGCGTTCAAGGCTGGCACCATCGGCGCGGTCAACGTCAAGGTGGGTGATGCGGTGGCGGTGGGCGACAGCCTGCTGACCATCGGTTAAGGGAGCGCGGTAATGGATAAGCTCCTCAAGCTTTGGCAGAGCACCGGCCTGTACCACGTCGAGCCGGGTCAGCTGTTTATGATGGCGGTGTGCATCCTGCTGATCTATCTGGCGATCAAGAAGGGCTTCGAGCCGCTGCTGCTGTTGCCGATTGGTTTTGGCGGTCTGCTGGCCAACATCCCGGTGGCCAATATGGCCGAGGGTGCGGGTTTCCTGCATATGATCTACGAGGTGGGCTTGCCCACTAGTATCTTCCCGCTGCTGATCTTCCTCGGCGTCGGCGCCATGACCGACTTCGGGCCGATGCTGGCCAACCCCAAGACCTTACTCTTGGGGGCTGCGGCGCAGTTCGGGATTTTCGGCACGCTGATGGGCGCGTTGGCGCTGACAGCGTTGGGTATTCCCGGGCTTGAGTTCACTCTCAAGGAGGCTGCTTCCATCGCCATCATCGGCGGTGCCGACGGCCCGACTTCGATTTTCGTGACCTCCAAGCTGGCTCCGCATCTGCTCGGTCCGATTGCAGTGGCGGCCTATGCCTATATGGCGCTGGTGCCGTTGATTCAGCCGCCGATCATGCGTGCACTGACCACCAAGGAAGAACGCGCCATCGTGATGCAGCAGCTGCGCCCTGTTGGGCAGGCCGAGAAGATCATCTTCCCGATTGTGCTGTGCTTGCTGATCGGGATGCTGCTGCCCGATGCGGCGCCGCTGATCGGTATGTTCGCCCTGGGTAACCTGCTGCGTGAGGCCGGTGTGGTCGAGCGTCTGGCCGACACCTCGCGCAATGCGCTG
The DNA here is from genome assembly GCF_002786345.1 of Pseudomonas sp. FEMGT703P. NCBI lineage: Bacteria > Pseudomonadati > Pseudomonadota > Gammaproteobacteria > Pseudomonadales > Pseudomonadaceae > Pseudomonas > Pseudomonas sp. FEMGT703P. The sequence continues at coordinate 161,656 of NZ_PGCM01000006.1, read as the reverse complement.
ATCAATATCGTCACTATCTTCCTCGGCCTGACTGTGGGTTCGAAGTTGTCGGCTGATTCCTTCCTGCAGCTGAAAACCCTGGGCATCCTCAGTTTGGGCATGCTGGCGTTCTGCGCCGGTACCGCGGCGGGGGTGTTGATGGCCAAGCTGATGAATGTATTCAGTAGCAACAAGATCAACCCACTGATTGGCTCGGCCGGCGTCTCTGCGGTGCCGATGGCGGCGCGGGTGTCGAACAAGGTGGGGCTGGAAGCCAACCCGCAGAACTTCCTGCTTATGCACGCCATGGGTCCGAACGTGGCTGGGGTAATCGGCTCGGCAGTGGCGGCGGGTGTGCTGCTCAGCTTTGTAGGCTGACTGTCACGCGCAATAAAAAACCGCCTAAGGGCGGTTTTTTATTGCCTGCCATCCCTGGCGGCCACCTTGCAGGCCGTTGCGGAGCAACGTTAAAAATGGCTCCCGGCCATTTTTTATTGGCAGCAAAAAAACCGGCCTGGGCCGGTTTTTCTTTGTGCAGCGCAATCAGTCTTCTTCGGCAGCCATCTCGGCGTCGTGAGCAATCAATGCCACCAGGGCATTCTGCTGACGGCGTGACAGCTGGCGGAAGCGTTGCAACAACTCACGTTCGTGCAAGGACAGATCTGGGCTGTCCAAGCGCATGTTGAGGTCATCACCCAGAGCGCTTTCCTGGAGCATGCTTTGCTCAAGGCGAGCAATGATCTCCGAGTTCATGCTGCGGTGATGGTTACGTGCGACATCCGCAATGCGTTCGCGCATGCCATCGGGCAGACGAACTACGAATTTGTCAGCGGTACGGCTGGAATAGAGTGCTGGTTTCATAGGGCGCGTACATTAAACCGGTTAGTTTAGGAAAGCGATACTGGCAATGGGCTATAGGATTGTCACCGGTTTGACCGCCTATAGCACTAACCGTTCAGCCAGAAAGCCGCTTAGATCAAGTATGACTCTGTAGTCGTTTGGTCGGTAAATTGACGCCAATTGCGTGTCGCATTTTGCGGTGAGTAAAGGCGTTATGCCAGCACCAGTCATCAGAAATGCGCCGTGCTGTGCAAAAAGCAAGGAAATTCACCCTCGCGTAGAAAAAACTTCAAGCAATGGTCACGTAAGTGTCACGGCCCATTAATCGGCCTGACACAGGATTTGCCTACCTTGGTCTACACCAGAAGGCGGCTGCTAGCCGCGGTGTAACCGCTAATAAAAGGAGGCATTCCATGAGCGCAGTGATCCGGGTTGAGAGCCTGAACAAAACGTTCGGCCGCAAGCAGGCGCTGTTTGATCTGGCGCTGTCCGTAGAACCCGGTGAAATGGTGGCGCTGATCGGAGCCTCGGGTTCCGGCAAGTCGACCTTGCTGCGTCATGTTGCCGGCCTGGCCTGCTGCGATCGCAGCGGCGGTGGCAGCATTCAAGTACTGGGCCGTGAAGTGCAGGCCGCAGGCCGCCTGAATGGCGAAGTGCGCCGTCTGCGTGCCGATATCGGTTACATCTTCCAGCAGTTCAACCTGGTCGGTCGTCTCAGCGTGCTGCAGAACGTGCTGCTTGGTTGCCTGGGGCGCATGCCGCGTTGGCGCGGCACCCTCGGCCTGTTCAATGCCGAAGAAAAACAGCGTGCACTGCAGGCGCTGGCTCGCGTGGGGCTGGCGGATCTGGCGCAGCAGCGCGCTTCAACCTTGTCCGGTGGTCAACAGCAGCGTGTGGCAATTGCCCGTGCCCTTTGCCAGCGCGCCAAGGTGATTCTGGCTGACGAGCCGATTGCCTCGCTCGACCCCGAATCAGCGCGCAAGGTCATGCAGATTCTTGCCGACATCAACCGTGAAGACGGCACCACCGTGGTGGTCACCCTGCATCAGGTCGATTACGCCATGCGCTATTGCCAGCGCGCCGTGGCGTTGAAAGCGGGGCGGATTCATTACGACGGCGCCGCCGCTGAGCTGCATGCCAACTTCCTTAACGATCTTTACGGGGCCGAGCTGTTAGACGAGCCGCAAACCGCTGAGAAACCGCGCCGTGCGCGCAAACCGAAAGTCCCGCTGGCTCTGGCCAAAGCCTGAGCCGCTCCCCTGTTATGCCAACCCCTGTATGTCCATCTGCACTAGGAGTGCTTTGCATGTTCAAACGTATCAGTCGCGTTCTCGCCGCGTCCACGCTGCTGGCCGGTTCGGTTCTGGGCGCCGCCCAGGCCGCTGAGCAGGAAATCAATTTCGGCATCATCTCCACCGAGTCCTCGCAGAACCTGAAAAGCATGTGGGACCCCTTCCTGGCAGACATGAGCCAGCAGACCGGCCTGAAGATCAAAGCCTTCTTCGCCCCTGACTACGCTGGGATCATCCAAGGCATGCGTTTCGACAAAGTCGACATGGCCTGGTACGGCAATAAGGCTGCGATGGAAGCAGTGGACCGTGCCAATGGGCAGATCTTCGCCCAAACCGTAGCTGCCAACGGCACTCAGGGCTATTACAGCCTGATGGTGGCGCACAAGGACAGCCCGATCAATTCGATCGAAGACATGCTGAAAAATGCCAAGACCCTGACCTTCGCCAACGGCGACCCGAATTCCACCTCGGGTTATCTGGTACCAGGCTACTACGTGTTCGCGCAGAACAATGCTGACGCCAACAAGATCTTCAAACGCGCGCTCAACGGCAGCCATGAAGTCAACGCCCTGTCGGTGGCCAACAAGCAGGTCGATGTCGGCACCTTCAACAGCGAAGGCATGGAGCGTTTGCAAGTGACTGCGCCGGACAAGGCCGCTCAGTTGAAAGTGATCTGGACCTCGCCGCTTATCCCGTCTGACCCGATGGTCTGGCGCAAGAACCTGGACGACGCCACCAAGAACAAGCTGCGTGACTTCTTTATGACCTATGGCGACGAGCCGGCCGAGCAGAAAGTCCTGGCTGGTCTGCAGTGGGCCAAGTTCAAGGCGTCCGATGACGATCAGCTGCTGCCGATCCGCCAGCTGGAACTGTTCAAGAAACGCACCGAAGTGGCCAACAGCGACAAGCTCAACGCTGATGACAAGCAGGCTCAGCTCAAGGAGCTGGATGCCGAGTTGGCCAAGCTGGAAAAGCGCATGGCTGAAATCGCCAAGCAAAGCCCTGCCAGCGCTGGTTAATCGCAGTGCTCGACCCGCCGCCCACGGCGGGTCGTTTTCTTCTGCCGCTTGATTCGAGATGTTGTTATGACCACTTTGACCACCGCACCTACGCCCGACCTGATTGCCAAGCGTTCCTGGCTGCAGCTGATCGGCTGGGGGCTGTTCTTCGTTGTGTTGGCCTGGTCCTGGCAGGGCGCGGAAATGAATCCGCTGGCGCTGATCCGTGACTCCAGCAACATGGCGACCTTTGCCGCGGACTTCTTTCCGCCCGATTTCAGCGACTGGGAGCTGTACCTCAAGGAAATGATCGTCACCGTGCAGATCGCCCTGTGGGGCACGGTGCTGGCGATTGTTCTGGCTATTCCGCTGGGCATTCTCTGCTCGGAAAACATTGTGCCGTGGTGGGTTTACCAGCCGATCCGCCGGGTGATGGATGCCTGCCGTTCGATCAATGAAATGGTCTTCGCCATGCTCTTCGTGGTGGCGGTTGGCCTGGGTCCATTCGCCGGTGTACTGGCACTGTTTATCGGCACCACCGGGGTGCTCGCCAAACTCTTCGCCGAGGCGGTCGAGGCCATCGATCCCGGCCCGGTTGAAGGTGTGCGCGCCACCGGCGCCAGCGCGCTGCAGGAAGTCATCTACGGGGTGATTCCGCAGGTTCTGCCGCTGTGGATTTCCTACTCGCTGTACCGCTTCGAATCCAACGTGCGTTCGGCCACCGTGGTCGGCATGGTCGGTGCCGGCGGCATCGGGGTGATTCTCTGGGAAGCGATTCGCGGCTTCCAGTTCGCCCAGACCTGCGCCCTGCTGATCGTGATCATCCTGGTGGTCAGCCTGCTGGACATCATTTCGCAGCGCCTGCGTAAACAATTTATCTGACGGAGAACGGGCATCTGCGGATGCCCTTTATTAGCCATGCACTTGTCTAGACAACCTGAGCCGCTGTACCGCGAACTGGCTGCCGTGCTGCGTGATGAGCTGCAGCGCATGAGCCCTGGCGATTATTTGCCGGCCGAGGTGCAGTTGGCCGCGCGTTTTGCCGTCAACCGCCACACCCTGCGCCGCGCGGTGGATGAGCTGGTGCTCGAAGGCCGCCTGCTGCGCCAGCAGGGCAAGGGCACGCGGGTGTTGGCCAAGCCGCTGATTTATCCGATGCAGGCTGGCAGTGCCTACAGCGCTTCGCTTTCGGCACTTGGTCACAAGGTCGAGGCGCATCTGCTGGAAAGCCGTCTGCGTCCTGCCGGTTGCGAGGAGCGTGAGTACCTGCAACTGCCCAGTGGTGCGCAACTGCTGGAGCTGAGCACCCTGCGCCTGATTGAAGGCCAGCCGGTCAGCCTGATTCGGCATGCCTTCAGTACCGAACATAGCGATCTGCTGGCCGACTACCAGGGTGGTTCGCTGCGCCAGTACCTCAGCCAGCGCGGACTGCCGCTGACGCGCACCTTCAGTCTGATCGGCGCACGCCTGCCCAGCCGTGACGAGGCTGCGCGCCTGCTGATGCCCCGCCACGCGCCGCTGCTGAGCGTACAAACCCTTTCCCGCGATCTGGCCGGCCGGCCGGTGGAGCTGTCGTTATCGACCAGCCGCGCCGACCGTTTCCAGTACCAGCTCGCCCTTTGATGGAGGCTCGTTGATGAACCGCGCACGACCGCAAAGCAACCTGCTGCACAGCGATCCGCAGATCGCCATTCGCCAGCGCTGGATGGGTGTACTCGCCCGCGCCGGTGGCCAACTGGCGACCTATGAGTCGGCGTTGAAGGAAGCCGACTACCGCCTGATCCGCGCCCCGGAAATTGGCATGACCCTGGTACGCGGGCGCATGGGCGGCACCGGCAGCCCGTTCAACCTCGGCGAGATGAGCGTGACCCGCTGCGTGGTGCGCCTGGCTGATGGTCGCACCGGTTACAGCTACGTGGCCGGGCGCGACAAGCAGCATGCCGAACTGGCGGCTCTGGCAGACGCGCATTTGCAGGGCAGTGAACAGCCGCACTGGCTAAGCCGACTGATCGAACCCCTGGCAGCTGCACAGCATGCCCAACAGGCGGCCAAGGCTGCCGAAACCGCCACCACTCAGGTGGAATTTTTTACCCTGGTCAGAGGAGAAGACTGATGAACGCGGCGAATAGCTCGCAATGGCTGCAACCGGCCTTCAATGACCCGGTGCTGGATGCGCAGACCAGCTTTCGCAGCGCCCTCAAGGCGCTGGCTGAGCCAGGCCTGATACAACCGCTTAACCGCGCCCTGGCCCTGGAAAACCTGCAACCGGCTACTTATGCCCTGTGCCTGGCGTTTCTCGATGGCGACACGCCGCTGTGGCTGGCGCCGTGTTTCGACACCCCGGCGATCCGCGCCAACCTGGCCTTTCACTGCGGCTGCCCGATTGTTGCCGAACGCGAACTGGCGCTGTTTGCCCTGCTCGATGAAAGCGAGCTGACGGACCTGTCGGATTTCGACAATGGCAGCGAGCGCTACCCGGACCAGTCCTGCACCCTGCTGATCCAGCTCGACGCCCTCAGCAATGGTGACGCGCTGCGCTGGCGTGGGCCGGGCATCAAGGACGTACGTTGCGTCGAGTTGCCGCTGCCGGCGGTGTTCTGGCAGCAGCGTCAGGCGCGCAGTGCGTTTCCCCGTGGCCTGGATGCTTTCTTCGCCGCTGGTGAGCAGGTCATCGGCCTGCCGCGCAGCACCCGTGTGCTGCTCAATGCCGAGGAGGCTGCCTGATGTACGTCGCGGTTAAAGGTGGCGAACGCGCCATCGACAATGCCCATTTACTGCTGGCGAAAAAGCGCCGTGGTGATACTTCCATACCTGAACTCAGTGTCGAGCAGGTGCGCGAGCAGATGCCGCTGGCCGTCGCCCGGGTGATGAGCGAAGGCTCGTTGTATGACCCGCAGTTGGCGGCGCTGGCGATCAAGCAGGCGGCCGGTGACCTGATGGAAGCGATCTTCCTGCTACGCGCCTACCGCACCACGTTGCCGCGCTTCGGTGCCAGCGCCGCGCTGGACACCACGCAGATGCAGCTGAGCCGGCGCATCTCGGCCACCTTCAAGGACCTGCCCGGCGGCCAACTGCTCGGCCCGACCTTCGACTACAGCCACCGCCTGCTGGATTTTGCCCTGCTGGCCGAGGGCGAACAGCCTGGGCCGCAAGTTGATCCGCAGGCTGAACTGTCGCCGTGCCCACGGGTGCTGGATTTTCTCGCCGACGAAGGCTTGATGGCCCGCGAGGCCGATGATGGCGCAGCGGTGGCGGATATCACCCGTGAGCCGCTGGATTTTCCCGCCAGTCGCGCCCAGCGCTTGCAGGCACTGGCCCGAGGCGATGAAGGCTTCTTATTGGCGCTGGGTTATTCCACCCAGCGCGGTTACGGCCGCAATCACCCCTTTGCCGGGGAGATTCGCATCGGCGAGGTCGAAGTTTGGCTGGAGCCGGAAGAACTCGGCTTTGCCGTGCCGCTGGGCGATATCGAAGTCACCGAGTGCGAGATGGTCAACCAGTTCGTTGGTGAGAGTGCCGAGCAGGCGCAGTTCACTCGTGGCTACGGTCTGGCCTTCGGCTATGCCGAGCGCAAGGCCATGGGCATGGCCCTGGTTGACCGTTCGCTGCGTGCGGGCGAGTACAACGAAGAGGTCGAAGGTCCGGCGCAACAGGAAGAGTTCGTGCTGATGCACTGCGACAACGTTGAGGCCGCCGGCTTCGTCTCGCACCTGAAATTGCCGCACTACGTCGACTTCCAATCCGAGCTGGAACTGATCCGCAAACTGCGCAAGCAGACGTGCGAGCAGCCGGCTGCCGAGGAGCAACGCGCATGAATGCCCAGGCCCAAACGCAGTATGCAACTGAGGTTGGCTATAACTTTGCCTACCTCGATGAGCAAACCAAACGCATGATCCGCCGTGGTCTGCTCAAGGCCGTTGCGGTTCCCGGTTATCAGGTGCCCTTCGGTGGCCGTGAGATGCCGCTGCCCTATGGCTGGGGCACTGGTGGCATGCAACTGACCGCCGCGATTCTCGGCGCTGACGATGTGCTCAAAGTGATCGACCAGGGCGCGGATGACACCACCAACGCAGTGTCGATCCGCCGCTTTTTTGCCCGCACTGCCGGCGTCAAAACCACCACCCGCACCCCCGAGGCGACAGTGATTCAGACCCGTCACCGGATTCCGGAAACTGCGCTGAGTGGCGATCAGATCATGGTCTATCAGGTGCCGATCCCTGAGCCGCTGCGCTTTATCGAACCCTCGGAAACCGAGACCCGCACCATGCACGCGCTGGAAGACTACGGCGTGATGCACGTGAAGCTGTACGAGGACATTGCCACCTTCGGCCATATCGCCACCAGCTACGCCTACCCGGTGACGGTCGATGAGCGCTACGTGATGGACCCCTCGCCGATCCCCAAATTCGACAACCCCAAGCTGCACATGAGTCCGGCGCTGATGCTGTTCGGTGCTGGCCGCGAGAAGCGCCTATATGCAGTGCCGCCGTTCACCCGCGTGGTGAGTCTGGACTTCGAAGATCACCCATTCGAGATCCAGCGTTGGGACGAATGCTGCGCCTTCTGTGGCAGCCAGGACTCCTACCTCGACGAGCTGATCGTCGACGACGCCGGGACCAAGCGCTTCGTCTGCTCTGACACCGATTACTGCATGCAACGCCGTGACCTTGAAGAGGAGGGCGAGCAATGAGTGCTGCCGAGAAAATGCACCTGCACACCGACACGGCGCAGCCGCTGTTTAGCGTGCGTGACCTGACCCGCCTGTATGGCCTGGAGAAGGGCTGCCAGGGCGTGTCGTTCGACCTGTATCCGGGCGAAGTGCTCGGTATCGTCGGCGAGTCCGGCTCGGGCAAGTCGACCCTGCTCAGCCTGCTCTCCGGGCGCTGCCCGCCGGATCGCGGCACGGTCAGTTATCGCGACACAACCGGCAACTGGGTTGATCTGTACAGCGCCAGCGAAGCACAGCGGCGCACGCTGCTGCGCACCGAGTGGGGCTTTGTTGAACAGAACCCGCGTGACGGCCTGCGCATGGGCGTGTCTGCCGGGGCCAATATCGGCGAGCGGCTGATGGCTCAGGGCGTGCGCCATTACGGCGAGTTGCGCGCGGCCGGTATCGACTGGCTGAAACAGGTGGAGATCGACCCACTGCGTATCGACGACCTGCCGCGCACCTTCTCTGGCGGCATGCAGCAGCGCTTGCAGATCGCCCGCAATCTGGTGTCCAGCCCACGTCTGATCTTTATGGACGAGCCCACTGGCGGCCTCGACGTGTCGGTGCAGGCTCGTCTGCTCGACCTGTTGCGCGGCCTGGTGCGCGAGCTGGACCTGGCGGTGGTGATCGTCACCCACGACCTGGCGGTGGCGCGCTTGCTGGCGGATCGGCTGATGGTGATGCGCCGCTCCCATGTGGTCGAGGCCGGGCTCACTGATCAGATTCTCGATGACCCGCAGCATCCCTATTCGCAGTTGCTGGTGTCATCTGTCCTACAGCCCTGACGTGTGTGTAGCCCGGATTGCATGCGGGCTGCCGGTCAATATGAGGTCAATCATGAATACGCTTATCGAGGTCTCTGGCCTCAGCAAGACCTTCACCCTGCATCAGCAGCACGGCGTGGTGCTGAACGTGTTGAGCGGGCTGCATTTCAGCGTGCGCGCCGGCGAGTGCCTGGTGCTGCACGGACAATCCGGTGCCGGCAAGTCAACCTTGCTGCGCACCCTGTACGGCAACTACCTGGCCGCTGGCGGCAGCATTCGTGTGTTGCATAACGGCGCCTGGGTTGAGCTGGTGGGTGCAGAACCGCGCCAGGTGCTGGCGGTACGCCGGCAGACCCTGGGCTATGTCAGCCAGTTTTTGCGGGTGATTCCCCGGGTCGCCACTCTGGATGTGGTGATGGAGCCGGCCCTGGCCCGTGGCTGGAGCAAAGCGGATGCCGAAGCGCGGGCGAAAAGCCTGCTCAGCCGCCTGAATATCCCCCAGGCCTTGTGGCAACTCGCCCCCGGCACCTTCTCGGGCGGCGAGCAGCAGCGGGTGAATATTGCCCGCGGCTTTATGGTCGCCTGGCCGTTGATGCTGCTGGATGAACCCACTGCCTCCCTGGACGACGCCAACCGCCAGGTGGTGCTGGAACTGATCGATGAAGCCAAGGCCGCCGGTAGCGCGCTGATCGGCATCTTCCACGACCGCGCCGCCCGTGAGGCGGTGGCCGATCGTTACCTTGATATGAGCGCTGCGGCGCAGCAGGAGTACGTATATGCCGGTTGAACAGATTCTTACCAACGTGCGGATCATCACCGCCGAGCAGGAGTTTGTCGGCACCCTGGTGCTGTGTGACGGCCTGATCGCCCAAGTAGAAGAGGGCGTTAGCGGCTTGCCCCAGGCGCAGAACTTGAACGGTGATTACCTGCTGCCCGGCCTGGTCGAGCTGCACACTGACAACCTGGAAAAATACATGAGCCCACGGCCGGGGGTGGATTGGCCATCGGCTTCGGCGGTGCTGACCCACGATGCGCAGATCGCTTCGGCGGGCATCACCACGGTGTTCGATGCCTTGGCAATTGGCGACGTAAACCCGCGCGGCAAACGCATGCAGCAATTGCCAGCGATGCTCGAAGCGATTGCTTCAGCCGCAGCGGCTGGGCATATGCGCGCCGATCACCGTCTGCACTTGCGCTGCGAGGTCTGCCATCCGGAGACCCTCGCGGTGTTTCGCGATCTGGTCGAGCACCCGCTGGTGCAGCTGGTCTCGGTGATGGACCACGCGCCGGGCCAGCGCCAGTTCGCCAAGGAAGACAAATACCGCGAGTACTACATGGGCAAGTACCACCTCAGCGAAGCGGAGATGGATGCCTTTATCGTCGAGCAGGTGGGTAACTCGCGGCAGTACAGCGACCGTCAGCGCCGCAGCATTGTGGCCGACTGCCAGGCCCGTGGTATTTCTGTGGCAAGCCACGATGACGCCACCCTGGCCCATGTGCAGGAGTCGGCGGGTTTCGGCATGTCCATCGCCGAATTTCCCACCACCCTGGAAGCCGCCAAGGCCAGCCACGAGCTGGGCCTGAAGGTGCTGATGGGCGCGCCGAATATCGTGCGCGGTGGTTCGCACTCGGGCAATATCGCCGCCGCTGAACTGGCTCAGCAGGGGGTGCTGGATATCCTCTCCAGCGACTACTACCCGGCCAGCCTGCTGCAGGCCGCTTTGCTGCTGGCCGGGCAGGACAACGGCTATGATCTGCCGCGAGCGATTGCCACCGTCAGCCGCGTGCCGGCACAGGCGGCGGGGCTGCATGATCGCGGCGAAATCCGCGTCGGCCTGCGTGCCGACCTGGTGCAGGCGCAGGTGCATGCGGGCCAGGCGGTGATCCAGCAAGTCTGGCGACAAGCGAAAAGGGTGTTCTGATGAGTGGCCGGTTGATCTATCTGATGGGGCCTTCGGGCTCGGGCAAGGACAGCCTGCTGAATGCCGCGCGTGAGCGCTTGGCCGAACGGGGTTGTGTGATCGTCCGGCGGATCATCACCCGCTCGGCGGAAGCGGTGGGCGAGGACGCCATTGGTGTGTCGCCGGCCGAGTTCGATCAGCAGGAAGCCGCCGGCGCCTTTGCCCTGAGCTGGCGCGCCAACGGCCTGGCCTATGGCATTCCCCGGCAGATCGACGACTGGCTGGCGGCGGGGCAGGATGTGCTGGTGAATGGTTCGCGCGGCTATCTGCCCCAGGCCCGCGAGCGCTATCCCGAACTGCTGGCGATTCTCCTGCAGGTGGATGAAGCAGCCCTACGTCAGCGCCTGCACGCGCGCGGACGTGAAAGCGCCGAGCAGATCGAGGCCCGCCTGGCGCGCAGCCGCGAACTGCAACTTCCTTCTGCCACGGTGGCGGGGGATAGCGACGAAGGCGAATCGCAATGGTTGTTGAATAACTCCGGCCCGCTCGACCAGACCGTCACCCAGTTGCTGCAACTGCTTAGCGATGCGCGCGCATGCGCCTGACCCTGCTCGGCACCGGCGATGCCCGTCAGGTGCCGGTGTACAACTGCAGCTGCGCCGCCTGTGACAGCGCCCGGGTGTACCCCGCGCGGCGCCGTGGCCCCTGCTGCGCGCTGATAGAATGCGGCGCGCAGCGCTGGCTGATCGACTCGGGTCTGACCGATTTGTGCGAGCGCTTCGCACCCCATAGCCTGAGTGGCATTTTGCAAACCCATTACCACGCCGATCACGCTCAGGGCTTGCTGCACCTGCGCTGGGGTCAGGGGCTGATTATTCCGGTGCATGGCCCGGATGATCCAGAAGGCTTGGCCGACCTGTACAAGCACCCCGGTATTCTCGATTTCAGCCAGCCGTTTGCCGCCTTCGAGCGGCGGCAACTGGGTGAGTTAAGCGTCACGGCGCTGCCGCTTAATCACTCCAAACCGACCTTTGGTTATCTACTGCAAGGCTTAACGGCGAGTGGTGAACAGCGGCGTATCGCCTATCTGACAGACACCCTCGGCGTGCCGGACGCCAGCGCCGAGGTGCTGCGCCAGCAGCCGCTGGATCTGCTGGTGCTGGATTGCTCTACGGCGCCGCAGCCCATCGCCCCGCGCAACCACAACGACCTGACCCGCGCGCTGGAAGTGGTCGAGCAGCTGCAACCGAGAGAAACCGTGCTGACCCATATCGGCCACAGCTTTGACGCCTGGCTGTTAGATAACCCCGACGCCTTGCCGGCTGGCGTAAGCCTGGCTTTTGACGGACGGGTGTTATGAATAACGCCCGCCGCACCACTCTGCTGCTGTGCGGCGCGGAAACCCTGGGCATGGCGGGCTTTGCCCTGTTTGCCGCCTTGCTGCCGGACTTTCAGGCGCTATGGGGGCTGAGTAATACCCAGGCGGGCTGGATCGGTGGCGGATTCTTTCTCGGCTATATGGTCGCGGTGCCGATCCTTACCGGGCTCACCGACAAATACGATGCGCGGTTGATCTACCTCGCCGCGATGCTTCTGACTGCCGCGGCCAATGCCGGCTTTGTCTTTGCCGATGGCTTTTGGTCCGCACTGGCCTGGCGTGTGCTGGCGGGCGTTGGCCTGGCCGGCACCTATATGCCGGGGCTCAAGGCGCTGTCCGAACGGATCGAAGGGCCGGCGCAGTCGCGCGCGGTGGCGTTCTATACCGCGAGCTTCGGCTTGGGCACTGCGCTGTCGTTTATCCTCGCCGGCGAGCTGGCCAAGTTCGGCGGCTGGCAGCTACCGACGCTGCTCAGCGGCGTCTGCGCCGTACTGGCCTGGGCCATGGTCTATTGGGGGTTGCAGCCGAAGGCGGTGGTGCAACACGGGCCGCGCAAACTGTTGGACTTGGCGCCGCTGAAAAACCGCGCGGTTGTCGCCTACTGCGTGGCTTATGCGGTGCATAACCTGGAACTGTTCGCCCTGCGCGCCTGGGTAGTGGCCTTCGTGGTGTTTTCCGGGCAATTGCAGGGCAGCGATCCCTGGTTGTCCGGCACCTCGGTGGCGATGCTGGTGACCCTGATTGGTATGCCCGCAAGCATCTTCGGCAACGAGCTGGCGCTGCGTTTCGGCCGGCAGCGCTGGCTGATCGCGGTGATGCTGAGCTCGACGGTGCTGGCGCTGTTTATCGGCCTGAGTGCGGCCTTGCCGTTCTGGCTGATGCTGGTGCTGGTGCTGCTCTACAGCATCGCCGTCACCGCCGATTCGTCATCGCTGACCGCGGGCTTGATCGAGGTCGCACCCGCCAGCCACCGCGGTGCGGCCATGGCGCTGTATTCCTGCACCGGCTTTAGCGGCGCCTTCCTCGGCCCGCTGCTGTTTGGCATCAGTCTGGATGTGCTGGGCGACAAGAGCCTCCTCGGCTGGTGGGCGGCCTTTGCCCTGATGGGCCTGCTATTGCTGCTCGGCCCGCTGGCATTGTGGTGGGCGGGCAAAGCGCAGTCGGAACGCACCCTGCGCCAGCCGCGTGCGGAGGCGGCATAGGCAAGGCGATCTCACACCTTAATCCAGCGGCAACTCGGTGGTGCGTTTAACCTCGCTCATGGCGATATGCGAGTGCGCTTCGTGCACATGCGGGCGTTGCAGCAGGTGGTCGCGCAGAAAGCGTTCGTAGCTGGCGATGTCCTTGGCCACCACCTTGAGCAGGTAATCCGAGCCGCCGGCCATGGTGAAGCACTCCAGCACCTCGGGGTAACCGACCACGGCGCGCTCGAATTCTTCCAGGTTGCTGCGCCCGTGCGCCGACAGCTTGATATCGACAAATACGGTGATGCTGAAGCCCAGCTGCTTGTGGCTGAGCAGGGCAACCTTGCGCTCGATAATGCCGTCTTCCTGCATGCGGTGAATCCGCCGCCAGCAAGGCGATTGTGACAACTCCACCTTCTCGGCGATCTCGGCGGCGGAGAGGTCGGCGTTGTGTTGCAGCAGGCGGAGAATCTTGCGGTCGATGGGGTTGAGTTTTTCTTGCATGACTGTTCCGAATTTTTTGTTTTTCTTGGATTAATCATGCGCAGTATCTGCAAAACGGCCAGCAAAAAGAAATAAAAAAGCCGCGCGCTCCGTTCATATTCTTGGCCATGCGCCTTGTGTGGTGATCCCGCACTAGGCTTAACAAGGGTGGCATTCACCGTTGCCAACCCAGCTCTCGATAAAAATAACAGGAGCACCACCATGTCTCTGGCCGAGATCCGCCTGGATGACAAGTACCGCCTTGCTACCGGTCACCTCTATCTGACCGGCACTCAGGCGCTGACCCGTCTGCCCATGCTGCAGAAGCAACGCGACGCAGCTCATGGCCTGAATACCGCGTGCTTTATTTCCGGCTACCGTGGCTCGCCCCTGGGCAACCTCGACAAGAGCCTGTGGGACGCCAAGCAGTACCTCAAAGAAAATCACATCCACTTCCAGCCGGGCGTCAACGAAGAGTTGGCCGCCACTTCGGTGTGGGGCAGCCAGCAGACCAGCCTGTTCCCCGGCGCGCGCTACGACGGCGTGTTCGCCATGTGGTACGGCAAGGGTCCGGGTGTGGACCGTTGCGGTGATGTGTTCAAGCACGGCAACTCGGCCGGCGTTTCCGAGCATGGCGGCGTGCTGCTGCTGGCTGGCGACGACCATGGCTGCAAGTCTTCGAGTATCGCCAACCAGAGCGAGCATGCGTTTATCGCCGCCTCGATCCCGGTGCTTAATCCGGCCAACGTTCAGGAAATTCTCGATTACGGCATCATCGGCTGGGAGCTGTCGCGCTACAGCGGTTGCTGGGTGGCGCTGAAAACCATCGCCGAGAACGTCGATTCCTCCGCCGTGGTGGATGTCGACCCGCTGCGCATGCAGGTGAAAATTCCCGAGGACTTCCAGCTGCCGGAAGACGGCGTATATATCCGCTGGCCGGACCCACCCCTGGCCCAGGAAGCGCGCCTCAACACCTACAAAATCTACGCTGCCCGTGCCTTTGCGCTGGCCAACAACCTCAACCAGATCAAGCTCGACTCGCCCAACCCGCGCCTGGGCATTATCACCACCGGCAAGTCTTATCTGGACGTGCGTCAGGCTCTGGATGACCTCGGCCTGGATGAAGCGCTGTGCGCCCAGGTGGGCCTACGCGTGCTCAAGGTCGGCATGAGCTGGCCGCTGGAGCCGGTGTCGGTGCATGAATTCGCCGAGGGCCTGGACGAGATTCTGGTGGTCGAGGAAAAACGCAGCATCATTGAAGACCAGCTCACCGGTCAGCTCTACAACTGGCCCGTAGGCAAACGCCCGGTGGTGGTGGGTGAGTTCGATGAAGCTGGCCATTCACTGCTGCCGAACCTCTCTGAACTGACCCCGGCGATGATCGCCCGCGCCATCGCCAAGCGCCTCGCGCCGATCTACAGCAGCCCACAGATTGAAGAGCGTCTGGCCTTTCTCGCGGCCAAGGAAGCCTCCCTGGCCACGCCCAAGCACACCACCGTGCGCACCCCGCATTTCTGCTCCGGTTGCCCGCACAACACCTCGACCAAACTGCCGGAAGGCAGCCGCGCTCAGGGCGGTATCGGTTGCCACTACATGACCCAGTGGATGGACCGCAACACCGACACCTTTACCCAGATGGGCGGCGAGGGCGCGACCTGGATCGGCCAGGCGCCGTTTACTGACACGCCGCATATCTTCCAGAACCTCGGTGACGGCACCTACTTCCACTCCGGCCAACTGGCCCTGCGTGCGGCTGTGGCCGCCGGGGTGAATATCACCTACAAGATTCTCTACAACGACGCCGTGGCCATGACCGGCGGCCAGCCCATCGACGGCGAACTGCGCGTCGATCAGCTGAGCCAGCAGGTGTACGCCGAAGGCGTGAAACGCATCGCCCTGGTCACCGACGAGCCGGAGAAATACCCGACCCGCAACACTTTCGCACCCATCGTCACCTTCCACCATCGCCGCGACCTGGATGCCGTGCAGCGTGAGCTGCGCGAGTTCCAGGGCTGCTCGGTGATCATCTATGACCAGACCTGCGCCACCGAGAAACGCCGTCGGCGCAAGCGCGGCAAGCTGGTCGACCCGCAGAAGCGCGCCTTTATCAATCCGGCAGTGTGCGAAGGCTGTGGCGATTGCAGCGTGAAGTCCAACTGCCTCTCTGTGCTGCCGCTGGAAACCGAACTGGGGCGCAAGCGCGAGATCGACCAGAACTCCTGCAACAAGGATTTCAGCTGCGTTGAGGGCTTCTGCCCAAGCTTTGTCACTGTGCACGGCGGCAGCCTGCGCAAGCCGGAAGCCGTGGGCTTGAGCGCGCTGTTTATCGCCTTGCCGGAGCCGCGCCAACCCACGCTGGATCGCCCCTGGAATATCCTCCTGCCGGGTGTCGGCGGCAGCGGCGTAACCACTGTCGGCGCATTGCTCGGCATGGCTGCGCATATCGAAGGCAAGGGCTGCAGCGTGCTCGATCAGGCCGGCCTGGCGCAGAAGTTCGGCCCGGTGATTACCCATATCCGCATTGCCGCCAAGCAGGACGATATCTTTGCCGTGCGCATCGCCGCCGGTGAAACCGACCTGCTGCTCGGCTGCGATCTGGTAGTGTCGGCCAGCGAAGAGGCCCTGGCCAAGCTGAATGACAAGATCGCCCATGCGGTGGTCAACAGCCATGAAGCCGCCACCGCCGAATTCACCCGCAACCCCGATGCCCAAGTGCCCGGCGCGGCTATGCGCGAGGCGCTGATCGAAGCGGTGGGCGCGAGCAAAACCCACTTTGTCGATGCCAGCCGCCTGGCCACGCGCCTGCTCGGCGACAGCATCGCCACCAACCTGTTTATGCTCGGTTTCGCGTATCAGAAGGGCCTGGTGCCGGTTTCCTCCGAAGCCATCAACAAGGCCATCGAGCTTAACGGCGTGGCCGTGCAGCTCAATCAGCAGGCCTTCCTCTGGGGCCGCCGTGCCGCCCATGATGCGGTCGCCGTGGAACGTCTGGCCAAGCCAGAAGTGATCGAAGCGCCACATTGCCAGACCCTGGAAGAAATCATCGCTGACCGCGTGGTGCGCCTGACTGCCTACCAGAACGCTGCCTACGCCGAGCGCTATCGCGAGCAGGTAACGCGGGTGCAGCAGGTCGACAAGAGCGCTGACCAAGCGCTGAGCAAGGCCGTGGCGCGTTACTACTTCAAACTGCTGGCTTACAAGGACGAGTACGAAGTGGCGCGGCTGTACAGCGACGGCAGCTTTATCTGTCAGCTGGAGGCGCAGTTCAGCGGCGATTACCGCCTGGAGTTCCACTTGGCACCGTCCTGGCTGAGCAAGCCGGATGCCAGCACCGGCGAGCCAAGCAAGCGTCAGTTTGGCGCCTGGATGCTCAAGGCCTTCGGCGTACTGGCCAAGTTCAAGTTTCTGCGCGGCACACCGCTGGACCTGTTCGGCTACAGCGCCGAGCGCAAACTGGAGCTGGACCTGATCGACGACTACGAGCAGAACCTGGACTACCTGCTCAAGGAACTCAACGCCGACAACTACCGCACCGCACTGGCCCTGGCCGAGCTGCCGGAGCAGATCCGCGGCTATGGCCACGTCAAGGAACGCAGCCTGGCCAAGGTGCGCGAGCAGAGCAGCCAGCTCAAAGCGCGCATGCTGGTCAGCGAAATCCAAGCCGTCCAGTTGTTCGAGCCTGCCGCATAACAAACCCCTGACGCTTATAACCTTCACCCTCTCCCTTAACCGGGAGAGGGCGACCTCTTACAACAAAAAAACGAGGCACCTATGTCCGTGTTTTCCCATATCGATTTCGACCACCACGAACAAGTGGTCTACGGCCACGACAAGGCCAGCGGCCTGCGGGCGATTATCGCCATTCACAACAGCAACCTCGGCCCGGCCCTCGGCGGTTGCCGCATGTGGCCCTACGCCAATGACGATGAAGCGCTGCGCGATGTGCTGCGCCTGTCGCGCGGCATGACCTACAAATCGGCCCTGGCCAACCTGCCGCTGGGTGGCGGCAAAGCGGTGATCATCGGTGACCCGCATAAAGGCAAGAGTGCAGCGCTGTTCCAGGCCATGGGTGATTTTGTCGAGAGCCTCGGCGGGCGCTATATCACCGCCGCCGACTCCGGTACTGGCGTTGCGGAAATGCAGATCATGGCCGAGCGCACTCGCCACGTATCCGGCGCCGAGCTGCGCGAAGCCTTTGCTGGCGGTACGCGCAATGGCGACCCGTCACCGTCCACCGCTTACGGGGTGTTTATCGGCATCCAGACCGCAGTCAAACACCGCCTGGGCCGTGAGGATCTGCACGGCCTGAAAGTCGCGGTCCAAGGGGTAGGGCAGGTGGGCTTCGACCTGGCGCGTCAGCTGAAAGCGGCCGGCGCCGAGCTGTGGGTAACCGATATCGTCGAGGTCAATGTGCGGCGTGCGGTCGAGCAGCTGGGCGCAACCGCCGTGACGCAGCAGGCGATTTTCGGCCTGGATGTTGATGTATTCGCGCCATGCGCCATGGGCGGCATTGTCAACCAGCAAACCCTGGAAGCCCTGCGCGCGCCGATTATCGCCGGGGCCGCCAACAACCAACTGGCCGATGCCAGCCTGGCGGAAACCCTGCGCCGCAACGATTGCCTGTACGCGCCGGATTACGCGATCAATGCCGGTGGCATTATTGATGTTTACTACGGTCGCAGTGGTGGCAGCGCCGCGCAGCTCAAGGCGCATATAGAATGCATCGGCGCGACCCTGGAACAGATCTTCCAACGCGCCGATGCGGCAAGCAAAACTACTGTGGAAATTGCTGATCAGTTGGCCGAAGAGCGCTTCGGCAGTTAAAAGTAGCTAAACGTTGCCCGCACTACTGGCACGTTTTGCAAATACCGTAGGAGCGGGGCATGCCCGCGATGCTTTCAGGTCAACAGCGATTCGCCAGCATGGACTAGGCGTCGCCGCCGCGACAAAGGCCTTTGACAGCTGCTTACTCCAGCATCAGCGCCAAACTAATCCCATGCGGCTTAAAGCCCAGGTTGGCATAAAAAGCATGGGCGGCCTCACGGCTCTGGCTACTGGACAGCGCGACCTTGTAACACCCCCAGGCGCGGGCGCGTTCGATGGCTTTGGCCATCAGCGCCTGGCCAATCCCCAGGCCGCGCGCCTCAGTATCCACCACCACATCTTCCAGAATCGCCGAGCGGGCAAAATTGTGCGCCAGGTGCTCGATCAGATTGATCGTGCAGGTGCCGAGCAACTTGCCGTCACGTTCTGCCACCAGCACCACACTGCTCACCGGCAGCTCGCTCAGGCGCAACGCCAGCAGCTTGGCATCGGCACGCGGCTCATCGGGCGCTAACTGTTGCAGCAAGGCAGCCAGGGCCGATGCATCGTTAACGCTGACCGCACGCAGGTGAAAATCGGCAAAAGGCGAATCCGGCAGATGATGCGAAGCAGCGGGGCGCATGGCGATCTCCTCTCCTTATGACAGCCGGTTGGCAGCCAGTTGGCAGTATGGCGCCGAGATGATGGCAGCGGCATGACAAAACCGCCCAGCCTGTAGGGTCTGTTGACGTTTCATCGCGACCGCGCCGGAGCCTGTTTTAGCGCGAGGCCAGGCACGAGACACGAAGTTTGTTCAGCACATCCATGTGCTTCACCCCTTCGGGGCTTGCGCGCAAAAACGCTCCCGGCGTTTTTGTGGTTGTTACAAATGAGTGTTGAGAAACGCAGCATCGCGCTAAAACAGGTCCGGCCCTTCGGGTTGCGCGAAAAATCTCGCCATGCGTTGTTGTAGGACTTGGCAAGGGAACACCATTACCTGCGTCCTACGCCTAGCCTGGCGAGATTTTGCGCGGCAACGCGGCTTGCGCTGAAACGTCAACAGACCCTAAGATGCCGCCCGCTGGTGGCCCGCCTATCCAGCCTCGGTTCCCATAGTTCAATGGATAGAATAAGCCCCTCCTAAGGGCTAGATACTGGTTCGAATCCAGTTGGGAACGCCATCTTTCCTGTGCTTGCACAGTCACTGTGCGAACCTCAGCCTAATCAGGTGTTCTGCTCATTGCCTTGATCACGCTGCAACTGGCTTACAGAAAAATGCCCGCATAAAGCGGGCATTTTTGTTTAAAGCCTGTGCTTTAGTTACCGCGGTAGGTGGAGAAGCCGTAAGGGCTGAGCAGCAACGGAATGTGATAGTGCGGCACGGTGCCGTCGACTTCAAAAATCACCGGCACTTCCGGGAAGAAGCTCGCCGTGGCGTGTTTCTTGAACCACTCTCCTGTCTTGAACGTCACGCGGTAGGTGCCTTTCTCCAGCGCTTTATCTTCCGGGTACAGGGCGGTGATGCGGCCTTGTTCGTTGGTTGCGCCGCTGTTGAGCATGTTCCAGTTTTTACCGTCCTGTTTTTCCAGGGTCACGTTGACTTCAGGCGAAGGCAGACCGTCTTGCAGGTTCAGCACGTGCACGCTCAGCGGGTTACCAGCTGCCAGGGCCAGGGAGGAAAGGCCGCTGAGGACAGCGCCGGCAAACAGGGTTTTCAGCAGTTTCATGCTGTGACTCCTAATCAGTGAGTGGTGGGTAAAATTTGAGCAATGGCTTTCAGGGCGCAGCCTTCATCGATCTCAGCGCCGCCGGCGCCTGCGACACCGATGGCACCGATGACCTGATCGCCCACCGTCAATGGCACGCCGCCACCGAGCAGCAGCAGCTCATCGAGGGTGTTGAGGTTTTCGGCATCCGGGTTGTTGCGGGCACGTTCAGACAGCAGGCGTGTGGCGGTTTTAGTCGACAGGGCGGTAAAGGCTTTGCGCTGCGCCGCCACGGTGTTGTGCGGGCCGACATTGTCGTCACGCTGCACTGCAACCAGGTTGCCGCCACGGTCGACTACAGCGGCAACGCCGGTACGGCCATCGGCATGGCATGCCGCCAGCGTGGCGCTGAGTAAGTTGTTCGCCAGCGCCAGTGTGACGTCTGGGCGCTGGGCAACTTGTGCGTCAGTGGCCCATGCGGCAGAAGAACCCATGGCCAGTGCAAGTAATGACAAGGTGGCGGTGCGAAGTAACATATCGGTCTCCAGGGTTGGGCTCAGCTGAGCGATGGGTGACCATGCTGCCCAAGCGTCACCGTCAAACGGATTGCGCTTGGATTACCAATTTGTAATGGGAGCGCCGCGCAGAACGGCCTAGGCTATGCGCCTGTGCTGGAGGAAAAGATGCGCATTCTGGTGGTCGAAGACGAAGTAAAAACCGCGGATTACTTGAGCAAAGGCTTAGGTGAGTCGGGGTATCGCGTGGACGTTGCCCTGAATGGCCTGGATGGCCAGCACCTGGTGCAGGAACATGAGTTCGACCTGATCATTCTTGATGTCATGTTGCCCGGTTTGGATGGCTGGCAGCTGCTGCAGATCATTCGGCGCAAGCTGCAAACACCGGTACTTTTTCTCACTGCGCGTGATGCGGTGGAGGACCGTGTCAAAGGGCTGGAGCTGGGCGCTGATGATTACTTGGTCAAACCCTTCTCTTACGCCGAGTTACTGGCTCGCGTACGTACCTTGCTGCGTCGTGGGCCGCCGCGTGAGGTTGAGCAGTTTCAAGTGGCGGATCTGCACCTAGACTTGTTGCGGCGCAAAGTCACCCGCAATGGTGAACGCGTGACCCTGACCAACAAGGAGTTCTCTCTGCTGCACTTGCTGCTCAGCCGTGAGGGGGAAGTGTTGTCGCGTACCTTGATTGCTTCTCATGTCTGGCAGATGAATTTCGACAGTGACACCAACGTGGTCGATGTGGCCATTCGCCGCCTGCGCGCCAAGGTCGACGACCCATACCAGCTTAAGCTGATCCACACTGTTCGCGGCATGGGGTACATGCTTGAGGCGCAGTCATGAGGCTGTGGCCGCGCGCGTTGAGCGTGCGCCTCGCCGTGATGTTCGCCCTGGTTAGCACGTTGTTATTGGGCCTAATTGGTTTTTCCCTGTACCAATCGCTGCAGCGCGAAATTGCCTGGCGCGATGATCAGGCATTGCTTGGCCGGCTGGAGCGCATGCAGGCCTTGCTTGACGACAGCCAGAGCATTGATGCCCTGCGCAGCAGACCGCAGCTCTATGAAAACATGCTGGGTAATCGCGATAGTTTGCTGTGGATTATCGATGACGCCGGGCAGCGGCTGATCGAGATCAACCCAACCTTAATGCCGCTGCCCGTGTTGCCAGCTGCCGAGCGAGCCACCCTAGGCGATAGTCCAAGCAGTGAACCTTTGCGTCTGGCCTGGTTGGATGTCACCCGAGGCGATCGTCGCCTAACCCTGATTGCCGGAAAGTTGCTCAGCGAGCGTGAGCAGATGCTAGCGGCGTATCGCCTCAAACTCTGGTTGGCCTTATCGGTTGGCGCATTCTTAGCGTTTGGGTTCGGCTGGCTGGTCAGCCTGCGTGGTTTGCAGCCGGTGCGACAGCTGGCAATGCGCGCCGCTGCCATTGACGTGCAGCACCTACACCTGCGCCTGGATGAGTTTAAAGATGTCAGCGAATTGCAGGCGCTCAGCAAGGCGTTAAACCTGATGCTCGCGCGTCTTGAAGACGGCTTTGCCCAGCTCTCGCGCTTTTCAGAAGACCTGGCCCATGAGATGCGCACTCCGCTGAGTAACCTAATGGGGCACGCGCAGCAAACCCTCGCACGTCCACGTTCAGTGGATGAATACCAGAACTTGCTGGTTTCCAATCTTGAGGAGTACGACCGATTGGCGCGAATGATCGACAGTATGTTGTTTCTCGCGCGCACCGAGCAGGCTGATGCTTCGATCAACCGGCAACTGGTTGACCTGCACGAATTGGTCGAACAGCTCTGCGAGTACTTCGATGGCACAGCACAGGAATGCGCAATCGAGTTGATTAACAAGGGCAGTGGCACTTTAGTCGCCGACCCGCAGTTAGTCCGTCGCGCCTTGGCTAACCTGCTGGCGAATGCGCTGCGTTACGGCATACCTGACAGTGCTGTCACCATCAGCAGCAGTTTGTGCGATGGGGTCGTTGAGATCAGCGTGCACAACTTCGGTGAACCCATTGCCGCCGAACACCTGCCGCGCCTGTTTGAGCGCTTTTATCGTTGCGACCCCTCGCGTAATCAGCCCGATGATTCGGGTGGCCTGGGCTTGGCCATTGTGCGTTCGATTATGCATGCCCATGGCGGTCAGGTTCGTGTTACCAGCACCCAGGCGGGCACGAGCTTCAGTCTGCTATTTCCGCCGGATAGTGCTTAGGCCACCCAGTAAAAAGCCCCGAAATCTGGTTAGAAGTCGGGGCTTTATATTTTGAGTTCTTGTGGGGGCTTTGATTTTTAGGGCTTAAACGTTCTCTACAGCAAACGCTGAAGTGATTGGTTCTAGCGCACTACTCGGCAGCTTGTGCGGTGCTTCGATACGTTCTTTTAGCTTTTCGGTGAACTCGACAGCTGAAGCCTGATCCTTGAAGTTAAGCTTTATAGCCCCGGTGTTTACTAACCATTTCTCCCCGTCTTCTATCACCATCTTTGAAATCGAGATTTCCATGCCAGTTCCTCTCGCGAATTGAATCGAACCGTGAGTTTTAGGCAAAAAAAGACCAACAAACGTCGGTCAAATCTTAATTTAGGAGGAGCACCTGATGAGCATCAGGTGACATCATATTCTCTCCAGATTGTTGCACGCGTGTGACGAGTTCAGGTCCATTCGTCTGCGGCTCATTCTCTGCAACCAATCCGTAATAATTGTCTACTACCTTGCCGTCTTCACTCGAGGGCAAGATTTTGAACCGCAACGCACGCAAAACGTTAACCACCATTGCTGAACACAACGAAGACGCAGCCATTGCACTTATGCGCGCTGCAGAACGTACAGGCGATCAAGTCCTTCGGCAGCAGATGCTCAGGGTTATTCATCAGCTGAACGAGGATGCCCTTGACCTCAGATCCATCCGTGACGATTCCATCTCGTCATCTCGAAAGCTTGCTTGATTAGCCAGCCTTTAAGGCGCACGCCCTACGCCTGCAGGAACGCCCACTATCGTTCCTTTCTCATGCCCAGGTAATCGAGCTGCTGCCGACTTTTGACACTTGTCTGAACTGCGAACATTTGACGCTGATCGCTCGCGTCTGTCTCGCTAACGGATACCGCTGGGGGAGGCTCAAGGGCTCGCACCTGAAAGGATGAAAAACGGGGTTGTGACCTTCGCCAATAGCAAGTCGCGTCTGACGCGTAGCATCCCTATTTATCCAGACCTTGAACGGACGTTGCTGGACTACTTCAAGGCCCAAGGCCCGTTCCCGAACTGTATCCGGTATATCAGCCGTGTTCCGGACTCTACGTCAATCAAGCTTCCTCATGGCCAGGTTAAGCATGTGCTTCGCCATACCTTCGCTTATCACTTCGTCATCACTGGCGGGAACATCCTGGCCCTTTAGAAGGCGTTTGGTCATGCGTCCGTGACTATGACCATGCGCTATGCACATCTGGCACAGGATCACCTGCAGGAAGCTTTGCGCTGCAATCCAATCTTCGACATTTTTTCGTAATCGGATAATCAGTAGATTGTTTTTTTACTGAGTTATATTGTTTGCGAGGTGATAAAATATCGCGCGTTGTTATGCGTTTTTGAAGTATTCAAAATTTTGCAATAGGCAGATTTTGGAAATAAGACGGTGATCAAGAAAATGAAATTAAAGTTCTTGCTGTGCGTTTCTGTTTTTGTGTTCTCTGGAGGCGTTTTTTCGTCCGACCTGTCAAGTATTTGCTCTTCTCCAAAGTATTCTGATGCGCTTGCCGGTGACTTGGTTGTGCATGTTGCTGAGGTGCCTAGTTTGGCTGAGTCTTCTGTTAAAGGCAGATTTATTAATTTTATCAAGGCACTTGATGAGGTTTATAAATATGGTGTGATCAATGTGCGTGTATACCCATACACGCGAGCTATATATGGTGTTGCTCAAGGGGATGCGGATTTTTCTCTTCCAGCCGCATTCAATCCTAAACGTGTAGACCCTCCGGGCAACGTTAGGTTAAGTGCTGTGGGTTTTGGAAAGGTCTCTATGGTTTTGTATACGCACAAGGATAGTTCAGTTCAAGTCGCTGATTTAGGTGGCCAGAGTCTGAAAATAGTCGCTGTTCCCACTCTTTGGCATTTTCCTGTTTTTCGCGCAAACGGTATTCCTCAAGCATTTAATTTGCTGGTTAGTCGTCGAGTTGATGGTGTTTTAGGCGCGCAGGAAGAAAGTGATTACGTGCTCCGTGATCCTAAATATAAAGAAATTCGTCGCCAGCACTATGGGGATTTTGATGATGTATTTATCGTGCAGAACAGTGAGCGCGGGCAGTTAGTGGAGTGTGTCTTGTCTCGATCAGTGGAGACGCTTCGTAGTAGTGGTAGGCTTGCGGATATATATAGAGGCATACATTTGCCTTATTCAGATATAAAGCTTTAGCCAGCTTGTCGCTTTCCAGTTTCTTAGCTCTGTAAAAGCGCTAGCCACGGAAATCCCATCTTCGACACTTTTCGACACCGGCCTAGGCCAGAAAGCAAAAAGCCCCGAAATCTTGTTAGAAATCAGGGCTTAATAACTGCGATTTGGAGCGGGCGATGGGAATCGAACCCACAGCTCTAGCTTGGGAAGCTAGGGTATTACCACTATACGACGCCCGCAGCGGGTGCCTTTATACCGGAAGTCTTGGCCGAAATGAAGCCTGCAGCGCGGGTATCTGTGGCGGGCGCTGCAGGCTTGGGGCATAGCGGTGGTTCATACGGCTATCGCGTGGTGCAGGTCGTGCTGTGGACGGTTGCTGGAGCTGATGCGTGCCGGGGCCTGCAGGAACTTGAGCATGACGGACTGACTCTGCAGCCAGGCCTTCTTGTGCTCCATGTCGAGAAAGTGCCCGGTGTTGTCGATAGTGGCGAACTGGCAGTCACTCAGGTACTTGGCAAACACGCGCACGTCATCCGGAGAGGTGTATTCGTCGTGCTCGCCGTTGATAAACAGCAGCGGGATGTCGATGGCCGCCAGGCATTCCATCTGGCAGTGGTTGTCCATATGCACCACCTGGTTGATGTGCGCGTGCAACTGCAGGTATTCGTGGCTGTCGAGGCTGCTGATATGGCGATGGTTGTAGCGCTTGAACAGGGAGGGTAGGTATTTGCCGATGGTGCTGTTGACCAGCTGGCCGACCTTTTCGCCGTCGATGGCCTGCAAGTGGGTCATGCCTTTTTCCAGGTAATCAAGCATCGGCTCATTCAGCAGGGGCGAGAAGGAGGTGATCACCGCCTTTTCGATACGCGCCGGGCGTTGCGCCAGAGCGAGCATGGCGGCGACGCCACCCCAGGAGAACGACAGCAGGTAGTCGACCTGAAACTGTTCGATCAGCTCCAGCAGGATGGTGGCTTCATCTTCCTTGCTGATCGGTCGGCTATGGCTGTTGTGCGGCTTGGACTGGCCGGCGTAGGGCTGATCGTAAAGCACCACATTGAACTGTGGTTGCAGGTACTTGATGGTTTGCGCAAAGGCGGCGGTGGTGGCCAGCGAGCCGTTGATCAGGATGATGGTCTTGCGCGCGCTGGGGTTGGCATAGAACTCCGTGTGTACCTTGAACGTCCTGTGTATATCGACGACAGCGATGGCTGGCTTCATGTCGTTTCCTCCTGGCGCAAAAATGGGCATGACAAAACGGCGGTGCCGTTAAGCCGGGCTAAGCAGGACAGTCAGGAAAGCGCCTGGACGTGACAGCAAGATGTCAGGCTGGAGGATTTTATAAGTTATTTATTTTCAATCAGTTAGGGCTGAGATAGAGCATCCGTCCACGACCTTTTGGCAGGTGTGGAGTGGCGTCTTTGACCAGGCAGGAACCCATTTCGCGCAGTGCGCAAGTAACCGAGAGAACGCTTAGATGGCTCTCATGACTGATAAGTCACTATAAGACCTTATGGTTCGATTTAAGCAGCCGCGTTCGGGCTGGCGCAAGTGAATATTGGAATATCGAACAACCATTTGTCGGTTAGCTAGCTAAGTATGTGACTTGAGCACGGGTGCCTTAGACGCAGGCGATTTCCGCTGTCGTCAGGGCGCGGTACTGACCGGGGGCTAAGTGCGGGTCGAGTTGGATGGCGCCCATGCTCAGACGGTGCAGGCCGATGACCTTGTTCTGGAAGTGGCCAAACATGCGCTTGACCTGATGGTAGCGGCCTTCGTGCAGGGTCAGCAGGGCGCTGTGGCTATCGAGAATGACCAGCTCGGCGGGCAGGGTGGTGAGGTCTTCATAGGCGAAGTACAGGCCGCGGGCGAACACCTCTATGTATTCGGGCGTTATCGGCTGTTCGGTCTCGACGCGGTAGACCTTGCCCAGCCGGCTGCGCGGCTCGGTGAGGCGGCGTGACCATTGGCCATCGTTGGTGATAATCAGCAGGCCGCTGGTATTCAGGTCCAGGCGGCCGGCCAGGTGCAGATCGACTTTATCCGGTTCATCAAGCAAATCCAGCACGGTGCGGTGTTGCTCATGCGCGGTGGCGCTGACCACGCCGATGGGTTTGTGCAGCATGAAATAACGTGCGGCTTTGCCGGCTTGCAGCGGCTCGTTATCGACTTCGACACGACTGAACTGGCTGACTTCGCACAGGCCATCGCAAACCACAGCGCGGTCCACTTGCACGCGGCCGCTGGCCAGCAGTTGGCGGGCGGCTTGGCGATTGAGCTGGGGCAGGTTGCTGAGAAAGCGATCGAGGCGCATGGCTAGTTGTTTGCTGGCGGGGTTTCAGGTGGCAAGCCTTGAGCGCAGCGTGGGCACAGGCAGCTGCGGTTGCGCTGCTCGGGCGGCAGCTTGGCCAACTGCGCGGCATCGACCGGCACGCTAAAACACCAGCACGCGGTCACCGGTGCATCGGCGCCAGCCTGGGCGCATTGGTTAAGCTGCCCACAGCAGGGGCAGCGGTTGGTGTCATCACTCACGCGATTTCTTCACACAGGCGGTTGCGGCCGCCCTGTTTGGCCCGGTATAGGGCGCGGTCGGCGCGGGTGATCAGCTGCTCCAGGGATTCATCGGCATGCAATTGCGCCAGGCCGATGCTGGTGGTGATGCGCAGCTGCGCGCCGTTGAAGCTGATGCTGCTTTGCTCGGTTTGCTGGCGGATCTTCTCGCCCAGCTCGCGGGCCTGCTCGGGCGTGGTGTCCTTGAGCAGCAGGATAAATTCCTCGCCACCCCAGCGGCAGATGATGTCGGACTGACGCAGGGTGCTGCGCAGGTCGCTGGCAAAGCGACGCAGCACTTCATCACCGGCCATATGGCCATGGCTGTCGTTAAGTTGTTTGAAGTTGTCCAGGTCGAGCATCAGGGCGCACAGCGCGCTTGGGCTGCGCCGGGCTTCCTGCACGGCTTGATTGGCTAGCAGGTCAAAGCCACGGCGGTTGGGCAGCTCGGTCAGCAGGTCGGTGGTGGCCAGGGCGCTGATGCGTCGTTGATAGCGGCGCAGCACCAGGCTGACCAGGCTGATGACGATCACGGTGACCACCAGGCAGATCAGCAGATTGAGGTACAGCGATTTGCGGATGCCGGCGACCGCGCCGTCTTCATGCTTGTCGACAAACAGGTACCAGTTTAGTTCGGGGATAAAGCGCACATTGAGGAAGTGATCGCGGCCGTGTTCCTGGTACTCGAAGTCGCCGCTTTGTGGGTGCGGCAGCTTGGCCTGCAGTTCTTCCAGGCCGGGGATTTCACTGAGCGACTGGCCAACTCGCGCGCCCATCGGCCCGCCGTTGGCACCCGTGAGCACCAGCCGACCATTGGTGTCGACGAAGAACACACTGCGCTCATAGCGCTGCTGGTAGGTGTCGATCAGTTTGACCACTGCATCCACGGTCAGGCCGACGCCGGTGGCGCCGATAAAGCGCTGCTGGTAATCGAACACCTTGTAATTGATAAACACGGTCATGCGGTCGTCGTTGGCCATGTCGACGTCGACATTGATCTCGTATGGGGTCTGCATGTCGCGCACGCGGAAATACCAGTCATCGCGTGGCTCGTCTTCCTGCACCTGCTTGAGCACGCCCTTGGCCTGGTAGTAGGTGTGGGTTTTCTCGGAGACGAAGAAGCTGGTGACCGTGGCGTAATGCTCCTGCACTTCACGCAGGTAGCGGGTGATTTGCTCAGGATCTTTCTCGCCGCTCAACACCCAGTCGCGCACATAGGTGTCGCGGGACATCATCGAGGAAATCAGGATGGGCCGAACCAGGTCCTTCTGGATTTCCGAGTAGACGTTATCCGATGTCAGCGGCAGTTCGGTGTTGATGATGCCGGCGCGGATCGAATCCAGAGCGGTGTAGTAACTGGCCAGGGAGGTGGCGAGGAAGCCACAACCGAGCAGAACCAGCAGCAGCGCAATCAAGGACCATTGGCGGGTCAGCGGGGACGGATGAGGCATGCAAGGCTCTGCTGGTTAAATAATCGCCGCATTGTAGCGTTCGGCAACCGCCGGCGCTGCTGAAACATTGGCTCCTGGCTGATTTGCCAGCAGCCATGGTGCTTGCTGCGCCAGGCCTTGAGGACTAAGGTGGCGGCGACCAGACCGTTGAAAAAACGTTGGCGAGGCAGCCAGCGCAAGGCAAAAACAGGCGAGAAGCGGAGTTTACGAGCTGTAAATGAGCATTTGAGCCTGTTTTTAACGCCGCGATGGCAACGTAGGTAGTTTTTCAACATCTGGTACACGAAGAGTCTCCTTGGTGACCCGTACGCTGCTCGTACGCCTTGCTGATCTGCCCCTGACCGCAGTCCTTTCAGCACACCGAGTCCCCATGCCCAGCGCGCCTGCCAGCTATCGCATCAAATATTCCACCCTGAGCATCGGGCTGGAGGATTTTCACTTGTGTTCCCTGCGCGACAAACAGCAGTTCGCTGACCTCGACGGCCTGGCGGAAAAAGCTGGAATCTCCTCGGCCACCTGGTCGCTGTTCGGTCAACTCTGGCCGGCCGGTGAAGTGCTGGCGCAAACCCTGAGCAGCATGGCGGTGGATGGGCTGCGGATTCTTGAACTGGGCTGCGGCCTGGGGCTGACCAGCCTGGTGTTGCAGCGCCTGGGCGCGGATATCACCGCCAGCGACTACCACCCGCTGGCCGGCGAGTTTCTGCTGCGCAATGCCGCGCTTAATCAACTGGAACCGGTGCCTTATCAGAGCTGCGACTGGGCTGAGGACTATCAGCAGCTGGGCCTGTTCGATCTGGTGATCGGCAGCGATCTGCTTTACGAGCGCGACCATCCCAGCCTGCTGGCCGGGTTTATCGACCGCCATTGCAACCGACACGCGGCGGTGCTGATTGTCGACCCGGGCCGTGGCAACAGCGCGCGGTTTTCCCGGCATATGTTGGAGCACGGCTACCTGCAGCTGGCCGATAGCCTGAACCTGCTGGATAACCCGGATGCGCCATTTAAGGGGCGCATCCTCAGTTACCGGCGTTAGCCCCTCAGACTTCTTCTAATACCACTACGCGCTGGCCCGCACGCACCGGTGAGCCGGGTTGCACGCGCACCTCGCGGACTACCCCATCGCGCGGGGCGAGCAGGGGGATTTCCATCTTCATCGACTCCAGTATCACCAGCACATCGCCAGCTTTAACCAGGTCGCCTTCACTCACCTGAACTTGCCAGAGGTTGCCGGCGATATGGCTGTCGATGCTGTGCTGGCCGGCGCCGAGCGGGGCGTCTTCGCCGAGATCGGCGGCGACTTCCTCGCTCTCGAAGTGCGCCTGACCGGATTCGATCCAGCGCTGACGTTCGGCGTCGAAGGCGGCGCGCTGCTGGGTGCGGAAGGCCTCGATGCCTTCAGCTTCGCGATCGAGAAAGGTCTGGTAATCAGCCAGGGCCAATTCACTGTGTTCGATACGCAAGTCATAGCGGCCCAGGGGGAAGTCACGGCGGATACGCAGCAACTCGTCTGCCGAGACCGGGTAAAAGCGGATTTGGTCGAAGAAGCGCAGCAGCCAGGGCTTGCCGTCGAACGCGGCCACTTCGCGGTAGCGGTTCCACATCTGCAGGGTGCGGCCGACGAACTGGTAGCCGCCGGGGCCTTCCATGCCGTACACGCACATATAGGCGCCGCCGATGCCCACCGAGTTTTCTGCGGTCCAGGTGCGCGCCGGGTTGTATTTGGTGGTCACCAGGCGATGGCGCGGATCCAGCGGCGTGGCCACCGGCGCGCCAAGGTAGACATCGCCCAGGCCCATCACCAGATAGCTGGCTTCAAAGACCGTTCTGTACACCTCATCGAGATTGGGTAGGTCGTTGATGCGGCGAATAAATTCCAAATTGCTCGGGCACCAGGGAGCGTCCTTGCGCACCGTAGTCATATATTTCTCGATCGCCAGCTGGCAGGCCGGATCGTCCCAGGACAGTGGCAGATGGACGATCCGCGACGGTACGCGCAGGTCTTGCGCGGCGCACACGGCGTCCCATTCGCCGGCGACGATGCCGAGCAGATCGCCAAGGGCCAGAGTTTCCGGCTGGTAATGCACCTGCAGCGAGCGAATGCCCGGAGTGAGGTCGATCACCCCCACCAGCTGCTTGGCCTCCAGCGCCTGCATCAGCGCATGGCCACGGAAACGCAGCACCAGATCCAGCTCCGCTGCGCCGATTTCCAGCAGCAGATGGGTATCGCCGGACAGACGCGCCACCAGGCGTTTATCGGCTTCGCCGATATCGAGAACGATGGGGGAGGTGAGGGCTGAACTGCTCCCTCTCCCATTTATGGGAGAGGGTTGGGGAGAGGGGCTTTGGGCGTCGGTTGAAACAGCCCTTTCCCCCGGCCCCTCTCCCGCAAGCGGGAGAGGGGAGACAAGCGCGCACTCGAAATTGTTGGCTTTAGCCAATTGCCGTGCGACTTCAATACTGACCGGTGCAAAGCGCACTTTATCCCCTGCTTTAAGTTGGCCCAGTTGCCACAGGTCCGCCTCGATAATTGTCACCGGGCAGACAAAGCCTCCCAGGCTCGGGCCGTCCGGGCCGAGGATCACCGGCATGTCGCCGGTAAAGTCCACGGCGCCGATGGCGTAGGGGTTGTCGTGGATATTCGAGGGGTGCAGGCCGGCTTCGCCGCCGCTGTCGCGTACCCACTCAGGTTTTGGTCCGATCAGGCGTACGCCGGTGCGGCTGGAGTTGAAGTGCACTTCCCAGTCGGTGGCGAAAAACGTCTCGATATAGGCCGGAGTGAAGTATTCCGGCGCGCCGTGCGGGCCGTAGATCACGCGGATTTCGCGCACAGCGGGCAGGGCGCTGCACAGCTCGGCGGGCAGTTGTGTACCGGTTTGGCGGTCGGTCAAAACCGGGATATGCAGCACGTCACCGGCGCGCAGGGCACGACCGCCGTGGCCGCCGAACTGACCGAGGGTAAAGGTGCTTTTGCTGCCGAGATAATCCGGCACCTGCACACCACCGCGCAGGCTTAGATAGCTACGTGCTCCCGCGCCGGCAATGGTGCCGAGGCTCAAGGTGCTGCCAGCGTTGATCAGCAGCGCGGTATTCAGTGGCTGCTCAATGCCATCGACGCTCAGTGGGATTGGCGCACCAGTGACCGCCACCACTGCATCAGTGTTAAAGCGCAGGGTCGGGCCGCTCATGGTGATTTCCAGGCCGGCGGCATCCGTCGTGTTGCCCAGCAGACGGTTGCCCAGGCGCAGGGCACGACTGTCCATCGGCCCGGATGGCGGTACGCCGACGGCCCAGTAGCCGAGGCGGCCGGGGAAGTCCTGCACCGTGGTCTGGGTGCCGGCGCTTAACACTTCAAAGGTCGTGGCTTGGTAATTCAAATTTTCCAGGCAGCGGGTCCAGGGGTTGCCGCTGGCGAAAGGTGCGTCAGTGAGGATTTGCCGCAGGTACTGGCTATTGGTTTCCACGCCATACAGCAGGGTATCGGCCAGAGCCTGACCAAGCGCGCTACTTGCAGCTTCGCGGCTGTCGGCCCAGGTGATGACCTTGGCGATCATCGGGTCGAAGTAGGGCGGAATTTCGCAACCGGCTTCGACCCAGGTATCGATACGCAGTGCTTTGCCATCGGCCTTGGGGAAGTCCACGGCGGTAAGCAGGCCGGGGCTTGGCTGGAAGTCGCGGCCCGGATCTTCGGCGTACAGGCGCGCTTGAATGGCATGGCCGCTGGGCTTCAAACCTTTCGCAAGTTCGCTTAATGGCGCCAGATCGCCAGCCGCCAGCTCGATCATCCAGCGCACCAGGTCGACGCCCCATACCTGTTCGGTAACGCCATGCTCGACTTGCAGGCGGGTGTTCACCTCAAGGAAATAGAAACGCGCTGCCTCGCTGTCGTAGACGAATTCCACGGTGCCGGCACTGCGGTAGCTGACCGCCTTGGCCAGCTTGATCGCTGCGGCGCACAGCTCCTCGGCCATGCCGGCCGGCAGGTTGGGTGCCGGGGTTTCTTCTAGCACCTTCTGGTTGCGCCGCTGCACTGAGCAGTCGCGCACGCCGAGGGCGAGCACTTCGCCACGACCATCGCCAAACACTTGCACTTCCAGATGGCGAGCGCGCTGGATGTATTTTTCGATAAACACGCCGCTGTCGCTGAAGTTGTTCTGCCCTAGGCGTTTGACGGCCTCGAAGGCGTCACTCAGCTCGGCGGCGCTGTTGCACACGCGCATACCGATGCCGCCACCGCCGGCAGTGCTTTTCAGCATCACCGGGTAACCGACTTGCTCGCCTGCGACCAGCGCGGCGTCGAGGTTTTCCAGCAACTCTGTGCCTTCGAGCATCGGCACGCCATGCTGTTTGGCCAGGGCGCGGGCGGTGTGCTTGAGGCCGAATACCCGCAGCTGTTCCGGCGTTGGGCCGACAAAGGCGATACCGGCGGCCTCGCAGGCTTCAGCAAAGGCGGCGTTTTCCGAGAGAAAACCGTAACCGGGGTGGATCGCGGTGGCGCCGCTCTGTTTGGCCACGGCGAGAATCTTCTCGACCACCAGGTAGGTGTTGGCTGCCGGGCCTTCGCCCAGGCTGTGCGCCTCGTCCGCCTGCTGGATATGCAGGCTGGCGGCGTCGGCTTCGGAGTAGACGGCTACGCCCTGTACATCAAGGGTGCGTAGCGTGCGCAGGATGCGGCAGGCGATGGCGCCACGGTTGGCGATCAGCAGTTTGTTGAACATGGCGATGCCCTCGAAAGGGTGGGCGGGCCGTCCCGCGGTATTCGGTCTGCACCACGGTCGTCCGTGGTTGAAAGGCTTTTGCCCCCTCTCCCCTCGGGGAGAGGGTTGGGGTGAGGGGCTTGGGTTGATGCTGGTCAGCTCGCCCTCTCCCCCAGCCCCTCTCCCGCAAGCGGGAGAGGGGAGAAAATCAATCCCACACCAGCACTTCAGCCGGAGTCGGGTTGTAGCCGTTGCACGGGTTGTTCAGTTGCGGGCAGTTGGAGATCAGCACGATCACATCCATATGCGCCTTGAGCTCGACGTACTTGCCGGCGGCGGAGATGCCGTCTTCAAAGGTCAGGCCGCCCTCGGGCGTTACCGGCACGTTCATAAAGAAGTTGATATTGGCGCTGATGTCGGCCTTGTTCAGGCGGCCGTCATGCAGGCTCGCGCGCAGGAAATTGTCGCGGCAGCTGTGCATATAGCGCTTGTCCAGGGCGTAGCGAACGGTGTTGCTTTCCTGGGCGCAGGCACCGCCGAGGGTGTCGTGACGGCCGCAGGTGTCGGCGCTGATGGTCAGCATCGGCTGGCCCAGGTTGGAATACAGCACGCTGCCGGTAGTCAGGTACACGCGGTTTTGTTTGCGCAGGGTGCGTTGCACGTCATAGCGCTCGCGCGGGTTGCGCGCTGAATAGAACAGCGTATCGACCGCCTGATTGCCTTCCAGATCGAGCAGGCGCAGGGTCTGGCCGGCATTTACTTCGCAGAGAAAGGGTTCGCCAGCGGCGATGGTGGCGCGGTACACCGCAGCTTCCGGGTGCTTGTCGCTTGAGATAAAAGTCATGCTGGCCGGCCTCAGATATACAGACGTTCGGTGTTATGGAAGCCACGGCCGTTTTCCGGGCGCGAGGTGCGGCACAGCACGCTGATGCCGTCGCTTTCGACCTTGTGCCAGCTCAGTTGCAGGGGCTTGGGCGCGTAGTCGGGGCTGGGGTCCAGGGGGTGCTGCAAGGCGGTGAGTACCACCAGGGTGTCCATCGGCGCGTACAACTCGATGTAGTCGCCGGCCTTGGAGTTGCCCGGCTGGAAGTGGAAGCAGCCGTCGCTGTCGACCGTGACCTTACTGAACAGGTTGAGGCACATCAGCAGGTCGGCAAGGCCGAGGTTCCACTTGCCCATTTCCACCAGCAGGTTGTCCACGCCGTTGCGGAAGAAGCCGTTGCGCAGTTGCTGATAGTTGCCGCTGCCGTACTTCTCCTGAACTTCCTCGGCGTTGAGTACGCCGCCGAAGCTGTCATGCCAGCCGCAGGTATCGGCGGTGATGGCAGCGAGCACGCGACCCATATCCGAATACAGGCAGTGGCCGGCGGTGAGCTTGGCGGTGTGCTGGCATTTGAGGCTGTCCGGCAGATTCAGCCGTTCGCTTTTTTCGGCAGCATTAAGCAGCAGCAGGCTGGCATTGGCGCCGCCTTGCAGGTCGGTAATGCGCAGCAATTGGCCGCGCTTGAGGACAAAGGAAGTATGGCCGCCACCGGGAACGAGTTCCTCGTAGAGCGTGGGGCGCAGGCTTAATGAGGCTGTCATTGGGTGCTCCTACAGGGCCGGTTGCAGATTGCCGGCGATATGCGCGGGCAACGCTTCGACGGCGGCGCGGGTGGCGCGGCGGTCACTGTTGAGGGGGATGTCGTAGGTAATGCGCGCGCCGAAGGCGTTCGGTGCGTGCGGATCAATGCGGGTCTTGTCGAACACCAGCAGGCGGGTGCCGAGGCTGAAGCCCTCGCTCAGGTCATGGGTGACCATAAATACGGTGAGCTTGGTTTCGTGCCACAGCTCCAGCAACAGGCCGTGCATGTCCTTGCGGATGCCGGGGTCGAGGGCGCCGAAGGGCTCATCGAGCAGCAGCACGCGCGGCTTCATGATCAGCGCCTGGGCGATGGCCAGGCGTTGCTGCATGCCGCCGGAGAGCTGGCTGGGGTATTTGTCCAGGGCGTGGCCGAGGCCGACTTTCTGCAGAATCACCGCCGCCTGCTCGCGGGCTTCGCGCTTGGCGGCGCCAAACAGTCGGCCGAGCAATTTCGAGCGCGGCAACTCCAGACCGATGGCAACGTTGTCCAGCACACTCAGGTGCGGGAACACCGAGTAGCGCTGAAATACCACGCCACGGCTGCTATCGGGCTCGGCAGCCAGCGGCTCACCACCGAGCAGAATCTCGCCCCGGCTGGCGCGCTCCTGACCGAGCAGCAGGCGCAGAAAGGTCGATTTACCGCAGCCGGAAGCGCCGACCAGGGTGCAGAACTCGCCTTCATTGATGCTCAGGTTCAGGCGCTCCAAAACCACCTGGTCTCCATACTCCTGCCAGACATTCTTCACTTCGATAAAGGCACCTACTGCGCGAGCCGCTGGCTGCGTCGCGCGGTGCTCGCAATCCTCATGGACGAGATGTCCACTCCGGTTGCTGCGCTCCGGGCTTCTTGCCAGCGACTCGCTCGCTACGGTGCCGCTCTTTATGGTTTTCATGCTTTCGCTCCCTCGTACCAGGGGAAGCACAGGCGGGTGGTCTGGCGCAGGCCCAGGTCCATCAGCCAGGCGAGCAGGGTGATCCACACCACGTACGGCAGAATCACATCCATTGCCATATAGCGGCGCACCAGGAAGATCCGGTAGCCCAGGCCATCGGTGCTGGCGATGGCCTCGGCGGCAATCAGAAATAGCCAGGCTGAGCCGAGTACCAGACGCAGGGCGATCAGCAGGCGCGGCAGCAGTTGCGGCAACACCACGCGCAGGATCAGGGTCCAGGTGCTGGCACCGAGGGTCTGTGCCTTGATCAGGATTTCTTGAGGAATTTCGCGGGCGCGCTGTTCTAAATCACGGGCAAGGATCGGGGTGATGCCGATGACGATCAACATCACCTTGGACAACTCGCCGAGGCCGAAGACGATAAACAGAATGGGCAGGATCGCCAGTGGCGGCACCATCGACAACACCGTGAGCAGCGGCGACAACGGCGCGCCGAACAGCGGAATGATGCCCGCCGCGATACCCAGGCACAGCCCAGCTAGGGCGGCAATGCCGATGCCCATGGCCAGGCGTGTCAGGCTGGCGGCGCTGTCCTGCCAGAACAGGTAGTTGCCGCTGCGCTTGTCCTCGGTAAACGCCAGGCGATCAACCGCCGCGGCCATCTGACTGGCGCTGGGCAGCAGTTTGTCGTTGGGGTTATCAGCCAGGCGTTGTGCCGAGCCTGCGAAATAGGCGAACAGCAGCAGGGCGAAGGGCAGCAGGATCAGCAGCAAGCGACCGCTGCGATCCGGGTGGCGGTTGATCAGGCGCATAGAGTGTTCTCGTGTGGCTTGGGCCCACTCCCCCGAACCCTCTCCCGCAAGCGGGAGAGGGTAGGGAAGGCGTTACAGCGTGCCGTCAGCCGCCATCTGCATATAGCTCGGATCAAAGCGCAGTTTGAGGTTGCCCTTGTCACCGGTGACGACGCCTTTGGCGAAGCTCATGCCGATGGCGCTGGCACTTTGTGCACCTTCGCCGAGCAGGCCGTGGCCAAAGGAGAACTCCGCGACTTTGGTCATGGTGGCCGGTAGTTTCGGGCTGGTGGCGAAGGCCACGGCGTCTTTGGCCGAATAGAACATTTTGGTCGCTGCCAGCTGCGCTTCGTAGCCCGCCAGGTCAGTACCGGAGGCCTTGGCCATATGCTCGCGAGCCGCCTTGCCGGCCGGGGTATCGGCACTCATGGTGGCCATGATTTCGTACCAGGCACCGGTCAGCGCTTTGCCGAAGGCCGGGTTGTCCTTGAGGGTGTCGCTGTTGACCACCATCAGGTCGATGATTTCACCGGGGATCTGGCTGGAATCGAACACCTTGGTCACGTTGGGCGTGGCTTCGATTTCGGCCAGCAGCGGGTTCCAGGTGGTCACGGCGGTCACGTCGCTGGTGGAGAAGGCGGCGACCATGTCGGCGTCGGAGGTGTTGACCACTTTCAGGTCTTTCTCGCTGAGGCCGGCTTTTTCCAGGCCGCGCGCCAGCAGGTAGTGGGACACAGACAGCTCGACCAGGTTGACGTTCTGGCCCTTGAGGTCACCCAGGGTTTTCTTCTCGCCCTTGAGCACGACGCCGTCGTTGCCATTGGAGAAGTCGCCGATGATCAGCGCGGTGCTGTCCACGCCGCCAGCGGCCGGAATGGTCAGGGCGTCCATATTGGTCATGGTGCAGCCATCAAACTGGCCGGCGCTGTACTGGTTGATCGACTCGACGTAATCGTTGATCTGCACCACATCAATATTGATGTCGTACTTTTTCGCCCACTTGTCGACGATGCCTTCGGCAGCGCCATATTCCCACGGCATCCAGCCGGCGTAGATGGTCCAGCAGACGCTGAAGTCGGATTTCGGCGCCGCGTGGCTGTTGACGCTGATGGCAGCGGCCAGGCCGGCGGCGAGTACTGAACACAGACGGGACTTACGCATGGTGGAACCTCCAGTTCGAAAATGGGCGGGCAGGAGTGCGCGGCGGTTTCCCCACGAGTGGGGCGCGTTCTCCCGGGCTTTTATCCCGCCGTGTAACCTCGAAGGAGGTCGCCAACTCTCGGACCAGTCACCCGCAGATCTGTTGATCGCGGATCGGAACCCTAGTCAGCTATTGCAAATTGTGGTGCCGCGATCCCGCCGCAGCGGGTTGTTCCTGCACAGATTGGTTATTGCGAACATCGTGCCAGCTCAACCAGGCCCCATGGGCTCGCGGGTTTTGCCCGCGCCAGTCCAGGGCTGTGCGCCCTGGCGGTGCGTGTGAGCATCGGCGTGCTGCATTGCAGGGCGCTGCGTGTTACAGGTTTTTCTCGGCAGCCATCTGCATATAGCTGCCATCAAAACGCAGCAGGATGTTGTCGGCATTGCCCAGGCTGCGCTCCCCGCTGAAGGCGATGCCGAGCTTATCCAGACCCTTGCCGTCGTGGCCGAGCAGCTTCTGCTGGTCGGCGAACTGGGCGACCCGCTGCATCAGCTCGGGCATCTTGTTGGCGCGGGCAAAAGCCAGCGCATAACGCGGCGAATAGAACGAACGCAGGGTGTCGAGTTGCTGGCTGAAATCCTCCGGCGTGGTGCCGGCGGCGCTGGCCATCTTCGCCCGGGCGGCGCGCCCAGCATCGGTGGGCATGCCCATCAGGCGCTGGGTTTCGAACCAGGCGCCGGTCAGCGCCTTACCCAGCTCCGGGTGGGCGGCGAGAACCTTGCTGTTGACCACGGTGAGGTCGACGATCTCGCCGGGAATCAGGTTGGAGCTGAACACCTGGCTGACCTGGGCCTGCTGCTTGATCTTGGCCAGAATCGGGTTCCAGGTGATCACTGCGTCGCCCTGGCCGCTGAGGAAGGCTTCGGCAATCTGCATGTCGGACACGTGCTGGATGGTCACATCCTCAGGCTTGAGCAGGGCCCATTCCAGGGCGCGGCTGAGCAGGTAATGCGATACCGAGTTCTCCACCAGCAGCACGGTCTTGCCCTTGAGGTCCTTCAGGGTCAGGCCCGGACCGCGTAGCAGAATGGCATCCGCACCGTTGGAGAAGTCGCCGATGATCAGCGCGGTAGAGTCGACGCCTGCGGCAGCTGGGATGGTCAGCGCATCCATATTGGTCATCGAGCAGGCGTCGAATTCGCCGGCCGTGTAACGCTCGATCGAGCCGACATAATCCGGCACTTCGCTGACTTCGATACGGATGCCGTACTGATCCGCCCATTTCTTCACGATGCCTTCGCTGGCGGCATAACCCCAGGGCATCCAGCCGGCAAAGATCGACCAGCACAGCTTGAAGGTTTTCGGCTCACTCGCAGCAGTGGCCGGTTGCAGCAGCAGGGCGGCGAGCAGACAGGTGGCAGTCAGGCGGGCGAGCAGGGTGCGTAGCGGCATGGGAAACCTCGGGTCAGTCAGCGGGAACAGGAAAGCGAACAGCGGTGCTGTGCGTTCTCCCGGGCTTTTATCCCGCCGTGTAACCCCTTGGCCGTGGCCACTGCGTGAGGTCGTCGACTCTCGGACCAGTCATTCACTGCAGGCATTGCTCAGCGAACCGGAACCCTAGTCGACCATTGCAGATTGTCTGGCTGCAAGCTGCTTGCCGCCGTACGCATTTCCTTTATGCGCAGAACGTTAAGCGAGGACTGTGCCAGGTTGGTGTGTATCAGCTGGCACGACGGACGATAGGATACCGAAATAATTTGTCATGAAATCTGCTGAGCCGGTGCGACGCACTGGATGGCATGGCCTGTTGTCTATTCATTGGGAGCAATCCCTGGCAGCGACAACGGTCGCTGCCGCACCCGCGGTCGAAGGAGGCCGCTATGTCATACAAATCCATGCTGCTGGCGTTGTTGGTTTTGTCTTTAGGCGGTTGTGCGGTCTATGGCGGCGGCAGTGGCTATGGCCACCGTGGTTATGATCGCGGCCATTCGCATACCTATTACCAGGTGCAGCGCTACCCGGTTTATGGGGTGCCGCAGCCGCAGCGCTACAGGGCCTATCACCATGATGGGCGACGCTATGATGATCACCGCCACGCACCGCGTTATTACGTGCCTGCACCGCAGCCGCGCCATTACCAAACGCACCAATATCAGAAGCGCCACGATTACCGCATTGTGCAACCGCACGCTGGCTGGGATGGCCGCCGTGACCATTACCGCAACCAGCAACAGCGTCATGATGCCCAATGGGGTGGAGAGCGCCGTGGTGGTGATCGACGCGATGAGCGTAAAGGTTGGGAGCGGCAGCGCAACTAACCACCCTCTTTAGTCGCGCTACGAATCAGGCTCGCCTTCAAGTTGACGGCCGAAGAGTCGATCTTCGGCCAGTATCTCTTCCCGCATGGCCTGCGCCGCTGGTGACAGGCTATGCCCTGCGCGGCTGATGAGGGCGTAGGCGGATTGCTCGGTCAATGCACCTGCTTCCAGCGGCAGCCGGGCCAGGCGACCTGTCTGGATATCCTCGGCCACCACATCCCACGGCGCCATGCTCAGTACGTCGCTTTCAGCCACTAGTGTTTTGAGCACCATAAAGTTGTCGCATTGAATGCTCAGCGGCTGCTCGCGCCCGCTGAGTGCACTAAGGCTGCGCGCCACCGCCAGTGGCAGTTGGGTGCCTGCCAAGGGGTAATCGAGTAGATCGTGCATGCGCAGTATTGTGTGGGCCAGCAGCGGATGGCCGGGGCGGCAGAACAGCACCCCGTTGTGGCGCTGCAGTGGTTCGATGCACAGCAGTGGGTCACCGATTAGCTCGCGGCTGTCGGCGACAAACAGCTCCAGGGCGTCATCCAGCAGGCTGCTGCGCAGGTCCAGCCAGTTGCTGATCTGCAGGTTGACCCGCACCCGTGGGTAGCGCAGCGCCATGCGACCCACTGCGCGTGGTATCAGGCGCGCGGCCGGGTAGGGGCCTGCGCCCAGGCGCAGTTCTCCGGTTTGCAGATTACCCAACTGGCTGACGGCGTTTTTCAACGCCTGGCTGCCAGCCAGCAGACGCTGGGCGTGCTCCAGCACCAATTGGCCGTGGGTGGTCAGGCTGATGCCGCGGCTGTGGCGGTCGACCAGGTTACAACCGAGGCTGCTTTCCAGCGCCTGGATGCTGCGACTCAGGGCGGGCTGGCTGAGATGCACGGCCTCGGCAGCACGGGCGAAATGGCCGTGTTCGGCGAGGGCGACAAAATGGCGAAGCTGACGAAGGTCATTCATGCGCTGATTGCATCATTTATTGATTTGGAATGCATTGGAATTATTGCTGTTACTTGGCCACTCTTTCCACACAGCCAATAACAATGAGCGACTCGCATGTTTTTACTGAATCGAACTGCCGCCGTGCTGCTAAGCCTGGCATTACCCCTGGTCAGCCAGGCCGCCCTGCCTGAGGAAGAAATCCGCCCGTCGATCAACCCGGAGCTGGCCGAGCACACCAAACACTTCGCGCAGAAGGTTTACCAGGTGGCCGGCAACGTCTATTCCGCTGTCGGCTGGCAGCTGGGTAACGTGGCGATGATCGAGGCCCCGGAAGGATTGATTATCATCGACACCGGTGAGTCGGTCAGCGAGTCGCGCAAGATCATGGCCGAGTTCCACAAGATCAGCGACAAACCGGTCAAGGCGGTGGTCTATACCCACTTCCACCCGGACCATATCAATGGCGTGAAGGCTTTCGTCACGGAAGAGCAGGTGCGCAGTGGCGAGGTGCAAATCATCGCCCACGACACCCTGCTGGCCAATGTGGTGGCGCAGGGGGCGTTGGTCGGGCCGATTCTCTCGGTGCGTTCCGGCTACAGCTTCGGTGCGGCGCTGCCGGCCAGTGACCATGAACAGATGAACGCCGGGATCGGCCCGCTGGCCAAGGCCGAGGCGTCGACCTTTATCGCCCCGACCCTGACCTTCAAGGATAAGCTCGACACCCGCATTGCCGGCCTGGACCTGCAGTTTCTGCATGTGCCCAGCGAAGCGCCGGATGAGATCATTGTCTACCTGCCGGATAACCGCGTGCTGATCAGCGCCGAGGTGGAGCAGGGGCCGACCCTGCCAAATATCCACACCCTGCGCGGCACCAAGTTCCGCGACCCGGTGGTGTGGGTCGACAGCCTGGACAAGCTGCGTGCCTATAAGGCCGAACATATGGTTCCGCTGCACGGCCGCCCAATCAGCGGCCAGGATCAGGTCGAGGAAGTGCTGCGCATGACCCGCGACGGCATCGCCTATATCCATGATCAGACTGTGCGCTGGATGAACAAGGGCCTGACCCCGGACGAGCTGGTCGAGAAGGTCAAGCTGCCGCCACACCTGGCTGGCTACACGCCTTACCTGCGCGAGTACTACGGCACGGTTAAACACAGCGTGCGGCAGATCTACAACGGCTACCTGGGCTGGTTCCAGGGTGATCCGGTGGCCCTCGACCCGCTGCCGCCAAAAGATAAAGCCGAGCGCCTGATTGCGTTGATGGGCGGTCGGGAAAAACTGCTGCTGGCCGCCGGTGAGGCCTACCTCAAGGGTGATTACCAATGGGCCGCCGAGCTGTCCAGCTACGCCATTCAGGTGGACAACGAGGACACGCTGGCCCGCGACATTAAGGCCCGCAGCTTCCGTAAGCTCGGCTATGCCAGCATGAACATCAACTGGCGCAACTGGTACCTGATGAGCGCCATGGAGCTGGAAGGCAAGCTGGCCGGTGAGGATGTCCAGCAAATGGCCGTGAGCATGCGCAGCGCCTTTCTCTCGGCGGATATGCTGAAAACCTTTCCGGCGCGAATCTTCCTGCAAAACTGGATTACCCGGGTCGACCCGGAAAAGGCCAATGATGTCGAGTTGACCCTAGGTTTCAGCTTTCCGGATATCGGCGAGCAGTGGGCGCTGGAAGTGCGGCGCGGTGTAGTGCAGCTGCACCAGGGCATTCCCGAGGGCACCACGCTCAAACTGACCCTCGACAAGACGTACCTGGACACCGTGATGAGCGGCGAGAATGGTTTGCTCAAGGGCGCCTTGCTGGGCGATGTACAGGTCGATGGCAGTCTGCTGGAGATCAAGACCTTCCTTGGCTGCTTCGATTTCAGCGATGAACCGATTGCCCTGACGCTGCGTTGAGTGTTGCTGCGTCACTCGACCCGACCAAAGTGCGGACGCGCGTGAGGCATTATCAGGGCAGACTGCTCAGGTTTTTCACCT
Organism: Pseudomonas sp. FEMGT703P; assembly: GCF_002786345.1. NCBI lineage: Bacteria > Pseudomonadati > Pseudomonadota > Gammaproteobacteria > Pseudomonadales > Pseudomonadaceae > Pseudomonas > Pseudomonas sp. FEMGT703P. The sequence goes on along the minus strand of NZ_PGCM01000006.1, from coordinate 118,355 downwards.
GGCTGACTTAGCTGATTAAGGAGTGATGTATGCCTGTTCTGATATTCGCCAAGGGTGCGCTGGCCGCATTCTGGTTGCTGGCGCTGCTGAACCTGCTCTATCCCATGGGCGAGGGCTGGCACCTGGCGGTCAACCTGATTGCCGGTGGCATGTTGCTGGCGCATCTCGGCGAGCTGCTGCTGTTCAAAGCCCGCCTGGTCGGTCAGCCGCAGCCTTGGTTGCAGCGGGTGCAGGTGCTGTTGTTTGGCTTTATTCACCTGCATGGTTTGGCGCGCGGGTAGGTTTCTGTTGGCAGCTGTCCCGTTCAGCGCGGCGTCTGATGACGACGTGCTGAGCAGGAGAGCCGTGATTGCCAACTTCTTGAATATGTTCGCGCAAAGCCTGTTCTGGCTGCGCATGCAGGTACGTCCTCAGGTCGCCTGCTTTTCGCTCTGGTGGTCATCCTGTCATAGGCATAGCCACTTACTTCGTGTGTAACGGCTGCCGCGCTTATGCGTCTATCGCTTGCCTGATGATGGTCGCGTCACTGCGCGGGGTGTCCGTCCATCGGCGAACCGCCTAAGAAAGCTACCTGTTAGTGCGATTCTTGCTTGGTCAATAAAGGATGGCGGAGCAGTTACAACTTAAAACAGGTAGGTAACGCCACTTAATAGGCGTTTTGTAATTATATGGGTGGATCTTTTATTGCTATTTCATCTATCGCTGTTGTGAAGTTTGTCTCGGTCTGTATGGGAGAATTCTGAAATGAATTTGGTGGCATATTGCTATTAAATTCAGCGATTGGTATAAATTTGACGGCATTCGAATAACTATAACTCAGATGACTTTTTATTGACGGCGTAAAATTGGCGCCTCACTAAATGACTGCTACAACATATTCGGAAATTATCTGTTCATGAGTACTTCCAGCGATATTTCAAGTTTGTTCAAGCTGTTCGGTGGACGTTCAGCCCACTACCAGGAAATCTCTCAGGAAGACGAGAAACAATCCTCTATGGAACGGTGGCCGGGTGTAGCCAAGGTCGAGCTGTCCGGCGTTGCCGCTGAGCCTGCGGTGCTGACTCCGTCGGGTGCGGCGGTCCGTCCGGCGCTGTTTGCTGCTGCTGTTGCTCCGGTGAGTCCTGCCATCGCGCCTGAGTCTGCGCCAAGCCCTGAGGGTGTGCCTCAGGCTACAGCTGTTGCCGCACCTTATGCCGCTCCGGATTGGGCATCAGAAAGCTTGCACAGCCTGCTCGGTAAACTGGCTCAGGAAGATCGTCGGGAGGTCGTCAACGCGCCTGTTCGTGTGGCCCGCCCACGTCCGAATCTTGCCAACTTCAAGATCATCGCTGTGATTTCTGCCAAGGGCGGGGTCGGTAAAAGCACACTCGCCGCAGGCTTGTCTGCTGTGATGCAGCGTCAGGGACGCGCAGTGCTGGCACTTGACCTTGATCCGCAGAGTGCGCTGATCAATCATTTGGGTGTCGCCATCGATCCGATGCAGGTTGCTGCCGAAGGTCTTGCTCACTGCGTCGCCGATGCGCAGATGCGCGATTTTTGCCAGCCAACGCCCAGCGGAGTTTTTGTGCTGCCTTACGGCATGGTTGATGAAGGTCAGCGCCGTACGTTTGAACGGCAGTTGGAGGACGAACCTGATTGGCTGGCACAGCAGCTTTCTGAGCTGCAACTGGCTGACGGTTCAGTGGTCGTGCTGGATACCCCGCCGGGTCCTTCGGCGTACTTGCAACAAGCCCTTTCGGTTGCCAATGTGGCCGTGGTGGTGAGTTTGGCTGATGCGGCTTCTTACGCCACGCTGCCGATGATTGATCGCCTGCTCAGCACCTATACAGCCGATCGAGCGGATTTTTACGGCGCGACGTATGTCATCAATCAGGTCGACCAATCGCGCAAGCTGAGTAAGGACATCACGCAAATCATGCGCGGTATTCTGGGTAGTCGTGTGGCAGGCATTATTCACCGTGACCAGTCTATTGCCGAAGCCCTTGCCTACAACCAGAGTGTGCTGGATTACGACCCGAGTGGGCAGGGTTGCCACGATCTGCAAGCCATCGCCCTGAACGTTCTTGCCAAGCTCTTTGCGACTCAGCGGAGTGAGCAGTTGGCATGAATTTAACCGGCATGTTTCGTGCCCGACGTGCTACTCAGGGAACTACTTCACCCTATGTGCTAGACCGGCCGACCTGCGCCGTTCTGGTGCTTGTGGTCGTGGCCCTGCTGGCGTTGATGATCATCGTACCCATGGATGTAGAACAGCAAATGCTGTTCTCCGCTGGGTGCATGATCGCAGCCCTGGTGTTGCGCCGCGCGGCAAATCGCGTCGCCATTCTGGCCATGGTGGTGCTCTCCGTTGTGGCCTCGCTGCGCTACATGTATTGGCGTCTGACCTCGTCCCTCGGCTTCGACAACTGGCTCAACATGTTGTTTGGTTATGGCTTGGTACTGGCCGAGCTCTACGCCTTGCTGGTATTGCTGTTTGGCTATTTACAGACGGCCTGGCCGCTGCAGCGCAAGCCATATCCGCTTCCGGCAGACAGCAGTGTCTGGCCAACTGTCGATGTATTCATTCCGACGTACAACGAGCCGCTGGATATCATCAAGCTGACTGCTTTTGCAGCGCAGGCGATTGACTGGCCCAAAGACAAGTTGCGTGTGTATGTGCTCGATGACGGTCGCCGGGACGAGTTCCGCGAGTTTTGTGAGTCGGTGGGGATCGGCTACATCATTCGGCCGGATAACAACCATGCCAAAGCCGGCAACCTCAACTTTGCCCTGACCCAGACATCAGGCGAGTACATTGCCATTTTCGATGCGGATCACGTGCCGACGCGCTCCTTTTTACAAGTGGGCATGGGGTGGTTCCTCAAAGATCCGAAGCTGGCGATGCTGCAAACGCCGCACTTCTTTTTCTCTCCCGATCCGTTTGAAAAGAACCTCGACACGTTCCGCTCCGTACCGAACGAAGGCGAGTTGTTCTATGGGCTGGTACAGGACGGTAATGACCTGTGGAACGCCACATTCTTCTGCGGTTCGTGCGCCATCATCAAACGCGCCCCGCTGGAAGAAGTGGGTGGCATCGCCGTTGAAACGGTGACCGAAGATGCGCACACCGCCCTGAAACTCAATCGCCTGGGTTACAACACGGCGTACTTGGCGATACCTCAGGCAGCCGGTTTGGCCACGGAGAGTCTGTCCGGTCATATCGGGCAGCGCATTCGCTGGGCGCGGGGGATGGCGCAGATCTTCCGCACCGATAACCCGCTGCTTGGCAAAGGCCTCAGCCTTGGGCAGCGGTTCTGCTACCTGAATGCCATGCTGCACTTCTTCTATGGCTTGCCGCGTCTAGTGTTTCTCACGGCACCGTTGGCCTACCTGATTTTCGAAGCGCAGATTTTTCAGGCACCGGCCCTGTTGATTGTGGCCTATGCCTTGCCGCATATCCTGCTGGCCAGCGTCACCAACTCAACCATCCAGGGGCGCTTTCGTCACTCGTTCTGGAACGAGGTGTATGAGTCGGTACTGGCCTGGTACATCATGCGCCCGGTGTTGTTGGCCATGGTCAACCCCAAGCTTGGCAAGTTCAACGTGACGGCCAAGGGTGGGATGATCGATGAAAGTTATTTCGACTGGAAAATGGCACGGCCGTACATCGTTGTACTGGCGCTGAATCTCATCGGCATGTTGGTGGGCGTGGCCAAACTCGGGTTTGATCCGGATGCCAGCGCCGTGACCTTGCTGATCAACCTGGTCTGGACGCTGTACAACATCATCATCAGCGCAGCCGCCGTTGCCGTAGCCAGTGAGGCGCGGCAGATTCGCGCCGAGCCGCGTGTGTTTGCCACCTTGCCGGCCATGCTGGGCCTGGCCAATGGCAAGACAATTGCCTGCCAAACCAACGACTTTTCACAACGCGGGGTTGGCATTCATTTGCCCGAAGGTGTTCAGGTTGCCTGTGGTGAAGAGGTGCATGTCTCCCTGTTTCGCGATGGTGAAGAGGGCGTTTTTCCGGCCAGTGTGGTGTTCAGCCATGGGCAGACCCTGGGCCTGAACTTCGCCAACCTGACCTTGCAACAACAAAGTGAACTGGCACGCCTGACGTTTTCGCGGGCTGATACCTGGGCCAAGAGCTGGGGCACGGGCGTGGTGGATACCCCGCTCGGTGCCCTTGCTGAAGTGACCGGTATTGGATGGCGCGGGATATGCCTGCTGTCGCGTGCAACGTTCGATGAATCTGTGCGTCATGTTCGCGCCCTGTCTTTTACCTTTAAATCCACTCCGAGGAATCCATGAGTCAGAAACGCAAAGGCATGCTATCCCTCTGGTTCATCTTGTCGATTCCATTGCTTACTTCAGCCTTGTCGACTGCCTGGGCTGAAGAGGTTGTCGAAACGCAGGAGCCTGTCACTGAAGACGGTGCGTTAGTCGAAGAAGTGGTTGTTCCCGAGTTTGTTCCGACCTACAGCGCCACGCTCAAGCAATTGGGGGCCAATTACCCCATGCACTTGCGCGGTATTGAAGGCAGTGACAGCGTCAGCTTCGATGTGCGATCCGATCAAGTGGTGACTAAAGCCCGAGTCAACTTGGAATACAGCTACTCGCCTTCTCTGCTCAGCGATCTCTCGCAGATCAACGTGATGGTCAACGATCAGGTGGCTGCCAGCCTGCCCGTCCCCAAGGAGACCGCCGGAACCTTGCAGCAGCAGGTGGTGGATATCCCGGCGCATCTGGTGACCGAGTTCAACCGCCTGACGCTGCAGCTGATTGGCCACTACACCATGATGTGTGAAGACCCACTGCATTCCAGTTTGTGGGCCAAGGTCAGCAACACCAGCCAACTTGAGCTGGAGACCACGCATATTGCCTTGCCCGACGATTTGGCTCGGCTGCCTTTGCCGTTCTTTGATGGCCGTGATTCGCGTGCGCTGGAATTGCCTTTCGTGTTCGCCAGCAGCCCTGACAATCGCAGCCTGGAAGCGGCGGGTGCGGTCGCGTCCTGGTTTGGTGCATTGGCCAGTTATCGTGGTGCGCGGTTCCCGGTTAGCCTGGCGCAATTGCCTGAGAAGGGGCATGCGATTGTTGTCATCGTAGGCAGTGCTTCCGTGGCCGGAATTGAACTGCCACAGAGTGCGACACCAACGCTGAGCATGATCACCAACCCCAATGATCCGTTCGGCAAGCTGCTGGTGATTGCAGCACGTGATGGCGATCAGCTCAAACAGGCCGCCCTGACACTGGTCACGGGCAGCAAGGTGCTGGCAGGCGCCAGTGCGCAGATTGAGCGGTTTGACACTCTGCAGCCCCGTAAACCCTATGATGCGCCGAATTGGTTGCCCAGCGACCGTCCGGTACAGCTGGGGGAACTCAGCGACGCTAAACGTTTGAGCGTTTCCGGCTACGACCCAGGCACCATCAATCTCCCCATGCGCCTGCCGCCTGATTTGTTCAACTGGCGGGAAAAAGGGGTGCCACTGCATCTTAAGTACCGTTACACCCCGCAGCCGGTATCAACCAACTCGTCGTTGCTGATCAGTGTCAGCGGCAAGTTCATCAAATCGCTGCCATTGCCGTCGCAAGAGAGCTTGAAGGACGACGAGTCGTTGCTGGCCAAGCTGCAGGATGATGAGAGCCTGCTGCAAGAGAGCAAGCTGCTTCTACCGCTGGACAGCCTGCCGCTGCAGTCTGCGCTGCAACTGCGGTTTATGTACGACTACATCAAGCAGGGCGAGTGCCGCGACATCATCATCGACAACATGCGCGGCACGATCGAGGCGGACTCCACCCTCGACCTCAGTGGTTATGAGCATTTTATTGCCATGCCCAACCTGGGCGTGTTTCAGAGCAGTGGTTTCCCCTTCACGCGTATGGCTGACCTTTCAGAAACGGCTGTCGTGATGCCAGCGAATGCCGGTGTCGAAGAAATCTCCCTGTACCTCGATGTTATGGGCCGTTTTGGCGATTCAACCGGCTTACCCGCCAGCGCCGTCAGTGTCACCCAGGGCGATCACGATGAGCCGCTGGAAGGCAAGGATTTGCTGGTGCTGGCCTCGGGTAGCAATCAGCCGCTGTTGCAACGCTGGGCCGATCGGCTACCGGCCAGCCTGACGGGGCAATCAAGCTTTGAAATGTCTGATCTGGTGCATCGTATGCGCACCTGGGTGGGTTCTGATACCCGTGCCAATCAGCGGCAGGCGCGTAGCAGTCTAGCGCTCGCGACAGGGGGCGCTGGTGCCTTCCTGACTGGCTTTGAGTCGCCGCTCGACGGCGGACGCAGTGTGGTGGTGATTGCTGCTGCCAGCCCGGACAAACTGGTCGACATCAGCTCAGCCCTGCGGGGTGGTGAGGATTACGAAGAGTCAATCCAGGGCAGTTTGGCCGTGATCAATGGCAAGCGCATCAGTTCGCTGGTCGCCGACGAGCAGTATTACGTGGGTGAGCTGGGCTGGCTGCGTTACCTGCAATGGCTGCTGGCACACAATCTCTTCTGGATGCTGCTGCTGACCGCTGTGGCGGTAAGCCTGGCCAGCCTGTTGCTGTTCTTTACGCTGCGTGCCCGTGCAAATGCACGTTTGAAAGATTGAGGCAGATCATGAAGCGGCCTGTATTGAGCCTGTGCGCAGGTCTGCTATTTATGGTCGGCGGCACGGCGGCCAATGCCGCCTGTACCGCTGAGTGGCCGTATTGGCAGCGATTTGCGCAGCACTGGGTGCAACCGGACGGCCGTGTGCTCGAATCAAGCCTGGAAAAGAACCACAGCACCTCTGAAGGGCAGTCTTATGCACTGTTCTTTGCGCTGGTCGCCAATGATCAGGCTCGGTTCGAGACCATCTGGCGCTGGAGCCGCGAAAACCTGATGGGCAATGCCCCGCAAACGACTTTACCGGCCTGGCTTTGGGGGCAAGGTAAGGATGGGGTGTGGAAGGTTCAAGATGCCAACTCGGCCTCTGATGCTGACCTGTGGTTTGTCTACGCGCTGCTAGAAGGTGCACGTTTGTGGCAAAAGCCGCAGTACCGAGACGATGCCCTGAACCTGTTGGCGCAGATCAAAAAGCAGGAAATCACTGAGCTGCCAGGTCTTGGGGCCGTGTTATTGCCTGGGCCAATTGGTTTCTCGCACATTGGTCACCTGTGGCGCATCAACCCCAGTTATCAGCCTCTACCGCTGATGCGGCGACTGGCTGCTGTTGATCCCAAGGGGCCGTGGAATGCCATCGCCGCGCACACCGCCACCCTGCAGAACGAAGCGGGTGCCCATGGTTTTGCGGCCGACTGGATTGGCTACCGCGCCGTGTCGGACAGCGCTGGGCTGTTCGCCAGTGACCCAATGAAAGGCGACAGCGGCAGTTATGACGCCATTCGCGTCTATCTCTGGGCCGGTATGACGCACCCCAAAGACCCGCTGGCTAAACCGCTGCTGGCCAGTCTGCATGGCATGGCACGCGCCACCGCCTCCACCGGTTTGCCACCAGAAAAGGTCAATGTGCGCAATGGCAGCACAGAGGGGCAGAGCCCAAGTGGTTTTTCCGGCGCCCTGGTGCCTTATTTCCGCGCCAAGGGCCAGCCCTGGCTGGAAGAATTACAGGATCAGCGTGCTCGCGCCGCGATTGATCAGTGGATTGCCGGCACCGGCCCGGCGCCTTTCTATTACGACTACATGCTTAGCCTGTTCGGCCTTGGCTGGGCTGATCAGTATTACCAGTTTGCGGCTGATGGCCGTCTGCAACCGCGTTGGGAGAGTTCATGTTCCGCTACCGCCCCTTAACTCTGGCGCTGTTGGCTGCGATGGCCCACGGCAGTCTCCAGGCCGAGACTGAGGGCACGCACACCCTGCTGATTGAGCAAGGGCACTTCTGGCAAAACCAGGAGAAACCCAAGCGTGCTACGGAAGTGTGGAACAAGCTCTTGTTGCTCGACGCCAACCAGCCTGATGCACTTTATGGCCTCGGTTTGATTGCGGTTCAAGCGGCCAAACCGGCTGAGGCCAAGCAATATTTACAACGTTTGCAGGCGTTGCAGCCGCTGCCACGTCAAGCATTGTTGCTGGCGCAGGATATCCGCCTGCTGGACCCCGCCAATCAGCAGTTGCTGGATGAAGCGCGCTTGCTGGTGGAGTCCGACGAGCGTGCCAAGGCGGTGGATGTGTACCGTCGGGCGCTGGGCGGCAAACCGGGGCAGGGTCAGGTTGGCCTGGAGTTCTACAACAACCTGGGTTACGTCGACCAGCATTGGACCGAGGCACGACGGGGCATGGAGCGGCTGCAGCGCGAATACCCCAATGATCCCTATATCGCTTTGTTTTTAGCCAAACACCTGGCGCGTAATCAGGGTGCGCGCGAGGAGGGCATTCGTGCCCTGGCCAAGTTGGCTGAGCGCGAGGACATTGGCGGGGATGCGGATGAAAGCTGGCGCCTGGCACTGACCTGGATGGGCCCACCCAAGCCCGCGCAGCAACCACTCTTCGAGCAGTTTCTGCGCACCCACCCGGATGATGAAGAAATCCGTGCTCTGCTGATCAAAGGGCGCACCCAGCCCAGTGCGGGTAGTGGTGCAGTTGCCTGGCGCCGTGATCCGCTGCTGGACAGTGGTCTGAAAGCCCTGGAGCAGGACAACCTGGCCGTGGCTGAACGTGATCTGACGGCCTACCTGAAATCTCATCCAAATGATGCCGATGTCCTGGGTGGCTTGGGTATTTTGCGTCAGCGTCAGGAACGCTTCGAAGATGCCGAGGTGCTGCTGACCAAAGCGGTCAGGCAAGGCGGTCGTTCCTGGCAGCGTGCGTTGGATGACGTGCGCTACTGGTCCTTGTTGCAACGTGCACGGGACAACCTGGCGCGTGACAAAGTCGCTGATGCCCGGCAACAGCTGGAGCAGGCGCGCCGGCTCAAACCTAATGACAGTGAAGCACTCCTGGCCCTTGCTGAGTTGCAGGCCCAGCAGGGTGAGTTAGCTGCCGCTGAAACCGGATACCGGCAAGCATTGGCAGCGCGCAGCCAGGAAGCCCGCGCATTGCGTGGGCTGGCTCAGGTTCTGGGTGAGCAGGGCAAGCCCGATGAAGCATTGCGTTTGCTGGAACGCCTGCCCAAGGCTGAGCGTGAGAAGCTCGGTGGGCTTGGGCAGTTGCGTGCTGAGCAGGCCTTGCAGCGCGCTCGTGCTGCCGAAAAACGTGGTGACACCTCAGCGATGCGTCAGGAGCTCGAGACCGCCCTGCGCGATGACCCAAACAATGCCTGGGCACGGTTTGCTCTGGCTCGTTTGTATGTGGACCTGGGTGCCGTCAATGAAGCACGCAGCCTGATGGATGGGCTATTGGCCAACAAACCGGATGACCGCGACGCGCTTTACACCAGTGCTCTGCTGTCTATTCAGTTGAATGAATGGCAGCAAGCGCAAACCACCCTTGCCCGTATTCCGCGTGATGCACGCAATGCCGACATCAATCGGCTGGTGGAGGAAGTGGAGTTCAACCTGCAGTTGCAGCGTATCAATGAACTCAGCCGCAGTGGCCGCAAGGCCGAAGCGCGCGCGTTCTTGCAGCGTATCGAGCCGCAGGCGGATGCCAAGCCAGCGCGTCTGGCCGCTTTTGCTGCGGCCTATGCCGATGCCAATGATCCGCAGCGGGCGATTGCCATCATGCGTGACTTGCTGGCCCGCAGCCCTCGGGCAGATCTGTCCCTGACGTTGAGTTATGCCAGTGTGCTGCTGGAAGCCGAGCAGGATACTGAGGTCGCCGGCATTCTGCGTGATTTGCAGGGGCGCAGCATGACCGTCGAGCAGCGTCAGCAGTATGACGATCTACTGTTTTATTACCGGGTTCGCCAGGCTGAGCAATTGCGTCAGCGCGGCGAACTGGCGGCTGCTTATGACACCTTGGCGCCTGCCTTGGCGCAGCGCCCTCAGGATCGTCTGGCAGTGTCGGCACTGGCACGCATGTATGGCGCCAACGGTGATACGAGCAAGGCACTTGAGTTGTTCAAGCCGCTGGTCAAGCGTCATCCGAATGATGCCAATCTGCTGGTAGGTGCCGCTGATATGGCGGCTCAGGAGGCTGAAAACGCTTACGCCGAAGATGCCCTGGAGCGCGCATTGAAGCTGGCGCCCAATGAGGTTGATATCCTCACCACGGCTGCCCGGGTATACCGTTTCCTGGGCCGCACCGGAACGGCTGCTGAGTTGCTCGGTAAAGTGGTCGCCCAGGAAAAGTTGGAGCAGACCCCGACCTTTGCGGCCAACACTCGGCCTGCCGCAGCGCCCGCCAATCCGTTTGCCGGCATTGGCTCCGCAACCGTTGCACAGGATGCGATTCCAGCGCCTGTTGAGAGCTTGGCCGTCGCGCCGCACACAAGCGCGCAACGTCCTCTGGAGTTGATCCCCGCTCCGGTTGAGCAGCATGCCACGCGCACAGCCCCCGCTTTGCTTGCGGAACCGCTGACGACTCAGCAAACGCCATTAAGTGCCAGGGCGGACGTGCAACCGGCCAGCAACCCTTTTGCCCTGAACGACGATACGGCTGAGGTGGACCCGCGTGCGGGCATGAGCGAGGCCGCAAGGGCGCTGGACGACATCATGCAGCAGCGCAGCCCCTATCTGGTTCAAGGTCTGACTGTACGTACCAATGACAGTGAATCGGGGCTGAGCAAGATCACGGATATTCAGGCTCCTTTTGAAGCCAGTATGCCGCTGGGTGATAACCGCCTGGCTGTGCGCGTCACCCCGGTTTCGCTGAATGCCGGCAGTGTGGGCGAGGGTGCCCGCGATCGCTTTGGCGGTGGCCCGGTAGCAACGTTGGCCAATCCTGGCGTTGCTCCTGGTTCGCAGAAAGATTCTGGGGTTGGCCTGGCCGTGGCGTTCGAGAACCCGGGGGAGGGCTTCAAGGCTGACCTGGGGACCACGCCACAAGGCTTCCTCTACAGCACGGCAGTCGGTGGCGTGAGCCTGGAACGCAGTGTTGCCGGTAGCCCGAACCTGCATTGGAGCACCAAGCTGTCGCGCCGCGCCGTGACGGACAGTCTGTTGTCTTTTGCCGGTGCCGAAGATCAGCGTACCGGACAACAGTGGGGTGGAGTAACCGCCAACGGTGGGCGCGCTCAGCTGAGCTTTGATGACCGTGAAGTTGGTGCCTATGCCTACGTCGGCATGCACCGCTTGATGGGTAACAATGTTGAGGACAATGACCGGTTTGAATTGGGCTCCGGTGTGTACTGGTACCTGCAGAATGACGAACAGAGTCAGTCGACCATTGGCCTCAACCTGTTGGGCATTGGCTACCAGGAGAACCAGGGGCACTTCACCTTCGGCCATGGTGGTTATTTCAGCCCGCAGACGTTCTTTGCCATCGGTGTGCCGGTTACCTGGGCGCGGCGGTATGACCGCCTGACCTTCCAGTTGAAAGGTTCGGTCGGCGTACAAACCATCCAGCAGGATGATGCCGACTACCACCCTGGCGATGCCGCGCTGCAAGCTGCGGCCAGTCGTGCCCTGGGGCGTGAAGCGGTGTACGAGGGCTCAAGTGATAGCGGCATCGGCTACAACCTGAGCGGCGCTGCCGAATACCGTCTGGGCAGCAATTTCTTCGTCGGTGGTCAGGTGGGTGTCGACAATGCCCAGGACTATCGCCAATTGAATGGCGGTCTCTACCTTCGTTACATGTTTGAAGACATGACCGGGCCGATGGCGCTGCCGGTTTCTCCCTATCAATCCCCTTACGCTAATTAAAGGTTTTTCGATGGCATCTTCATTGCTCGCCGGCCTGTCCATTCTGATCATTGGCGACAGCCACATGGCGACCCCCAACTACCTGATCGGCGGATTGCACGACGACCTCACCCGCAAGGGCGCCAATGTGCACTCCATTGGCATCTGCGGTGCCAATGCCGGTGACTGGCTTAAAGCCACCCCCGGTGGGGCATGTGGTGCGGCCGAGCGGCGTGGTAAAGAGCCTGCCGTGGTGCTACGTGGCAAGGCCACTACCACGCCGATTCAGCAATTGATCGCCAAGGACAAGCCTGACCTGGTGTTGATCGTGATCGGTGACACCATGGCCGGTTATGACAAGCCTTCGTTCCCCAAAGCCTGGATCTGGCAGCAGACCTCCGGTTTGACCAAGGCCATTGCCGCGACCGGTACGCAGTGCGCCTGGATTGGGCCTAACTGGGGTACAGAGGGCGGCAAGTACGGCAAGACCTACGCCAAGGTCAAACAGATGTCGGCGTTTCTCTCAACCAACGTCGCGCCGTGCAGCTATGTCGACTCGCTGAAGTTCTCCAAGCCAGGGCAGTGGGCCACCACGGATGGTCAGCATTTGAATGCCCAGGGCTACCAGAAATGGGGTGCCGCCATCAGTGCCGCGCTGGAAGATGTGCGCAAGAACGCCGCCAAATAACTCACGCCTTAACCCTTTTGCCATGATCTGATCGAGGAACCCTTCGATGTCTTCTTCCGTACTTGCTGGCCTGACCCTTATGGTTCTGGGCGAGAGCCACATGAGCCTGCAGAATCACCTGACCGAGCCACTCAATGCGGCCTTGGTGGCAAAAGGTGCCAAGGTGCACTCCATCGGCGCCTGCGGTGCCAGTGCGGCGGATTGGCTGATCACCAAGAAGGTTGACTGCGGCGCCGTGCAGGACAACACCGGCAAGCTGGTCCTCAAGGGCAGCGGTGCGACCACCACCCCAATCAAGCAGCTGATTGCGCAGAAAAAGCCGGATGTGGTGGTGCTGGTCATCGGCGACACCATGGCCTCTTATGACAAGCCGGCATTCCCCAAGGCCTGGGCCTGGCAGAGCGTCACCAACCTGACCAAGGCGATTGCTGAAACCGGCACCAAATGCGTATGGGTAGGGCCGGCCTGGGGCAAAGTGGGCGGCATGTACAAGAAAAACGATCAGCGTACCCAGCTGATGTCGCAGTTCCTGGCTGCCAACGTTGCGCCGTGCACCTATGTCGATTCATTGAAGATGTCCAAGCCGGGTCAGTGGATCACCACGGATGGTCAGCATTTCACCGTGGCCGGCTACAAAGCCTGGGGCAATGCGATTGCCGATGCGATGACCAAGCTGCCAGCCGCCAGCCTTAAGGGAGGCAAATGATGCGCGCATTGTTTAGCTTGCTTGCGCTGTTGCCCGTGACCCTATTGCAGGCTGCCGAAATTCCGCTGTACCCCACTGGCCCAAGTGAAGATTCGGCGTTTTTGCGTTTTTTCAATGCCGGGCAGACGGCGCTTGAACTCAGCGCCGCCAATGGCGCCAGCCTGCGCCTGGATGGGGATGTGCGCGCTTCCGATTTCCTAACCGTACCGGCAGGCAAGCCGATCAAAGGCACGCTCAAACAGGCCAATGTAGGGCAGCAGCTGGATATCAGTGTTGCTCCGGGCGAGTTTGCTACCGTGGTCGGTATTACCACGCAGCAAGGGCTTGAGTTGGTCACCGTGCGTGAGATGCCGGATGATTTCAATGCACTCAAAGCGTCGCTGGCCTTCTACAGCCTCGATACGTCCTGTGCCCATGCAGGCCTGCAAGCGGCCGGGCGCAATGTCGATATTTTCAAGGATGTTGCGCATGGTGCCGTGCAGCGTCGCTCGATCAATCCGTTGAGTCTGTCGGTGCAGCTGCGTTGCGGGGGCGCCTCAGTGGGCGAACCGCTGGCATTGGGTGAGTTGGCGTCTGGCCAGCGTTACACCCTGTTCCTAGTGCCCTCGGCTGAAGGTCCACGCCTGTTCAAGGCGCAAGACAATTTGGCTAACTGAGTAGACTCGATAATGGTTTTCGCCTCCCTTGAGTTCCTTACTCTGTTTCTACCTGCATTCATGCTGGTTTACGCTCTGGTTAGGCCAGGTGGGCGAAACCATGTGCTACTCATTGGCAGCTGGTTGTTCTATGGCTGGTTGAGCCCGACCTTCCTGCTGCTGCACGTGGTGCTGACAGTGATCGGCTGGCTCGGTGGCCTGCTGGTGGAACACACCCGCGAACAGTCGCGCCAGCGAATTCGTCTGCTGACGGCGCTGATCGTGCTCAACGTGCTGGTTCTGTGCTGGTACAAGTACGCCAACATCCTGGCTGCGACCTTCAACGAGCTGCTGACCAGCTACGGCGCGATGCCGTTCGAATGGCAGAAAGTGGCGTTGCCGGCGGGCCTGTCGTTCATTGTGCTGCAGGTGATTTCCTACCTGGTCGACGTGCACCGCAAAGTGGTGCCGGTAGAGCGCAGCTTTGCCAACTTTGCCACCTATCTGGCGATGTTCGGCCACTCGATTGCCGGGCCGATCATTCGCTACGACTGGGTGCGCCAGGAGCTGCAGCAGCGCTACTTCAACCCGCTGAACTTTGCCCTGGGTTCGCGCCGTTTCATGATCGGCCTGAGCATGAAGGTGCTGGTGGCCGACAGCCTGTCGCCGCTGGTGGCGGTGGCCTTTGCCCTGGAAAATCCGTCCTTTGTCGATGCCTGGATCGGTTGCCTGGCCTATTCGCTGCAGCTGTTCTTCGACTTCGCCGGTTACAGTGCCATGGCCATCGGCCTGGGCCTGATGCTCGGTTTCCACTTCCCGGAGAACTTCAACCGGCCGTACTGGGCGCGCAATATCCAGGACTTCTGGCGGCGCTGGCACATCTCGCTGTCCAGTTGGCTGCGCGACTATTTATACATCGGCCTGGGCGGCAATCGCTTCGGTACCTGGAAGACCTACCGCAACTTATTCCTGATCATGGCTATCGGCGGTCTATGGCACGGTGGTGATAGCTGGAACTACGTGCTGTGGGGAGCTGCGCACGGTATTGCACTGTGTATCGACCGCGCCTGGAGTCGTGCTGGCTGGCCTGATCTGCCGGCCTGGCTGGCGCATACCGTGACCTTGCTGTTCGTCTTCCTAGCCTGGACATTGTTCCGCGCACCGACTTTCGACGCTGCATTGAACATGTACGCCGGACAGTTTGGCCTGCATGGCTTCGCCCTGGGCGATGCCCTGGCCGCCACCTTGCGCCCGGCGCATGGGATTGCCACGGCACTCGGCATCGTTTGCCTTCTGCTGCCGTTGTATCAGGCGCGGGCGGAGGCTCGTTTCGGTGAGATATGGGCGTTTCGGGCAGTCGGCGCGGTGTGGCCGATATTGGGCTTCCTGCTGTCGTTCGCCCTGATCACCAGCCGGGAAACCGTGCCCTTTTTGTACTTCCAGTTCTAGGGGCTGCGATCATGTCGAAAAAAGATAATTCCCTCGCGCCCGTCATGCCCAGCCGAATGATGATTCGTTTGAGTCCATTAGCTGGCGTGGTCATGTTTACCTTTCTATTGACCGGCCTGGCAGCTTGTCTGTGGGCCATACTGGTCAGTGGCAAGGTTGACTTGCTGCCGGAGAAGCTTGATTGGGACGCCATCCGGAACGGCGAAATCACTCATCATATTGCTAAGGAGTTGGCCCATGTGCCTTTTGCCAAGAGCGCTGCTGACCTGGAGCGTGCCGCCAGTTGGTTGGCGATTGGTGATACCGGTCCCCGTGTGCGTCAAGGCTGTGCGAACTGGCTGTTTCTGACCGATGAGCTGAAAATTCATCCACATGCTGCTGCAGATGCTGATGCGCGTGCGCAGAAAGTCGCAGCGTTGCAAGAGCAGCTCAGCAAGCGTGGTATTCGTTTGCTGGTAGTGCTGGTGCCGGACAAGAGCCGCATTGCTTCGCAGCAGTTGTGTGCCGTTGAGCGCTCACCACTGTTGGCCAGCCGTGCGCAGGATTGGCAGCGGGTACTGCAGGCCAAGGGCGTCGAGGTGTTGGATTTGGCTCCGACGCTGCAACCACTTGGCAGCGATGCCTTCCTGCGTACCGACACGCACTGGAGCGAAGTCGGCGCCGAGCGCTCGGCTGCAGCGGTGGCCGAGCGGATAGCCGCACTGGGCGTTAGCCCAACCCCGGCCAAACAGTTTGTGGCCAGTGTTACGGCGCCGCAGCCGCGTCCCGGCGATCTGGTGCGTTTGGCTGGGCTCGATTGGTTGCCTGAGAGCCTGCAGCCAGCCATGGAGCAGGTGGCAGTCACCCAGATCAAGGAAGTGCAGGGCGCCGTCGAGGAAGCCGCATTGGGCGAGGATGATCTGTTCGGCGACAGCCAACTGCCGAACCTTGCCGTGATTGGCACCTCGTTCTCGCGTAACTCCAACTTCATCCCTTTCCTTGAACGTGCGGTGGGTGCGCGAGTGGGCAACTTTGCCAAGGATGGCGGTGAGTTTTCTGGGGCTGCTAAAGACTATTTCAGCAGCCCGGCGTTCAAGCAGACGCCGCCTGAGGTGCTGATCTGGGAAATTCCTGAGCGTGATTTGCAGTCACCTTACCGCGACGACATCATGCTGGACGGCCAACCCGGTTGAGGGAATGAGCACTCAAACAAAAGGCCATGCTGCACCGCATGGCCTTTTGCTTTACGGGTTTACTGAAGCGCTGCTAGATGATGCCGCGCTCATCAGCATTGATCAGGCTGTGTAAGCCCCCGAGTGATTCCCTGGCTTGAGAGCGGGTCAGAAGCTTGGTCTGAACCGCTGCCGGAAGATCTGTGATGCGGATGACGCCTTTACTGATCAGCAAATGCACTAAATCGTCCACGACGCGGATCATGTCCAGGTCGCTTTGCTTCAGTTGCATAAGGTTCGATTCAAGGTTCTGGCTGGCAAACCATGCTTGAATCTCGTCTGAGTCGGCCGTCAGGGTGTTGGTCATGCTCTCGAACGGCATCACTTCCACTCGCCGCAGATGGCCGCTGGCATCCCGCTGGACATAGAACATCGGCATTATCCTTCCCTATGACCCGCCCTCGGCAAGTCCCGCTATTGAGCTTAGCTGGAACGTCGGCTCCGACCAGTTACAAAGCCCAGCTTCCTGCTTCCTGCTTTATGCGGTCAATACCGATTTAGTCGATGAACAATTGCTGCACCACCGAGAAGTCCTGCTTGCCCTTGCCTTGCTTGAGCAGCAGGCGATACAGCTGCAACGCCAGCGCGCCCATGGGCGTGCTGCTGCCGCTGGCCTGTGCGGCCTCCTGGGCGAGACCCAGGTCTTTGGCCATCAGCTCGGCCATAAAGCCGCCGCTGTAGCCTTTGGACGCCGGGGCGTTTTCCATCACGCCGGGCCAGGGGTTGTACTTCTCCAGCGTCCAGTTGCCGCCCGAACTTTGCCGCATGATCTCGGCCAGCACTGCTGGCTCCAGGCCGTTGGCCACGCCCATGGCCATAGCTTCGGCGGTGGCGATCATCTGCACCGCCAGCACCTGGTTGTTGCATACCTTGGCCACTTGGCCTGCACCGTCGGGGCCGGCGTGGAAGATGTTCTTGCCCATGGCCTCGAAGATCGCCCGAGCTTTTTCCAGCGTGGTTGCCGCGCCGCCGATCATAAAGGTCAGGGTGCCGGCTGCCGCGCCGGCCGTACCGCCAGACACGGGCGCGTCGAGCAGTTCGATACCGCGCGCCGCCGCCGCTTGGTGCACCTTGCGTGCGGCTTCCGGGGCAATGGTCGAGCATTCCAATACCAAACTGCCGGGCTTGAGCGCGGCCAGCAGGCCATTATCACCCAGGTATAGGCCTTCGACATGGCGGCTGGCCGGCAGCATGCTGACCACCACATCGGCATCCTGCACCGCGTCCAGCGCGCTGCTGGCTGCTTGCGCGCCGTCCTTGGCGAGGTTTTCGACGGCTGCTTGCAGCAGGTCGAAGACCCTCAGGTTGAAGCCGGCCTTGAGCAGGTTGCGCGCCATGGGTAGTCCCATGTGGCCGAGGCCGATAAAAGCGATTGTTGTCATTGTTATGCTCCTGTCGCGCTGAAGAGTGGCCGTTGCCGGGTTAGAGGTCTGCCAGTGGGTGGGCGCCGTCCCAGGCGGGGGCGAAGTGCGCGTCGATTACCTGCTGCGGAATGCTCGCCACATCCGGCCAGTGCCAGCGCGGCGCGTGGTCCTTGTCGATCAGCCGCGAGCGCACGCCTTCAGGGAATTCTGGGTGGCGGCAGCAGTTCAGGCTCATGGCGTATTCCATCTGAAATACTTCGGCCAGGGACAGCTGTTTGGCGCGTTTGATCTGCTCCCATACCAGGTGTCCGGTCAGCGGGCTGCCGCCGGCCAAGGTCTTGGCTGCGCGGGCCAACAGCAGGTCGCTGTCGCTGTGCAAGGCGCTGATAGCATTCCAGGCGTGGGGCAGGTCGGCGGTATCGAGCAGTTCGTCGATACGCGCGCGACGCGGCAACCATTGGGCTTCTGGCAGTTCAGCCAGGGCCTGGTTTTCCAGGGCCTTGAGCAGGCTGTGCAGTTGCTGCGCGCTCTGCTCCTGCCAGTTGAGCTGGGCCAGGCCATCGAGTAAGTCGTCCTGCTGGCTGTCGAGCAGCACGCGGTCGGCCAGGTCCAGATCCAGCGCATCCCTGGCGTTGATGCTGCTGGCGGTCAGGCCGAGAAACAGGCCGAGCTTGCCCGGCAGGCGCGCGAGGAACCAGCTGCCGCCGACATCCGGGTACAAGCCGATATTCACTTCCGGCATGCCCAGGCGGCTGCCTGGGGTGACGATGCGAATACCTGCACCCTGCATCAGGCCCATGCCGCCGCCCAGCACATGGCCGTGGGCCCAGCAGATAAAGGGTTTCGGGTAGGTGTGGATGCGGTGGTCGAGGCGGTATTCGTCAGCAAAGAAGCGTCGCGCCAGCGGCGGGATTTCGCCAGGGTGTTCGCGGCACTGGTGCACCAGCTGTACCACGTCGCCGCCCGCGCAGAAGGCTTTTGGACCATTGCCGCGCAGCATTACGCAGGTGATGCTCGGGTCGTCCGCCCAGGCCTTGAGCTTGGCATCCAGCGTTTCGATCATCGGCAGCGACAGGGCGTTCAGGCTCTTTTCCGCATCCAGGCTGGCGATGCCGATGCGCATACCGTGTTGGGCCGGGCGTTCTTCGAATTGCACATTCATCGTAGTTGTCACCCTGCGGATTATTTATTGCGCCACTGCGGGTCGCGTTTTTCCAGGAAGGCGTTGACCCCCTCGCGGGTGTCGTCGGCGTCGAACAGGTCGACAAAGCGCTCGCGCTCTTCACTCAGCCAGGTGTTCGGGCTGCGTTCGCGGGCGCCCTGGATCAGCGGTTTGATGGTGCGCACAGCCACCGGGCTTTGCCGCGCGACCTTGGCCGCCAGCAGCAGGGCATGACCACGGGCTTCGCCGGTATCGACCACTTGCTCGACCAGGCCGATGCGCTGGGCGGTGTCTGCATCCACCCGCTCGCCGCAGAGGATCATGCGCTTGGCCCAGCCTTCGCCGATCAGCCAGCTCAGGTGTTGGGTGCCGCCGGCGCAGGGCAGTAGGCCGACCGTGGCTTCTGGCAGGGCCATTTGCGCCTGGCGTTCGGCGATGCGGATATCGCAGGCCAGCGCGCATTCCAGGCCGCCGCCCATGGCGTAGCCGTTGATCGCGGCGATCGAGACGCCACGGAAATCGCGCAGCGCTTCGAAGGCTTCGCCAAAACGCCGGGCCATTTCACGGGCGCGGGCTTTATCGCCGTCGGCGAACAGCTTGAGGTCGGCGCCGGCACTGAAGAACTTGCCACCCTGGCCGGTGATCACCAAGGCGTAGATGTCATCGTCGCGGTTGAGGTGTTCAAGTAGCAGCTTGAGGCCGATCAGCGAGTCGCGGTCCCAGGTATTGGCCGGCGGCTGGTTGATGGTGATCAGCGCGGTATGGCCGTGTTTTTCCACGGTGAGCTTGTGGGTCAGGTCAAACACGCCGGGGTTGTAGGCTTCGATGGCGTTGCTCATAACGGTCCTCGTCAGGTTGCTCCCCTCTCCCCGAGGGGAGAGAGAATTAAAAGCTACAGCAAACGATCCAGCATGCCGCCTTGATCCAGCAGGCGGCGGGCGATGATCACCCGCATTATTTCGTTGGTGCCTTCGAGTATCTGGTGCACGCGGCTGTCGCGCACCCAGCGCTCCAGCGGGTAGTCGTTGAGGTAACCGTAGCCGCCATGCAACTGCAACGCCTCGTTGCACAGGTTGAAGCAGTGGTCGGTGGCGAAGCGCTTGGCCATGGCGCAATACAGGCTGGCTTCGCTGTGAGCGTGGTCCAGCTTGTGCGCGGCCAGGCGTACCATCTGCCGGCTGGCGGTCAGATCAGTGAGCATGTCGGCGAGCTTGAATTGCAGGGACTGGAAGTCACTTAGTGGCTTGCCGAACTGTTTGCGTTCTTCCACATAACGCAGCGATTGCTCCAGCGCCGCTTGTGCAGCACCCAGCGAGCAGCTGGCGATATTGATACGCCCGCCATCCAGGCCCTTCATCGCGTAAACAAAGCCCTGGCCCTCGGGCCCGATGCGGTTGCCCGCCGGTATACGCACACCTTCGAAGGTGATAGTGCGGGTCGGCTGGGCGCGCCAGCCCATCTTCAGTTCGTTGCGACCGTACTTCACTCCCTCGGCATCGGCCGGCACCAGTAAGCAGGACACACCCTTGGCGCCGCTTTCGTCGCCGGTGCGCGCCATCACGATCAGCACATCGGTGGAGCCGGCGCCGGAGATAAAGCACTTGCTGCCGTCCAGCACGTAGTCGTCGCCATCACGCTTGGCGCGGGTGCGCAGGTGCGCGGCGTCGGAGCCGGCGTCCGGCTCAGTGAGGCAGTAGGAGGCCAGCAATTCGCCGCTGACCAGGCGCGGCAGCCAGGCATCCTTCAGCGTTTGGTCGGCGAAAGAGGCGAGCATCCACGAGGCCATATTGTGGATGGTCAGAAATGCCGTGGTGGCAATGCAGCCGGCCGACAGTTGTTCGAAAATCAGCGAAGCGGACAGGCGGGATAGGCCGAGTCCGCCATCCTCTTCATTTATATAGAGGGCCAGGTAACCCTGTTCGGCGGCGCGCTTGATCACATCCACCGGGAAGTGGTGGTCGCGGTCCCAGTCGGCGGCATGCGGGGCCAGTTCACGGCTGGCAAACTGGCGGGCGCTTTCTACCAGCAGGCGTTGTTCATCGCTGAGTTCAAAATCCATTGGTGATCCTTAGCGGGATGGGTAATCCCCGGCAGTTAAGGCCAGGCCAACTCGTGATTAGCCTGGCGTTCGGTTACTTGAGTTGAATAGTCATATTTGCGCCTGCTACGGAGTCCTCATCGAACCAGCGGCTGGTGACCGTTTTGGTTTCGGTGAAGAAGCGTACGCCCTGTTTGCCGTAGGCGTGCAGGTCACCGTAGAACGAACCCTTCCAACCGGTAAAGGAGAAGAACGGCAGTGGTACCGGCACCGGTACGTTGATGCCGACCTGGCCGACTTCCACCGCGTGCTGGTAATGCCGCGCCGCGCCGCCGGAGCGGGTGAAGATTGAGGTGCCGTTGCCGTAGGGGCTGGCGTTGACCAGCTCGATGGCCTCCTCAAGCGTATCGACTTCCATGCATACCAGCACCGGGCCGAAGATTTCCTCGCGGTACAGGCTCATCTTGGCGGTAACGCCGCGAAACAGGGTTGGACCGACCCAGTTGCCATTGGGGTAACCCTCGACTGCGCAGTGCGAGCCGTCCAGCAGGCACTCGGCGCCCTCCGCTTTACCTTCGGCGATCAGGCGCAGCACGCGCTGTCTTGCCTGCTGGCTGATCAGCGGGCCGAAGGCGGCGTGGCCATCGGTCCAGTAGCCGGGTTGCAGGTCGGCCATCTGCGCCTGCAACTCGTCGATCCAATGCTTCGACTCGCCGACAAACACCGCCACGCTGATCGCCATGCAGCGCTGCCCGGCCGCGCCGCAGCTGGCGCCGACCAGGTTGCTCAGCACCTGCTGCTTGTTGGCGTCGGGCATGATCACCATATGGTTCTTCGCCCCGGCAAAGGCCTGCACACGCTTCAGGTGCGCGGTGCCCGTACGGTAGATATGCTGGCCAACCGGCACCGAGCCGACGAAGGAGATGGCGCGGATATCTGGATGGGTCAGCAGGCTGTCGACCACTTCGCGCGCGCCGTGCAGCACCTGCAATACGCCCTTGGGCGCGCCAGCTTCGATAAACAGCTCGGCCAGGCGGTTAGGCGTCAGCGGGTCCTGTTCGGACGGCTTGAGAATAAAGGTATTGCCGGCGGCGATGGCCAGGGGAAACATCCACAGCGGAATCATCGCCGGGAAGTTGAACGGGGTGACGCCGACGCATACGCCCAGCGGCTGAATCCAGCTGGCGGTGTCGATGTCGCGGGCCACGTTCTCCATGGTCTCGCCCATCATCAGGCTGGCGATGTTGCAGGCTTGTTCCACCACCTCGATACCGCGCCAGACATCGCCCTTGGCATCGGCCAGGGTCTTGCCGGTTTCGCCTGCGAGGATTTCCGCCAGCTCGTCGTGGTGTTCCTTGAGCAGATGCTGGTAACGCAGCATCACCCGTGCGCGGTCGGAGACGGGCACTTCGCGCCAGGTGAGGAAGGCTGCTTTGGCACTGGCAATCGCTGCTTCGATTTCCTCGGCGGTGGCCTTGGGGGCCAGCGCCAGTACTTCCTGGGTCGCCGGGTCGGTGACTTCGATAAATTCACGGGCGCGGCTTTCGCGCCATTCACCGTCGATCAACTGCGGGATTGCCTTGGCCATGCGTTCCTCCGGCGAGCCTCTGCATGGGCTCGGTTGTTGTTTTGTCCGTGTTATAGCCGCCTTGCTCGGCTTTGTGGATTGACGATCTTGGTCTACAGATGGACTATCTTGGTATTGAATCAATAGCCAGGATACCCATGAGCGTGCAGGTTGATACGTCCAACTGGCCACTGCCCGCCAATGGCGTGCGCTTTATTACGCCGCCGAGATTGCGCCGCCTGTTGGCGCGCAGCCCGCTTGCGCAGGGCTGCTATCCGCTGGCTCTCGGCTTTTACCCGCAGGCGCAGGGGCACCGCATGCATCGCCCGCAGCCGGAGGACCATTTGCTGATCTACTGCCGTGCCGGGCAGGGCTGGCTAGAGACAGCGGATGGACGATTAGCTGTCAGTGGTGGCGATTTGCTGCTGTTGCCGAAAGGCGTGATGCATGCCTATGGCGCGGACGTGGACAAGCCCTGGACGCTGTACTGGGTGCACTTCGACGGCGATCTGGTGGCGGACTTTCTCAAGCCCTTAGGCAAGGGGCCGCTGTGGCGTATCGGCGTGCAGCCGCGTTTGCTCGCTGAGTTCGATGCCTTGCTCAACCTGCGTAAGCAGGGTCTGAACCTGGCGCACTTCGTTCATGCCGCGCACCAGTTGCAGGTGCTTCTGACCTCACTGGCGGTGCTGCCGGCACGCACCACCTTGAAATCCGGGCGAGTGCTCGATGTGGACGCGGTGCAGGCGGTGATGCGTGCGCATCTGCACGACGCGCTAAACCTCGATGAGCTGGCCGCGCAGTTCAAACTGTCGCGCTTTCACTTCGCCAAGACCTACCGCGCCCTGACCGGCCATGCGCCAATTCAGGACTTTATCCAGCTGAAAATGGCCCACGCCTGCCGCCTGCTCGATGAAGGCGAGCAGGGCATCCGCCAGGTGGCCGAACAGCTGGGCTATGACGATGTGTATTACTTCTCGCGGCTGTTTCGCAAAGTGGTCGGCATGGCACCCAGTCATTACCGGGCGCTGCATCAGGGATAAGTCAGAAGTTTTAGGGGGCAGGCGGCTGCTTTCCGGCCAAGGGCTGGGTCTGAAATATCAACGCTTAGTGCGAACCGATAGATTGCCGGTTATTGGCAAGTCGCTAACGTGCAGTCGGATGGTTCATGCCTAACCCGGGTGATACAGCCGCGGGGGCTTCTGTGGGCAGCTTTAGGGTCAAGATAATCAGTACTGCGCCCACGCCGGCAATGGTTGCGTACACCCCAGCAAAGCTGCCGCTGTAATTGGCCAGCAGACCTGCGCCGTAATTGCCGAGCATGCCGCCAGAGCCTTGCATCACGTTGGCAACGCCAAATATGGATACCGCCATGGCGCTGGACGATGCCAGTTTGGAAACGTAAGCGGGGATAAGGCCGAAAATGGGATAGAAGGCCGTAGAGAACAGCGCCGCTGCGACTAAGGGCCAATGCCCTGAGGGACTTACAACGAATATCAGTGCCGCCGTTACCACACAGCCGTAGACCAACAACATGGCGGCGCGCAGCCCCGTGCGGTCGGAGAGCCAACCGACTGCCAGTCCTGCAAACATGCCAACGAAGCCGATCACGGCCCAGACCTGTGCGCTGTATTGCACGTCAAAACCCAGTTCCGTGCGCAGGTAGGACGAGAGGTAGGTTTGGAACGGAAAGGTGGCAAACCCGATCAAGAAATTCATCGACCAGATCAGCAGCACCCAGGGTTGTATCAGCGCTGAGCGCTTGCTGGGCACTGTCAATTTAAGGGCTGTGGGCGCTACAACCGGCTGCGAGGTTGTGCTGAGCAAACCGCCTTTCTTGAAAACCACCAGCACCAGCAGTGCCATGGCTACGGTGAGCAACCCCACCCACCACCACACGCTGCGCCATTCACCTGGCGCGGCATACAGCGGCACCAGCAGGCTGTTGATCGCCACCCCATAACTGGTTCCGCTGGATACCAGGCCCATGGCCAACCCCCGGTAGCGGTAGGCCGTGACCCTAGAGATGACATCGACCATCGGCACAAACACAGTCGCCGCCGTACCCGCCAACAGGGTCAGTAATGCGCCGATCACCAGGATGTTGTTTGACAGCGGAATCAGCAGTAATGCCAGAGCACACACCGCCCCGGAGGCCACGATCATCCAGCCGCCACCGATCTTCGGTGTCAGCCAGACAGCCAGCAAGGCACAGAGTAGAAAGCCCAGCTGCGCCGAAGCGGTGATACTGCCTACATAGGAGAAATCGAAGCCCAGGGAGGCCTGCATGTCCGGTACGAGCTGGGCAAATAGGTAAATCCCGAAACCATAGGTCGCGGCGACCAGGCTGGTTAGCAACACGACAATCGCAGCATTCAAACGCATGGTCTGCACCCTGTGGGCGGTTGGGATTGTTAGCACTCAGGCGCGGGTTGCAACACGACGTGATTGAGGCACACCTATCCACGGATGCACTGCACTTGGCTGTGCGTCCATCTTTAAGTCAGCGTGAGGGGGCTATTGATCACGCAGCGCCAGAGGTACTGATTTTTTCAGTACGCTGCTGCAGGTGACTCTACTGAGCGGGCAGTTCGGACGACTGATAAAAGCGTCCTAGATATGTTTTATAACGCCATGTCTTTGGCTTTTTGCCGATCAGGAAACGTTCTAAGCGCTGTTCAATTGTCGTAAGCACGTCATGCCATACGGCCGTTTTAAGCCGTAGGGTTAAGCCACGGTTTGGGACGCGTCGATCGTGGCCAGTCTCCTGCGTTCCGGTAGGTCGGTTTTAGCGACAGTATGAAGATGGTGTGCTTGCGGGTTGTTCCGCGCGCTCGCCTTGACTTGCCTAGCCGCCTTCCTTAGCGTGCCGTCTTCGTTGGATTAAGCAGGAATCAGGCATGAGCGCCGCCGATAACGTCAAACTCGAAGCCGGCTGGAAGGCCGCTCTGCATGAAGAGTTCGAGAAGCCCTATATGCGTGAGCTGGGGGATTTTCTGCGCAGCGAGAAGGCCGCAGGTAAGCAGATTTATCCGCCCGGTTCGCTGATTTTCAATGCGCTTAATTCCACCCCGTTGGCGCAGACCAAGGTAGTGGTGATCGGCCAGGATCCGTATCACGGCCCGGGTCAGGCCCATGGTCTGTGCTTCTCAGTGCAGCCTGGGGTGAAGACGCCGCCGTCGCTGGTGAATATCTATAAAGAGCTCAAACGCGACCTGAATATCGATATTCCCGACCACGGCAACCTGCAGCATTGGGCGGAGCAGGGCGTGCTGCTGCTTAACACTTCATTGACGGTGGAGCATGGCATCGCCGGCTCCCATGCCAAGATCGGCTGGCAGACCTTTACCGACAAGGTGATCGAGGTGGTCAGCCAGCAGCAGGAGCGTCTGGTGTTTCTGCTCTGGGGCGCCCATGCGCAGAGCAAGGAAAAACTCATCGATGTCAGCAAGCATCTGGTGCTGAAATCCGTGCACCCTTCGCCGCTGTCGGCGCACCGTGGCTTTATCGGCAACGGCCATTTCAGCCGTGCCAACAAGTTCCTCCAGCAGCATGAGCTGAGCCCGATCGACTGGCGCTTACCTGCGGTTTAACAGCCTGTTAAGCGGCGTCGCACTGCTGCTCGGCCAGATCGCGGCGCAGGTCGCGCAAGCGATGACTCAGGCGCTCGCGCTGCGCCTCATCGCTGTTGCTCAACAGCTGGCTGAACAGCGTGGCCAGCGCCTGGCGTGAGCGCCCATAACTGGCGCGGTACTCGTCGCTGTAGAAGCTCTCGCGTTGCTGCAGCAGGCGGGTTACTCGTTCGGCGAAGTCCGCGCTATCGCGTTCGGCGACCACCTTGCGCAGCTCTGCCTGCCACAGTTGCCGATTCTCCAACCACAGGCGGTTCTGCTCGCCGAGGCCATTGGCCCAGGCGGCGATATGTTCTGTCTGGGCACTGTTCAGGCGGCCCATCCAGGCCCGCAGGCGTTCCTGCATACGCTCACTGCGTTCACTGATCTGGGTGGCCAGGGGCGGGTCGAGAAAGTCCTGGCGATCTTCCAGATTGTCTTCATCAATCGCGGCGTAAAGCTCGCTGACCTGCTGTTCGCTCAGGCCTTGTAGCAGTTCAATGGCGGTGGGGGTGATCTCGACGCCGATGCGTTTGAGCGCGGCATCGAATTGGGCGAACTGTTCAAGCAGCTGAGCGCTGTCTGGCTGCGGCTGGGCGAGGATGCTTTCGGTGGTTTGCAGCCACTCGATATAACGCGGCAGCTCGGCGCTGCAGTGCCATTGCAGGTGCGTCTGCAAGCGGGGCTTGAGCCAGGCCTGCTGCTGGCTGTTGAGATTCAGGTAATCGTTGAGCCGCCAGGGCACCAGCCAGTCCAGGTTGCGATACGCCAGGCCTGCACGGCTGCAGGCGCTAATCAACAGGCTCAGGCAAAGCATTAGCAGCAGGGTTTTCACGGCGGGCCAGCGCAGTTCGCTCATGTGGGGTGCCTCGTTAGACCAGGCCTGAGAGTACCCCCGTGGTATGCGCCTGGGTGGCTGCGGACATATCTGTTAAACAAAAACTGCTGCGGTGCAGGCAAAAAAGAGCCCGCACAAGGCGGGCTAAATGTGGTCGTCAAAGCGCTTTCAGCTGCGTTGCCAAAGCCTGAATAACGGCTCGGCGAGAAACATCACCAGAAACAAGCGCAGCACCTGCAGAGCGGTGACCAGCGCCACCGAGAGTTGCAGGGCTTCGGCGGTCAGGCACAGCTCGGTGATGCCGCCAGGCATCATGCCGAGCATCAGCGCATTCTGGTTTTCCCCGGCCAGCCAGCCCAGGCCTTGGCCCAGTGCGGCGGCGGCGAGCATGGCAAGCAGGCAGAACAGCAGGATGCGTGCGAGAAAACCCGGAGCGCTGCGAAAGAAGTTGCGGTCGAAGTGACAACCCAAGGCGCAGCCGATCAGCCATTGGCCGACCTGACCCAGGCCGTCGGGCAAACCCAGATGCAGATCGAAGCTCACGCTGGCCACGGCGCAGACGCTTAGCGGGCCAAGCATCCACGGGTTGGGTTGGCCCAAACGTCCCCATAACCAGGCCAGCAGCGCGCCAGCCGGGAGCAGCACCGCCAGCCAGGGCCAACTGACCGCTGCTGGTAGAGGCGGCTCGATGGGCGGCAGGCTCCAGGTGAAGATTGCCGGAATCAACAGCACCACCAGCAGCAGGCGCAGGCTATGGGCGGCCGCCACCTTGGCGGTTTCGGCGTTATGCCGCTGGGCCAGATTGACCATCTCGCTGGCTCCACCGGGCATGCTGGCGAAGAACGCGGTGGCGCGATCCAGTCCGGCGCGGCGCAGCACGATGATGCCGATCAGGCTGAGCAGCAGGGTGAGCAGGGCACCGAGCAGAATGACGCCGAAGTGGCTGAGGAGCTGGCTCAACACCTCGCCGGTAAAGTGCAGGCCGATGGCGCTGGACACCAGCCACTGGCCGGTCTTGCGGCCGCCCGGCGGCTCGGTGATCAGCCAGCCGCTGCAACGCGCGACGATAACCGCCAGCAGCGAGCCGATGATCCACGGCAAAGGCCAGCCGATCAGGCTGGCCAGATAGCCGCCTAACAGGCCGACCAGGGGCGTGGCCCACCAGCTTTGCCAGCCGGTGAGCGCATGGAGCTTAGGCATTGGCCAGTTGCGCCGCACGGCGCGAACGCCACCAGCGCAGGCCCGGCAGGCCGAGCATCAGCGCGGTGAGTGCCCAGAGGCACAGGCTGATCGGGCTGTTCCAGAGGATGCTCAGGTCGCCAGCGGAGATCGACAGGGCGCGGCGCAGGTTGTCTTCCATCAGCTCGCCAAGGACGAAGCCGAGGATCAGCGCCGACAGCGGGAAGTCCAGCTTGCGCAGGATATAGCCGAATACGCCGAGGCCGATCATCAGCACCAGGTCGAAGGTGGTGCTGTGCACCGCGTAAACGCCGACCATGCTGATCACGGTGATCGCTGGCACCAGCACCCAGTTGGGCACGCTGAGCATGCGGGCGAACAGGCCAACCAGGGGAATGTTCATCACCAGCAGAATCACGTTGCCGATAAACAGCGAGGCGATCAGGCCCCAGACCACGTCCGGTTGCTGTTCGAACAGCAACGGGCCGGGGGTGATGTTGTACAGCGTCAGCGCGCCGATCATCACAGCGGTGGTACCAGAGCCCGGGACGCCGAGGGTCAGCATCGGGATCAGCGAGCCGCAAGCCGAGGCGTTGTTGGCTGCTTCCGGCGCCGCCAGGCCGCGCAGATCACCGTCGCCGAATTTGCCGTTCGGGCCGGCCATGCGCTTTTCCGTCATATAGGTCATGGCGCTGGCGATGGTGGCGCCGGCACCTGGCAGGACGCCGATGACGAAGCCGGCCAGGGAACTGCGCACCATGGTCCAGAAGGTGAAGCAGAACTCTTTGAAGTTGAATAGCAGGCGGCCGCTGGCCTTCACGGCTTTCTGGCCGTTGTGGGTTTTTTCCAGCATCAGCAGCACTTCACTGACGCTGAAGAAGCCGATTACCACGATAACGAACTGGATGCCGTCCGAGAGGCTAACGCTGCCGAAGGTGAAGCGATACACGCCCGTGGTCGAGTCCACTCCAACCGTGGCCAGGGCTAGGCCGATCAAAGCAGCCATCAAGGTTTTTACTGGCTTGTCGCCGACCATGCCACCCAGGCAGGCGATGGCGAAAATCATCAGTACAAAGTACTCGGCCGGGCCGAAGGCCACTGCCCAGTTGGCCAGAATTGGCGCAAACAGCACCACGCCGCAGGTCGCGATCATGCTGCCAATAAACGAGCTGACGGCCGACAGCGACAGGGCGATCCCGGCCTTGCCCTGGCGGGCGAGTGGGTAGCCGTCGAGGGTGGTCATCACCGCTGCGGCGTCGCCGGGTACGTTAAGCAGAATCGCCGAGATACGTCCGCCATACTCACAGCCCAGGTACACGGCAGCGAGCAGAATCAGTGCGGTTTCCGGTGACAGGCCGAGGGCAAAGGCCAGTGGCAGCAGCAGCGCTACGCCATTGATTGGGCCAAGGCCCGGCAACAGGCCGACGATGGTGCCGACAAAGGCACCGAATAAGGCCACCAGCAGGTTTTCCGGTCGGGTCGCGACTTCGAAACCTTGCATCAAGAAATTCAGGGTTTCCATTTTCAGCTCTCCACGAAGGCTTCGAACAGGCCGAGGGGCAGCGGCACATCCAACAGATAATCAAACAGGCCATACAGCAGCACGCCCATCAGCACGGCGCTGATGGCGCAGGGCAGCGGGCGACCGGTAAACAGCAGGCCAAGGGCGAAGGTGGCCAGCGCGGTGCTGATGACAAAGCCGAGCACTTCAAACAGCACCGCATAGGCCAGCAGCGCCAAGACGCACAGCACTGCACGCAAGGCCGCGCGGGTATTCAGCGTCTGCTCCAGTAGGCCCGGTTTGAATATCAACCACAGGCTGCCAGCAGCCATCAGGCTGAGCAGCAACAATGGATAGGCGCGCGGCCCGACCGGGTCATAGGCGAAGGGTGCCTGGAAGCCCCAGGCGATGACGGCGAGAACGGCGCAAAACAGCAGCCAGCTCGCGGCGAACAGGCGAACGTACATGGCGGATTACCTAGTCGATAAAACTAAAGGGGCGGAAGGGCCGTAGGATGGGCATCACGCTGTGATGCCCATGGGGTGTTACACCGTGGGTTACGCCGCTGCGCGACTAACCTACGTGGCCCGACCCATCCTACGAATTGCGGCGCGGCCGCTTACTGCATCAGGCCGAACTCGCCAGCCAGCGCCTTGTATTCCTCAACTTGCTTGAAGACCAAGGCTTTCAGTTCGTCGCCAGTCACCGACAACGGCAGCAGATCGCGCTGTTCACGTAGGGTGGCGAAGTCTTCACGGGCCAGCAGGGTGTCGAACTGCTGTTTCCACCAGTTGTACTGCTCGTCCGTGACCTCTGGGCCCATGTAGAAGCCGCGGATCACCGGCCAGACGATGTCGTAGCCCTGTTCCTTGGCGGTGGGGATATCGGCCAGTTTGCCTGGCAGACGTTCTTCGGAGAGCACGGCGAGGATGCGTACTTTCTTCGCCGCCAGTTGCGGGGTAACTTCGCCCAGACCGCTGGAGGTGACCTGCACATGGCCGCCGAGCATAGCGGTGAGAGTTTCGCCGCCGCCCTCAAAGGCTACGTAGCGCAGGTTTTTTGGGTCGATACCGGCCAGACGGGCGATCAGCGCGGTCTGCATCCAGTCCTGGCCGCCGATGGTGGCGCCAGCGCCGAAGACGATGCTGGTCGGGTCTTTCTTCAAGGCTTTGACCAGATCGTCCAGGCTCTGGTACGGCGAGTCGGCACGTACGGTGATCGCGCCGTAGTCGGTGCCTACCGCAGCCAACCAGCGCACGCCGGTTTCGTCGTAACGGCCGAACTTGCCTTGCGCCAGGTTGAGCAAGGATCCGCTGGAGAACGCGGTGATGGTGCCTGGATCATCAGCACGCTGGGCGATCACCGCGTTGTAAGCCACCGCGCCGACACCGCCGGGCATGTAAGTGACGCGCATCGGTGCTTTCAGCAGGCCGGCGTCTTTCAGGCCGCTTTGCGCCAGTTTGCAGGTCAGGTCGAAGCCGCCGCCGGGCTTGGCCGGGGCGATGCATTCTGGGCGCTTGGGTTCGGCAGCCAGCAGTTGGCCGGCGAAGGCCATGCAAGCGGTGGCCAGGGCGATGCGGGTAAAGGCAGTTTTCATGGGGTATTCCTCTGTTCTCTTATTGTGGATTACCAGATCGGCAGCGTGTAGCCGACGATGACGCGGTTCTCGTCCGCATCGCGGGCGAAGTCGGATTTGAAGCTGGCGTTACGCAGGCGCACGTAGACATCTTTCAGCGGCCCGCTCTGCACCACGTACTTGACCTCGATGTTGCGTTCCCACTCGCCGCCGGTGTCATCAGTGCCGGCGATTTGCGCGTCGCTGCCTTTGATGTAGCGGGTCATAAAGCTCAGGCCGGGGACGCCGAGCTTGCCGAAGTCGTAGTCGTAACGGGCCTGCCAGGAGCGCTCGTCGGCGTTGGCGAAGTCGTTGATCTGCACGAAGTTGACCAGGAACGGGTCGCTGCCATCGATGTAGGCGTAACCGGTGTCGCCGCTCATGTCCTGAAATCCCAGGCCCAGTTTGTGGCCGTTGATGCCGTAGGTGAGCATGGCGTTGAAGGCGCGGTTGTCGATCTTGCCGGCATTGGATGCGCCGCTGTCCTTGCTCAGCATCATCCGTACATCAGCACTGAGGGTGCCGCTGCCCAGCGGTTGGCTGGCGAGCAGACCGAAGAAGTGCTGGCGGTAGATATCATCGAGGTCGGCGAAGTAATAACGCCCGCTCAGGCCCTTGGCGAACTCATAATCGAGGCCCATCAGGTCCAGATGATCCGCCGTGATGCCGGCAGCAAAGCGGCGGTTCTTGCTATTGAGGATCAGCTCTTCGGAGTTGGTCGAGGCGCGGTCGATGACTTTATCCAGGCGCCCGCCGGTAAAGGTCAGGCCGTCAAGTTCGCTGGAGGTCAGCAGGCCGCCTTCGAACACCTGCGGCAGCAGGCGGCTGTCGCTGGCCTTGACCACCGGCAGCTCTGGCACGTGCGAGCCGTAGCGCAGCTCGGTATTGGAGACCTTGACCTTGGCTGTCAGGCCCAGGCGACCGAATTGGTCCGGGGTGCCGCCATCGTCTTGTACGGGGAGCAGGTCGGTGCCGGTGCGGCCGCCGCCGGAATCCAGTTTGACCCCAACCACACCCAGGGCATCAAGGCCAAAGCCCACGGTGCCTTCGGTGTAGCCGGACTGTACGTCGAGCCAGAAACCTTGGCCCCACTCTTCACGCTTGTTCTGCTGGCTGCTGGTGCCTTCGCGGAAATCACGGTTGAGGTAGATATTGGTGGTGGTCAGGCTGGCTTTGCTGTCAGCCACAAAGTCGGCGTGTGCAGCGGGGGCAAGCATGGCGGTAGCGATTGCTAGGCTGAGCAGGTGAGCAGGCGCAAGCGCCTGATGAGATGCAGTCGGCATCCTGTGGTCTCCATTATTGTTTTTGTCACGGCTGCGCACCACTGCGTCAGTCGTTCAGGTCGGTGGATCGAGCCACCTGAAACCGATGCTAGGGGGTCAAGCTTTCACCAAGCTTTCAGTTTGAAAGAAAGTCGTGGGGGCATTCGCAGCGGCCTCTGCGCCGTTACACTGGGCGCATAACAACAAGTTCGTGGAGTGCTACTACCGTGCGAGTCCTACTGGTCGAGGACCATCTGCCCCTGGCTGAAAGCGTGGCCCAGGCCCTGCGTGGCATCGGGCTTAATGTAGATGTGCTGCATGACGGCGTGGCGGCTGATCTGGCCCTGAGCAGCGAGGATTACGCCCTGGCGATTCTCGATATCGGCCTACCGCGCCTGGACGGTTTTCAGGTGCTGGCGCGTTTGCGTGAGCGTGGCAATACCCTGCCAGTGCTGATGCTCACCGCCCGTGGTGAGGTGAAGGACCGCGTGCATGGTCTTAATCTCGGTGCCGATGATTACCTGGCCAAACCCTTTGAAGTGAGTGAGCTGGAAGCACGGGTCAAGGCACTGCTGCGCCGTACTGTGCTCGGTGGCGAGCGCCAGCAACGCTGCGGCAACCTGCTGTATGACCTGGATACCCGGCGCTTTACCCTTGCCGATGCTCTGCTGACCCTGACCTCCCGCGAACAGGCGGTGCTGGAGGCGATGATTGCCCGGCCTGGGCGGGTGATGAGCAAGGAGCAGTTGGCCGCTCAGGTGTTTGGTCTGGATGAAGAGGCCAGCAGTGACGCCATTGAAATTTACGTCCATCGCCTGCGCAAAAAGCTCGAAGGGAGCGGGGTGCGCATCGTCACCTTCCGTGGCCTGGGCTATTTGTTGGAGGCTGTTGGTGACTGAGCATCACCCGCTTGAAAACCACGAACCGGGCAGCCTGCGCGGACGGCTGATCCGCCGCTTGGCGGTGTTGCTGGCGTTGATTCTGCTGGTCAGCAGTCTAAGCGCTTACTGGAGCGCTCGGCATGCCGCCGATACTGCCTACGACCGCACCTTGCTGGCTTCGGCGCGGGCGGTTGCCGACGGCTTGTACACCACCGCCGAGCGCTTGAATGCCAACGTGCCGTATGTGGCACTAGACACCTTTGCCTATGACAGTGCAGGGCGCATCTACTACCAGGTGTTGGATGTGCAGGGCGCGCTGGTGTCGGGTTATGAAGACCTGCCGCCGCCGCCGGCCCATATCAAGCGCACAGAGGATTATCCGGCGTTGGCGCGTTTCTACGATGCCGAGTTTCGTGAGCAGGGTGTGCGGGTGGTCAGCCTGCTGCAGCCGGTCAGTGAGCCGGGTCTTAACGGCGTGGCGGAAATCCGTGTGGCGGAAACCCAGGGCGCGCGTGAGCGCATGGCCCGCGAGCTGTTGCTCGGCACCTTGCTGCGCATGGGCGTGCTGTCGCTGAGTGCGTTGCTGTTGGTGTGGCTGGCGGTAAGCGCTGCGCTGCGGCCACTGGAAGCCTTGCGCCGCAGTGTGGCGGCGCGCACCAGTGATGATCTGCAGCCGCTGTCGAATCTCGGCATGCCACGTGAACTGCGCCCATTGATCGATGCGCTGAACCAGTTCAATGACCGGCTGCGCAATCTGTTCGAGCGCCAGTCACAATTTATTGCCGATGCCTCCCATGAGCTGCGCACGCCCTTGGCCGCGCTCAAGGCGCGGGTTGAGTTAGGGCTGCGCGCGCAGGAGCCCTCGATCTGGCGCAGCACGCTGGAAGAGGCCGCGCTGAATACCGACAAACTGACCCATCTGGCCAATCAGCTGCTTTCGCTGGCACGTATCGAAAGCGGTGCACGGGCCATTGCTGAAGGCGGCGCGCAGCGTCTAGATCTCAGCCAACTGGCGCGTGAACTGGGCATGGCGCTGGCACCACTGGCCCATGCACGGGGGATTGCGCTGGCACTGGAGGCTGAGCAGGCGGTATGGGTCAGTGGCGAGCCGACGCTGCTCAACGAGCTGCTGTGCAACCTGCTGGATAACGCCTTGGCGCACACCGCTGCCGGCGGCAATGTGATTCTGAGGGTATTGCCGACTGGGGTGCTGGAGGTCGAAGACGACGGCCCGGGAATTCCGCCAGAAGAGCATGAGCGGGTGTTTGCGCGCTTCTATCGGCGCAACAACAAAGGCTCTGGGGCAGGCTTGGGTTTGGCGATTGTCGGTGAAATCTGCCGGGCGCATCAGGCTGAGATCAGCCTGCACCAGGCGCAGCCACACGGTCTGTTGGTGCGCGTCGAGTTTGCCGGCGTAGACGTCTGACTCAGGGCGCGAGGCTGAGTGGCTGCTGGATTTCCAGCAGGTACTGGGTAACCTTGCCGCTTTCGCGCAGTTGCGTCAGGCCTTGGTTGAAGCGGGCGATCAGCTCGGCATTGCCGGGTACTTCCCGCGAGAGCAGCAGGTGCAGGCTGTCGCTGCGTAGGGGCTTGGGGTGAAAGCTCAGTTGCGCGCGCTCGGCTGCGCTGAAGTGCTGATGCAGCATGTCGAAGCCGACCACCTTGTCCATTGGAAACAGATCGACGCGGCCGGCAATCAGTTGGCGAAAGGCGGTTTCATCACTGGTCACTCGATTGACCCGCAATTGTCCGCTGGCTTCGGCCTGCTGAAAGGCTGCGCCATAGTCATAGCCGCGGGTGCCGACCAGGCGTCGACCTTGCAGGTCGCCAATCTGTTGCCAGTCAAAGCTGTAGCCCTTGCGGTGGAACAGGTAGTAACCGCTTTCCACCACTGGGTCGCTGATAAAGAACTTTTCTTCACGCTCACTGCTGTGCAGCCAGACCGCGCTTCCATCGCGTTTGCCGCGCTCGGCCAGTTGCAGCGAGCGTGCCCAGGGGTGGAACTCCCAGGTCACCTCAACTCCCTGCAGGGCAAAGGCTTCGGCGACGATGCGTGATGCGACGCCCTTATGCGGCAGTTGTTCTCCCAGATAAGGAGGCCATTCACCGTTGGTCAGGCGCACAGATTCTGCGGCAGTGAGGCTGCCGCAGAACAAGCTGAATAGAAGGTGTAGCAGCAGTAGGCGCATGAACCGAATGCCAAAAACGGGGACTGCGTTCAGTCTAGTTGCATTCGGTTGCATGCGTTTGGGGGGGAGGTTACTGAAGCATGCTCATGGCCGCTTCCATGGCGGCGGAAAGGTCTTCGTCTTCGTTCAGGTTCTGGTTTGGATCAAGGCCCAGCTTGGCGAACGCCGGGATCTGGCTCCAGTCCAGTTTGGTGTAGGGGTGTTCGCTGCCAATGTAACTCTGCAAGGTAGCGACCTGAACGATATCGACATAGTCGACTTTGGCACTGTCACGGGTGAAGTCCAAGTATTGGCCGGGTACCATGGCTATCAGTTCAGGAAAGTCCCAGGTGCGCAGGATCTTGTCGCCGATGATTGGGTGGATCTGCTCAATCACGTGGTTGAGGCTGATCGAGTCAGCCAGCAGCTCGCTGTGATCTTCGGCGTACGTGAGGATCGGCAGCACACCGATCTGATGCACCAGACCGGCGAGGGTGGCCTGGTCGGGCAGTAGGCGCGTGTAGTGTTTGCACAGCACGTGGCAGATACCGGCGATTTCCGTGCTTTTGTTCCACACTTCGCGCATTTTGCGGTCAACCACGTCGCTGGTGGCCTGGAACATCTGCTCCATGGCCAGGCCCGTGGCCAGGTTGCAGGTGTAATTGATGCCGAGGCGGCCAACGGCCATTTGTAGGTCGGTGATTTCCTTGTTGGTGCGCAGCAACGGGCTGTTCACCACCTTGATGATGCGCGCGGTCAGGGCGGCATCGTTGCCAATCACTTTGCTCAGTTGCGGGATGCTGATATCCGGATCCTCGGCTGCCTCGCGGACTTTCAGTGCGACCTCCGGCAGAGTCGGCAGGACCAGCTCATCATTGTCGATGGCCTGGGTCAGTTCCTTTTGGACTTTCTCGGCAAGCTTGCTCATGGGCAATTCTCTTTGGCGTTCAAGCAATAGTGATAAGTGTAGTCAGGGCTTAGCGCTGTATTTCGCGGTCTGAATCCAGTGTATACGGCAAATCGAGCACGCTCAGCATGCGGCCCTCAGCAGAATCCAGGTGAATAACGCCATTCAGTGCGGCTTCGTCCTGTAACACGGCAAGCAGCTCGACGCCGTCTGGGGTGCGTGCGGCCAGTACCACTTCACCCACGCTGGAGGTGTGCGTCGGCGAGAACAGCAGTGTAGCGGGCTCGGGCACCTGGCTGTCATGCAGCGCCAGGCGATACAAACGGCGCTTGAGTTTGCCCAGGTACTGCATGCGCGCGACGATTTCCTGGCCGGTGTAGCAGCCTTTTTTGAAGCTGACGCCGCCCACGGCCTGCAGGTTGATCATCTGTGGGATAAACAGCTCGCGGGTGCTGCCCACGACCTGGCCGATGCCCGCACGTACTTGCGCCAGCAGCCAATCATTCAGTGGCGCTTCCGGCAGTTGGCTGGCCACTTGTGCCTGCACGGCCGAGGCCTGGCCAGCGGGTATCCACAGTTCAGCGCGGCCGTCGCTCAAGCGCAGGGCCAGTAAATCATCGCGACGAGCGACGCTGTCGGCGGTCGCTGCGAGCTCTAAACCGAGGCTGCGCAAGATGTCATCGGCACCGTTAAGGCCGATGCGCAGCCAGTCCTGGCTTTCGTCGGTGAGCTTGGATTTGCTGAAAACGGCGTATTTCTTCAGGTCAGTCAGTTGCGCATCCAGCAAATCACTGGCCATTGCCAGCAAATAACCGTCACTCACGCTGAGGATGCGAAAGCTCGATTGCATACGGCCCTTGGGGGTGCAGCGCGCGCCCAGGCTGGAATAGCTGTCGCTCAGGTAGTTGAGGTTGCAGGTGACTTGGCCCTGGAGGAACTTGTTGGCGTCGGGGCCGCGCACGGCGAGGACGCCTTCGTGGCTGAGGATGCAATAAAACGCGGTATCGGCCATGGTGGATTAGGTATCGCTGGATAAAAGTTAGGGGGCTCATCATAGAGCGCCCCTCGCGCCTTGTCAGCGCTTGCGCTTGACTCGTTTCAGGGAATAACAGCCGGTTGGCCGCGTACGGTCAATAGATGTGCATTTACTCGTATACTGAGTGCCGTAATTTGTTGCATGTCATGTATGGCGGCCACCCTTCGGGGTCGTCGCTGTGCGACGCTAAAAATGGTGTTTAGCCATTTTCAAGGAGCTGATCCGTGGTTGAAGAAGTAGAGCTCAATCGTCTTTTCTGGCACAGCCGTCGCGGCATGCTGGAGCTGGATGTGTTGCTGGTGCCGTTTGTTCGCGAGGTCTATCCGCACCTTGATGAGGCTGATCGCGAGCGTTATCGCAAGCTGCTCGAGTGTGAAGACCAGGATATGTTTGGCTGGTTTATGCAGCGCAGTGAGCCTGAAGATGCGGATCTCAAGCTCATGGTTCGGATGATTTTGGACCGTGTTCAGCCCAAGTGATGCCTTCGAGTGTCAGTGGCAGCCTTCTCGGCAGCTACTGGCCTGCTATGCCCTGATTCAGGGGTTGGCGCTGCTCAGTCTGGCGCTGGTGAATATGCCAAGTTGGGGGCGCTTGCTCGGCGTTAGCTTTTGTTTTGCCCATGCTGTCTGGGTAGTGCCACGGCATTTACTGTTGAGTGTGCCGCAGGCCTTTCGAGGACTGCGTTACACGGCTGAGGGTTGGCAGGTGCACTGCGTTGCGCGGGGGTGGCAGGCTATTGAGCTGCATCCGGATAGCCTGGCGTTACCGTTGATTGTGTTATTGCGCTTTCGTCTGGTCGGACAGCGCCAGGTGCGCTCGGTCTGCATCGCCCGCGACAGTCTGGCGCGGGATCAGCACCGCCGCTTAAGGGTGCGGCTTAAATTCAGTCGCCATAGGTGGGCGGTAGCAGAATAGTGTCCTTGGCTTCAGTCAGTTGATGCGGGTAGTCCAGGGTGTAGTGCAGACCACGGCTTTCATGGCGCAACATGGCTGAGCGGATCATCAGTTCGGCAACTTGCGCCAAGTTACGCAGTTCGATGAGGTCACGGCTGACTTTGTAGTTGCTGTAGAACTCGTGGATTTCATCAAGCAGCAGCCGTACGCGGTGTTCGGCCCGTTGCAGGCGCTTGTTGGTGCGCACGATGCCGACGTAGTCCCACATAAAACGCCGCAGCTCATCCCAGTTGTGCGCAATGATCACGTCTTCGTCCGAGTCAGTTACCTGGCTAGCATCCCAACCGGGAAGGGCGCTTGGCATGCTGACGTGCTCCAGTTGGGCGAGAATGTTCTCGGCCGCTGAGCGGGCGTAGACGAAGCATTCCAGCAGCGAATTGCTGGCCATGCGGTTGGCCCCATGCAGGCCGGTGAAGCTGGTTTCGCCAATCGCGTACAAGCCGGGGATATCGGTGCAGCCGCTCTGGTCTACGAGTACGCCGCCGCAGGTGTAGTGCGCCGCCGGTACAACGGGGATCGGCTCTTTGGTGATGTCGATGCCGAAGTCCAGGCAGCGCTCATACACGGTAGGGAAGTGCGATTTCACAAAGTCAGCCGGCTTGTGGCTGATGTCGAGGAATACGCAGTCGATCCCCAGGCGCTTCATTTCGTGGTCGATTGCGCGGGCGACGATATCCCGCGGCGCCAGTTCGGCCCGCTCATCGAAGCGCGGCATAAAACGTTCGCCGTTAGGTAGTTTGAGCAGTGCGCCTTCACCACGCAGCGCTTCGGTGACCAGAAAGCTCTTGGCTTTTGGGTGATACAGGCAGGTCGGATGGAACTGATTGAATTCCAGGTTGCCGACCCGACAGCCGGCGCGCCAGGCCATGGCGATGCCATCGCCACAGGCGCCATCCGGGTTGCTGGTGTAGAGATAAACCTTGGCCGCACCGCCCGTGGCGAGAATCACAAAGCGTGCGCTGAAGGTGTCGACCTCGCCGCTGGCGCGGTTTAGCACGTAAGCGCCCAGGCAGCGCTGGCCTTCCAGGCCGAGTTTGCGCTCGGTGATCAGGTCAACGGCGACACGCTGCTCCAGCAGTTCGATGTTGCTGCGCTGGCGGGTCTGCTCCAGCAATGTATTGAAGATCGCCGCGCCGGTGGCGTCGGCAGCATGGATTATGCGTCGGTGGCTGTGGCCGCCTTCGCGGGTCAAGTGGAATTCGAAACCGCCGTCTTCGCGGGCGTGTTCATCGTCGCGAGTAAAGGGCACGCCTTGGTCGATCAGCCATTGAATGGCTTCGCGGCTGTGCTCTACGGTAAAGCGCACGGCGTCTTCGCGGCACAGGCCGCCTCCGGCATTGAGGGTGTCTTCGACATGCGATTCGACGGTATCGGTATCATCCAGTACCGCGGCTACGCCGCCTTGCGCCCAGTAGGTCGAGCCGTTGGACAGGTTGCCCTTGCTCAGTACGGCAATGCGCAGGTGCTCAGGCAGCGTGAGTGCCAGCGTCAGGCCTGCAGCACCGCTACCGATGACCAGAACGTCGTGTTGGTAATGTTGGCTCATGTCCGAATTCCGCGAAAAGCGAGCTCTAGTATATAGAGGGGGTGAGCGTCACAATAGCCAGCTTATGACCAAGTGCGTTACTCGGGAACTTTTTAAGTATTTCGGGTTCCATAGGCGGTTATTTACATGGGAAACCGCTTGTATCGGACGGCTTTTTAATGGGGCTGAGGTTTTGGCCTTGCCGTCGGGTGATCCAGACTACGAGCGCAGCAGTGGAACCCCTTTGCTGCGCTGTTCCGTGCAGGGCTTTTAAGTGTTCTGCAGGAAGCTTGTTTGAAGGAGAGAACTTTTGCGCAATACCCAAGTCTACTTTGGCAGACCGAGTAAAGGGTTGGCGTTTCACTCCTTCAGACCCTATGAGGAGTATTCATGCTAACCCAGGAAGATGATCAGCAGCTGGTCGAGCGCGTGCAGCGTGGCGACAAGCGGGCGTTTGATCTATTAGTGCTCAAGTATCAGCACAAGATTCTCGGGTTGATCGTGCGTTTTGTGCATGACACCCATGAGGCGCAGGACGTGGCGCAGGAAGCCTTCGTAAAGGCATACCGGGCCCTTGGTAATTTTCGGGGCGACAGTGCGTTCTATACGTGGTTGTACCGTATTGCCATCAACACGGCTAAGAACCATCTGGTGTCGCGTGGTCGACGCCCGCCAGACAGTGATGTAAGTGCTGAGGATGCCGAGTTCTACGATGGTGACCATGCACTCAAGGACATCGAATCGCCGGAGCGCGCACTGTTGCGCGATGAGATCGAAGCCACCGTACACCGCAGTATTGAGCAGTTGCCGGAAGATTTACGTACAGCGCTAACCTTGCGTGAATTTGATGGTCTGAGTTACGAGGACATTGCCAGCGTCATGCAGTGTCCTGTCGGCACCGTGCGCTCGCGAATTTTTCGAGCACGTGAAGCCATTGATCGATCCCTGCAGCCGTTGCTGCAGGAAACCTGAGACAGCGGCGTCAGCCAAGAGAGGAACCGCCATGAGTCGTGAAACCCTGCAGGAATCGCTGTCCGCGGTGATGGATAACCAAGCGGATGAACTTGAACTAAGGCGCGTTCTGGCAGCCAGTGATAACCCTGAGCTGCGCGCAACCTGGTCGCGTTACCAGCTTGCTCGCGCGGTCATGCACAAAGAGCTGCTTGAGCCGCGTCTGGATATTGCCGCT
Organism: Pseudomonas sp. FEMGT703P; assembly: GCF_002786345.1. Classification (NCBI taxonomy): domain Bacteria; kingdom Pseudomonadati; phylum Pseudomonadota; class Gammaproteobacteria; order Pseudomonadales; family Pseudomonadaceae; genus Pseudomonas; species Pseudomonas sp. FEMGT703P. Next base: position 77,187 of record NZ_PGCM01000006.1, on the reverse strand, counting down.
GCTGTATCCGCGGCCCTGGCTGATGATGTTGCTCCGGTTGCGCAACAAGTACAGCGCGGCTCTTGGCGCACTGTAGGTCGCCTGGCCGTTGCAGCTTCGGTTACCGTAGCAGTGCTGGCGGGTGTGCGTTTTTACAACCAGGACGACATCACCGGTGCTCAGTTGGCGCAGCAATCCAGTCAGCCGGTGTTGAGCATTCCTCAGGTCAGTGGGCCGGCCATGCTGGCTGGGTTTAATGCCTCTGATGAACAAGCTGCACCTGCGGCGAGCGCCGTCGGTCAAGGTCAGCCGGGTTGGCATGAGCAGCGTTTGCCGTCCTACCTACGTCAGCATGCGCAGCAGGCTGCCATGAGTACCAGTGAAGGTGCGCTGCCCTATGCTCGCGCAGCCAGTTTGGAAGGCCGTTAACGGTCTGTTGTTAAGGAATCGCATGCGCTTTATTCCTTTTGGCGTTTTGTTGCTGGGCAGCTGGCTGGCTTTGCCGGCTGCTGCCGATGAAGGCTCTGTAATGCTGCAGCGCTTGGCCGACGCTGAGCGTACTCTGAGTTTTCAGGGCACCTTTGTCTATGAACGCAATGGCAGCTTTTCGACGCACAGCATCTGGCATCAGGCTGGTGAGGGCGTTGCTCTGCGTGAGCGACTGCTGCAGCTGGATGGTTCCGCGCAAGAGGTAGTGCGTGTCGAGGGCCAGGTTCAATGCGCCAGTGGTGCGTTGGCTGACCAGCTGATCGACAGTCAACTATGGCCCGCTCGGGCGTTAAATGCCGAGCAGCTGAGTACGTGGTATGAGTTGCGTGTGCTCGGTGAGTCCCGTGTGGCTGGACGAGCGACTGATGTGCTGGCCCTAGTACCGCGTGATCAGCATCGCTATGGCATTGAGCTGCACCTGGATCAGCAAACGGGTTTGCCGCTCAAATCCTTGCTGGTGAATGACAAGGGGCAGTTGCTCGAGCGCCTCCAGTTTACTCAACTAGAAACGGACGCCCCCGTACCCGCGAATCTTGAACCCAGTGCTGGGTGTCGCCCTGTGCGTTTGGCTCCTTCTCAGGCTCAGTCGGCTGAAGCGTGGCGCTCTGACTGGCTGCCGCCGGGCTTCAGCTTGAGTTCTGTCACTCAGCGTCGCAGTCCTGCATCCGATGAGCTCGTTGCCTGTCAGGTGTATGGCGATGGTTTAGCGCGTTTTTCCGTGTTTATGGAACCCTTGCGCGGTGAAGCTGTTGAGGATGTACGTACTCAGCTGGGCCCTACAGTGGCTGTTTCGCGTCGATTGAAGACCAATGATGGTGACGTAATGGTTACCGTGGTTGGCGAAATTCCGCTGGGCACCGCTGAGCGAGTGGCCTTGTCCATGCGTTCGGTCGGCGAGGTGGCGCAGTGATTGAGGAGCAGGGGCGGGTCGTGGCTGTTGAGCCCGGCGCTGTCTGGGTTGAAACAGTACGCAAAAGCACCTGCTCCAGTTGTTCCGTTAAAGCAGGTTGTGGCCAGGGCTTGCTTGAGCAGCTTGGGGCAAGCGGTCGTCGTGGTTATGTGCGTGCGGTGTCTGATCTGCAGCTGAATATTGGCGATGCGGTGGTTATCGGCGTGCGCGAAGACCTGTTGGTGCGTGGTTCACTGCTGGTTTATCTGTTGCCTTTGCTCGGGTTGTTTGCCACGGCTGTGCTAGCTGAGCAGGCGGGCTGGAGCGAGCCTTGGGTAATACTCAGTGCGCTGTTCGGTTTTCTCTTTGCTTGTTGTGCGGTGCGTTGGCGCAGCCGTGTTACGGCTGGTGATCCTGCGTTGCAACCTGTGGTGTTGCGTGCATTGCTTGGTGGTGCCGCCGCTGCGTTCTAAGACTTTTGCTGGCCTGATGGGGAGTTATATGTCGAAGCCTGGTCTGAAATCTTCTTTTACCGCGTTATTGGCCGTGCTGTTGATGGGGCAAGCACTTTTTGCTCAGGCGAGCCTGCCGGATTTCACCGAGCTGGTCGAGCAGGCATCACCGGCGGTAGTCAATATCAGCACCCGGCAGAAGATGCCGGATCGCGCGGTGGCTGGCAGTGGCCAGCTCAATGTGCCTGATCTGGAAGGCCTGCCGCCGATGTTTCGCGAGTTCTTCGAGCGTAATATTCCACAGATGCCACGTGCGCCTGGCGGTGGCCGCCAGCGTGAGGCCCAGTCGCTGGGCTCGGGCTTTATCATTTCCGCTGATGGCTACGTGCTGACCAATAACCATGTGATCGCCGATGCCGATGAAATCATCGTGCGCCTGTCTGATCGCAGTGAACTGGAAGCAAAATTGGTTGGTACCGACCCGCGCAGCGATGTTGCACTGCTCAAGGTTGAGGGTGAAGGTCTGCCCACCGTCAAGCTGGGTAAGTCGGAGGAGCTAAAGGTCGGTGAGTGGGTGTTGGCAATTGGTTCACCCTTTGGTTTCGATCACTCGGTGACGGCTGGGATCGTCAGTGCTAAGGGTCGTAGCCTGCCAAACGAGAGCTATGTGCCGTTTATCCAGACTGACGTGGCGATCAATCCGGGCAACTCCGGCGGCCCGTTATTCAACCTGGCTGGTGAGGTGGTGGGTATCAACTCACAGATTTTCACCCGTTCCGGTGGCTTTATGGGGCTGTCATTTGCCATTCCCATGAGTGTGGCGATGGATGTGGCAGAACAGCTCAAGGCTGAGGGTAAGGTCAGTCGCGGCTGGCTGGGTGTGGTGATTCAGGAAGTTAACAAGGATCTGGCTGAGTCGTTTGGCTTGGATAAACCGGCTGGTGCGCTGGTGGCGCAGGTGCTGGAGGAAGGGCCTGCTGCCAAAGGCGGCTTACAGGTCGGCGATGTGATCCTCAGTCTCGACGGTAAGCCGATCATTATGTCCGCTGACCTGCCGCATCTGGTCGGTGCGCTCAAACCGGGTACCAGTGCCGAGCTGGATGTGGTGCGCGATGGTGCGCGCAAGAAGCTGAAGTTGAGTATCGGTGCGCTGCCTGAAGACGGTGAGGCCTTGGCGGGTAAAGTTGAGCCTGGTGTTGAGCGCAGCAGTAATCGTTTGGGTGTCAAAGTAGTTGAGCTGACTGCTGAGCAGCAGAAGAGCCTGGACCTCAAAGGTGGCGTGGCGATTTCTGAGGTCCAGGATGGGCCCGCGGCGCTGATTGGCTTGCGTCCGGGGGACGTAATTACTCACTTGAACAATCAGGCTATTAATTCGGCCAAGACGTTTACCGAGGTGGCGCAGGCACTGCCGAAGAACCGTTCGGTGTCGATGCGTGTGCTGCGTCAGGGACGCGCCAGCTTTATCACCTTCAAACTGGCCGATTAACCAGGTATGCAGGTTACAAAGGGCGACTTCGGTCGCCCTTTTACATCGTACAGTCGTGTGGCCTTGATGACGTGCAAGGTGGCATTCGGGTAGACTTGGCGGCTATTTTCGGCGGGCAGTCGCCTGCGACCTTTTTGAGTGTTGATCCGTGAGTGATTTGAGTCATATCCGCAATTTCTCCATCATCGCCCATATTGACCACGGCAAGTCGACCTTGGCCGACCGGTTTATCCAGATGTGTGGCGGCTTGGCCGACCGTGAAATGGAAGCCCAGGTGCTGGACTCCATGGATCTGGAGCGTGAGCGCGGGATCACCATCAAGGCACACAGCGTTACCCTGTATTACAAGGCTAAAGATGGCATCACCTACCAGCTGAACTTCATCGATACCCCTGGGCATGTCGACTTCACCTATGAAGTCAGCCGCTCTCTGGCTGCTTGCGAAGGCGCGCTGCTGGTGGTCGATGCCGGTCAGGGCGTGGAAGCGCAGTCAGTCGCCAACTGTTACACCGCGATCGAGCAGGGCCTTGAGGTCATGCCGGTACTGAATAAGATCGACTTGCCTCAGGCTGACCCGGACCGGGTCAAGGAAGAAATCGAGAAGATCATCGGCATTGATGCCACTGACGCCGTGACCTGCAGTGCCAAAACAGGTTTGGGTGTTGATGAAGTACTCGAGCGTCTGGTGCACACGATCCCTGCACCGACCGGCGACATTGAGGCGCCATTGCAAGCGCTGATCATCGACTCCTGGTTCGATAACTACCTCGGTGTTGTTTCCCTGGTACGCGTTCGCCATGGTCGAATCAAGAAAGGTGACAAAGTGCTGGTGAAGTCCACCGGCAAGATCCACTTGGTCGATAGCGTTGGCGTGTTTAACCCTAAGCACACCGCCACTGCAGACCTGAAAGCCGGTGAAGTGGGCTTTATTATCGCCAGTATCAAGGATATTCACGGCGCGCCGGTGGGGGATACCCTAACCCTGGCTGCCACGCCGAATGTCGAAGTACTGCCTGGTTTCAAACGTATTCAGCCACAGGTCTATGCCGGGTTGTTCCCGGTCAGTTCCGACGATTTCGAAGATTTCCGGGATGCGTTGCAGAAGCTGACCCTGAACGATTCGTCACTGCAATATTCGCCTGAAAGCTCGGATGCACTGGGCTTCGGCTTCCGTTGTGGCTTCCTTGGCATGCTGCACATGGAAATCATCCAGGAGCGTCTTGAACGCGAATACGACTTGGATCTGATCACCACTGCACCGAGTGTGATTTTCGAAGTAGTGCTCAAAACGGGCGAGACGATCTACGTCGATAACCCGTCTAAATTGCCGGATATCTCCTCGGTCGAGGACTTCCGTGAGCCGATCGTACAAGCCACCATTCTTGTGCCGCAGGAGCACCTGGGTAATGTGATTACCCTGTGTATCGAAAAACGCGGTGTTCAGCGCGATATGCAATTCCTTGGTTCTCAGGTTCAGGTTCGCTATGACCTGCCGATGAACGAAGTGGTGCTCGACTTCTTTGACCGTCTCAAATCCACCAGTCGCGGTTATGCCTCGCTCGACTACCATTTCGATCGCTACCAGTCGGCCAACTTGGTCAAGCTGGATGTGTTGATCAACGGTGACAAGGTGGATGCGCTGGCCCTGATCGTGCACAAGGACAACGCACACTATAAGGGGCGTGCGTTGACCGAGAAGATGAAAGAGCTGATCCCCCGGCAGATGTTCGATGTTGCCATTCAGGCTGCAATTGGTGGGCAAATCGTTGCGCGGACCACGGTCAAGGCGCTGCGTAAAAACGTATTGGCCAAGTGCTACGGTGGTGACGTCAGCCGTAAACGCAAGCTGCTCGAAAAGCAGAAGGCCGGTAAGAAACGCATGAAGCAAGTGGGTAACGTGGAAATTCCACAGGAAGCCTTCCTTGCAGTGCTCAGGTTGGATAGTTAAGGGCTTATGTCGATCAATTTCCCGCTGTTACTGGTTATCGCCGTTGCCGTTTGTGGCGCGTTGGCGTTGTTTGACCTGATCTTTCTGGCCCCGCGCCGGCGAGCCGCTATCAGCACCTACCACGGTCAGGTCAGTGAACCTGATGAGGCGGTAGTGGAGCGCTTGAGCAAAGAGCCTTTGCTGGTGGAGTACGGTAAGTCGTTCTTTCCGGTGCTGGCCATCGTGCTGGTGCTGCGTTCGTTTCTGGTTGAACCGTTCCAGATTCCTTCTGGCTCGATGAAGCCGACTCTGGAAGTAGGCGATTTCATCCTGGTCAACAAGTTCGCTTATGGCATTCGCCTGCCGGTTCTGGACACCAAGGTGATTGAAGTAGGCGATCCGCAGCGCGGCGATGTGATGGTGTTCCGCTATCCGAGTGATCCGAATATCAATTACATCAAGCGTGTAGTGGGCTTGGCCGGTGACCGTATTGCCTACAGCAGCGATAAACGTCTGACCATCAACGGTGAACTTGTTGCGCAGCAGCTGATTGGTGACGAGCCGGGTAGCCTGGGCAGCGCTAAGTTGTACAACGAAAAACTGGGCGAGGCTGAGCACCAGATCCGTAAGGAAATGCAGCGCTATCGGGTTGAGCCTGGCCGCGAGTGGGTGGTGCCGCAAGGGCATTACTTCATGATGGGGGACAACCGCGATAATTCCAATGACAGCCGTTACTGGAATGATCCGGCCATATCCAAGCCGCTACTGGGCATGGTGCCGGACCAGAATATCGTCGGTAAAGCCTTCGCAATCTGGATGAGCTGGCCAGACCCAAAGTCGCGCAATCTGCCTAATTTTTCTCGCGTCGGCCTGATTCACTGACCCGCTGGCTAATTTGCGACGCTGTTAAATGCAGCGTTGCAGGCTATATATAGTCTTGCCTCCAGCCGTTAAGGCTTTCATAAAATCGAATTTGGGGACAAATATGAAATCTGTACATTCGCAAAAGGGAATGTCGGTTCTTAGTTGGTTGATGGTGCTCACTGTAGTCGCCTTTTTGGCCAACGCAGCATTCAAGATATTGCCTCACTATCTTGATTATATGTCGATAAGTAAAATTATCATGTCGGTTGAAACTGAAAGGTCTTTACAGATACGAACGATTGGTGATTTCTATAGTCATGTTGATAAGGGTGTGCAGGTCAATAATATTCGTAGCTTGAATATTAGAGATGCCATTAAAGTCAAAGTTGAAAATAACGATTTCAAAGTTCATCTGAAATATGAACAGCGCGAGCCGCTGATCGAGAATATCGATCTGGTGGTGCGATTCGATAAAGAATTCCGCGTGCGTATGCCGTGAGTGCGTCGTTAGCCCGTCTCGAGCGGCAGCTCGGTTATACCTTCAAGGATCAGGAGCTGATGATCCTGGCTCTTACCCATCGCAGTTTCGCCGGGCGTAATAACGAGCGTCTGGAGTTTCTCGGTGATGCGATCCTCAACTTTGTCGCGGGGGAAGCGCTGTTTCAGCGTTTCCCGTTAGCGCGCGAAGGGCAGCTGTCGCGCTTGCGCGCGCGCCTGGTTAAAGGCGAAACCCTCGCCATTCTGGCGCGTGGTTTCGACTTGGGTGAGTACCTGCGCTTAGGCTCCGGCGAATTGAAGAGCGGCGGTTTTCGTCGCGAGTCGATTCTCGCCGATGCACTGGAAGCACTGATTGGCGCCATCTACTTGGATACAGGTATGGAGGCGGCTCGTGAGCGTGTGCTGGCCTGGCTGACCACCGAGTTGGATAGCCTGACTTTGGTCGACACCAATAAGGATCCAAAAACCCGCTTGCAGGAATTTTTGCAATCGCGCGGCTGTGAGTTGCCGCGTTATGAGGTGGTGGATATTCAGGGCGAGCCGCACTGCCGGACATTCGTGGTCGAATGTCAGATAACCTTACTGAATGATAAAACCCTGGGGCAGGGCGCCAGTCGGCGGATCGCTGAGCAGGTAGCGGCTGCTGCCGCGCTGATCGCCTTGGGTGTGGAGAATGGCAATGACTGATACACCTGTTACACGCTGTGGCTATGTCGCCATCGTCGGCCGGCCCAACGTGGGCAAGTCGACGTTGCTCAACCACATCCTTGGGCAGAAGCTGGCAATCACCTCGCGCAAGCCGCAGACCACGCGGCACAACATGCTCGGCATCAAAACCGAGGGTGAGGTGCAGGCGATTTATGTCGACACCCCCGGCCTGCACAAGAACAACGAAAAAGCGCTCAACCGCTACATGAACAAGAATGCTTCGTCGGCGCTGAAGGATGTTGACGTGGTGATCTTCGTGGTCGATCGCACCCGCTGGACCGATGAGGACCAGATGGTATTGGAGCGTATTCAGTACGTCGAAGGCCCGGTGATTCTGGCGATCAACAAGACCGATCGTATCGAGGACAAGGCTGAGCTGATGCCGCATCTGGAGTGGCTGGCCACCCAGCTGCCGAAGGCCGAGATCGTGCCGGTTTCGGCGCAGCATGGGCATAACCTCGACACCCTGGAAAAACTGGTAGGCGAGCATTTGCCGGAAGGCGTGCACTTCTTCCCGGAAGACCAGGTCACCGACCGCTCCAGCCGTTTCTTCGCTGCTGAGTTGGTGCGCGAGAAGATCATGCGTCAGCTGGGCGCTGAACTGCCGTATCAGATCACTGTGGAAATCGAGGAATTCAAGCGTGACGGGCGCATCCTGCATATCCATGCGTTGATTCTGGTCGAGCGTGATGGTCAGAAAAAAATCATCATTGGCGACAAAGGCGAGCGGATTAAGCGCATTGGCCAGGAAGCGCGCAAGGATATGGAGGTGATGTTCGACTCCAAAATCATGCTTAACCTGTGGGTCAAGGTTAAAAGTGGCTGGTCGGACGACGAGCGCGCACTGCGCTCTCTGGGTTACGACAACATCTAGTGTTGCGCGGGCGAACCTATTCGCCCGTTTCTGCGTTCCGTCACGTTGAGTCACCACCGGCCATGCTTGCAGACAGTCAGCCTGCCTATGTACTGCACAGCCGCGCTTACCGCGAAAGCAGCGCGCTGGTCGACTTTCTCACCCCCAAAGGTCGCTTGCGTGCAGTACTGCGTGGCGCTCGGGGTAAAGCCGGTAGTTTGGCTCGGCCGTTTATTCCGCTGGACGCCGAGTTTCGCGGGCGAGGTGAGCTGAAGAACGTCGGGCGTCTTGAACCTGCGGGCATTCCCAATTTGTTGACGGGTGAGGCGCTGTTCAGTGGCCTGTACCTCAATGAATTGCTGATTCGCCTGTTACCCGCCGAAGACCCTCATCCCGCTGTGTTCGATCATTACGCCATGACGGTGTTGGCATTGGCAGAAGGTCGCCCGCTGGAACCGCTGTTGCGTTCGTTTGAATGGCGCCTGCTGGACGAGCTGGGCTATGGTTTCGCCTTGAATCTGGACAGCGAAGGTCAGCCCATTGTCGCCAGCGGCCTGTATCGTCTGCACACTGAAGCTGGTTTGGTGCCGATTGGCCAATTGCAGCCCGGTGCCTTTCACGGCGTTGAACTGCTCGCCATGGCCGAGGCTGATTGGACTGCGCCAGGCGCTCTTGCTGCGGCCAAACGCTTGATGCGTCAGGCCTTAGCCCCCCATTTAGGTGGCCGACCGCTGGTCAGCCGCGAACTGTTTATGACGCTCAAGGAGCCAAGCCGTGACTGATGCCAATCGTATTCTGCTGGGTGTGAACATCGACCATGTGGCCACCTTGCGCCAGGCTCGAGGCACCCGTTATCCCGATCCAGTCAAGGCCGCGCTGGACGCCGAAGAGGCGGGGGCCGACGGTATCACCGTGCACCTGCGCGAAGACCGTCGGCATATTCAAGAACGTGATGTGCGCCTGCTCAAAGAGGTCATGCAGACGCGCATGAACTTCGAGATGGGTGTGACTGAGGAAATGCTCGCCTTTGCCGAAAGCATCCGTCCCGAACACGTCTGCCTGGTACCGGAAACCCGTCAGGAACTGACCACCGAAGGTGGCCTGGATGTGGATGGGCAGGAAGCGCGGATTCGCGCAGCGGTCGAACGCCTAAGCAAGATTGGCTGCGAGGTCTCGCTGTTTATCGACCCGGACCCACTGCAGATTGAGGCGTCCAAGCGGGTCGGCGCGCCGGCCATCGAGCTGCACACCGGTCGTTATGCCGATGCCCATACCCCGGAAGAAGCCGCACGCGAACTGGCGCGGATTCGTGACGGTGTGGCCTGTGGCCTGCAGCATGGCCTGATCGTTAATGCGGGCCACGGCTTGCACTATCACAACGTTGAGCCGGTGGCGGCCATTGCTGGGATCAATGAGCTGAACATCGGCCACGCCCTGGTAGGCCACGCATTGTTTGTTGGCTTTAAGCAGGCGGTAGTGGAGATGAAACAGTTGATCGTCGCGGCGGCTAATCGCGGTTGAGTGGAGGGCGGACATGCCGCAGGCTTGTCCGCCATCTGCACTGGACAAGCTGGCGCCTGTCGACCCTGCGTGAGCTTTGATAAGTCCGGTTTACGGCTTGCGGGCGATCAGTACCGCGCGGCTTGGCGCCGGCAGGCCTTCCACGGTGCGGCTATGGTCGGCCGGGTCAAGGAATTCGGGCAGTGACTGAAAGCGCATCCACTCGGTCGAGCGTTGTTCGTCGACTGAAGTGGTGCTGACATCTACGCAGCGCACATCGACGAAGCCGGCGCGGCGCAGCCACAGCTCCAGGGCGGGCACCGAAGGCAGGAACCAGACGTTGCGCATCTGCGCGTAGCGGTCTTCGGGCACGAGCACCTGCTGTGCATCGCCTTCTACCACCAAGGTTTCCAAGACCAGTTCGCCGTCTTTAACTAGGCAGTCCTTGAGGTCGATCAAATGGTCGATGGGCGAGCGGCGGTGATACAGCACGCCCATGGAAAATACCGTGTCGAAGCCTTGTAGTTTGCTCGGCAGTTCCTCGAATGCCAGCGGCAGATGCCAGGCGGGCAGGTCAGGTAGGTAGTTTTTCATCGCCAGGAACTGGCAGAGGAACAGCCAGTTGGGGTCGATGCCAATTACGCTGTCCGCACCAGCACCAAGCATGCGCCACATGTAGTAGCCGTTGCCGCAGCCGACATCCAGCACCCGCTTGCCCTTCAGATCGAGGTAGGGCGCGACGCGCTGCCATTTCCAGTCCGAGCGCCATTCCGTGTCGACATGCACGTCAAACAGATGAAACGGTCCCTTGCGCCAGGGAATCAGGCCCTGAAGAGCCGTGGTTAATGCTGCGCGTGTCGAGTCGTCACAGGTTCCGTTGAAACGGAAGCTGTGTAGCAGTTCCAGTTGTTCGACATTCAGTGCCGGCAAGCTCTGCACCGCGCCGTACCAGCGCGGCAGGTCGCCATGGCCGACGGCCAGTTTGGCATCGATCTGCCCGGGCAGGTCGGCTGACCAGTCTTGCAGTGGAGTGCCGGCAAGGGTTGCTTGCAGGGCGTCGAGGTCGAGGCGGCTGATCATGGCAGGGCAATCATTGAGGCGAAATTAAGACACTGGAACCACGGTACTACCTGGCTATATCCAGCGGCGAGCAGGCGTTCGCGGTGCTGCTCCAGGCTGTCGGGGAGCATGACTTTCTCGATGGCGCTGCGTTTCTGGGCGATTTCCAGCTCGCTGTAGCCGTTGGCCCGCTTGAAGGCGATATGCAGATCGCCCAGCAGTGCGTGCTGCCCGGCGTCTTCGAATTGCAGTTTTTCCGAGAGGATCATTGCGCCGCCGGGCAGCAGGGCCTGGCGAATTCGCGTGAGCAATTCGAGGCGTTGTTCAGGCTGGATAAATTGCAAGGTGAAGTTCAGTGCCACCAGCGAAGTGGGCTGAAAGTCGAGGCGGAGAATGTCGGCCTCAATCACTTCGACGGGCAGCAACTCTTGAAACATCGAATCCTGCGCATGCAGGTATTCGCGGCAGCGCTCGACCATAGCACTGGAGTTGTCCACGGCGATCACCCGACAATCGTCGATCTGCACATGTCGGCGCAGCGCTTGGGTCACAGCGCCCAGAGAGCTGCCGAGGTCATACAGTACGCTGTGCGGTTGGGCGAACTGGCCAGCGAGCACACCAATGTTCTCGACAATGGTCGGGTAACCCGGCACCGAGCGTTTGATCATGTCGGGGAAAACCCGCACCACATCCTCGTTGAACACGAAGTCCGGCACCTGGGCCAGGGGTTGGGCGAAAAGACGGTCGGGCTGTTTGCTCACGATGGCTGCGCACTGGTCAATAAAGCCGGGCATTTTAGCCAAGTGCGCCGCATAGCCAAACCTTGATTGCCGTTATTGGTCGCAAATCTGCATGGAGACGGCTCAGCGGGTCTGTTTGAAGGCCGACGCCGCAATCGCCCATTGTCCCAGCCAGTAGCTGAGCATGATCGCCACAGGCGCCGCTTCGAAGGGGGCGACAAAGCGGTTGATGCCGATCAGGCTGTCGGACAATACGAACAGCGCGGCACCTACGGCGGCCAGGCGCCTGGAATGGATATTCAGGTCGGGTTGGCCAAGGCGGGCAAGAGCGCGCCAGAGCATGGCGCTGATCGCCAGGGCGTAACAGGCTACGGGGATCAGCAGCGGGCCCAGGTTGGCGCTGGCGAGGATGGTGAACATCGTTCCGCCAGTGGCCAGCGCAAGAATCAAAGCGAGCCAGGCGGGTTGTTTGCAGTCGCTCAGGTAGGCGCGCAGGTAGGCCAGATGGGCCAGCAGGAAGGCGCCTAGTCCGAAAACGAACAGGTCGCCCGGCCAGTCGAGCAGGATATCGCCCGCCAGTGAGCAGAGCAGGCCGAGGCTGATCCAACGTCGATACAGGCCGCTGGGTGCCGTTCTCAACCACAGCAGCAGGGCAATCACTGGAATGCCTTTGCTGAGCAGGCCCAGTTCATTCATGCCGCTGAGCCGTGTAAAGAGGAATATCGCAGCACCCAGCAAACCCAGCAGCAGATAACGCATGACCCTTGTCCTTGATACTCGAAAGGTCAGCACTATGGCGCGTCGGGAATTAACTGGCCACGCCATGGGTGCCACTTAGGTCAGCATTTCGCGCCAGTAGCAGCAGGCTGTTGAAAAACTACCTACGTTGCCATCGCCGCGTTAAAAACAGGCTCGTGCGCGAGTCCGATCAAAATGCTCATTTACAGCTCGTAAACTCCGCTTTTCGCCGTTTTGACCAGCCGAAGGCTGTTACTAACGTAGCGCCTTGCGCTGGCTGCCTCGCCTACGTTTTTCAACGCCCTGCTAGCGAGCCTTGATCGTGCAGTTGAAGCGCTGGGCGGGCACTACGCCGACTTCCCAGGGGCGTTCATAGGTTAGGGCCAATAGGCCTTCGCCTGCTTTGATGACCTCGAAACGCCAGGTGGAAACCCCGGCGCTGCCGACCAGGCCAGCGTCTTCCGGGTTGCTGTAGACCTCCGGGCCGAGGCTTTTCAGCACCTGGGGTGCGGAGTCACGCAGCAGCCAACGGAAACCGGTGGTGGGATTGCTCGGCAGGCGTAGATTGAATTGCTGGCCAACGTGCAACGACAGCGGGCATTTGCTCTGCTGGTTTTGCTCCAGAGTCACGCTGCTGGGCGTTTGTGCGCAGGCGGCGAGCAGTGCAAGGCTGAGTGCCACTGTCAGGCGGGGGGCAAGCATGGTGAACTCCTGGCGAATGTCGAGGCTGCCAGCATAGCCGCTAGGTCCGCCCTGCGGGAGTCTGTGCTTCGAACGTCGTCTGCAGTGGTGCGCGCAACTGCTGGATGAATTGGTCGATCAGCGGTGTGAGCAGGGCAAAGCACTCGTGGCGTGCCAGGCGTACTTTTCGCCTTTCGATCAGCTCATGTTCCAGGCGTTGCAGCACCTGCTGTTTCAGGCTTGGCGGACATTGACTGTTTAGGGCGATCAGCACCCATTTGTCGTACAGGCTGCAGTTTTACCGGGCAAAGGGTTAAAGTTGCACCTCTGTTTTTCAGGGTTGCACTTTTCATGTTCAACGCGCGGTTGATGCGTCTTGATGACCAGGCCCACGAACACACTCACGACCATCATCAACTGGTGCTGTCGCTGGCTGGACGTGCCGAATTTGAAGTCAACGGCCGGGGCGGCGAGGTTTGCCGCATGCGCGCCTGCCTGGTGCCGGGGGATGCCGATCACCAGTTCGCTGGCATGGGTGACAACCGCATGCTGATCATCGATCTGGACGAGCAGGGCACCTCCAGCGAAGACCTGCAGCTGCTGACCCGTCTGTTTGAAACGCCACGCTACCCGCAACTGGATGCCGATTTCCAGAACCTGCTGAGCTATGCCGGCGCCGAGCTGGAACGCTATGGCTCCGATCCATTGCTGCCCCGTGCCCTGGGGGGCGTGCTGCTGCGTGCCTTGCACCTGCGCCTGTTTGGCGAGCCCCAGACGCGGCCCATGGGGGCGCTGAATGTGGAGCGGCTCGACAGTTACATCACCCAGCATTTGGCGCGGCGTATCAGTGTGGCTGAGTTGGCACAGGTGGCCTGTCTAAGCCCCAGTCATTTCCATGCGCAGTTCAAGGACAGTATCGGTTTGACGCCGCATCAGTACCTGCTGAAAACACGCTTGGATCGGGCTGTACGGCTGTTGCGTGAGAGCGGCCTGCCGCTGATCCGTATCGCGGAAGAGTGCGGTTTCTCCAGCCAGAGCGCGCTGACCACCGCTATGCGCCGCTATTTGGGCCTGACGCCGAAACGCCTGCGTAGCGCCGAATAACTGAGCTCTCGACGGTTATTGGGTAGCACGCTGCATACATTTGCGTGATGGTTACAGTCGACGAAGCGTGAACTTCCGCACATGGGCGGCTAAGCTGTGGCCCACGCAGGTTTTTCCTGTGCCCGGGCAAGGATGCTGCCGGTAGTCAAGTGTGCCCATAAAGTGCGAGTAGTCTTGATGAACAAGCCCCTATACCTGTCCACACTTTCACTGCTCGGCATGCTGCTGTTCAGTACAACGCTGTCCGCTGCCAGTCTGCAAGCCGAGCTGGTGGACAGTGAAGGGCAGCCGCTGGCCAATGCTGTGCTTACCTTGCGCAGCGAGGTTGTACCCGTGGTTGCACCTGCCGCGGCGGTGATGGATCAAATCTCGCAGCAATTCGCGCCCAATGTACTGGCTGTGCGCAGCGGTACTGCCGTGTCGTTCCCTAACAGCGACAACATTCGTCATCACGTCTATTCGTTCTCGTTGGCTAAGCGCTTTGAGCTACGCCTCTACCAGGGCACGCCGAGCGAGCCGGTGGTTTTCGATAAGCCCGGTGTGGTGGTACTTGGCTGCAATATCCACGACTGGATGGTGGGTTATGTCTATGTCACTGACGATCCGTGGTTCGCGGTGAGTGATGCACAGGGCAAGCTGAACCTGGAGCAGTTGCCAGCAGGGACCTACACCGCCAGCCTGTGGCACCCACAAGCGCCGGATATGTTGCCGCAGGATGCCGGCCAGGTGCAGCTGACAGAGGCCGGTAGCCTGCAGCGCTTTACCCTGTCCATGCAGGCTCCTGGCGGTCAAACCGCTCCGAGTGCGCCGGTCAGCGCTTTTGGTGATGCATTCAAGAAGGCACGCGATGCTGCGCAATAGCTTTCAGGCGCGAATTGCCGGGGTACTGGTACTGCTGCTGTTGGTGGTTGTGGGGGCGCTGTATGTGGCGGTGCAAACTGCCACCAATGCAGCCGTACGCAGCCAGGCACGTGAGCAGTTAGACGTCGGCAGCCTGGTCTTTCAGCAATTACTCGAGGTCCGTGGCCGTCAGTTGCACGACGCAGTGCAGGTGTTGGCGGCGGATTTTGGTTTCAAGGATGCCGTGGCCAGTGGCGACACCGAGACAATTCGTTCGGCGTTGATCAACCATGGCGCACGGATCAACGCCAGTGCAGTCATGATGCTGGGTCTGGATGGCAATCTTGAGGTCAGCAGTGATCGGCAGATCAGCGGTGAGACTGCCAAGCGCCTCAGCGCGCAGGTGATGCAGCGTCAGCGCGAAGGTGTGCAGATCTTTCTGATGCCGATAGCTGACAAGATCTACTTGCTGGTGCAGGCCACAGTCACCGCGCCGCTGCCAATTGCCCGGGTCATGATGGGCTTTCAGGTCGATGATGCATTTGCCGCCGAATTGCGTGAATTGACCCACCTGGATTTGACCTTGCGGGCGACCCAGGACGGTGTCGCGGATATCTGGATCAGCACTTTGCAACCCGCGCAAAGCAAGCAGCTGCAAGGCAGCATGGCTGAGTTGGCCAATGATGCAATCAGCCTGATCGGTGAAGAATCGTACTTGAATCAGACCCTGGTGCTGGCCAGTGGTGATGGTTTTGAAGTGCGTGCGCTGTTGCACAAATCCTTGAGTCAGGCGCAAGAGGCGTTTGCTCCACTTGATCAGAAAATTCTACTCATCGCTCTGGCTGCGCTATCCGCTTCGCTTGTGGGGGCCTTATTGCTGGCGCGCTCAGTGTCACAGCCGGTTCGGCAGTTGGCGGCAGTGGCTGAGCGGGTACGCCAGGGTGATTACCAGGCCAGCCTGGACCTGCAGCGCGGCGACGAGCTAGGGCGTTTGGCCACTGCGTTCAAAGCCATGCAGCAAGGCATTGCCGAGCGTGAGCGGCAGCTGGCG
This sequence comes from Pseudomonas sp. FEMGT703P, assembly GCF_002786345.1. Taxonomy (NCBI): domain Bacteria; kingdom Pseudomonadati; phylum Pseudomonadota; class Gammaproteobacteria; order Pseudomonadales; family Pseudomonadaceae; genus Pseudomonas; species Pseudomonas sp. FEMGT703P. Next base: position 61,329 of record NZ_PGCM01000006.1, on the reverse strand, counting down.
CACAATGCGCTGCATGATGCGTTGACGGGCCTGCCCAACCGCACGCTTGCGCTGGAACGCCTGGGCAGTGCCATCACGGCAGGACGACCGACGTCGTTGCTCTACTTGGGCGTGGCGAATTTTCGGGCCGTCAATGAAAGCCTTGGCGCTGAGGGAGGCGACCTGGCGTTGCAGCAACTGAGCCGACGCCTGCAGGCCGTGTTGCGTCCTGGTGATAGCGTGGCGCGGATTATCGGCGATGAATTCCTGCTGCTGCTGGAAAACACCAACAGCGACAGTGCTGTGGGTATTGCCGACAAGGTTCAGCAACTGTTGCTCAAACCGTTGCGCGTCGCCACCCACGATTTCGCCTTGGATTGCCGCATTGGCATTGCCAGTTATCCGGTGGACGGCAACGCCCCTGAAGAGCTGCTGCGCCGGGCGAGCATTGCCATGCAGGATGCGGCTGGCATGCCCAGCCATCTGCAGGTGTATCAGCAGGGTCGTGATGATGCCCAGCAGCGGCAGATTCGCCTGATTCGCGATTTGCGGCATGCCCCTGATAAAGCGGAGTTGTTGCTCCACTATCAGCCCAAATTAGACATCGCGGCCGGCCAAGTGCGTCAGGCAGAAGCCCTACTGCGTTGGCAGCACCCGACGCTGGGCATGGTCTCTCCGGGTGAATTTATCCCGCTGGCCGAACGCACCGGCAGTATCCAGTTGTTGACTGCTTGGGTCATCGAAGAAGTCCTGCGCCAGTTACGTGAGTGGGCGGGGCGTGGACTGCGCGTGCAGGTGTCGTTGAACATCTCCACCGACGACCTGATTGACCCTCAGTTGCCGGCGCGGGTCAGTAAATTGTTGGCCGAGTATCAGGTCCCGGCCGAGCAGCTTATTTTTGAAATCACTGAAAGCGGTGTGATGCTCAATCCCGAGGTCGCGTTGCAAGTGCTGCATGGTTTACGGGCATGTGGCATCAGCCTGTCGGTGGACGACTTTGGCACGGGCTATTCTTCCCTGGCGCAGCTAAAGCGCATGCCGGTGCAGGAGTTGAAAATTGATCAATCATTTATCCGCGACCTGGACGATGCCAGTGAGGACTCAGTCATCGTGCGTTCGACCATCGAGATGAGCCACAGCCTGGGCCTAAAGGTCGTAGCTGAAGGGGTCGAGTTCGAGCGCAGCCTGCAATTGCTCGGGCGTTGGCAGTGCGACACCGCCCAGGGCTACCTGATCAGTCGTCCACTGGCGGCGCAAGCCTTTGAAACCTGGATGGCGCAATACGTACACGCCCCCTCGACGTTGGTGCATTGAATATGACTTACCTGCCACGCTGCATTGTCCTGCTGCTCGGCCTGCTGGCCAATCTGGCCTGTGCCGATGGCCGTTTGCTGGCCACCGGCGGTGCCAGCAGTATTGAAGGCGCCGCCGGTGGCGGGATTACGCCCTGGGCCGTGTTGTCTGGGTATGGTGAGCGCGGGGAGTGGGGCGCGGATGTATTCGCCACGCGGGTTGAGACGGGCGATTACCGTCTGGACGTGGCCGGTGTCGGTGTCGCTTTCGACAACCGTATTGAATTGTCTTACGCCCGTCAGCGTTTTGATTTGGGTAACCTGGCGCGCGGCCTCAACTTGCCTGAGAACAGCCTGAGTCAGGACATCTTTGGCCTCAAAGTGCGCCTATTCGGTGATTTGATCTACGACCAGTTGCCGCAAGTTTCTCTGGGCATTCAGCACAAGCGCCAGAAGGATTTTCTGATTCCCAGTCTGGTTGGCGCCCAGCGCAGCGAGGACACCGAGGGTTACCTCACGGCCAGCCGGCTGATCCTTGGCGGTGCCTTTGGCTACAACCTGCTGCTCAACGGCGGTATTCGTTACAGCCGAGCCAATGAGCTGGGGCTGTTGGGCTTTGGCGGTGACCGCCGTGATCGTCATTCAGTACTCAAGGAAGGTTCGGTCGCTGTGCTGTTCAATCCGCGTTGGGCGCTTGGGGTCGAATACCGCGAAAAGCCGGATAACCTGAGCTTTGCGGGTGAAAGCGATTGGGCCGACTTGTTTCTGGGCTACTTCCCCAACAAGAATCTCGCCGTGGTGCTGGCGTATGCGCGCCTGGGCGAGATTGCCACACTGGATCATCAGGACGGGGTTTATCTGTCCGTACAGGGGAGTTTCTAGGCATGCGTTGTGTGCTGTTAGCGATGGTTCTGACCCTGGCGGCCTGCGCTCAGCAGCCGCCCAAAGACGACAGCCTGTACCGTGAGTTGGGTGAGCAGGCCGGGATCACTCGTATCGTTGAAGGCATGCTGCTGAACATCGCTGCTGATCCGCGCATCGTTCGGCACTTTGAAAATATCGATATTGAGCGTCTGCGCGACAAACTGGTGGAGCAGATCTGCGTCGAAACGGGCGGCCCCTGCACGTACACCGGCGACAGCATGGAAGAGAGCCACAAGGGCCAGAACCTTACGCCGAGCGACTTCAACGCCCTGGTGGAAAACCTGCAGGAGGCAATGAGCGCGCAGAACGTACCCATGCCGGCGCAAAACCGCCTGCTGGCGCGTCTGGCGCCGATGCGTGCGCAGGTGATTGACCGCTAGAGCGTCTTTCGACCAAACCTGCTACACGTCGTCCGGCTGTGTAAACGCTGGGCTTGGCAAACACCTCCGCTGCAGTTCAAGCCGGAGCCAGTCACCCCGCTACGAGGCTGTTGCCGGCTCAATGCGACAGTAGCGTGTTCGGTTGCCGGGTTGTGTGGGGATTAACGCAACGTCTGGGCTATCGCCTGAATGTCGGCGCGGTGACTTATCACCAGGCTGAGTTCGCCGTTCTCGCCGATAAAATCCTGCGGTGGCATCAGTTTCTGGTAAGCCGCCAGTTCCTGAAGTGAGGGCAGCTCGGCGGTTGGCGTGTGCTCCTTGATGGCGTGATAGAGCGCCAGGTTGACCAGATCCAGCAATTGCAGGCTATGCCCCGGGCTGCATTGCCAGTTGCCGGCGTTGCGAATGATCTCGATGTATTCGTTATGCACCGACCATTTCTTCAACACGATGATGCCGAGCGATTTGCTGTACTCCTGGCACAGCTTTGAATAGAGCTCGTTAGAGGGTGTTACGCGTTCACTTCTGAACGCTGACAGCACGGCAAGGGTGCCCACCTCGCTGAGCAGGCTGGCGAGCAACGCGTGCTCCGCCGTCACATGGCCCAGCAAGCGTGCCAGCATGGCGCTGATGCTGGCTTTGATGACCAAGCGCTCCCAGGCCTCGACAAATAGCCGTTTGTGCCCTGGGCTGTGCAGGGTGAACAAGCTTTTGATGCTGTGCACCATGGTAATTCGGTCGACTTCAGCCATGCCGAGCATGCTGATCACTTCGTGCAGAGTTTTGGGCGGCAGGGTGTGGCGATACAGGGCGCTGGAGGCATGTTTCATCAGCAGGGCGCTGAGGGCGGGATCTCGGCTGATCAGGCGCACCAGGGTGTTTCGGGAAATATTGGGGTCACCCAAGGCGCGGCGGATATCGAGGGTAATGGTTGGTAGGCTGGGCAATTGCTCTTCGCCCTGCATCAACTGTGAAACGACACGGCGGTAAATGGAGTAATCGGATGCTTCACTCTGCAACACACACCTCCAACTTGATGAATGCAGTCTAGATGGCTGTTCTGCGTCTGTTGGACATGACGATGGATGGCAGGGCCAGCAACGCGTGCGTTGCCTTTCTGCTTTAAACGCTATTTGTAGGAAGTTCCCGCTGCTGGAGTTTTTTGCAAAAACTCCAGAGTTTTTTGTAAGAAGCGTTCATGCATCTGCCACTAAATTCCATGCTCGATTTACACGGTGCGCAGGTTTCTGCTCATAGGATGCCCCAGCAAGCCTGCGAGTTTGGGCTAGACCTAACACAGGCAATGAGCAGATAAGGACAGTGCATGAGCGCAACAGCCTTCATTGTTAGGCCCTTGTCCGGCCATGTTGCTGCGCACTTCGTGGTGAGCGATGCAGCATTTTTACCGGTGTGCAGCGGTTTTCAAACCAGACAGCGCATGCCGGGTCCCGCCAGGGGTAAGGCGTTGGCGGGCCATTAAAAGGATTTTTACGGGCGACTGTCTTGCGGCATGCGCCCGTTGTTGTATTGGGGCTCCAGAGCCTTTTTACGATCTCGCACGCTAACGCGTTGACAGGCGTTTTTACGCCGCGGCGACGAAGCACAGCCGATCGTAAGCAGGTTCTTTGTGCCTCGGTTGCGGTAAGTAGCTTCACCTGCATAGGCAGGCGTGCAATGCCACGTTGGCAATGGGGGCTAATCCCTGTTGCTGAAATAACAACAATCAAGAGGGGAGCCCCCCAATGACTGCAAATACTCCGATGCTCGTCACCTTTGTGGTGTACATCGCGCTCATGGTGCTGATTGGCCTGTTCGCGTACATGCGCACCAAGAACCTTTCCGATTACATCCTGGGCGGCCGTAGCCTGGGCAGTTTTGTTACCGCCTTGTCGGCGGGTGCATCGGACATGAGCGGCTGGCTGCTGATGGGCTTGCCAGGTGCGGTATACCTGTCCGGTCTGTCCGAGGGCTGGATCGCCATCGGCCTGATTGTCGGTGCTTACCTGAACTGGTTGTTCGTCGCGGGCCGTCTGCGCGTGCAGACCGAGCACAACGGTAACGCCCTGACCCTACCGGATTACTTCACTCACCGCTTCGAAGACAGCAGCCGCGTGCTGCGCATCTTCTCCGCGCTGGTGATTCTGGTGTTCTTCACCATCTACTGCGCCTCCGGTGTTGTGGCCGGTGCCCGCCTGTTTGAAAGCACCTTCGGCATGTCCTACGAGACCGCGCTGTGGGCCGGTGCTGCGGCGACCATCGCCTACACCTTCATCGGTGGTTTCCTGGCGGTAAGTTGGACTGATACCGTTCAGGCCACGCTGATGATCTTCGCCCTTATCCTCACCCCGATTGTGGTGATTATTGCCACCGGCGGTGCTGATGCCACCTTCGCGGCGATCGAACTGAAAGACGCAACCAGCTTCGATATGCTCAAAGGTGCAACCTTTGTCGGCGTGATCTCGCTGATGGCCTGGGGCCTGGGCTACTTCGGTCAGCCGCACATCCTGGCGCGCTTCATGGCCGCTGACTCGGTGAAGTCGATTCCTGCAGCCCGTCGCATCTCCATGACCTGGATGATCCTGTGTCTGGGCGGTGCGGTTGCCGTGGGTTTCTTCGGTATCGCTTACTTCTCCGCCAACCCTGACCTGGCTGGCCCGGTAGCCGAAAACCCTGAGCGCGTGTTTATCGAACTGGCCAAGCTGCTGTTCAACCCATGGATTGCCGGCATCCTGTTGTCCGCCATCCTGGCTGCAGTGATGAGTACCCTGAGCTGCCAGCTGCTGGTGTGCTCGAGTGCCCTGACCGAAGACTTCTACAAGGCCTTCCTGCGTAAGGGTGCCTCGCAGGCTGAGCTGGTTTGGGTAGGCCGTGGCATGGTGCTGCTGATCGCGATCGTCGCCATCATGCTGGCTGCCAACCCGGAAAACCGTGTACTGGGCCTGGTGTCCTACGCTTGGGCAGGCTTCGGTGCTGCGTTCGGTCCGGTGGTGATCCTCTCGCTGGTATGGAAGCAGATGACTCGCAACGGCGCGCTGGCCGGCATGCTGGTGGGGGCTCTGACTGTAATCCTGTGGAAGAACTTCCTCGGCCACCTGGGCCTGTACGAAATCATCCCAGGCTTTATCTTCGCCACCATCGCCATTCTGGTGTTCAGCAAGATCGGCAGCGGCCCATCTGCCAGCATGATCAAGCGCTTCGACGAAGCCGAGAAGGAATACCAGTCGGCCTGATAGTTTGAAATACCTGGCAACTGGCTGGTCGCTCAGTTGCCCCGCGGGCTTGTTTCGCGGCGATGTGCGTGCGACCCGATAGTGCTTCGCCGGCCCACACCTTTGGTGTGGGCCGGCTTTTTTATGGCGACTTATCCTGAGGCTCACCCTGGCTGACGTTACGGCGCAGGGGCATAGCGGCCTCCAGGTATTTTTTATGCTGATGCCCAATCACGCTGGAGGCTTTCGGTTGTTCACCGGCTTGGCTATGGTGGCGGGGTTTGTCTTAATCGAGCTGTCCGTACAGGTTCTGCATGACTCAATCACCTAAAAATCCGCTACACGGCGTCACCCTTGAAGCCATTCTCACCGCATTAGTGGCTCAGTATGGCTGGGATGGTCTGGCTGAACGGATTGATATCCGTTGCTTCAAGAGCGACCCCAGCATCAAGTCCAGCCTGACTTTTTTACGCAAGACGCCGTGGGCGCGTGAGAAGGTCGAGGCGCTGTATGTCCGTTCGCAAACACGGAAATAGACGTTAAGTCCTAGTTCGGAATTTGGCACCCTTGTTGCAATACCTCTGCAAACGCCGCGAAGCGTCAAAAAACCGCGGCCAGTGGAGGTAGAGATGAGCCAGGGTGTTGAATTCAATCGCTTGATGCTGGAAATGCGGTCCATGCAGGCCGACGCCATGGCGCGTCAGAAGCCTGTCGCCAGCACGCCTGAACCCGGTGCGCCAAGCTTCTCCGAGATGCTTGGGCAAGCGGTGGGCAAGGTCAACGAAACCCAGCAAGCCTCCAACAAACTGGCAACTGCCTTTGAGATGGGCACCAGTGGCGTGGATTTGACGGACGTGATGATCGCGTCGCAGAAAGCCAGCGTTTCCTTTCAAGCCATGACCCAGGTGCGCAACAAGCTGGTTCAGGCTTATCAAGACATTATGCAGATGCCGGTTTAAGGGTAGGGCTGAATCATGGCTGAAGCCGTCGCTGCAAACGTACCTGCCACCACCGGTGGTGATGAGCCGAAGAAACCGCTGTTCGGCCTGACCTTTCTGGAAAACCTCGCCGATATGTCGATGTTGCGCCAGATTGGTCTGCTGGTCGGTCTGGCTGCGAGTGTGGCCATCGGTTTTGCTGTGGTGCTGTGGTCGCAGCAGCCGGATTATCAGCCGCTGTATGGCAGCCTCGACGGTATGGACGCGTCCCAGGTCATGGAGACGCTGTCCGCGTCTGATATCAAATACACCGTGGAGCCCAATTCTGGCGCGCTGCTGGTCAAATCAGGCGACCTGGCGCGCGCCCGTATGCGCCTGGCTGCGGCTGGCGTTGCACCGAAAGACAATAGCGTCGGTTTTGAGATTCTCGACCAGGAGCAAGGCCTGGGCACCAGCCAGTTTATGGAAGCCACCCGCTATCGCCGCGGCTTGGAAGGTGAACTGGCGCGTACCGTTTCCAGCTTGAATAACGTTAAAGCGGCCCGTGTACACCTGGCCATCCCGAAGAGTTCGGTGTTTGTGCGTGATGAGCGCAAACCCAGCGCCTCGGTATTGGTTGAGTTGTATTCCGGGCGCGGCCTGGAGCCGAGTCAGGTCATGGCCATTGTCAATCTGGTCGCCAGCAGCGTGCCGGAAATGGACAAGGCCCAGGTCACCGTGGTCGACCAGAAGGGCAATCTGCTGTCGGATATTCAGGAAATGTCCGAGCTGACCATGGCCGGCAAGCAGTTCGATTACAGCCGCCGCATGGAAAGCCTGTTCACCCAGCGCGTGCACAACATCCTGCAACCGGTACTGGGCTCGGGTCGCTACAAGGCCGAAGTTTCGGCGGATGTGGATTTCAGCGCGGTGGAATCCACCTCGGAAATGTTTAACCCGGATCAACCGGCGCTGCGCAGCGAGCAGTCGGTCAACGAACAACGTACCAGCAGCCTGCCGCCACAAGGTGTCCCCGGCGCGCTGAGCAACCAGCCGCCTGCAGCCGGTGCCGCGCCGCAGCAAGCGGGTGCCGCTGCGCCGGCCGTACCTGGGCCGATTGCTGCCGGGCAGCCGCTGCTGGATGCCAATGGCGCCCAGATTATCGATCCGGCCACCGGTCTGGCCATGTTGGCGCCGTATCCAGAGGACAAGCGCGAGCAGTCCACACGTAACTTCGAGCTGGATCGTTCAATCAGCTACACCAAGCAGCAGCAGGGGCGCCTGCGCCGGCTGTCGGTAGCGGTGGTAGTGGACGATCAGGTCAAAGTCGACGCAGCCACGGGCGAAACCACACGCGTGCCGTGGAGCAGCGATGACCTGGCGCGGTTTACCCGCCTGGTACAGGACTCGGTAGGCTTTGACGCCAGTCGGGGTGACAGCGTCAGCGTGATCAATACGCCGTTCTCCGCCGAACTGGGCGAAGAGATGATTGATATCCCGTTCTACACCCAACCGTGGTTCTGGGATGTGGTCAAGCAAGTCCTCGGCGTGCTGTTTATTCTCATCTTGGTATTTGGTGTGCTGCGCCCTGTCCTCAATAACATCACCAATGGCGGCAAAGGCCAAAGTGACGGCCGTGATGGCGATGTTGAGCTGGGTGAAATGGGCGCGCTGGGTGGTGATCTGGCTGAGGACCGTGTGAGCCTGGGCGGTCCGCAAAGCATCCTCCTGCCAAGCCCGAGTGAGGGGTATGATGCACAACTGAACGCCATCAAGAGCCTGGTCGCCGAAGACCCGGGCCGCGTAGCCCAGGTTGTGAAAGAGTGGATTAACGCCGATGAGTGATAATCGAACCGCCACTAAATTGAGCAAAGTCGACAAGGCCGCGATTCTGCTGCTGTCGCTTGGTGAAACCGACGCTGCCCAGGTGCTGCGTCATCTGGGCCCGAAAGAAGTCCAGCGGGTCGGTGTGGCCATGGCCGGTATGCGCAATATCCAGCGCGAGCAGGTCGAACAGGTGATGGGGGAGTTTGTCGACATCGTCGGTGATCAAACCAGCCTGGGCGTTGGTGCCGATGGTTATATTCGCAAGATGCTCACGCAGGCATTGGGCGAAGACAAAGCGGGCAGCCTGATTGACCGTATTTTGCTCGGCGGCAGCACCAGTGGTCTCGACAGCCTGAAGTGGATGGAGCCGCGCGCCGTGGCTGACGTGATTCGCTACGAACACCCGCAAATTCAGGCCATCGTAGTGGCTTACCTGGACCCCGATCAGGCCGGTGAAGTGCTCGGGCATTTCGACCATAAGGTACGCCTGGACATCGTCCTGCGCGTGTCGTCACTGGAAACCGTGCAGCCTGCCGCGCTGAAAGAACTCAACGACATCCTTGAACGACAGTTTTCTGGCAGCGCCAATACGTCCCGTGCCGCATTGGGCGGGGTCAAACGTGCGGCGGATATCATGAACTTCCTCGACAGCTCGGTTGAGGGTCAGCTGATGGACTCAATCCGCGAAGTCGACGAAGACCTTTCCAGCCAGATCGAAGACCTGATGTTTGTCTTCGACAACCTGGCCGATGTCGACGACCGGGGTATTCAAGCCCTCATGCGCGAAGTGTCGTCGGATGTGCTGGTGCTGGCGCTCAAAGGTGCTGACGAGGCGATCAAGGAAAAAGTCTTCAAGAACATGTCCAAACGAGCCGCCGAACTGCTGCGCGACGATTTGGAAGCCAAAGGCCCGGTACGCGTCAGCGACGTGGAAACTGCGCAGAAGGAAATTCTCACCATCGCCAGGCGCATGGCCGAAGCCGGGGAAATTGTCCTGGGCGGCAAGGGCGGCGAGGAAATGGTTTAACACATGGCTCGCAATGGTTTGACGCATGTCCAGTAAAGAGCCGCCCAGCGAGCTGATTCGCGCCAAGGATCTCAAAGGCGTTGATGTGTGGGCGTTGCCCAGCTTCGACCCAGAAGTCGAAACACCTGAGCCTAGCGAAGAGGAGCTCGCGTCCGAGCAGCCTATTGATGCGAGCGATCAGGCTACGGCTGAGAGTGAAGAGGTGGCCCTTGAAGACGTCAAACCCTTGACGTTGGACGAGTTGGAGGCAATCCGTCAGGACGCCTACAACGAAGGGTTTGCCACCGGTGAGAAGGACGGTTTTCATGCTGGCCAACTGAAGGCCAAGCAGGAAGCTGATATCGCCTTGGCCGCCAAACTGGCCAGCATGGAGCAGCTGATGACGCAGCTGTTCGAGCCGATTAGCGCACAGGATCAGCAGCTTGAAGAAGCCATAGTCAGCCTGCTTGGGCAAATGGTGCGCCAGGTGATTCAACGCGAGCTGGTCAGTGATTCGAGTCAGATTCGCCAGGTGCTCAGCGAGGCGCTCAAGTTGCTGCCGATGGGCACCGGTAACATCCGTATTCACGTCAACCCGCAAGACTTCGAAATCATCAAGGCCCTGCGCGAGCGCCACGAAGAAAGCTGGCGAATTCTCGAAGATACCTCTTTGCTGCCCGGTGGGTGTCGGGTGGAAAGCGAACTCAGCCGTATTGATGCCACGGTGGAAACCCGCTTGAACCAAGCGATCAAACAGCTGTTCGAGCAGCAGCGTGAGCAGGCAGCGCACCCGCTGGAGGCTGACTTGCATACCGATTTGGATGCGCCAGCGGCGGAGGCTGCGCAGATACACAGCCAGGCGAGCCCGGATGCGCCTTGATCGGGTGAGTTTCGCCAAGCGCCTGGCGGGTTACAGCGAGGCCGTGACACTGCCGACCCAGCCGTTGGTGGAGGGTCGCCTGCTGCGCATGGTCGGTTTGACCCTGGAAGCCGAAGGCCTGCGTGCTGCCCTGGGCAGTCGCTGCCTGGTCATCAATGACGACAGCTATCATCCGGTGCAGGTTGAAGCCGAGGTCATGGGCTTTTCCAACGGCAAAATCTTTCTGATGCCGGTCGGCAGCCTGGCGGGCATCGCCCCAGGTGCTCGTGTAGTGCCGCTGCCTGACACCGGACGCTTGCCCATGGGCATGTCGATGCTGGGCCGAGTGCTCGATGGCACGGGTCGCGCGCTTGACGGTAAGGGTGGCATGAAGGCGGAGGATTGGGTGCCGATGGACGGCCCGGCGATCAACCCGCTCAATCGCCACCCGATCAGCGAACCGCTGGATGTTGGCATCCGTTCAATCAACGGCTTGCTGACCGTTGGCCGTGGTCAGCGCCTCGGGCTGTTTGCCGGTACCGGTGTCGGTAAGTCGGTGCTGCTGGGCATGATGACGCGGTTTACCGAGGCCGACATTATCGTGGTCGGGCTGATCGGCGAGCGGGGCCGCGAAGTAAAAGAATTTATCGACGAGATCCTCGGCCATGAGGGCCTTAAGCGCTCGGTGGTGGTGGCCTCGCCGGCCGATGATGCGCCGCTGATGCGTTTGCGCGCGGCGATGTATTGCACGCGAATTGCCGAATACTTTCGCGACAAGGGCAAGAATGTCTTGTTGCTGATGGATTCGCTGACCCGCTTTGCCCAGGCCCAGCGCGAAATCGCCCTGGCCATTGGTGAGCCGCCGGCAACCAAAGGTTATCCGCCCTCGGTATTTGCCCGCCTGCCCAAACTGGTCGAGCGCGCCGGTAATGCGGAGAAGGGTGGTGGCTCGATTACCGCGTTCTACACCGTGCTCAGTGAAGGTGACGATCAGCAGGACCCGATTGCCGACGCTGCCCGTGGTGTGCTCGATGGCCATATCGTGCTGTCGCGCCGACTGGCCGAAGAAGGCCATTACCCGGCCATCGATATCGAAGCCTCGATCAGCCGGGTCATGCCGCAGGTGGTCAGCGCTGAGCACATGCGCCTGGCGCAGCGTTTCAAACAGCTGTGGTCGCGCTATCAGCAGAGCCGCGACCTGATCAGTGTGGGCGCTTATGTGCCGGGCGGTGACGCGGATACTGACCTGGCCATTGCCCGTCAGCCAGCCATGGTCAAGTACTTGCGGCAGAATCTGCAGGACAACGAAAGCCTGGAAAGCAGCAGCGCACAGCTGGCTGCGACCTTCAATCCCGCTGCAACGGGCGCATAATCCATGGCACAAAGCCGCGCCGCGCGACTGGCCCCGGTGGTCGATATGGCCGAGCGTGCCGAGCGTGAGGCTGCACTGCAATTAGGTCGTTGCCAGGGCCTGCTGCGCCAGGCTGAAGTGCAGTTGGGCGATCTGGAGCGCTACCGCGGAGACTACCAGCAGCAATGGATCAGCGAGGGCCAGCGCGGGGTTTCCGGACAGTGGCTGATGAACTATCAGCGCTTTCTTACCCAGCTGGAAACCGCCATCGGCCAACAGCGCACCAGCGTTGACTGGCACCGCAGCAATATGGAAAAGGTGCGAGAGGCCTGGCAGCAACGCTATGCGCGGTTGGAAGGTTTGCGCAAATTGGTCAAGCGTTATCAGGATGAAGCACGCCTGGCTGAGGACAAGCGTGAGCAGAAACTGCTTGATGAGTTGTCCCAGCGCATATCCGCCCGCGATTCGCAGTCTTAAACGCGAATTACCCACCTGCAACACATCGACACAGCCTAAACAGTTGCTGCCAGCGCATTGCAATGCTACATCTTGATCATGCATAACCTGCTGCCTGGTCCACTGGTATGTGCGGCCTCGTCTTTTCGCTTATAGGAGTAATTCATGGCCATCACCTCGCTGCCCTCATCCGATGGGCAAGAGCTGACCATTCTGATTCAGGGACGCTTCGATTTCGGTGCGCATCAGGAATTTCGCAATGCCTACGAGCGCGTCAACAGCACCCCGCAACGCTACGTTGTAGACCTCAAAGACACCACTTACCTGGACAGCTCCGCGCTCGGCATGCTGTTGTTGTTGCGTGACCATGCCGGCGGCGACAGTGCGCAAATCCGCTTGCTCAACTGCAACCCGGATGTGCGCAAGATTCTCGCAATCTCGAATTTCGAGCAGCTGTTTAAAATCGCCTGATCGAGGCGCATGTCATGGCTGAGCGTCTGTCCATCCTGATTGCCGAGGACAACGCGGCTGATCGCATGCTGCTGTCGACCATCGTCAGTCGCCAAGGGCACCGGGTACTGACCGCCAGTAATGGTTTGGAGGCAGTAGCCCTGTTCGAGCAAGAGCGGCCGCAGTTGGTCCTGATGGATGCCTTGATGCCCATCATGGACGGCTTTGAAGCTGCCCGACGGATCAAGCAGGTGGCCGGCGAAGAGTTGGTGCCGATCATTTTTCTGACCTCACTGACCGAAGGCGAAGCCCTGGTGCGCTGCCTGGAGGCCGGCGGTGATGACTTTCTTGCTAAACCCTACAACCGGGTCATTCTCGAAGCGAAAATCAAGGCCATGGATCGCTTGCGCCGCCTGCAGGATACGGTGCTGCAGCAGCGTGATCTGATTGCCATGCACAATGAACACCTGCTCACTGAGCAGCGCGTGGCCAAGGCCGTGTTTGACAAGGTGACGCACTCCGGTTGCCTGGATGCACCGAATATCCGCTACCTGCAATCACCTTACGCAGTGTTCAACGGCGATCTGCTATTGGCTGCGTTCAAACCGTCGGGTGGCATGCATGTGTTGCTGGGGGATTTCACCGGCCACGGTTTGCCCGCAGCAATTGGGGCGATGCCGCTGGCTGAGGTGTTCTATGGCATGACGGCCAAGGGCTATTCCCTCGCCGAAGTGCTACGCGAGATCAATGCCAAGCTCAAACGCATTCTCCCCGTCGGGGTGTTTTGCTGTGCGACGGTGTTGAATATCAGTTTCCAGCGGCAGGTGGTAGAGGTATGGAATGGCGGCCTGCCGGATGGCTATCTGCTGCGCGGTAGTGGCGAGCGTTTGCCGCTGGTGTCGCGGCACTTGCCGTTGGGTGTGCTGGAACCGGCCGCATTCAACGACAAGTATGAGGTCTACCCGCTGGCGCTGGGTGATCGGGTTTTTCTGCTCTCCGATGGTGTGTTGGAGACCTGTAACAAGCTCGGTGAGTCGTTTGGTGAAGAGCGCTTGCTGGAGGTGATCGCCGCTAACCGGCATCTGCCGGCGTTGTTCACTGAAATTCAGCAGGCGCTGACCCATTTCAGTGGTGAGCAGCAGGACGATGTCAGCTTGCTTGAGGTCAGCCTGGTTGATGATGCGGAGTTGAGCCGCCCGCCACTGGCCTTTGCCGATAATGGGCAGAGTCATTCCCTGGACTGGTCAGCCAGCTTCGAGTTTCGCGGTGAAACCCTGCGTCACTTCAACCCGCTGCCGTTTCTCCTGCAATTACTGCTTGAGGTGCAGGGGCTAAGGCCTCAAGGCGGAGCCTTGTTCAGTGTGTTGGCCGAGTTATATTCCAATGCGCTTGAGCATGGCGTGTTGGGGTTGGACTCAGCGCTCAAGGCAAATGCCGAGGGGTTTGCTGAGTACTACCGCCAGCGCAGTGTGCGCCTGGCTGCGCTGACCGACGGATTTGTGCGCTTTCACCTGCAGCTATTACCTGAAGGCGCAGGAGGGCGCTTGATCGTCCGTGTTGAAGACAGTGGCTCGGGGTTCGATCCTCAACAAGTGCCCGTTGAACCGCGTGACGCACATAGTTTGAGTGGCCGCGGACTGGCCTTGGTCAGGCAACTGAGTGAACGTTGCAGTTGGGGCGACGGCGAACCGGGGGTGCGCGTGGAGTTTTCCTGGTTGCCTGGGGCATAATCCGGGGCACCACGCGAGGGGAGCGAGCCGTTGTCCGATATTCACCTTGATAGCGCAGTATTAGCAGCCTTGCAGGATGTCATGGAAGATGAATATCCGGTGCTGCTGGACACCTTTGTGATTGATTCTGAAGAGCGCCTGCTCGTACTGCGCCAAGCCGAGCAAGCGGCCGATGCGCAAAGCTTGCGGTTGGCGGCTCACAGCTTTAAAGGCAGTTGCAGCAACATGGGGGCGCCGATGCTGGCGGGCCTGTGTAAACAGCTGGAAGAGGCTGGCCGTCGCGAACAGTTGGAGCAGGCTCCTGAGCTGGTCGAACAAATTGAGCGTGAGTTTGCCATTGTGCGCATCCTGCTCAAGTCCGAGCGCCAGCGTTATCGGCATTAACCTTGCTGCGCCTGCCTCCTGACGTTACTGCAGTTCACCTCGCCCTGTCTGCCAATAAACAAGTTGGCCCGCCCCTTGCAGAACCCTTCGCACGACCAATCCCGAGCGGAGAGTATCCATGTCCGTTGCCCCCGATCTGCTGCTCAAGTCAGCACCTGAAGTAAAGCCCAGAGCTGCTGCATCAAAACCGCCGGAAAAGCCCGCGCAGCCTAATAAGAATGAGGCTTCCAGCTTCTCTCAGGTGTATGCCAAAGAGCGGCAGGCTAAAGCGGCTGAACGTAACGACGGGCCAGCAAAGCCGGCACGTGAAAGCAATGTTGATAAAGACGAACCGCTGGATGTGCAGGCGCCGGCTGCCGTTGGGCAAGCCGAGGTTGCCGATAGCGGCAAGCCTTTGCCGACTGATCCGGCAAGCGATGGCGCCGTTCTGGATCCGCTTCTGTTGCTTGGCATCACCGGTGAGATGCCCGTAGCCGAGACGGATGACGTGGCGCTTGAAGCCGAACCTGTGCCGCTGATGGTCACTACGGGTAACTTGACCAGCTCCGGCCCGGCGAGCATGACCGAGGCCAGCTTTGATGCTGAGCTGGATGCGCTCAATCAGCTGCCGGCAGTGCGCATGGCCCTGGAAATGGGGGCGAAGGAGAAGCTGCAGGCCGATCAGGCTGGAGCGCCCTCGGTCCAGGCGCAAAACGTCAGTCAGAGTTTGTTGGCCAGTCAGGTGGTACAGGATGAAACCCCGGTCGAGGGGGATAGCCTGGAACTGCCAGAGTTACAGCTTGAAGCCCTCACCGGTAAAAGCCTGGAGGCGTTGAAGGAAGGCACGGCCAATAACGCGCCAGAGAACTTTGTCAGTAAGCTCAATGCCCTGACTCAGGCGATGAACCAACAAGCGACCCAGGCGCGCGCGCCCTTATTGGCTGGCCAACCGGTGGCCATGCAGCAGGGTGGCTGGAGTGAAGCCGTGGTGGATCGGGTGATGGTGATGTCCAGCCAGAACCTCAAGTCGGCTGAGATTCAGCTGGATCCTGCAGAGCTCGGCCGTCTGGAGGTGCGTATCAGCGTCAACCAGGACCAAAGTCAGGTGACGTTCGCCAGTCCACATGCCGGTGTGCGTGAAGCGCTGGATTCGCAGATGCACCGTTTGCGTGAACTGTTTGCCCAGCAGGGTATGAATCAGCCGGACGTGAATGTTTCTGATCAGTCGCTCAACCGCGGTTGGCAAGGGCAGGGGGGCGATGGCGGCAATAGTCGCGGAGGGTCCTCCAGTGAACTGCTTGGCGGGGATGAGGAACTGCATTCGAGTGCGGTCGAGTCGGCTCGCACGTCATCTGTAAGTGCCCGTGGCTTGGTTGATTACTACGCATAGAGCGCTTGCTGCTGTAGTTGCATGGCCCACTGATCTAAACTGCATTTCGCCCGACTCCCCGTGTGTGGGAGTCGGGCGATTTTGTTTGGGCGTACGTTGATCGAATGCCTTGGTCGCATCACCTTCAGGTGCTGCGCCACTCGTACTGAGCAGGTTTGTTGACAGACTGGCATAACACTTGCTCGTAACCCTTTGAAAACGGATAGAACTCCGAATAACGACGGATTATTGGCATGGCTAAGAAAGAAGCAGCACCGGCACCGGCAAATGCCGAGGCGAAACCAGCCGGCAAAATGAAGCTGATCATTATCATCGTTATTGCGGTGTTGCTCGCTGTAGGCCTTTCTGTGGGGGGAACCTGGTTCTTTTTAAGTAAAAAGGACGCAGGGGCTGAAGAAACCAAGGCAGAAGTCAGCGCCGAACCAGCAGTACCCGTCAAACAGGCTGCAATTTATGAAGAGCTGTCACCGGCCTTTGTCGTGAATTTCAACCACCAAGGCCGCGCCCGCTATATGCAGGTTAGTGTGGCGTTGATGACCCGTGATCAAGTGGCCCTGGATGCGCTCAAGGTGCACATGCCGGTGTTGCGTAACCGCCTGGTGATGCTGTTTTCCGGTCAGGATTTCGGTTCCTTGCTAACCCCGGTCGGTAAAGAAATGCTGCGTCAGCAAGCGACTGCCAGCGTGCAGGAGCTGGCAGAGAAAGAGACCGGCAAAGTCACGGTTGAGCAAGTGCTGTTCACCAACCTCGTGTTGCAGTAATCAGGAGCCATCTATGGCTGTGCAAGACCTGCTTTCCCAGGATGAGATCGATGCCCTGCTGCACGGTGTCGACGACGGCTTGGTTGAAACCGAGGACGAAGCCGAACCGGGAAGCGTCAAGCAATATGACCTGACCAGTCAGGACCGCATTGTCCGTGGGCGCATGCCGACGCTTGAGATGATCAACGAGCGTTTTGCCCGCTATACCCGCATCAGCATGTTCAACCTGCTGCGCCGCTCCGCCGATGTGGCAGTGGGCGGTGTGCAGGTCATGAAATTCGGCGAATACGTGCACTCGCTGTACGTGCCGACCAGCCTCAACCTGGTGAAGATGAAGCCGTTGCGCGGCACCGGTCTGTTTATTCTCGACGCCAAGCTGGTGTTCAAGCTGGTCGACAACTTCTTTGGTGGCGATGGCCGGCACGCCAAGATCGAAGGGCGTGAGTTCACCCCCACTGAGTTGCGAGTGGTGCGCATGGTGCTCGATCAGGCTTTTATTGACCTCAAGGAAGCCTGGCACGCGGTGATGGATATCAACTTCGAGTACGTCAACTCGGAAGTGAATCCCGCGCTGGCCAACATCGTCAGTCCCAGTGAAGTGATCGTGGTATCGACCTTCCATATTGAATTGGATGGCGGTGGCGGCGACCTGCACATCACCATGCCGTATTCGATGATTGAGCCGATCCGCGAGATGCTCGACGCGGGCTTCCAGTCCGATGTCGACGATCAGGACGAGCGCTGGATCAAAGCGCTGCGCGAAGACATTCTTGGCGTCAGCGTGCCCCTGGGCGCCACTGTTGCCCGCCGCCAGCTCAAGCTGCGCGACATTCTGCATATGCAGCCCGGTGACGTGATCCCGGTGGACCTGCCGGAAAGCGTGGTGCTGTGCGCCAACGGTGTGCCCTCATTCAAGGTCAAGATGGGGGCGCACAAAGGCAAGCTGGCTTTGCAGGTGCTCGGCCCCATTGAGCGTAACCGCTAATACCCCTATTCAACGCCAGCCGAGGAAAAACGATGGCAGACGAAAACGAAAATGAAGCCAGCTCGCCCGAGGAGCAGGCACTTGCTGATGAGTGGGCGGCTGCATTGTCTGAAGCCGGCGATGCCGGGCAGGATGATATCGACGCCATGCTCGCCGCCAGCGACCCTGCTCCATCAGCGCCACGTGCGCCAATGGAAGAGTTTGACAGTGCGCCGAAGATGAACCTGCCGGTGAATCTGGATGGGCCGAATTTGGATGTGATTCTGGATATTCCGGTGTCCATTTCCATGGAGGTCGGCAATACCGATATCACCATCCGTAACCTGCTGCAGCTCAACCAGGGCTCGGTGATCGAGTTGGATCGTTTGGCCGGTGAGCCGCTGGATGTGCTTGTCAACGGCACCCTGATCGCCCACGGCGAAGTGGTGGTGGTGAACGAGAAGTTCGGCATTCGCCTGACTGACGTGATCAGTCCAAGCGAACGCATCAAGAAGCTGCGCTAACCATGCTTAGAACCCTTGTGTTGGGCTTGCTGCTACCGGTTGCGGCTCAGGCTGCCGAACCGGCCGCGCAAGCGGCTGTACCCCTTGCTGGAACGGGTATGGGCGGGCAACTTGTGCAGTTGCTGCTGGGCCTGCTGTTGGTGATTGGCCTGATTTTTCTGCTGGCCTGGCTGGTGCGCCGCGTGCAGCAAATCGTGCCGCGGGGTGGCCAGGTCATCAAAGTGCTGGCCACCCAGGCGCTGGGGCCGCGTGATCGCCTGGTGCTGGTGCAGGTGGGTAACGAGCAGGTATTGCTGGGTCTTACCCCAGGCACCATCACGTCGTTGCATGTGCTGCAAGAACCGGTGCATATGCCGGATGTTGAGCCTGCCTCGACTGAGTTTGCTCAGCGCCTGATGGAGCTGTTGGGTAAAGACCAGAAGGACAAGTCGTGATGCTGCGTTTGCTGCTGATGCTGGTTTTTAGCGTGGGTGCGTCACTGGCATTCGCTGCCGATCCGCCGACTGCCAGTACCTTGATTCAGTCGGGCAATAACCCGCTGTCGATTCCGGCCATCACCCTGAGTACCGACACCGCTGGGCAGCAGGAGTACTCGGTCAGCCTGCAAATCCTGCTGATCATGACTGCGCTGAGCTTTATTCCAGCGTTTGTCATGCTGATGACCAGTTTTACCCGGATCATCATTGTCTTCTCGATTTTGCGTCAGGCCCTGGGGTTGCAACAGACACCGTCTAACCAGATCCTGGTTGGTATGGCGCTGTTTTTGACCATGTTTATCATGGCGCCGGTGTTCGATCAGATTAACCGCGAGGCGCTGCAGCCCTACCTGAACGAGCAACTGCCTGCGCAGGAAGCGATTCTCAAGGCCGAAGGGCCGATCAAGAATTTTATGCTGTCACAGACCCGTGAAAGCGATCTGGAACTGTTTGTGCGCCTGTCCAAACGCACGGATATCGCCAGCCCGGAAGAGGCGCCGCTGACCATTCTGGTGCCGGCGTTTGTCACCTCCGAGCTGAAAACCGCCTTCCAGATCGGCTTTATGATCTTTATTCCGTTTCTGATCATCGACATGGTGGTGGCCAGTATCTTGATGGCGATGGGGATGATGATGCTCTCGCCGTTGATCATTTCACTGCCATTCAAAATCATGCTGTTTGTGTTGATTGATGGCTGGGCGCTGATCATGGGTACGCTGGCGGCCAGCTTCGGAGGTACTTAGACATGACGCCTGAAGTTGCGGTGGACTTGGTTCGCGATGCGCTGTGGTTGACCGCCATGATCGTGGCCATTTTGGTGGTGCCGAGCCTGCTGGTAGGGCTGTTGGTAGCCATGTTTCAGGCCGCCACACAGATCAACGAACAGACTTTGAGCTTTCTGCCCAGGCTGTTGGTGATTTTGGTCTGTTTGATTGTGCTCGGGCCGTGGCTGGTGCGTGAACTGATGGAGTACACCGAGAACCTGATCATGAACATTCCGATGCTGATCGGCTGACATGCTCGAGCTAAGCAACGAGCAGATCGGTGCGTGGGTGGGTAGCTTTCTGCTGCCGCTGTTTCGCATTTCAGCTCTGCTGATGTTTATGCCGATCATTGGTACCCAGCTGGTTTCGGCGCGGGTACGCCTGTACCTGGCCCTGGCTATCTGTGTGGTGATTATGCCGACCTTGCCACCGATGCCAGTGATTGATGCCATCAACCTGCAAGCCTTTATCTGGATTGCCCAGGAAATCCTGATTGGCTTGATGTTCGGGTTTGTCCTGCAACTGTTCTTTCAGGTGTTTGTCATTGCCGGTCAGATTGTGGCCATCCAGATGGGCCTTGGCTTCGCCTCAATGATTGACCCGGCTAATGGGATCTCGGTGCCGGTGATCGGTCAGGTGTTCATGATCTTGGTGACCTTGCTGTTTCTCGCCATGAACGCCCACCTGGTGGTGTTTGAAGTGCTGGCTGAGAGCTTCTTCACCCTGCCAGTAGGTGGTGGCTTTCTGGTGGAAAACTACTGGGAAATTGCTAACAAATTAGGCTGGGTGTTGGGGGCTGCTCTGCTTCTGGTATTGCCGGCGATTACCGCGTTGTTGGTGATCAACCTGGCATTCGGGGTAATGACCCGCGCCGCGCCGCAGCTGAATATCTTCTCCATTGGTTTCCCACTGACCCTGGTGTTGGGCATGGTCATCGTGTGGATTGGCATGGCCGATATCCTCGCGCAGTACCAGGTATTTGCCACTGAGGCGTTGCAGTTTCTTCGTGAAATGGCGGGGGCGAGTTAAGCCATGGCCGAATCCGAGAGCGGTGCCGATAAAAGCGAGGAACCCACGGAGAAACGCCTACGCGAATCCCGTGAAAAGGGGCAGATTGCCCGTTCTAAAGAACTCAATACCCTGGCGGTAACCCTCGGTGGTTTTGGCGGGATGCTCGCGTTTGGTGGCAGCATGGCCAACGCCATGCTCGACATCATGCAGGGCAATTTCTCGCTGACCCGCGAGGTGATCATGGATGAGCGCAGCATGTCGCTGTGGCTGGCAGCCTCTGGGCAGATCGCGCTGGAAGCGCTGTTCCCGCTGTTCGTGTTGTTGTTGATTGTGTCGATTGTGGGGCCGATCTCTCTCGGTGGCTGGCTGTTCTCGGCCGAAGCCATGGCGCCCAAACTCAGTCGCATGAACCCTCTGGCAGGGCTTAAACGTATGTTTTCGACCGATGCCTTGGTTGAGCTGCTCAAGGCGTTGGCCAAGTTCACCCTGATTCTGTTGGTGGGGGTGGCGGTGCTTTCGGCCTGGCAAGAAGACCTCCTGGCGATCGTCCATGAGCCGATTGAAGCGGCCATCCTGCACTCCGCAACGGTGGTGGGCTGGAGTGCATTGTGGATGTCCTGCGGGCTGATTCTGATTGCCGCCGTGGATGTGCCGTTTCAGCTCTGGAGCAGTAAGCAGAAGCTGATGATGACCAAGCAGGAAGTGCGCGACGAGTACAAGGACAGCGAGGGCAAGCCCGAGGTCAAGCAGCGTATTCGCCAGTTGCAGCGTGAAATGGCCGAGCGACGCATGATGCAGTCGGTGCCCGACGCTGATGTGGTCATCACCAACCCGACGCACTTTGCCGTGGCCTTGAAGTACGACCCGGCCAAAGGCAGTGCACCGGTGCTGCTGGCCAAGGGCGGTGACTTCACCGCATTGAAGATTCGCGAAATCGCCAACGAGCACAAGGTCATGGTGCTGGAATCACCAGCCTTGGCGCGGGCGGTGTTCTATTCCACTGAGCTGGATCAGGAAATCCCGGCCGGCCTGTACCTGGCCATCGCTCAGGTCCTGGCGTACGTCTACCAGCTGCGTCAGTACCAGGCGGGCAAGGGCAAGCGTCCTGGCCCGCTGCCGGATATGCCTATCCCGCCAGATTTACGCCGCGACGAGTGATTTCATCTGCTGTTACAGCGTGTCCAGGTTTGTTTTGTTGCAACCTGAGGAAGTTGGACAGCTTCTTGCAAAACCCTCCCCAAAGGCGCGCTCAGCGTCAAAAGATTGAATTGGCTGGGGTAGGGATGTGGCAATAAATCGCTCGCAAGTGCTCACTGATGCGCGCAGTAACCTCTCGGGGTTGAAGCAGGGCAATCTGGGCATCCCGCTGTTGCTGCTGGTCATGCTCGGCATGGTCATGCTGCCCATCCCGCCTTTCCTGCTGGATGTGCTGTTCACCTTCAGTATTGCCCTGTCGATCGTCGTCCTGCTGGTGGCGATCTATGCGTTGCGCCCACTGGATTTCGCCGTTTTCCCGACCATTTTGCTAGCGGCGACTTTGCTGCGTCTGGCGCTTAACGTCGCCTCCACCCGGGTGGTGCTGTTGCATGGTCAGGATGGCCATGACGCCGCCGGTAAGGTGATCCAGGCCTTCGGTGAGGTAGTGATCGGTGGTAACTACGTGGTCGGTATCGTGGTGTTCGCGATCCTGATGATCATCAACTTCGTGGTGGTCACCAAAGGTGCCGGACGTATCTCCGAGGTCAGTGCGCGTTTCACCTTGGACGCCATGCCGGGCAAGCAGATGGCCATCGACGCGGACCTGAATGCCGGGTTGATCGACCAGGCGGAGGCCAAGAAGCGTCGCAGCGAAGTGTCCCAGGAAGCCGACTTCTACGGCTCCATGGACGGTGCCAGCAAGTTTGTGCGCGGCGATGCGATTGCCGGCCTGCTGATTCTGTTCATCAACCTGATCGGTGGCATCGCCATCGGTATTTTCCAGCATGACCTGAGTTTCGCCGACGCGGGCCGTATCTACACTTTGCTGACCATCGGTGACGGCCTGGTGGCGCAGATTCCATCGCTGCTGCTGTCGACTGCAGCGGCGATCATGGTGACCCGTGTTTCCAGCTCGGAAGACATGGGTGCGCAGGTCAATCGGCAGATGTTCGCCTCGCCGCGTGCTCTGGCGGTGACGGCTGCGGTGATGATCGCCATGGGCCTGGTGCCCGGTATGCCGCATTTCTCTTTTATCAGCCTGGGCCTGGTGGCTGCGGGTGCCGCGTACTGGATTGCCAACAAACAGCGTACAACCAAGGAAAACGAGATCAAGGAAGTGCAGCGCCAACAGGAATTGCTGCCGGCGCAGAAGGCTCAAGAGGTTAAGGAGCTGGGCTGGGACGACGTAACGCCGGTGGATATGGTTGGCCTGGAAGTGGGGTATCGGCTGATTCCGTTGGTTGACCGTAACCAGGGTGGCCAGCTGCTGGCGCGGATCAAGGGCGTGCGTAAGAAGCTCTCACAGGAAATGGGCTTTCTGATGCCCTCGGTGCATATCCGCGACAACCTGGACCTGCAGCCCAATGCTTATCGCCTGACGCTGATGGGGGTCAGCGTGGCCGAGGCCGAGGTGTATCCGGACCGTGAGCTGGCGATCAACCCCGGTCAGGTGTTCGGGCCACTTAACGGTATCGCTGCCAAGGATCCGGCATTCGGTCTGGAGGCGGTGTGGATCGACCCGAGTCAGCGTGATCAGGCGCAGTCGCTTGGCTACACCGTGGTGGACGCCAGTACCGTAGTGGCGACCCACCTCAACCAGGTCCTGCACAAACATGCCCATGAGCTGCTGGGTCACGAGGAAGTGCAACAGTTGATGCAGCTCTTGGCCAAGAGCTCGCCGAAGCTGGCTGAAGAGCTGGTGCCAGGGATGATTTCCCTGTCAACCCTGCTCAAGGTGCTGCAGAGCCTGCTGCAGGAACAGGTGCCGGTACGCGATATCCGCACCATCGCCGAGGCCATCGCCAACGTCGCGGTGAAGAGTCAAGATCCCGCCGCGATGGTGGCTGCGGTACGCGTCGCGTTGGCTCGCGCAATCGTGCAAAGCATTGTGGGACTAGAGCTGGAGCTGCCTGTGATCACCCTTGAACCCAGGTTGGAACAGATATTGCTCAACAGTATCCAGAAGGCCGGTCAAGGCTCCGAGGAGGGCATCCTCCTGGAACCTGGCATGGCCGAGAAGCTGCAGCGTTCCCTGGTGGAAGCGGCGCAGCGCCAGGAAATGCTCGGCAAGCCAGTGATTCTGCTGGTTGCCGGTCCGGTCCGGGCGATGCTCTCGCGATTCGCGCGGCTGGCGGTTCCGAGTATCCATGTACTGGCATACCAGGAAATTCCGGATAACAAGCAGGTCACCATCGTTGCGACGGTGGGGCAGAACTAACCGAGGTTACAGGCCATGCAGGTCAAACGCTTTTTCGCCGCCGATATGCGTACCGCCATGAAATTGGTGCGTGATGAGCTGGGTGCCGATGCCTCGATCATTGGCAATCGCCGGGTAGCCGGTGGTGTCGAATTGACCGCCGCGCTGGATTATCAGGTGCCAGCCGCACCGGCGCGTCAGCCCAACCCTGCGTTGGAAGCCGAGCTGCGCAAGACTCAGGCGAAAATTGCCACGGCCCAGGCCGAGCTGACCACCCGCACTCAGGTCGATGCCGGCAAAGACCGCCAGCTGTTTGGCGCGGCTGACAGCCTGCCTGCTGACAGCTTTGCGGCCGTGATGCGCAAATCGCATGCAGCGCCAGCTGCAGCAACCGATCAGCGCGCCCTGGACGCCATGCGTTTCGAACTGCATGGCCTGCGTGAGCTGATTGAAGTGCAGCTGGGCTCGATTGCCTGGGGGCAGTTGCAGAACCGTCGCCCGCAGCAAGCCAATTTGTGGCGTCGCCTGCAGCGCATGGGCTTGTCAGCCGAATTGTCGAAAGCGCTGCTGGAGCGTGTGAATACGGTGACTGAACCTCGCCAGGCCTGGCGCATGGTGCTGGCGCATCTGGCTCACGCGATCAAAACGCCGAAGCAGGAACCGATGGAAGAGGGCGGCATAATCGCCTTGGTTGGCCCCGCTGGCATGGGCAAAACCACTACTTTAGCCAAGCTGGCCGCGCGTTACGTGCTCAAGTACGGCGCGCAGCACATTGCCCTGGTCAGCCTGGACAGCTACCGCATTGGTGCTCAGGAGCAGCTCAAGACCTTGGGGCGTATTCTCAATGTCCCGGTGACGCTGGTTGACCCTGGCCAATCGTTGACTCAAGCCTTGGCACCGCTGGCGCGTAAGCGAGTGGTGCTGATTGACACCGCCGGCCTGCCCGCCAATGACCCAGCACTGCGCATGCAGCTGGAAACGCTGGCCAGCCGTGGCGTCAACGCAAAAAATTATCTGGTTATGGCCGCTACCAGCCAGGGCCAAGTGCTGAAAGCCGCCTACCATAGTTATAAGCGTTGCGGCTTGTCTGGCTGCATTCTGACAAAAGCGGATGAGGCCACCAGCCTGGGTGAGGTTTTAGGACTGGCTATTAGCCAGCGTCTACCGGTAGCCTATCTCGCTGATGGGCCACGCATTCCCGATGATTTGCAGATTCCACGCAGTCATCAATTGGTTAGCCGGGCCGTAGGGCTGCAGGCGACCCAGGATCCAAGCGAAGATACGATGGCGGAGATGTTTGCCGGGCTTTACCAGCAACCCGCGCGACGCGTCAGTTAAGCGTCCTGCTGTTGGCAATGAACCGCGCTTAGCCAGCCAAGTGGCTCCAGTCGAAGTTAGACAAGGTGTGTAGAAATATGGGTATGCATCCCGTACAGGTGATTGCGGTGACCGGCGGCAAAGGTGGCGTCGGTAAGACCAACGTCTCGGTGAACCTGGCGTTGGCCCTGGCTGATCTCGGCCGTCGGGTGATGCTGATGGACGCCGACCTTGGCTTGGCTAACGTCGACGTTTTGTTGGGCCTCAGCGCCAAACGCACCCTGGAAGACGTCATCAGTGGCGAATGCGAGCTGCGCGATGTGTTACTGCAAGGCCCTGGCGGCATTCGTATCGTGCCGGCAGCCTCGGGTATTCAGAGCATGGTGCAGCTGTCACCGATGCAGCATGCGGGGCTGATCCAGGCGTTCAGCGATATCAGTGACAACCTCGACGTGCTGATCATCGACACTGCCGCGGGTATCGGTGACGGTGTCGTGAGCTTCGTGCGCGCGGCCCAGGAAGTGCTGGTGGTGGTGTGTGATGAGCCGACCTCGATTACCGATGCCTACGCACTGATCAAATTGCTTAATCGCGATCACGGCATGAACCGTTTCCGGGTATTGGCCAATATGGCCCACAGCCCACAGGAAGGTCGCAACCTCTTTGCTAAGCTGACTAAAGTGACTGACCGTTTCCTTGATGTTGCCCTGCAGTATGTAGGCGCGGTGCCATACGACGAGTCAGTGCGCAAGGCCGTGCAGAAGCAGCGTGCGGTCTACGAAGCCTTTCCGCGTTCCAAGTGTGCGCTGGCGTTCAAGGCGATAGCCCAGAAAGTTGACGCCTGGCCGTTACCGGCCAATCCGCGTGGCCATTTGGAGTTTTTCGTTGAGCGTCTGGTGCAGCAACCGATCGCGGATACGGCTATATGACAGCAGCCTCTGGACTTCGTATGTATAGCAAGGCGCAGGCGCAGGATTCCCAGCACCAGTTGATCGAGCGCTACGCGCCCCTGGTCAAACGCATTGCCTATCACCTGTTGGCCCGCCTGCCGGCCAATGTACAGGTCGACGATCTGATTCAGGCCGGAATGATTGGCCTGCTCGAAGCGTCAAAAAAATACGACTCCAGTAAAGGCGCCAGTTTTGAGACGTTTGCCGGTATTCGCATTCGCGGTTCGATGCTCGATGAAGTGCGCAAAGGCGACTGGGCGCCACGTTCGGTGCATCGCAATAGCCGCATGGTCAGTGATGCAATTAGAAAAATTGAAGCCAGAACGGGCCGAGATGCTAAAGATCAAGAGGTTGCGGCCGAACTCCAATTGAGTCTCGAGGATTACTACGGCATTCTTGGCGACACTTTAGGCAGCCGCCTGTTCAGTTTCGACGACCTGTTGCAGGACGGCGAACACGGTGGGCTGGGTGAAGACGCTGGCAGCAACCACCTCGAACCTTCTCGTGATCTGGAAGATGAACGCTTTCAGGCGGCCCTGGCAGATGCCATTGCCAACCTGCCGGAGCGCGAGCGCTTGGTGTTAGCGCTATATTACGATGAAGAACTGAATCTTAAAGAGATCGGCGAGGTGTTAGGGGTTAGCGAATCACGTGTCAGCCAACTACACAGTCAGTGTGCCGCACGTTTACGTGCTCGACTGGGTGAGTGGCGCGCACATTGAGTTGTATTCGCTGATGCTGGGCCGGTTTCACGATTAAAAGCGCATGCAGGTTGCTGCCTGCGTTTGGGACTGTACGGAGGTCGACTTGGACAAGAACATGAAAATCCTCATCGTTGATGACTTTTCAACGATGCGACGGATCATCAAGAACCTTCTGCGTGACTTGGGGTTCACCAACACCGCGGAAGCGGATGATGGCGTCACCGCGCTGCCCATGCTGCAAAGCGGTAGCTTCGATTTCCTCGTGACTGACTGGAACATGCCTGGCATGACGGGTATCGATCTGTTGCGCGCAGTGCGTGCGGATGATCGCTTGAAAACCTTGCCGGTGCTGATGGTCACGGCGGAAGCCAAGCGTGATCAGATCATCGAAGCAGCCCAGGCGGGGGTTAACGGTTATGTGGTCAAGCCGTTCACAGCCCAAGTGCTGAAAGAGAAGATTGAAAAGATCTTCGAGCGGGTCAACGGCTGATGTTTGCCACGAGGGTGCTATGGAGCATAAAGATTCCGTTCAAGGTGACCTTGAGTCGACCCTGAAATACAACGCTCGCCAACTGGTAGATAGCCTGGAACAAGGCAACTTTGGTGAAGCGGTACAGCTGATACATGAGCTCAATAAGGCACGTGACCGTGGTCTTTACCATGAAGTCGGTAAGCTGACTCGTGAGCTGCATAACGCCATCGTCAATTTCCAGCTCGACCCCCGTGTGCCACATGCCACTGAGGTTTCGCAAATTACCGATGCCACTGAGCGCCTGAATTATGTGGTGACGATGACCGAAAAAGCGGCCAATCGCACCATGGATCTGGTCGAGCAAAGTGCCCCGCTGGTAAATGATCTCAGCGATGAAGCACAAAGCCTCAGCGGTGATTGGGGACGCTTCATGCGTCGCGAAATGAGTGCCGATGGCTTTCGCGAGTTAGCCAAGCGTGTGGAGCTGTTTCTCGCGCGAAGCGAGCGCGACGGTGCCAAGATTTCTGCACACCTCAATGACATCCTGTTGGCTCAGGATTATCAGGACCTGACCGGCCAGGTGATCAAACGTGTAACGCAGCTGGTTACCGAAGTGGAAAGCAACTTGCTGAAACTGGTGCTGATGGCCAGTCAGGTTGATCAGTTTGCCGGCATTGAGCACAACCATGAGTTGCTCCGCGCCGAACAAGAAAAACAAAAAGAGCCTTCGCGTGGTGAAGGTCCGCAGATTCATGCCGATAAGCGTGAAGACGTCGCATCCAATCAGGATGATGTCGACGACCTGCTTTCCAGCCTGGGATTTTAGGAGCACGTCTTATGAGCTTCGGCGCCGATGAAGAAATCCTCCAGGACTTCCTGGTAGAGGCCGGCGAGATTCTTGAACTACTGTCTGAGCAGCTTGTAGAGCTGGAAAGTCGCCCGGACGACATGAATCTACTCAACGCCATTTTTCGCGGGTTTCACACCGTCAAAGGTGGTGCTGGCTTTCTCCAGCTCAATGAGCTGGTGGAATGCTGCCATATCGCAGAAAACGTCTTTGACATCCTGCGTAAGGGTGAGCGGCGCGTCGACTCCGCGTTGATGGATGTGGTGCTGGAAGCACTGGATGCCGTCAACAGCATGTTTACCGAGGTCCGTGAACGTACCGATCTCACTCCGGCTACGCCTGAGCTGCTTGCCGCCTTGGCGCGGTTGGCTGAACCGGCGGGTGCTGATGATGCCGCACCCGTTGAAGCACACGCCGAGCCTGAGCTGGAATCTGAACCTGAGGTTGCAGTCGAGGTTGAAGAGGCCGCTGGCGATATCACGGACACTGAATTCGAGCAGTTATTAGGCGCCTTGGGGGACTCTCCGGCGCCAATGGCTGCGGCTGCAAGCAGTGATGAAATCACTGATGATGAGTTTGAGTCGTTGCTTGATCAGCTGCATGGCAAAGGCCAATTTGTAGCACCTGATGTGGCTGTAGCTCCCGCTGTGCCTGCTGTGGCGGCACCTGCAGCAACGGCCACGGGCGGTGATGAAATCACCGACGATGAATTTGAATCGTTGCTCGATCAGTTGCACGGTAAAGGTCAGTTTGCGCCTCCTCCTGTATCGGCGCCTGCTGCACCTGAAGCGGTGGCTGAGTCCGCTGCTGCGCCGAGTGGCGACATCACGGATGACGAGTTTGAAGCACTGCTTGATCAGCTGCATGGCAAAGGCAAGTTTGTTGAGCCTGAAGCGATCAAACCTGTAACGCCTGCGCCGACTGCCAAGCCTGCAGAGCCTGCCAAAGCAGCCGCCAAACCTGCGGCAAAACCTGCCGCTAAGGTTGAGCTTGCAAAAGCTCCTGCAGTTCCGGTCGCTGCGCCTGTTGCTGAGAAGGCTGCGCCGCCCAGTGAAGCGGAAACCACTGTGCGGGTCGATACCGCACGGCTCGACGAAATCATGAACATGGTTGGCGAGCTGGTGCTGGTGCGAAACCGCTTGGTGCGACTCGGATCGAGCAGTGGCGATGAGGCTATGTCTAAAGCGGTGTCGAACCTGGATGTGGTGACGGCTGACTTGCAGACTGCGGTGATGAAAACCCGCATGCAACCCATTAAGAAGGTGTTCGGGCGCTTCCCTCGGCTGGTTCGCGATTTGGCGCGCAACCTTAAGAAAGAGATCAACTTGGAGTTGGTCGGTGAAGAAACTGACCTCGACAAGAACCTGGTTGAAGCCTTGGCTGATCCGCTGGTCCACTTGGTGCGCAACGCGGTTGACCATGGCATTGAAACCCCGGAAGAGCGTGAAGCCTCAGGTAAGGCGCGTGGCGGTAAGGTGATATTGTCCGCCGAGCAGGAGGGTGATCACATCCTCTTGTCGATCTCTGACGATGGCAAGGGCATGGACGCGGATGTACTGCGCGCCAAAGCCGTGGAGAAAGGCTTGCTGGATAAAGACGCTGCCGACCGTCTCAATGAGTTCGAATGCTACAACCTGATCTTTGCCCCGGGCTTCTCGACCAAGACTGAGATTTCCGATGTGTCTGGGCGCGGCGTGGGCATGGATGTGGTGAAAACCAAGATTTCCCAGCTCAACGGCACGGTCAATGTGTTTTCGGTCAAGGGACAGGGCTCAAAAATCGTTATCAAGGTGCCGCTGACCCTGGCGATTATGCCAACACTGATGGTGATGTTGGCCAATCAGGCGTTTGCTTTCCCACTGGTCAACGTGAACGAGATTTTCCACCTCGATCTGTCGCGAACCAATGTGGTTGACGGCCAGGAAGTGGTGATCGTGCGCGACAAGGCGTTGCCGCTGTTCTATCTCAAGCGCTGGTTGATCGGCAGTGCAGCACACGTGGAGCAGGGTGAGGGGCATGTGGTGATTCTCACTGTTGGCAGTCAGCGTATTGGCTTCGTGGTCGATCAACTGGTCGGACAGGAAGAAGTGGTCATCAAACCGCTGGGCAAAATGCTGCAGGGTACGCCAGGCATGTCGGGTGCAACCATTACCGGTGATGGTCGTATTGCCCTGATTCTTGACGTGCCGAGCATGCTCAAGCGTTACGCGCGGCGCATCTGATTGTTAGCGGCGCAGCTATCTGTGGCGCCGTTTAGGAGTGTTTATGGCTGTTAAGGTGTTGGTGGTTGATGACTCCGGTTTTTTCCGCCGGCGCGTGTCGGAAATTCTTTCAGCCGACCCGAATATCCAGGTAATCGGCACCGCCACTAACGGCCGTGAAGCCATCGAGCAGGCGCAGGCGCTCAAGCCCGATGTGATTACCATGGATTACGAGATGCCGATGATGGATGGCATCACCGCTGTACGTAACATCATGCAGCGCTGCCCGACACCCGTACTGATGTTCTCCTCGCTAACCCATGAAGGTGCGCGAGTGACGTTGGATGCGCTGGAAGCCGGTGCGGTGGATTTTCTGCCGAAGAATTTTGAGGACATTTCGCGCAATCCAGAGCGAGTTAAGCAACTGCTTTGCGAGAAAATTCATACGATTGCCCGCAGTAATCGTCGCAGTTTCAGCCCATCGCCTGTCTCTACTCCCGCAGCTATACCCGCTGCAGCAGCCAAGCCTGCGGCGCGTCCAGTAACCTCTGCCAGCACGCCAAGCCGTCCAGCTGTGGCGCCTGCCCCCGTTGTTGCCAGTGCGGCGCCAAAACGTAAATCCTACAAGCTTGTTGCGATCGGTACTTCCACCGGTGGGCCGGTTGCGCTTCAGCGGGTACTGACTCAATTGCCGGTGAATTTTCCAGCGCCAATCGTGCTGATCCAGCATATGCCGGCTGCCTTTACCAAAGCCTTTGCCGAACGTCTCGACAAGCTCTGCCGCATCAGTGTCAAGGAAGCTGAGGACGGTGATGTCTTGCGTCCCGGTCTGGCACTGCTCGCACCGGGTGGCAAGCAGATGATGGTCGATGCGCGGGGCGTGGTGAAAATCCTGCCTGGCGATGAGCGCCTGAATTACAAACCCTGTGTCGATATCACTTTCGGTTCCGTTGCCAAGTCTTATGGTGACAAGGTGCTGGCAGTGGTGCTCACAGGTATGGGGGCGGACGGCCGTGAGGGCGCTCGCCTGCTAAAGCAGAGTGGAAGCCAGGTGTGGGCGCAAGACGAAGCCAGCTGCGTGATCTACGGCATGCCGATGGCTATTGTAAAAGCCAACCTGGCTGATGCGATTTATCCGCTGGATGATATCGGCAGGCACCTGGCGGAGACCTGTATTTAATGGATGTACTGAGCCTTATTGGGGTCATCCTGGCGTTTGTCGCCATTCTTGGCGGCAACTACCTCGAAGGGGGCCATGCTGCGGCCCTGCTCAATGGGCCGGCTGCATTGATTGTGATTGGCGGTACCTTGGGTGCGGCTTTTTTGCAGGCACCCGTGCATGTGTTCAAACGGGCGCTGGCCATTATTAGTTGGATATTCTTTCCGCCGCGCGTGGACCTGGCCGGTGGTATTAACCGGGTGGTTGGTTGGAGCATGACTGCCCGCAAAGAGGGTTTGCTCGGTCTTGAGGCCGTGGCAGATGCCGAACCCGATCCCTATGCGCGCAAAGGCTTGCAGCTGTTGGTCGATGGCGCCGAGCCTGAGGCTATTCGCAGTATTCTCGAGGTCGATCTGTACACCCAGGAAGGCCGTGATATTCAGGCGGCAAAAGTGTTTGAAAGCATGGGTGGTTATGCGCCGACCATCGGGATTATCGGTGCGGTGATGGGCTTGATCCATGTGATGGGTAACCTGGCCGACCCAAGCATGCTTGGCAGCGGAATTGCCGTGGCGTTCGTGGCAACCATCTACGGTGTTGGCTTTGCCAACCTGTTGTTATTGCCCATTGGTAACAAGCTCAAAGCTATCGCTCAGCGCCAATCCCGTTATCGCGAGATGCTGCTTGAAGGCATCCTGTCGATTGCGGAGGGTGAAAACCCGCGCTCTATCGAACTGAAGCTGCAAGGCTTCATGGATTGATGGGGACACCTTATGGCCCGCCGGCGTCATCAAGAAGAGCATGAAAATCATGAGCGGTGGCTAGTCTCTTACGCCGACTTCATTACTCTGCTGTTCGCCTTTTTTGTGGTCATGTACTCGATTTCCTCGCTCAATGAAGGCAAGTACAAAATTCTTTCTGACAGCCTGACCGGGGTGTTCAATCAACCTGATCGCGCTATCAAACCGATTCCGGTTGGTGACGAGCGTCCGCGGACCACGGAGTCGGACCGTTCCTTGGTGGATGAAGAAAGCGCTCAGTCTTCGGCTGATGATCTGCAGAATATTGCCAACAGTGTGCGCGAGGCTTTCGGCGACTTGATTCAGTCGGATCAGCTGAAGGTCAGTGGAAATGAGCTGTGGATCGAGATTGAGCTCAGCTCTAGCCTGTTGTTCACCAGCGGCGATGCCATTCCTAACAATGCAGCGTTCGATATTATCGAAAAGGTAGCCAAAATTCTGGCGCCGTACGAAAATCCAATACACGTGGAAGGCTTTACCGATAATCTGCCGATTCAGACGGCTCAGTTCCCGACCAACTGGGAGCTTTCTACCGCAAGGGCTGCGAGTATCGTGCGTATGCTGACGATGGATGGGGTCAACCCCAGCCGCCTGGCAGCGGTCGGTTATGGTGAGTTCCAGCCCGTCGCGGATAACACCACCGCTGAAGGGCGCGGGCGCAATCGTCGCGTCGTGTTAGTGATCTCGCGTAATCTAGACGTACGTCGCAGCGTTAGCGGTGTGGGCAGTGCCAATGCTAAGCCTGATGCGGCGTTGCAACGTGCTGGCACGCAACCTGCAAAAGCCCCAGCAGCGCCGGTCCCGCAAGCGGGTGCCGTCAATCCCCCGTCGCCGGCCCCATAGGGTGGCCCCGTTCTCGGTCAGGCTGCAGCTGAACCGGGAGGATGATAACGATGAGAGTCTGGGCAGTAGCCAATCAAAAAGGTGGAGTCGGTAAGACCACCACATCAATCGCTCTGGCAGGCCTGTTGGCAGATGCCGGCAAGCGTGTGGTGATCGTTGATCTCGATCCCCATGGGTCGATGACCAGCTACTTCGGGCACGACCCGGACAGCCTGGAACACAGCAGCTTCGATTTGTTCCAACATAAAGGCGCTGTACCGCGCGGTTTGCCCCAGCAGCTGCTCCTGCCCACCAGTGATGAGCGTATCTCCCTGCTGCCGTCCAGCACTGCACTGGCCACCCTGGAGCGCCAGTCACCCGGGCAGAGTGGCTTGGGTTTGGTGATAGCCAAGAGCCTTGCGCAGCTTTGGCAGGATTTTGATCATGCGGTGATCGACAGTCCGCCCTTGCTTGGCGTGCTGATGGTCAATGCCTTGGCGGCAAGTCAGCAGCTGATAATTCCTGTGCAGACTGAATTTCTGGCCGTAAAAGGCTTGGAGCGGATGGTCAATACCCTGGCGATGATCAACCGTTCGCGTCAGCAGGCGTTGCCGTACACCATCGTACCGACCCTGTTCGACCGTCGTACCCAAGCGTCGATGGGCACGCTGCGTGTGTTGCGCAACAGTTACCCTGATCACCTGTGGCCGGCCTATATTCCGGTTGATACGCGTTTACGTGATGCCAGTCGGGCAGGGGTGACCCCGTCAACGTTTGATAGCAACAGCCGCGGTGTACTTGCTTATCGCGCCTTACTCAAACACCTGCTTTCTCAGCAGATTGCTGCTCAGGTCGCTTGAGATGAACGACTATGCTGAAGATATGGGCTCAAGTCTGTCGCTAGCGCGGCCGATAGTCTGTACAGATTGTTATTGCGAGTTGTCTTGATGAGTCGTCCTTTAGCCACCGCTACACGTTCGCAACAGGTCTTGCAGTCCTATTTGGATGGCTTGTTGCAGGAGGCTGCGGTCGAGTTTGTCGATAGCATCACGTTGGATGAATTCGAGGCCGCGGTGCTGGAAGAGCAGGTGCGCGATGCGCGCAGCATGCCGCAGGTGAGCGTCGCTAAGGTCAAGCCTCTGGCTGAGCTGGCGCCACGTCCATTGGTGCTGCCCACTTTCGAGATGCCCACTGCGCACGTTGAAGTTCACGTCGAGTCGCTGCCAGAGGTTGTAGAAACTGTTGTAGTGACTGAGTCGGTGAAGTCAGAGCCGCAGATGTTGGTGGTACCTGAGGCGGTACCGCAGGGGCGGCCTGAATGGGCGCAAGGGTCTTTCGAATGCCTGTTATTTGATGTGGCTGGGCTGACCTTAGCCGTTCCGCTGGTGTGCCTGGGTTCGATTTATCCCCTGGAGGGTCAGGAGCTGACACCATTATTTGGTCAGCCTGACTGGTTTCTCGGCATACTGCCGAGCCAGGCCGGTAACCTGAAAGTGTTGGATACAGCGCGCTGGGTGATGCCTGACCGTTATCGCGATGATTTTCGCGAAGGGTTGCAGTATGTAATTTCCGTTGAAGGTTATGAGTGGGGGCTGGCGGTGCATCAAGTCAGCCGCTCGATTCGGCTGAATCCCGACGAGGTTAAATGGCGCAGCCAGCGTACGCAGCGTCCGTGGCTCGCGGGTACGGTGATTGAACACATGTGTGCCTTGCTGGATGTCGAATCCCTGGCCGAGTTGATTGCCAGTGGTGCTGCCAAGCGCATGGCGGCCAAGCAGGTGCATTGAATAACGCGGGGCTGTGCGAGGTGCGCAGCTTTGCATCTATAGTAATCACAGCGGGGTATACACCCGCGATCGCCGCCGCGAGCGGTTCATGACGAGGCTAGGGACATGAAGAAAAGTTCTGCACAAGGTTCTGATGATCCGATTCTGCAGTGGGTAACGTTCCGCCTGGATAACGAAACCTATGGCATCAATGTGATGCAGGTTCAGGAAGTCCTGCGCTACACCGAAATTGCCCCTGTGCCGGGTGCGCCGAGCTATGTGCTGGGCATCATCAACCTGCGCGGCAATGTGGTCACAGTCATCGATACACGTCAGCGCTTCGGGTTGGACTCTACCGAGGTGACCGATAATACCCGTATCGTGATTATCGAGGCCGACAAGCAAGTGGTCGGTATCTTGGTCGATAGCGTGGCCGAAGTGGTTTATCTGCGTCAGTCTGAAGTGGAAACTGCTCCGAACGTGGGCAATGACGAATCTGCCAAGTTTATCCAGGGCGTTTGCAACAAGAACGGCGAGCTGCTGATTCTGGTTGAGCTGGACAAGATGATGAGCGAAGAAGAGTGGTCCGATCTGGAGAGCATCTAAGTCATGCTCGAAGCGCTGCTGGTCGCATTAGCCCTGGTCTGCCTGGGGCTGGTATGCGTCAGTATCTGGCTCGTCAGGCAGTTGCGCGACTTTATCAAGTTGCAAGGTGAGCGTGACGCAGTCCGTGATCGCCGGCTCAAAGAACTTAGCCGGCGGCTGGATGCCTACCTGACTGGTAGCGTGCAGATGGGTGAGGAGTTGCACGAATTGCGCAGGGTTGTTGCACCTTTGCCGGACAAACTTAATCAGATTGAGCAGCGTGATCCCAGCAGCCTGTCATTCACTCAGGCTGCACGTTTGGCGGGTATGGGTGCCAGCGTGGATGATCTGACCCAGTCATGCGGTCTGAGTAAGGCCGAGGCTGAGTTGGTCAGCAAGATGCAGCAGGCCAAACTGCAGCGCTCCTGAGGCTGCCTTCACTCTGGCGGTCCTGCCAATAAACGCAGCGGCGGTGTGATGTCGGTATCCCGTTCGCTACCGGCCGGTGCCTTACCTTTCAAATACCATGCAAAGGCGATGATTTCCGCGATACAGCGATACAGCTGCTCGGGAATTGCATCACCCAGTTCCAGTCGCGCCAACAATCGCACCAGCTCGGCATTTTCATAGATCGGTACTTCGTACTCGCGGGCAATCGCCAGAATGGCTTCGGCCAGTTCGTCATCGCCTTTGGCACTGAGTACGGGCGCTTTCTGGCCGTCGTAGGTGAGGGCGATGGCTTGGCGGGGTGCGGTCTTCTTCATGCGGTTTCATCCACCCAGCGCTGTTCCAGCGTCGTGCGCGGCCCGCGTGGCGGCGTGCCTTGGTTGCAAGCCAGCTCGCCAACCTGCACGCCGGCGGCATTCAGGCGTTGACGCAGGTTATCCAGCTCCGCATCGATCAGGTTGACGGTGCTGCTGCGCTCAGCCCACAACTGACTAGAAAGACGGCCATGGGCCAATTGCGCCCGCACCTGCAAGGGCCCTAGCGGATCCAGATCAAAGGCCAGTTCGACTTTCCACAGGGTTTCCTTTTTATCGGGTTTGCCTTGTGGGTTGCTTTCATCGCGCTGGATTTTTACCTGCAGTGGAACCAATTCCTGATGATTGCGCATCGGCAGTTCCAGTTGCCAGGTGGTCAGCAGGTTGCCATCCGGGCCGACTTGGCTCTGCGCAAGGCTGGAGAGTTGGTGGGTCTGCAGGCGAGAGAGGGCAGCCGCGGCGAGCTTTAGCATGGTTTCCAGGTCGGCCTCACCTTCCATGGCCTGTAGCAGGCGTGAGGGCAGGGGGAAATTCAGCGCTTGCTGGCGATTCGTGGCTTTGCCCAGGTTGCCGAGCAGGTCGCGTGCGAGGGCGGGCATCGCCTGGGCCAGCGATGTCCCTGCGGTGGCTGCGGCCAGTGGTGTGCCGGTGGACAGGTTCGGCAGTAATTGAGCGATCAGGCGCAGCAGGTTGGCTTTCAGGTCGTTCGGCAGTGCCTGGCCCTGACCGCCAAGTAATTTGCTTTCCAGCAGGATGCCACTGTTTTCAAGGGCGGCAGCCAGGCCTTTGGCGCTGCTCAACTGCGCGGCGTCGGGCATGATGCCGAAGAGTTTATCGATGCTGGTGCGCAGGCCTTCGCTCATGTCGGCATTGCCACGCATACCTTGTAGGGCGCCGAACAGTCCTTCCAGTGAGCCCTGGCGGTTGCTTTGGTTGCCCAGTTGCTGGCTCAGGGCAAGTTGGTCAAGGCGGCCACTCAGAGGCAGGAAATTCAGCGCCTGGCTGCCCTGTACCTGAGCGCTGAGCAGGCTACCCAAAGGCAGTGCCAGTGGGGTTTCCAGAGACAGCTTGCTGCCAGCCAGTGGCGTATTGAGCAAGCTGACCAGCACCTTGTAGATCACCTGTTGCGAGCGGCCCTGCAGCAATTGTTCGCGTGCCACTACCTTGCCCTGCAGTAGGGTGCCAACGGGCAATTGATCGAGGTCCAGGCTGGTCAGAGGTTTGTCCCCTCCCATCAACAGGGACAGAGCCAGGCGGGTTTCCGACAGGGCTGTTACGGCCAGGGATGTGCCCTGGGCCAGCGGGCGCGGGCTGTTGGCCTCAAGGGTCGCCTGATTTCCATTATTCAGGGTCAGCTTGAGCAGCACCTGAAAACTCTGCGCCACTTCCTTGAGTGCGATGACTTCGGCCTTGGCGGTTTCGCCACTGGTCAGCAAGCCTTGCATGGGCTGTAACAGTTTCACTGCCAGGTCCGCCGCGACAGCGCTGGGGCGGCTGCTGGGGGGCGTTGGCGCAATAGGCCGCGGGCTGCTGATTTCGCTCATTGGCGGGTTACACCCTGTCGAAAATGCCCGCTGCGGCAGGCGGAGCTGGGCATGTATAATCGCGCCCCGTCTGGTTCGGCTGCGCATTCCATTTGCGTCAGTATAGCGGCCAAGACGCTGCCGACTTGAACAGCTTTTGCCATCCATCTTAGGTGCCGATGCCTTGACCAGCCCTCTTCTTGAAGCCGTTGCGCTCGCCTGTGAGCGAGACTGGCGCATGCTCTTCGAGCGTGTGGAGCTGCGTCTGGTTCCCGGTGAAATGCTTCAGGTGGCGGGCCCCAATGGCAGTGGTAAAACCAGTCTGCTGCGCTTGCTGGCTGGGTTGATGCAGCCCACTGCTGGTGAGATTCGTCTGAATGGTCGCCCGTTGACCGCGCAGCGCGCCGAGCTTGCGCGCAACCTGCTGTGGATTGGACATGCCGCCGGCATCAAGGGCTTGCTTACCGCCGAGGAAAACCTCACCTGGCTTTGCGCCCTGCATCAGCCGGTAGAGCGCGAGACCATCTGGCAGGCTCTGGCGGCGGTGGGGCTGCGCGGGTTTGAAGATGTGCCTTGCCACACCTTGTCCGCCGGGCAGCAGCGCCGTGTCGCGTTGGCGCGTTTGTATCTGCCAGGCCCGTCGCTGTGGGTGCTGGATGAACCGTTTACTGCGCTGGACAAGGCGGCAGTGGCGCAGCTGGAGAACCATCTCGCCGCGCATTGTCAGCAAGGTGGCCTGGTGGTGCTGACCACGCACCATGAATTGACGGTCAAGCCGGCCGGTTACCGCGAGCTTGATCTGGGGCAGCGTCCGTTATGAGCAATGTCTTTAGCCTATTGCTCGCCCGCGAGGCGCGCTTGTTGTTTCGCCGCCCGGCCGAGCTGGCCAATCCGTTAGTGTTCTTTGCCATTGTGATTGCGTTGTTCCCATTGGCGGTGGGGCCGCAGACGCAGTTGTTACAAAGCCTTTCGCCGGGGCTGGTGTGGGTGGCGGCCCTATTGGCCGTGCTGCTCTCGCTGGACGGGCTGTTTCGCAGTGATTTCGAGGACGGCTCGCTGGAGCAGTGGGTCCTTTCGCCGCACCCCCTGGCTCTTCTGGTTCTGGCCAAGGTGCTGGCACACTGGCTGTTCTCTGGCCTGGCGCTGGTGCTGTTGGCGCCACTGCTGGCGTTGATGTTGGGTTTGCCGGGGCGCTGCCTGCCGGTGCTGCTGATCTCGCTGCTGCTCGGTACGCCGGTGCTGAGCCTACTGGGCGCAGTTGGCGCGGCGCTGACGGTGGGTCTGAAGCGTGGCGGCCTGTTGCTCGCGTTGCTGATTTTGCCGTTGTACATCCCGGTGCTGATTCTCGGCAGCGGTGCGCTACAAGCCAGCCTGCAAGGATTGCCGGCGGTTGGTCACTTGTTGTGGCTGGCCAGCCTCACCGCATTGGCGGTGACCTTGACACCTTTTGCCATCGCCGCTGGTCTGACGATCAGTGTCGCTGAGTAGACAATAAGCCTGAATGGCCGGTTGATCGCGGTGCCTGCCTGCGCCCTGATCAGCCCTAGCACTGATGAGTAACCTGATGAACTGGATGTGGTTTCACAAGCTCGGCTCGCCTAAATGGTTTTATGAAATCAGCAGCCGCTGGCTCCCCTGGTTGGCCCTGGCCGCCGCTGTGCTGTTGGCGGTCGGCCTGGTTTGGGGCCTGGCGTTTGCGCCGCCGGATTACCAGCAGGGCAACAGCTTTCGCATCATCTACATCCATGTGCCTGCAGCGTTTCTCGCGCAGTCGATCTACGTGATGTTGGCGGTGGCCGGCGTTGTCGGGCTGGTGTGGAAAATGAAACTGGCCGATGTCGCCTTGCAGCAGGCCGCACCCATCGGCGCCTGGATGACGGCGATCGCTCTGGTGACCGGTGCGGTGTGGGGCAAGCCGACCTGGGGTACTTACTGGGTTTGGGATGCTCGCCTGACCTCGATGCTGATTCTGCTGTTCCTGTATTTCGGTGTAATCGCCCTCGGCAATGCCATCACCAACCGTGACAGCGCGGCCAAGGCCTGTGCGGTGCTGGCCATTGTGGGTGTGGTGAACATCCCGATCATCAAATACTCGGTGGAGTGGTGGAACACCCTGCACCAGCCGGCCACCTTCAGTGTGGTGGCCAAGCCAGCCATGCCGTTTGAGATGTGGATGCCGCTGCTGATCATGGTACTGGGCTTCTACTGTTTCTTTGGGGCCGTGCTGCTGATGCGCATGCGCCTGGAAGTGCTCAAGCGCGAGGCCCGCAGCAGTTGGGCTAAAACCGAGATCAAGGCGCAGGTGGAGAAGGGGCTATGAGTTTTGCCAGCTTCAGCGAGTTTCTCGCCATGGGCACCCACGGGCCTTATGTCTGGTCCTGTTATGCCATCAGCCTGGCTGTGCTGGGGCTGAATGTGGCGCTGCCAATCCTGGCGCGTCGCCGTTATCTGCAAGACGAGGCGCGTCGTTTGCGCCGGGAGGAGTCGAAGTGAACCCCGTGCGTAAAAAACGCCTGTATATCGTCCTGGCAATCATCGCCGGTGTCGGCATCGCTGTGGCGCTGGCCCTGAGTGCGTTGCAGCAGAACATCAACCTGTTCTACACCCCTACCCAGATCGCCAACGGCGAAGCCCCGCAGGACACCCGCATCCGTGCTGGCGGCCTGGTTGAGGAGGGCTCGGTGAAGCGCTCCAGCGACTCACTGGACACCGATTTTGTCGTCACTGACGGCGCCAAGAGCGTGACCATCCGCTACAGCGGCATCCTCCCGGACCTGTTTCGCGAAGGGCAGGGCATCGTCGCCATGGGCAAGCTCGATGCCAGCGGCGTGCTGATTGCCGATGAAGTATTGGCCAAACACGACGAAAACTACATGCCGCCGGAAGTCATGCAGGCCTTGGAGCAGAGCGGCATGAAACAGCAGCACGACGCGGCCAAAGCGGCCAAGCAAGCGTCCCCATCGGAGTACGCACAATGATCCCTGAACTCGGCCATCTGGGGATGATTCTGGCGCTGTGCATGGCGCTGGTGCAGGCAACACTGCCGTTGATCGGTGCCTGGCGGGGTGACCGGCAATGGATGAGCCTGGCGCAGCCGGCTGCTTGGGGGCAGTTCGTCTTTATGCTGTTTGCGTTCGTCTGCCTGACCTATGCCTTTATGATCGACGACTTCACCGTCGCTTATGTGGCCAACAACTCCAACAGTGCGCTGCCGTGGTATTACAAATTCAGCGCCGTGTGGGGCGCCCACGAGGGGTCGCTGCTGCTGTGGGGGCTGATCCTTGCCGGTTGGACCTTTGCTGTGGCGATCTTCTCGCGGCAGTTGCCGGAAGAGATGCTCGCCCGTGTGCTGGCGGTCATGGGCATCATCAGTATCGGCTTTTTGTTGTTTTTGATCATCACGTCCAATCCGTTCGAGCGGCTGCTGTTTGACACCCCGGCTGATGGCCGTGACCTCAACCCGCTGTTGCAGGACTTCGGTCTGATCATCCACCCGCCGATGCTCTACATGGGCTATGTCGGCTTCTCTGTGGCCTTCGCCTTCGCCATTGCGGCGTTGCTGGGCGGCAAGCTCGATGCAGCATGGGCGCGCTGGTCGCGGCCGTGGACCATCGTCGCTTGGGCCTTTCTTGGCATCGGTATCGCGCTGGGCTCGTGGTGGGCCTACTACGAACTTGGCTGGGGTGGTTGGTGGTTCTGGGATCCGGTGGAAAACGCCTCCTTTATGCCCTGGTTGGTCGGCACCGCGTTGATCCACTCCCTGGCTGTGACGGAAAAGCGCGGCGTGTTCAAAAGCTGGACCGTACTGCTGGCGATTGCCGCGTTCTCCTTGAGCCTGCTGGGCACCTTCCTGGTCCGTTCCGGCGTGCTGACCTCGGTGCATGCTTTCGCCAGTGACCCTGAGCGCGGCGTGTTTATTCTGGTGTTCCTGCTGATCGTGGTGGGCAGCTCCTTGGCGCTGTTTGCCATCCGCGCGCCGGTGGTGAAAAGCCAAGTTGGCTTTGCCCTGTGGTCGCGGGAAACCTTGCTGCTGGTCAACAACCTGATTCTGGTGGTGTCCGCTGCGATGATCCTGCTCGGCACCCTCTACCCCTTGGTGCTGGATGCCACCA
Organism: Pseudomonas sp. FEMGT703P; assembly: GCF_002786345.1. NCBI lineage: Bacteria > Pseudomonadati > Pseudomonadota > Gammaproteobacteria > Pseudomonadales > Pseudomonadaceae > Pseudomonas > Pseudomonas sp. FEMGT703P. The sequence goes on along the minus strand of NZ_PGCM01000006.1, from coordinate 19,283 downwards.
CTGGCGCGAAATTGTCCGTTGGGCCGCCTTACTTCAACGCCTTGTTTGTGCCGCTGATGGGCTTGCTGATGGCTGTAATTGCCGTCGGTGTGATCGTGCGTTGGAAGGACACACCGGTGCAGTGGTTGCTTGGCATGCTCGCCCCGGTGCTGATCGGCAGCGTGGTGCTGGCTGTTATCGCGACGTTCCTGGTCGGTGATTTCAACTGGGCGGTGCTCGCTGTTTGCCTGTTGTCCGCTTGGGTGGTGCTGGCGGGTGTGCGCGACATCCTTGAGAAAACCCGTCACAAAGGCCTGCTCAAAGGGCTGCCAAGCCTGACCCGTAGCTACTGGGGCATGCAAACTGCGCACTTGGGCATGGCGGTGTGTGCCCTCGGTGTGGTGTTGACCAGCGTGGGCAGCTTTGAGCGTGACATGCGCATGGCGCCGGGCGAGTCGGTCGAAATCGGCGGTTACCAGTTTATCTTCGAAGGGGCTGAGCACTTTGAAGGGCCGAACTTCACGTCGGATAAAGGCACGGTGCGGATCCTCGAAGCGGGCAAACAAATTGCCGTGCTGCACCCCGAGAAACGCCTGTACACCGTGCAGCAATCGGTGATGACCGAGGCGGGCATTGATGCCGGTATCACCCGTGACCTGTTCGTTGCTTTGGGTGAGCCGCTGGAAGACGGTGCGTGGGCGGTGCGTGTCCACATCAAACCGTTCGTCCGTTGGATCTGGTTTGGCGCCTTGTTGATGGGGCTCGGTGGCTTCCTGGCCGCTGCGGATAAGCGCTACCGGATGAAGGTGCGCACCCGTGTGCGTGATGCCCTGGGTATGGCGGGGGCGCAGGCATGAAGCGTTTACTGCTGCTGTTGCCGTTAGTGGTTTTTCTGGGCGTCGCGGTGTTTCTCTACCGCGGCTTGTTTCTAGACCCTTCCGAACTGCCATCGGCGTTGATCGGTAAACCCCTGCCGGCGTTCTCCCTGCCGGCGGTGCAGGATGGCAAGCCGCTTACCGACGCTGATCTCAAGGGCAAGCCGGCGCTGGTCAACGTTTGGGCCACCTGGTGTGTGGCCTGCCGCGTGGAACACCCGGTGTTGAACAAACTGGCCAAGTTGGGTGTGACCATCTACGGGGTCAACTACAAGGACGACAATGCCGCCGCGCAGAAGTGGCTGGTGGAGTTCCATGACCCCTATCAGCTGAACATCAATGATGCGCGCGGCACCCTGGGCCTGGACCTGGGCGTGTATGGCGCACCCGAGACCTTCCTGATCGACAAGGACGGCATCATCCGCCACAAGTTTGTCGGGGTGATCGATGAGCGTGTCTGGCGCGAACAGCTGGCGCCGCTGTATCAGGCACTTGTCGACGAGGCCCAGCCATGAAGCGTCTGCTGAGTGCTGCGGTATTAGGGTTGGCCTTGCTGGGCACTGCTCAGGCCGCAATCGACACTTACGAGTTTGCCAGTGAGGCGGAGCGTGAGCGTTACCGCAACCTGGTCGAAGAGCTGCGGTGCCCCAAGTGCCAGAACCAGAACATTGCCGACTCCGATGCGCCGATTGCCATGGACCTGCGCGCGCAGATCTTCCGCATGCTGGAAGAGGGGCAGAGCAACGAGCAGATCATAGATTTTCTGGTCAGCCGTTATGGCGATTTCGTGCTCTACAAACCGCCGGTCACCGCGCGCACCTTGCTGCTGTGGTATGGCCCGGCCGGCTTGTTGGCCGGTGGTTTTGTCCTGCTGGGGGTCATCCTGTTGCGCCGTCGCAGCAAGCCGGGCGTTACCGCCAGCGGCCTGTCTGCCGATGAACAGCAACGTCTGGCTGCTTTGCTAAATCAAACGCCTGTGGATAAGAAAGACTGATGATTGAATTCTGGTTGTGCGCTGGCCTGCTGTTGCTGACGGCCCTGGCGTTTCTGCTGATCCCGGTGCTGCGTGCACGCAAGGTTCAGGCTGAGGAAGACCGTACGGCACTCAACGTGACCCTTTATCAGGAGCGCTTGCTGGATCTGCAAAGCCAGCACGCTGCCGGGGCACTGAATGCTGAGCAGTTGGCCAGTGGCCGTGACGAGGCTGCTCGCGAGCTGCTCGCGGATACTGAGGGTGCGCTGGCGCAGCCGACCCAGCGCAAGCTGGGCAGCACGGTCCCGTTGATTGCCGCGCTGCTGATGCCGCTGCTGGGTTATGGTCTTTATCAGCACTGGGGCGCTATTGGGGATGTTGAGCGCGCGCAGGTTTTTGCAGCGCAGCCGAAGACCATCGAGGAAATGACCGCACGCTTGGAGGCCGCAGTAAAGAGCAACCCTGAGTCGGCGGAAAGTTGGTACTTCCTGGGGCGTACCTACATGGCGCAGGAGCGTGCCGCCGATGCCGTCGTGGCGTTTGAGCGTGCTGTGGGTGTGGCCGGGCGTGAGCCGGAGTTGCTCGGGCAGTGGGCACAGGCGCTGTATTTCGCCGGTGACAAGCAGTGGACCGCGCAATTGCAGGCGTTGACGGATGAAGCACTGAAAGCCGATCCGGCGGAGGTCACCAGTCTTGGGCTGTTAGGGATTGCGGCCTATGAAAGCGGCCAGTTCCAGAAAGCTATCGGTCACTGGCAGCAGCTGGTAGCGGTGTTGCCGGCGGAAGACCCGTCTCGCCAGGCTATTCAGGGGGGGATTGAGCGTGCTCAGGAGCAATTGGGCGAGCCCGTCACTCAGTCAACACCCGCTACCTCTCCGGGCCTTAAAGTTCGGGTTGAGTTGGACCCTGCGCTGCAGGGCAAGGTGCAACCGGGCGATGCGGTGTTCGTGTTTGCTCGAGCGGTCTCCGGGCCGCCGATGCCGCTCGCGGTCAAGCGTCTGAGCGTGGCTGATTTGCCGGCTGAGGTCAGCCTGTCAGATAGCGATGCGATGATGCCGCAGCTGAAGATATCCGGCTTCGAACAGGTGCAGTTGGTCGCGCGCATTTCGCGCAGTGGTAACGCTACGGCCGGTGAATGGATAGGTAGCAGCCAGCCGCTGGCCAGCAAGACTACGGAATTGCAGCAGCTGCGGATCGACAGTGCCGACAGCAAAGCCCCATGAAGTCGTTACTGCGTGGCGTCGTGCTGATTGGCCTGCTGGGACTCGGTGCTTGCGTGCAAACACCAACGGCTACCGCGCCCGTTACCAGTCCAAGTGGCAGTAGCAACCACCCACGCTTTGCCCCGCCACCTGGGGTGGACAGCCAGTGGAATGCGCAGTTAGGGGTGTACGTGGTGGGTGGTGCTTCTCACCTCTATTACCGTGAGCGCACCTATTACCGCTGGAACTCTGGCTGGAGTTTGGCCGGTAGTCCGCAGGGCCCTTGGTTGCCTACCGACAGCAGCGGTGTGCCGCCGGGCTTATATCGTCGTTACGCTCAGTAAGCGTTTTTAGTGGGCAGGGCAGGGCGTCGCTGGGCGGCGTTCGATATCCGGCTCGAAATCTTCGATCAACCGGCAGATGGCCTGACCATCGGGGGCGCACTCGCCTTTGTCGGCCCAGTCGTCGAAGGCGTTCTGCATCACCAGCGCCAGGCGCTGGCATTCCTCGATATGCGCCTGTAGCGCCGCCAAGCGTTCACTGAGCAGGTCACGGACCTCGGCGCAGGGCGCCTGGCCGTTATCGGCACTGGTGAGTATCTGCTGTGTGTCTTTCAGGCTAAAACCCAAGCGCCGGGCGCGCGCGATAAAACGCAGGCGTTGCAGGTCGGTGCTGGAGTATTCCTGGTAGCCGTTATCCGGGTTGCGCGTAGGCCTGAGCAGGCCGAGATCGGTGTAGTGACGCACGGTCTCACTGCTGACGACGGCGGCTTTGGCCAGTTGGGCGACACGCATCGATAAACACTCCGAAAAACTAAAGGCCGCGCCAGGTTAAAACCTGGGGGCGGCCCTTGGGTCAAGCTCGCAGGCTTATTCGGCGATCTGCAGCTTGCGCGCCTCGTGGTAGAAGAAGCGAATTTTCTCGTACTCGAACGGTGAATTGAGCTGACCGTAGCGGAAGTTCACCGTGGAGCGCTGGTCGACCACTTCCAGCAGGGTAATTTCTGGGTGGCTGACACTGGCTTCGGCAACATTTAACCAATTGACCTGGCTCTTGGCGGCAAAGTCTGCCACCAGACCGCCGGTATCACGCAGGTTCGATGGCCCCAGCAGCGGCAGAATCAGGTAAGGCCCGGCAGGTGTGCCGTAATAGCCAAGGGTCTGACCGAAGTCTTCGCGCTGCTTAGGTAGGCCCATGCGCGTAGCAGGGTCCCAAAGGCCGGCGACACCCAGGGTGGTGTTGAGCAGCAGGCGCCCGGTGGTCTGCATGGCACGCTTGCCCTTGAGCTGCAGCGCGCTGTTGAGCAGGTTGGGTACATCACCCAGGTTGCTGAAGAAGTTGCTGACGCCGGTCTGCACCAGGTTGGGGGTGATATAGCGGTAGCCATCGACAATCGGCAAGAACACCCACTCATCGAAGCGGTAGTTGAAGTGATAGACGCGACGGTTCCACGACTCCAGTGGGTCATAGACGTTGAGCGCGTTGAGGGTCGAGCGTTCAAACTCGCGCTGGTCAAGCCCCGGGTTGAACTGCAGGTGCTGCAGCGGTTGTTTGAAACCGTCGTCATCAACGGTGTGCTGGGCATGCGCCAGGCCGCTACCGAGCGCAAGGGTGAAAAACACGGCAATAAAGGTTGGCTTAGCCACGGAAGAACTCCAGCATGGCGTCGCTATTGACGCGGTAGTTGAGGTTGCCGCAATGGCCACCCAGCGGATAAACGGTCAGGCGATCCCCCAGGGTGCGCCGCAAAAAGCCCAGGTCACCTGGGCCGAGGATGAGGTCATCGGCATTGTGCATAACGGCGATCTTGCTGCTGTTTTTCAGGTAATCGGCGACGCCATACAGGCTGATCTGGTCAATCAGCTGCGCCACGCTGCCACCGTCAGTACGTGCGCGCCACATGGGGATCAGTTGCTCGGTCAGGTAACAGTCGAAGTCGCACTGCAGGGCGCGCCGGAAGAACGGCGTAAGACTAGTGCCTTCGCTGATCGGGTAGTTGATCGGGGTGATCAGTCCGCGGCGGTTGATCAGGTCCGAGGTAAAGGCGATATCGGCAGCTGAGAAGCGAAAAGCCGCGCCAATCAGCATGGCCATCTGCTCGTCGTTGAGCTGCTCGCCGGAGTTCTGGAAGTCATAGAGCAGGGCGTCATTGATGTCGACGTAGCCCTTGTTCTGGAAGTAGCGGGTCAACTTGCCCAACACCAGTTCATAGAATGTGGTGCTGTTGTCGATGCCATCCACCTTGGTCTGCACGAGGCGGTCGAGATTAGTGGTCGAGGTGTAGAGGTTGACCGGCGGGTTGAGCAGCAGCACGCGTTTGAAGTTGAAGCTGCGACGCGTCTCGTCCAGTTCGCTGACAAAGGCTGCCTGCAGCGCACCCAGGCTGTAGCCGGTGAGGTGATATTCACTGACTTTCAAGCGCGGATGCTGGGCGCGCACCGCCTGCATGGTGCGGTACAGATCGTCGGCGTCTTCACGGGTAATGCCGGGCGTGGCAAAGCGTGAGGCGGAGGTCATGAAGTCATAGCTGGTCGGCGATGACAATTGCACCACGTGATAGCCCGCACCGTAGAACAGCTTCTTCAGGTATTCCGGGGTGCTGCTGGCGTAATGCGCGCCCGTACCGGCAATGATAAAGATCAGCGGCGCTTCGCCGGACTGTTTGGCAATGCGGTAGTGCATCTTGGTCACCGGCCAGAAGTTTTCTGGCAACTCAAACTCGCGCTCCGGGCGCAATTTGATCTGGTGGTCACTTTGGTTGATGTCCGCATCGGCCGGCAGTTTCGGACGCAGCTCAGGCGGTGTGGTTGCCAGCGTGGCTTCGAAAGGGTTGCTGATCGGGTAGCCATAACTGCTGGCGTCGATATCGGCGGCGCTGACGGGAGCCACCAGCGCGAGGCAACTGAGAAGGGCAAGCAGACGAGGGACAGGCGACATGGCTAAATCTCTTGAGAGCTAGGACTGATGCAGTGCTTCAGGTGCGGGTCGATTTGACCACATAAGCGTGGTTAAGTGCCGTTTAGTTATAGAACTGTCAGTTTTCAGGCAAAAGAACCATTTGAAACTGGGTGCGTCATGGCAATACGGCCAATTGTTCAACCCAGATTAGTTCGCAGGCGCCGTCACCGGTGTCTTCGCGGCTGAGTGAACTGATCCAGCGATAGCCATCGTCACCGTCGATTCGCACCAGCTGTCCACTCAGGCGAATCTGCTGACCTTCTTTGAGTCCGGCCAGGGTGCTGGCTACCGCCGGGTTGGCGGGTATCAGGTGCATATTGGCGCTGTGGATCTCGATCTGCCGGCGTTCGATTGGCAGTTGTTCGGCGCGCCAGAAGTACCAGCGGTTACGCTGGCTGATAGTGATATGGCGCAGCACCTCCGGATCAGCCATCGGTCCCCAGCCGAGCGCCAGATCGGTTGGCGAGAGCTTGGCGCCGCGGTCAAAGTAATAGTCTTCACGCCCGAGGATGCGCGCTTCCAGTTGGAACGGCTGCAACGTACTGACGGTGTGCGCGGCTAAGCGCCAACTGCCGCTGTGTGATGGGGTGCTGGCAGGCGGGCCGCTGGGCGTGGGCAGCACAATGACCCACAGCATCCAGAGGCCGAGCAAGCTTGCGACGATCAGTATCAGGCGACGTATCAGCATGGCTGGATTCTAGCCGCAGCGGCGGTGAGTAGGCGATCTCGGGGGGTGTTATCCGCGACGCGGCGGCTTATCCTACGCAGCCTTTTCAATTGCCCGAGTTACCCATGTCTCGTTATTTGCCTCTGACTGCTCTGCTGATCGCCGCGGCCCTGTGTCTGGCCCTGAGCTTTGTGCTGCGTTACCAACTGATGGAAGGCGCACAGTGGGTTGGTTTATGCGTTGATGACCCGCAGCAGATGGCTTGCCAGGTGCGTGCCAGCCTTGGCTGGTTGATCCATTTCCGTGTATTGGCTTGGGCTGCGCTGGTCTGTGCGGTGTGGGCATTTGTGTTGCCCGGCGCTTGGGGCAAGCGACTGGCAGTGCCGGCCTTGCTGCTCGGCCTGCCGGCGCTGGTGTTGTACAGCGCCAGCCTGGCAGTTTTTGCCGTCGTGCTGGCGCTGCTGCGTTGGGTGCGTGCGCCGCAAATCGCCTGATTAGGCGGCTTGCGCTTTAACCCGCAGGCTGCGCCACAGCGCCGCCACCAGTAGCACGCAGGTCATCGCCCAGCCGATGGCTTGCCAGTTGCTCAGGGTTTCCTGGTACAGCTGCGGTGCAATGCAGGCGCCGATCAGTAAGGCAAGCAAGGCTACTTCACGGCGGTAGCCGCCTACCGGACGGCACAGGTAGACCAGTGCAGGTAGCAACAGTGCCGCGCTGGGGAAGCTGCGGTAGCGCGCATCCACCACCAGCGCGAGCATCATCACCGCACCGGCAAAGCCGCTCAGGGTCAACCACAGTGCGCCCCGGCTATGCAGCCAGTTGAAGGTGTGTGCGCGCCAGCCATTTCGGCTGCTGAGTAGCAGTGCGCCATGGCTCAGCACCATGAGGTTGAGCACGATCAGTGCCCCTGCCCAGAGCCATTCGCCCACGTAACGGCTGGTGATCAGCGTTAGTTCTGCAAACAGGCCGATACAGGCAGCACCCACTGCCGCGAGCAGCGGTAACAAGAGCGCGGCGCGGGGTGAATGGGGACGGCCAGCCCACAACAGGGTAGCGGCTGCAAGTGCCAGGCTGATCATCAGCCAGGTAGGCCACTGCGGCAGGTTGGACACCGGGCCGGCGAGGATTGATTTGTCCTGGCGATCCGCATCGTAGAGCCCCCAATAACCCCCTACGGCACCTTCACTGACGCGTTTCCACGGCTGGTCAAAGGCCTCGATCAGGTTATAGCGCCAGCCGTTTTGCTCGGCCATGGCGACGAAACCACGAATGAATTTCGCTTGGTTGACCAGGCTGGGTACGGCGGTTTCGCGTTGGCGACCTTCGCTTGGCCAGCCGGTCTCACCGATCAGGATGTCCTTGGGGGCATAGGCGTTGCCAAAGGTCTGGCGGACTTCGGCGACTTCATGCAGCGCATTCTCGATACCCGCCGGGTTGTCTTCCCAATAAGGCAGCAAGTGGATGGTGATGAAGTCCACTGCGGGAGCAACTTCCGGATGCTTGAGCCAGAACTCCCAGACATCGGCATAGGTTACCGGCTGCTTGATCTGTGCCTTGACCTGTTCAATCAACACCACCAGTTGCTGCGGGGTCACTTCCTTGCGTAGCAGCGCTTCGTTGCCGACGATCACTGCTTGCACCACATCCGGGTGTGCGTTGGCGATTTTAACCAGCCCGGCAATCTCAACCGCGGTGTCAGCTGGGTTTCGGCTGACCCAGGCGCCGACGATGAGCTTCAAGCCATGTTTGCGCGCCATGTTCGGCAACTCTTCCAGGCCGGTCACCGAATAGGTGCGCAGGCACTCAAAGCGCTCGGCGAGTAGCGCCAGGTCGGCTTCCATTCGCTCCGGACGCAGCTGCATTGGTTGATCGAAGGGTGATTGGTCTTTGTCGAACGGTGTGTAGGACGCGCACTGCAGTTTATGCGTGGGCGTTGCGGCATCCGCCAATGTGACGGGTTGACCAATGCCGTACCACAGGCCGAATAGCGCAAGGAGGCCAAGCAGGCAGGCAAATGCAAAAGGAGCGGTAGGAAAGCGAGAGGTAGCAGGCATGATCGGGCGCGTATGGTGGTTGAGTCGCGCATAGTAGCGGATTGGCACAGTGCCCCGCTGGCTGTTTTTTATGCCCTGTTCGGGTTTTTACCCTCGCACCAGGCCTCATGCCTGGTGATGCAGCCAGGCATGTGTGGGGCGTTCAGCGGCGGCTTTAGAACGCCCCTCAATACGCTGCCAGACCTTCTCGTGAAAGTAGAAACCCACCGAGTTGCACAGCGGTTCGATAGCCGCCACCAGGCCACTGGCTGCGATACTGCCGGTCAGGGCGTAAGTGACACCAAAGGCGATGCAGAAGTGCATGAGGGTGAAGGTCAGGGTCTTGAGCATGGCGCACCTCGAGTGAGAATTATTCTTCATTGAGGTGTAGCGTAGTGGTGAGGCTGCGATTGGTAAAATGTTTGGATTGAATTGCTTTAATAGTTTTTGGTGATTTATGTTCGTGGTGCGCGCCATAAGATAGGCAATAAAAAACCCGCACAAGGCGGGTTTTTTACATTCAAGCGAACTTGAATGGTGTTGCATGCGAGCTGCGTGTTATGCGAACAGCTGTGTAAAGCCAGCTGCATTTCGCACCACTTGCGACCCAAAAATGGTCGGGGTAGGGGGATTCGAACTCCCGACATCCTGCTCCCAAAGCAGGCGCGCTACCGGACTGCGCTATACCCCGATGAACTACTGGCTCCGCGACCTGGACTCGAACCAGGGACCCAATGATTAACAGTCATTTGCTCTACCGACTGAGCTATCGCGGAACGATGGCGCGTATCCTACTGATTCAAAAAGGGAAGTCAAGCATATGCTGACTTCCTTTTAGCAGGTTTACAGCACCTGGGCGATGGCCTGGGTCACCGCAGGCAGGTTTCGCTGGTTCAGCGCGGCGACGCAGATGCGGCCAGTGCTGACTGCGTAGATACCAAACTCAGTTTTCAAACGTTCTACCTGCTCGGCGGTCAAGCCCGAGTAGGAGAACATACCGCGCTGCTGAGCGACAAAGCTGAAGTCGCGTTTGCAGTTCAATGCAGCCAGCTGTTCAACCATGGCCATGCGCATGCCGCGAATACGCTCGCGCATGCCGGCCAGCTCTTCTTCCCACAGGGCGCGCAGCTCAGGGCTGTTCAGCACACTGGCCACCACGGTGGCGCCATGGGTCGGCGGGTTGGAGTAGTTGGTGCGGATCACGCGCTTGGCTTGCGAGAGCACGCGGCCGGCTTCTTCCTGGCTGCCGGTGACAATCGACAGGGCCCCGACGCGCTCGCCGTACAGCGAGAAAGATTTCGAGAACGAACTGGAGACGAAAAACGGAATACCGGAGGCGGCAAACAGGCGCACGGCAAAGGCGTCTTGCTCGATGCCGTCGCCAAAGCCCTGGTAGGCGATGTCGAGGAACGGTACATGCTCGCGCTCGCGCAGCACGTCCAACACGGCTTTCCAATCGTCCAGCGACAAGTCGACACCTGTCGGGTTGTGGCAGCAGGCATGCAGCACTACAACTGAGCGGGCAGGCAGGTTTTTCAGGTCTTCGAGCATGCCGGTGCGGTTGATGCCGTGGCTGGCTGCGTCGTAGTAGCGGTAGTTCTGTACTGGGAAACCCGCTGATTCAAACAGGGCGCGGTGGTTTTCCCAGCTTGGGTCGCTGATCGCCACCACAGTGTTGGGCAGCAAGCGCTTGAGGAAATCAGCGCCGGTCTTCAGTGCGCCCGTACCGCCAACGGCCTGGGTGGTGATCACCCGGCCAGCGGCGATCAGTTCAGAGTCAGCACCCAGCAACAGTTTCTGCACGGCGCTGTCATAGGCGGCAATGCCTTCGATCGGCAGGTAGCCGCGTGGGGCATGGGCTTCAATGCGGGCTTTCTCGGCTTCGGCTACGGCGCGTAGCAGCGGAATGCGGCCTTCCTCGTTGTAGTAAACGCCCACGCCCAAATTGACCTTGGTCGTGCGGGTATCGGCGTTGAAGGCTTCGTTGAGGCCCAGGATAGGATCGCGCGGAGCCATTTCGACGGCAGAGAACAGACTCATGGATGCGGCAGCTCTGAAGAGGAGAAGTGGGGATCAGGCAACACCCGGCTAGGGGTTGCGTAAGTGCGGCGGTAGTATACCGGCGCATAACCTGTGCTGCGACAACAGGCACACGCTTTTCACCGGTTTTGACGTAGGCTTTCAGGCCGCGTCACATCCGCTTGTCGAGGTCCGTCATGTCCGAGTTTCAACTGGTCACCCGTTTCCAGCCTGCCGGCGATCAGCCCGAGGCGATTCGGCAGATGGTCGAAGGCCTTGAAGCAGGTTTGTCACACCAAACACTGTTAGGCGTGACGGGCTCGGGTAAGACGTTTTCCATCGCCAACGTGATTGCCCAAGTCCAGCGGCCGACGCTGGTGCTGGCGCCGAACAAGACCTTGGCTGCGCAGTTATACGGGGAGTTCAAGAGCTTCTTCCCGAACAACGCGGTGGAGTATTTCGTGTCGTATTACGACTACTACCAGCCAGAAGCCTATGTGCCGTCCTCGGACACCTTTATCGAGAAGGATGCGTCGATCAACGACCACATCGAGCAAATGCGCCTGTCGGCGACCAAAGCGCTGCTGGAGCGGCCGGACGCGATCATCGTCACCACCGTGTCGTGCATCTACGGCCTGGGGAGCCCCGAGTCGTACCTGAAGATGGTGCTGCACGTCGATCGCGGCGACAAAATGGACCAGCGCGCCTTGCTGCGCCGCCTGGCCGACCTGCAATACACCCGTAATGACATGGACTTTGCCCGTGCCACCTTTCGCGTGCGCGGCGATGTGATTGATATTTACCCGGCCGAATCTGACCTGGAAGCCATTCGCATCGAACTGTTTGATGACGAGGTGGAAAGCATTTCGGCCTTTGACCCGCTGACTGGCGAGGTCATCCGCAAGCTGCCGCGTTTCACTTTTTACCCCAAGAGTCACTACGTCACCCCGCGTGAAGTGCTGCTGGAGGCAGTGGAGAAGATCAAAGTCGAGCTGGTTGAGCGCCTGGAGTACCTGCGCAGCAATAACAAGCTGGTGGAAGCGCAGCGCCTGGAGCAACGCACCCGTTTTGACCTGGAGATGATCATCGAGCTGGGTTATTGCAACGGCATCGAAAACTACTCGCGTTACCTCTCTGGCCGAGATTCTGGCCAGCCGCCGCCGACGCTGTATGACTACCTGCCAGACCAGGCGCTGCTGGTGATCGACGAGTCCCACGTCTCGGTGCCGCAGGTCGGCGCGATGTATAAGGGCGACCGTTCGCGTAAGGAAACCCTGGTCGAATACGGTTTCCGCCTGCCGTCGGCGCTGGATAACCGCCCAATGCGCTTCGAAGAGTGGGAGGCCGCCAGCCCGCAGACCATCTTCGTTTCCGCCACGCCGGGCAACTATGAAGCCGAGCATGCTGGGAGGGTGATTGAGCAGGTGGTGCGGCCGACTGGTCTGGTTGACCCGCAGATCGAGGTGCGCCCGGCGTTGACCCAAGTCGACGACCTGCTCTCGGAAATTCACAAGCGCGTGGCCATTGAGGAGCGCGTGCTGGTCACCACCCTGACCAAGCGCATGGCCGAAGACCTGACCGATTACCTTGGGGATCACGGCGTCAAGGTGCGTTACCTGCACTCCGATATCGACACCGTAGAGCGCGTCGAGATCATCCGCGACTTACGCATCGGCGCGTTCGACGTGTTGGTGGGTATCAACCTGCTGCGCGAAGGCCTGGATATGCCGGAAGTGTCGCTTGTTGCGATTCTTGATGCGGACAAAGAGGGTTTCCTGCGTTCCGAGCGCTCGTTGATCCAGACCATTGGCCGCGCCGCCCGTAACCTCAACGGTCGGGCGATTCTGTATGCCGACCGCTTGACCGGTTCGATGGAGCGCGCCATCGGCGAAACCGAGCGGCGGCGCAACAAGCAGATCGCCTTCAACGAAGCCAATGGCATTACCCCCAAGGGCGTGTTCAAAGACGTTAAGGACATCCTGGAGGGGGCCGTGGTGCCTGGCGCGCGCAGCAAGAAGCGCAAGGGCATGGCCCAGGCGGCCGAGGAAAGTGCGCGTTACGAGAACGAACTGCGCTCACCGAGCGAAATCACCAAGCGCATTCGTCAGCTGGAAGAGAAAATGTACGCCCTGGCCCGCGATCTAGAGTTCGAGGCCGCCGCGCAGTTGCGTGATGAAATCCAGAAACTGCGCGATCGATTGCTGCAGGTCTGATTGGCTGGGTGTGGAAGGGGCTTTCGCCGCGACAGGCTGACTGTTTGTCCGCGGCTAAAGCCCCTTTCTCAGCTGTGCGATTAACGCCGGCCGAAGATAATCAGCACTACACCGCCGAGGGTGATGCCGCAGGCCAGCAGTGCCATCAAGCTGAGCCGTTCGCCCAGCAGCAGGTAGCCGAGCAGCAAGGCCACCACTGGGTTGACGAAGGCGAAGGTCGACACCAGGCTCGGGCGCACTTCACGCAACAGCCAGAAATACGCGGGATACACGCCCAGGCTGACAGGTAGCACCAGATACGCCAGCCACAGCCAGGCATTGCCGCTAATTGCGCGCAGGTCCAGCGCTTGCCAGTCGCCATGCCACAGGCCGAACAACGCCAGCAATAGCGCGCCGATCAGCATCTGCAGGCTTAGTCCCAGCCAGCTGGAACGAAACGGCGGGCGCTGGCGCATAAGCCAGGCTCCGCCGGCCCAGAGCAGTGTGGCGAATACCACCAGCAGGCCGGCAAACCATTGCTCAGTCGACGCGCGTTGGTCCAAGCCGTTGTTCATCAACAGGACAATCCCGCTGCAGGCCAGCGCCAGCCCACACATTACCCACAGCGGCGGACGCTCACCGAGCAGCCATTCCAGCGCCACGCTCCACAGCGGCAGTGTGGTGTAGAGCATGGCCAGCATGCCGGTGGGCAGGTACTGGTTGGCGTAGATCAGCGCGCCCTGGCCGACGGCAATCAGCGCCAGGCTGCCAATCAGTACGCCGCCCAAGTCGCTGCGCTGGATGCGCAATTGGCCGCTGAGCAGCACCCAGGCCAGGGCGAGCAGGCCGGCAATCGAGAAACGCAGGCTGCCAATGACAAAGGGCGGGACTTCCAGCAAGAGGAAGTGGTTGGCCAGGTAAGTCGTGCCCCAGCCAATGTAGATAATGGCGAAGGCACCGATCAGCAGCAGGGAGCGGGTGCGCGAAGCGGATGCGGACATGGATGACCTGAAACAGCAGCGCGCCGGTATGCGGCGCGCGGAATGGATTAGTGCGCGGCACCACCGGTAGTGCCTACGGGCAGTTTACGTGTCAGCAGAACTGCCAGCATGCTGATGCCGAGGGCGATGCCGATGCAGTGGAAGGCGTCATTGTAGGCCATGATCGCCGCCTGCTGATGGGTGATCTCGCTGAGTTTGGCCAGTGCCGCTTGTTCGCTGCCGAGCTTTTCAGTCAGTAGCGCCAGGCGCTCGGCGACCTGCGGGTTTGTCGGTACCAGCGACTCGCGCAGGTAGTCGAAATACACCTTGGCACGGCTGTCCAGCAGGGTCGCGAGCAGGGCGATGCCAATGGCGCCGCCGAGGTTACGCAGAATGTTGAACAGGCTCGATGCCGAGCCGGCATCCTGCGGTAGCGTATAAGCAGTGGCGATCAGTGAAATGGTGACCATCACCAGCGGCTGGCCCAGCGCACGCAACAGCTGGATGTGGTTGAACTGCTCGCCGGCGAAATCCGGGTTGAGTACCCCGGAGAGGAAGCTGGCACTGCCGAACAGGCCAAACCCCAAGGCGCACAGCCATTTCGGCGAGATCTTCTTCATCAGCAGCGGCACCAGCGGAATCAGAAACAGCTGTGGCACGCCCATCCACATGATCACCTCGCCGATCTGCAGGGCGTTGTAGCCCTGGACCTGCGCCAGGTACAGCGGCAGTACATAGATCGAGCCATACAAGCCCATGCCCAGGCCGATGCTGGAAATACTCGACAGGCCGAAGTTGCGCTCACGCAGCACGCCGAGGTTGATCAGCGGGTTGGGACGCGAGATTTGCAGGATGACGAACAGCACCAGGCTGATCGCGGCGATGCTGCCCAGCCCGCTGATCAGACTGGACTCCAGCCAGTCCTTGCGATGGCCTTCTTCGAGAAACACCTGCAGGCAGCCCAGGCCCATGCCGAGGGTGACGATGCCGGCGTAGTCGGTACTTTTCAGCAGCTGCCAGTCTGCGGGCTTTTTCTCCAGGCCGTACATCAGCCCGGCGATCATCAGCAGGCCGGGCGGCACGTTGATGTAGAAGATGTATTCCCAGCCAAAGTTTTCCGTCAGCCAGCCGCCCAGGGTTGGGCCGATCGAGGGGGCGAAGGTGGCCGTCAGGGCGAACAGCGCCATGCCCTTGGCGCGGTGGTGTTCCGGCAGTTTGATCAGCGTCAGGGTGAACGCCAGGGGAATCAACGCGCCGCCGGTAAAACCCTGCATGGCACGGAACACGATCATGCTCTCCAGGCTCCAGGCCATTGAGCAGAGCAGCGAGGAAGCGAGGAAACCCAATGACACCCACACCGCCAATCGGCGTGCCGACAGCAACTGCACCAGCCAGGCGGTGAGCGGGATCATGATGATTTCCGCCACCAGGTAGGAGGTGGAAATCCACGAGCCTTCCTCCAGGGTGGCCGACAGCGCGCCCTGGATGTCCTTCAGCGATGAGTTGGTGATCTGGATATCCAGTACCGCCATAAAGGCACCGAGCATCACGCTCATCACCGCGATCCAGTCGCGCCGGCTCGGCTCGCCGGTCGGGCGGATCAGCGCATCAGCTGCCATGGTGCGGCTCGGACTGCAGGTCGACCTTTACCTCGACCGACATGCCTGGACGAATCAGCCCCTTGAGTGGGTTGTCGGCGGCAAAGGTAAGTTTCACCGGGATGCGCTGCACCACTTTGGTGAAGTTGCCGGTGGCGTTATCCGGCGGCAGCAGGCTGAACTGCGCACCTGAGGCGGCGAATAAACTTTCGATGCGGCCTTCGATCGGCGTGTCAGGGAAGCTGTCGAAGGTCAGTTCGGCACTCTGCCCAGGGCGCATGTGGCCGATCTGGGTTTCTTTGAAGTTGGCCTGAATCCAGATGTCCTGATCCGGTACCAGTGACAGCAGGTAGGCGCCGGTCTGCACATATTGGCCGTGGCGTGCGGCGCGCTGGCCGATAAAACCGCTGATGGGCGCGCGAATTTCAGTGCGGGCAATATTCAGCTCAGCCTGGGCCAGGTCGGTACGGGCGCTGCTGATCTGCGCTTCCAGACGCTTGATCTCGGCTTGCAGGGTGCTGACCTGCTGACGTTGGGCTTGTAGATCGGCTTGCGCTTTGCTCACTTGCGAGCGGGCAATGCGGCTGTCGGCGGCCAGGGTGGTGACGCGCTCCTCGGAGACGAAACCCGGCTTGCGCAGGGTTTGCGCGCGTGACAGGTCAATCTGCGTGCGGCCCAGGGTGGCTTCGCTGGCCGACACATCGGCACGGCTGGCAGCAATCAGGCTGTCCTGTTGGTTCAGGGTGCTGCGCGCCTGGCTCAGCTCGGCCTCGCGGGTGGCCAGGGTGGCTTCGGCGCGTTGCTTGGCCAGCTCAAAGTCGGCGCTTTCCAGCACCAACAGCAGCTCACCCTGCTCGACATGCTGGTTGTCTTGCACCAATACCTTGTCGATGCGTGCGCCCAGCTGGCTGGACACACGGGTGATTTCACCTTGTACATAGGCGTTGTCGGTGCTTTCAAGGTGTCGGCCGATCAGCCACCAATGGCCGAAAAAGACGGCAGCGATGAGGCTGAGAAGAAGCAGGAAGACAAACAGGCGGCGTTGCAGTTGGGCAGGCATGTTGGGCGCTCGAAGCTCGGGCAAAAGTGTAAGCAAATCTAACAGTGTTCCTTTCGTGCCTGTAGTCGTTAGACTTCGGAAACTTTGTTGCTTATGAGGAACAATCATGGGGCTGGATGATGCGCTGATCTTCACACGGGTGGTCGAGTGCCACAGCTTCACCCTGGCAGCGCAGGGGTTGGGCATGCAGAAGTCGACCGTCAGTCGACGCATTGTTCTGCTCGAAGAGCGTCTTGGTGTGCGCCTGCTCAATCGCACCACACGCAAGCTGCGCCTAACGGAAGTCGGACAGGCCTATTACGAGCGCTGTCGGCAGATCATGCTCGACTTTGCCGAGGCCGAGCAGGCAGTGATGCAATTGCAGTTGGAGCCCTCGGGATTGCTGCGCATCACTGCACCGATTGAATTTGGTCAGCTGTTCCTTGGCAGGGTGCTGGGTGACTTCATGCGCCAGTACCCGCAGATCAGCGCCGAGGTGGAGTTGACCTCGCGGCATGTCGACCCCGTTGAGGAAGGGGTGGATATCGCCATTCTGGTGGGGCAGCCGCAGGACTCCACCTTGATTGCACGCAAGATGTTCGAGACCAGTCGGCGTCTGTATGCCAGTCCGGATTACCTGGCTCGGCACGGTACGCCGCGAACGGTCGAGGAATTGACGGGGCATCGCGCCGTTATGTTGCCGCGCGACTCGTCGCGTTATTGGCCGTTGGCGGGCGAAAACATCACCTGCCAGAGCGTGCTGTCGTGCAACAACATCACCTTTGCCCGAGAAGCCGTCATGGCGGGGGCGGGAATCGCCGGGCTACCCGTGATGATCTGCGGTGCTGCGGTAGAGACGGGGCAACTGGTTGAACTGTTGCCCGAAGCGCGTCTGACGGTCGGCGAACTCTATGCGGTCTATCCATCACGGCGGTTCCAGGCCATGAAGGTGAAAACTTTCCTGGATTTTCTGATACGCAGTCTGTCGTTGTCGGGTGGTCACCTGCTGGAGCCGCCCACGGCTGGCCTGTTACCATCGCCGTCTTAATCCGCGTTCACTGCAACTCTTCGAGACTTTCCATGACCACCGTCCGCACCCGTATTGCGCCGTCGCCCACTGGTGATCCGCACGTAGGCACCGCCTATATCGCCCTGTTCAACCTGTGCTTTGCCCGTCAGCACGGTGGCGAATTTATCCTGCGTATCGAAGATACCGATCAGGTGCGTTCGACGCGTGAGTCTGAACAGCAGATCTACGACGCCCTGCGCTGGCTGGGCATCGAGTGGAGTGAAGGTCCTGATGTCGGCGGCCCGCACGGCCCGTATCGGCAAAGCGAGCGCGGCCACATCTACCAGAAGTACAGCGCCGAGCTGGTCGAGAAGGGGCATGCCTTCCACTGCTTCTGCAGTGCTGAGCGTCTGGACAAAGTGCGTGCCGAGCAGATGGAGGCCAAGCAAACGCCGCGTTATGACGGCCATTGCATGCACCTGTCCGCCGACGAAGTGCAACAGCGCCTGGCGGCTGGCGAGCCGAATGTGGTGCGGATGAAGGTGCCGACCGAAGGCGTGTGCGTGGTGCCGGACATGCTGCGCGGCGAAGTGGAGATCCCATGGGATCGCATGGACATGCAGGTCCTGATGAAGACCGATGGCCTGCCGACCTATTTCCTGGCCAACGTAGTCGATGACCACTTGATGGGTATCACCCACGTGCTGCGCGGTGAAGAATGGCTGCCGTCGGCACCCAAGCTGATCCTGTTGTACGAGTACTTCGGCTGGGAAAAACCGCAGCTGTGCTATATGCCGCTGCTGCGTAACCCTGACAAGAGCAAGCTGTCCAAGCGTAAGAACCCTACCTCGATCACCTTCTACGAGCGCATGGGCTTTTTGCCGCAGGCGATGCTCAACTACCTCGGGCGTATGGGCTGGTCGATGCCTGATGAGCGCGAGAAGTTCAGTCTCGACGAGATGGTTGAGCACTTCGATATCAACCGTGTATCGCTGGGCGGGCCGATCTTCGACCTGGAGAAGCTGTCCTGGCTCAACGGCCAGTGGATGCGTGAACTGAGCGTCGAAGACTTCGCCGCTGGCGCGCAGAAGTGGGCGTTCAACAACAACTACCTGATGCAGATCGCCCCGCATGTACAGGGCAGAGTAGAGACGTTTAGCCAGATCGCCCCGCTGGCCAGTTTCTTCTTTGCGGGCGGCTTGACGCTGGACGCCAAGCTGTTCGAGAGCAAAAAGCTCAGTGCCGATCAGGTACGCCAGGTCATGCAGTTGATCCTGTGGAAGCTTGAAGCGCTGCGTCAGTGGGAAAAGGACAGGATCACTGGTTGCATTCAGGCCGTGGTGGAGCACCTGGAGCTGAAGTTGCGTGACGCCATGCCGTTGATGTTTGCTGCTGTCACCGGTCAGGCCAGCTCGGTATCCGTACTTGATGCCATGGAAATCCTCGGCCCGGATCTGACTCGCTTCCGTCTGCGTCAGGCCATTGAGCTGCTCGGTGGTGTGTCGAAGAAAGAAAACAAAGAGTGGGAGAAGCTGCTGGCTGCCATTGCCTAAGCAGCTGAATGCCCCGTCCGGCCGTCGTTTTGGCGTGCCGGTATGGGGTAAGTGGTTGTTCTGTCAGCATAAAGAATGCAGATGCGGGTAAAAATTTTGTTGACAGGTGTGGGGCGCACTCTTAACATGCGCCCCGTCCTTGAGATGGGGCTATAGCTCAGCTGGGAGAGCGCTTGCATGGCATGCAAGAGGTCAACGGTTCGATC
>NZ_PGCM01000014.1:0-91227 GCF_002786345.1 Pseudomonas sp. FEMGT703P | reverse complement strand
CTTCGATCAACATCTAGCTTCTCGTCAGCGGGAGGCGAATTCTACAGCGTTTCAACCCGCTGTCAACCGCCTCTTTTACCGCTTTCGATCATCTCGACCGAACCCCTTCAGACTCAAACACTACCCCCCCTGAAGAGGAGGCGCATTTTACGCAGCTTTCGCTGCTTTGCAAACCCTTTTTAAATCTAACTTCTTGTTTTATAAGAAGTTTAAGGAGCTGCTTACGCCTGAAGAGGTGCGCATTATAGGGACTGGCAAACGAAGGTCAATGATTATTGCGCTTTTGTTTCAATACCCGCGAAATCACTGGCTGTAGCCACACAAACCACTAGCGCGCCGCCTGCAGAAACGACAAAGCCGTTGAAGCTGACGCTTCAACGGCTTTGTCGAAACCACTGCGCTGCAACTATGCGCTATTACCGCGACGCAGGCGCAGCAAGTACTGAATAGGCCCCGAGGCCGCGTAAGCCAGGAAAATGATCAGCAGGATCCGAGGTGGATCACTGAACACTACCGCAAACACCAGCACCACCGCCAGAATAGCCACAAACGGTACACGCCCTTTCAGGTCGAGATCCTTGAAGCTGTTGTACTTGATATTGCTGACCATCAGCATGCCGGCAGCAGCCACAAGGATTGCAACCACAAAGGCCATATTGGAGCCCTTGATACCGAAATCACTGAAGGCCCATACCGTCCCCGCCACCACACCCGCAGCAGCCGGGCTGGCCAGACCGATAAAGTAGCGCTTGTCGACGCTACCGATCTGCGTATTGAAGCGCGCCAAACGCAGCGCAGCCCCAGCGACATAGATGAAGGCAACCATCCAGCCGACCTTACCCATGCTGCCCAACGCCCACTCAAACGCGAGCAAGGCGGGCGCCACACCAAAGGCGACCATGTCGGACAGCGAGTCATACTCGGCACCAAAGGCGCTCTGGGTATTGGTCAGACGCGCCACACGCCCATCCAGACCATCCAGCACCATGGCAACAAACACTGCAGCAGCCGCCACATAGAAGTTGCCGTTCATGGCATTGATGATGGCGTAGAACCCGGCAAACAGGTTGGCCGTGGTAAATAGGTTGGGCAGCAGATAAATACCGCGATGACGGACCTTGCGCCCTTCGGCGTCATGCCCCTCTTCTATATGCTCATCGATTGGCAGCAAACTTTCGGCGTCGGCAGGAGACTGCGGCTCATCTGGACGTTCATTCATGAACAATACCTTGCAACGGATTTGGAGAATTTCGACAGACACTGACGAACAGGGTTCACACCAGCGCCCATGCAACACTCAGGCTTTATACCAGAAGCCTTGTCGCACCATGAAAAAACGCGGCCTTGGCCGCGTTTTTTCTTACGTCAAAAACCTTAGTTCTTGGCTTTGTCGACGATTTTGTTAGCACCAATCCACGGCATCATGGAGCGCAGTTGCTCACCGATGATTTCGATACCGTGAGCAGCGTTGTTACGACGCTTGGCAGTCATCGAAGGGTAGCCGGTTGCGCCTTCACTGATGAACATCTTGGCGTATTCGCCGTCCTGGATGCGTTTCAGAGCATTGCGCATGGCCTGACGGGACTCGGCGTTAATGACTTCTGGACCGGTCACGTACTCGCCGTACTCGGCATTGTTGGAGATGGAGTAATTCATGTTGGCGATACCGCCTTCGTACATGAGGTCAACGATCAACTTCAGTTCGTGCAGACACTCGAAGTAGGCCATTTCCGGCGCATAACCGGCTTCAACCAGAGTTTCAAAGCCGGCTTTAACCAGCTCAACGGTACCGCCACACAGAACGGCCTGCTCGCCGAACAGGTCGGTTTCGGTTTCGTCTTTGAAGGTGGTTTCGATGATGCCGGTACGGCCGCCACCCACGCCAGCAGCGTAGGACAGAGCAACATTCTTGGCATTGCCGGAAGCGTCCTGATAGATAGCGATCAGATCAGGGATACCGCCGCCCTTGACGAACTCGGAACGTACGGTGTGGCCCGGAGCCTTCGGCGCGATCATGATCACGTCGAGGTCAGCACGCGGCACAACCTGGTTGTAGTGAATCGCGAAACCGTGGGAGAAGGCCAAGGTAGCGCCCTTCTTGATGTTCGGCTCGATTTCGTTTTTGTACAGGGAAGACTGGAACTCGTCCGGGGTCAGGATCATGACCAGATCGGCAGCAGCAACAGCAGAAGCAACGTCAGTCACTTTCAGGCCATGGGCTTCAGCCTTGGCAACAGTAGCCGAGCCTTTGCGCAGGCCAACAGTTACATCAACGCCGGAATCTTTCAGGTTGCATGCTTGAGCGTGGCCCTGGGAACCGTAACCAATGATGGCAACTTTCTTACCCTGGATGATCGAGAGGTCACAATCTTTGTCGTAATAAACTTTCATGTTCTTGGCTCTTTTAATCGAAAAGGGATGGGGTGCATGCACCGCGACGAAGACACCTTAAGTGATCCGCCCCATTGCGTAAAATGATATATTTGCAACACAACATGCCGATATTTGAAACGATTATGGATAGTCGCACACTCAGACTTTTTCTCTCCCTGGCCGACAACCTGCACTTCGGCAAAACCAGCCGCGAGCAGCACGTCAGCCCTTCTGCACTCAGCCGCAGCATCAAGCAACTCGAAGACGAACTCGGTGCGCCGCTGTTTCTGCGCGACAACCGCTCAGTCCGCCTGACCCGCGAGGGGCAACAGTTCCGCGAGTATGCCAGCGAGGTCATGAATGGCTGGCAAGCCATCCGCCAGACCTTTAAGCAGGATCAGTTGATCCTCCACGGCGAGCTTTCCCTGTATTGCTCGGTAACGGCCAGCTACAGCTTCCTCTATGACATCTTGAGCAGCTTTCGCCAGGACTACCCACGCATTGAAATGAAGCTGCACACCGGCGATCCGGCCAAAGCCGTAGAGCGCGTGCAAGAAGGACTGGAAGACCTGGCCATCGGTGCCCGCCCCGACAGTTTGCCCACTGGCGTCGCGTTTCAATCAATTGCTCGTTCCGCACTGTGCTTTATCGGCCCGCTGTCACCCCAGCTGTTAACCGAGGAACAACTGAAGCGCCCCGGCACGGACACCTGGAAAGACGTGCCGATGATTCTCTCAGAAGAAGGCCTTGCCAGGACCCGCACCGATCGATGGTTAAAAAACCACAACATCAAACCGCGCATTTACGCCCAGGTGAGCGGTAACGAAGCCATCGTCAGCATGGTCAGCCTGGGTTTTGGCATTGGTGTGGTTCCGCAAATCGTTCTCGACAACAGCCCGCTGACCGTACGCATCCGCATCTACGATATTCAGCCACCGTTAACAGCCTACGACATTGGCCTGTTCGCGCTGGAGAAGCGCCTTAAAGATCCGCTGATTAATGCCTTCTGGAATCGACAACGCTAAATTCTGGCAGCGAGTCACCCCCATAAACGCAAAAAGCCCTCAGGGATCTCTCTCTGAGGGCTTTTCGTTTTATCAGTACAACGCAATCAGATGCTCAGTACCTTGTCGCCACGAGCGATGCCGGTCACGCCACTGCGCACGGTCTCCAGAATCGACGTAGTGCCGATGGCCTGGATAAAGCTGTCCAGCTTGTCGCTCGTGCCGGCCAGCTGAATGGTGTACACGCTGCTGGTCACATCGACGATCTGCCCACGGAAGATGTCAGTGGTACGCTTGACCTCAGCGCGCTGAGCACCAGTGGCCTTGACCTTGACCAACATCAGCTCGCGCTCGACGTGAGCGCTTTCCGACAGGTCGACCAGCTTGACCACTTCAACCAGTTTGTTGAGGTTCTTGGTGATCTGCTCGATCACTTCATCATGACCCACAGTGGTCAGCGTCAGACGCGACAGGGTCGGGTCTTCAGTTGGCGCCACAGTCAGGCTTTCGATGTTGTAGTTGCGTTGCGAGAACAGACCGACCACGCGGGACAATGCGCCGGGCTCGTTTTCCAGCAGCAGGGAAATAATGTGTCGCATGATTAGGTACGCTCCGTCTTGCTCAGCCACATATCGCGCATTGCACCGTCTTTGATCTGCATCGGATAGACGTGCTCACTGGTATCAACCTGAATGTCGAGGAACACCAGGCGATCTTTCATCGCGAAGGCTTCCTCCATCATCGGTTTTAGATCCTTGAGATCAGTGATGCGCATGCCGACATGGCCATAAGCCTCGGCCAGCTTGACGAAGTCCGGCAACGATTCCATGTAGGAATGCGAGTGGCGGCTACCGTAGTTCATGTCCTGCCACTGGCGCACCATACCCAGCGCACCGTTGTTAAGGTTGACGATCTTCACCGGCAAACCGTACTGCAGGCAGGTCGACAGCTCCTGGATGTTCATCTGGATGCTGCCTTCACCGGTTACGCAGGCGACTTCGTCATCCGGGAAGCTCAACTTGACACCCATAGCTGCAGGGAAACCAAAGCCCATGGTGCCCAGGCCGCCGGAGTTGATCCAACGGTTCGGTTTGTTGAAGCGGTAGTACTGGGCAGCAAACATCTGGTGCTGACCAACGTCGGAGGTCACAAACGCGTCGCCACCGGTGACTTCGGACAGCGTCTCGATCACGGTCTGCGGCTTGATGATGCTGCCGTCGCCCTTGTCGTAAGGGAACATGATGCGACCGCCACGCCACTCTTCGATCTGCTTCCACCAGCTTGCCAGGGCGTCCTTGTTCAGCTGCTCGCCGATCTCTTTAAGGATCGCGACCATCTCGGTCATCACGCTATCAACCGGACCGACGATTGGGATATCGGCCTTGATGGTCTTGGAGATGGAGGCCGGATCGATATCAACGTGGATGATCTTGGCGTTCGGGCAGAACTTGCTTGCGCCGTTGATCACGCGGTCATCGAAGCGTGCGCCAACCGCCAGAATCACATCGGCGTGGTGCATTGCCAGGTTGGCGGTGTAGCTGCCGTGCATACCGAGCATGCCGAGGAACTGGCGATCAGTCCCTGGATAACCGCCCAAGCCCATCAGGGTGTTGGTGACTGGCAGGTTGAGCATCTGCGCCAGCTCGGTCAGCGGCGCTGCTGCACCGCCCATAATCACACCACCACCGGAGTAGATGACTGGACGCTTGGCCGTCAGCAGCAGTTCAGCCGCCTTACGGATCTGCCCGGAATGACCGCGCAGAGCAGGGCTGTAGGAGCGCAGCTTGACCTTCTTCGGATAGACGTACTCGAACTTCTCAGCCGGGTTGGTCATGTCCTTCGGAATATCTACGACCACAGGACCTGGACGACCGGATTGCGCCAGATAGAAGGCTTTCTTCAAGACTTCCGGAATTTCCGAGGCGTGCTTGATCATAAAGCTGTGCTTCACGATCGGCCGGGAGATACCGATCATGTCGGTTTCCTGGAAAGCATCAGTACCGACCATGGTGCTTGGCACTTGACCGGACAACACCACCATCGGAATGGAGTCCATATAGGCAGTGGCAATACCGGTAATGGCATTGGTTGCGCCAGGACCCGAGGTTACCAGCACCACACCGGCTTTACCGGTGGCGCGGGCATAGCCGTCAGCCATATGGGTTGCCGCTTGCTCGTGACGAACCAGGATGTGCTGCACTTCCGGTTCTTTGAACAGGGCATCGTAGATGTGTAGAAGAGCACCGCCTGGGTACCCATAGATGTTCTTAACGCCTTCGTCACGCAAAAAGCGGACGACCATTTCAGCGCCGGATAAAAGCTCCACGTTGTTCACCTCTAAAACGCCAGAAAACCGCCCAACAAGGAGGACGGCCTAAGATAGGTTTACTGCCAGCAGAGCATGAGCGACGGTGGTCGCCGACTACGTCAGCTACAACTGAGCAAGTATTGGGAACTCCCCTAAGTGTTGCGGGGTTTTCCCACCCAGCGCGAGGTAACGCGTTGCGGGTGTAACAGGTCGGCGCGGGTGTGCGCCTCATGTCTACTGAGCTAAAGCCTGCTTGCGGCGGACTCCACTACAGCGAGCGTGGAATTGTTGGGATTCGGCGCGACCAAGTCAAGTAATCCGTGATTGAATCTGCAATCTTCTGCTGTGACGCAGCGCAGGATGACGATTCAGACAATTTGGTTATAGTAGTCAGCAGGCACCGCAGCTCAACATAAGGAAACCGCATGCGCCGCATGATGATCACCAGCAGCTTGCTGCTCGCCATGAGCGCCACCGCCATGGCCAGCCAGGTTTACAAGTGGGTCGATGCCCAAGGCGTGACGCACTTCAGCGCACAGCCGCCGCAAGGCCAAGACGCCACCAGTGTCAACACTGCAGCACCACCGCCAAAGCCCGCAGTTGCGGAAGAAAAGAAAGCAGCACCTACCTTCGAAAGCATCGCAGACCCCGAGCAGGCAGCCATCGATGAGAAGGTCAAACAGGATATTGCAGCCAAAGAAGTAGAGCGCAAGAAGTACTGCGCAGATGTGCGCACCAACCTTTCGCAGCTGGAAAACAATCCGCGCGTACGCACGGAAGTAGACGGTGAAGTACGGCGCCTAAGCGAAGAAGAACGCCAGAGCCGTATCAGCGAAGCACAGAAGGCGATCGCCGAAAACTGCAAGTAAGCCGTTGGCGCGACTCAGGTCGCGCCAACAATCAACTGATCGAACTCACCCAGCAGCTTGATCAGTTCTCTGGCCTTTTTGGCCTGGCCACCAAACACCTGCTCGGCCATCGGCTGAATTCCGGAAACACGGGGCAATGCGGCCCCCGCCTCCACCATTTGCTTCATTCTCGGTAAGAATATCCACTGCAGCCACTGCTCGAACGCCAGCGTGTCGACACAAAATGGCTCTTGACTCGACAGCGCCTGCGCGCTGGGCGCCTGCGCATCCCACCAACCCTGCACACGCAACTCTCGCTCAATAAGCAACAGCTGCTCAGCTACCGCAAGCACACGCGCATCCATCAGAGATTGACTCGCGCCTGCTCACGGGCCTGCGCAGCACCGGCAGCATCGCCTTGACGCTCGCGCGCTTGAGCAATCAGGTTCCACAGGCTGGCCTGCAGAGCCGGACGACCGCTGGCATAGCTCAGGCCGCGACGAGCGAATTGCTCGGCCTGCGCAGCATCACCTTGAGCCAAGCGCACCTCGGCGAGTTTGTAGAGCACCTGCGGCTCACGTGGCGCAATGCGCTGAGCGCGCTCCAGGCTGGAAGCGGCACCGTTCAGATCGCCACCACCCTGCTGTTGCTGGGCAGTCGTCAACAAGGCCAGAACCGGCCCGTCCAGCTGCTCATCCATGGCCAAACCACCACTTGGAATGCCACTGGGCGCAGGGGTGACATAGCCACCTTGAGTCGTAGCAGGCGCCGAAGCACTCCAAGGCTGCGATGTTGTGCCGGTATCCAACGGTGCATTGGTCGCCGGGAACGACTGAATCGGCGCAGAACTCCCACCTCCACCTGGCACCATCACGACCACGCCGGAGTCTTCCGGCAGGGCCTGAGGCTGAGTAACTGGGGCGCCATAGCTGCCAGGCGTACCTGACTGCGCGCCGGCGACCGCAGTGCCACCTTCAACGACCGGAATCGAGCCACGCGGCACACTGCTGCAACCCGCCAGTACCAGCGAAACCGTTACAGCTGGAATCAACCACTTATTCACGTCACACCCTCTTCGCTTAATCCAACCAGCCGCGTACCCAATCCATCACTTCATTGACCGGTGCCTGAATACCACAGGCCGGCCCGGCGACAGGCTGGCTGCCGCGAATATACGGCATCTGTACTGCATTCGGACAACTCGGGTCCGTACCTTGGCCGCTGCTCGCATCCACCCAGGCCAGCACCACGTTATCCGGCACAGGCATATCCAGCGGCAACGGATCGGCCTGACGCATAAAGTCCGTCCACACCTGCAGCGCACCGGTCGCACCGGTCAGCGGTGTCGGGCCATTGTCATCACGCCCCAACCAAACCACGGCCAGGACATCCTGGCTGAAGCCGGCGAACCAACTGTCACGGGAGTCGTTACTGGTGCCGGTCTTACCGGCGAGTGCCAACGAACGCGGCAGTTGGCTGTAGACCGAGCGCCCAGTGCCTTCTGACATCGTGCGTTGCATGGCGTTCTGCAGCAGATAAATGGCACCGCTGTCGAAGCGCTGCTGAATCTGATAGGGGTAGCGTTTGAGGGGTTCACCCTCCGCCGTCAACACCGCACGAATACCGCGCAACGGCGTATTGAAACCGCCATTGGCCAAGGTCTGGTACATGCTCGCCACGCTCATCGGGCTCAACCCGCCAGCGCCCAGCAGCATCGACGGATATGCCGGCCATTCCTGCTCAACACCTAAACGGTTCAGCGTCTTCAGCACTTCCGGCACGCCGATTTCCAGCCCCAGCTTGGCGGTTGACAGGTTGTAGGAGTTAACCAAGCCCTGGTACAGGTAAATGGTGCCATGGGCCTTGCGGTCATAGTTCTGTGGGCGCCACACCTGACCGTCCTGGCCCTTGATCGAGAACGGCTGATCTTCAAGCAAACTGGTCAGAGTGTATTGGCTCGGCCGCTCCAGCGCGGTCAGGTAGATGGCCGGTTTGATCAGCGAGCCAATTGGCCGCACCGCATCCAGCGCACGATTGAAACCGGCAAAGCGTGGCTGACGGCTGCCAATAATGGCCTGCACCTCACCGCTTTCTGGGCTGGTCACCACCATGCCCGCTTCCACCTGATCAACCCCTTTGCGCCCGGACAAGCGCTTCAGCGTGCCGGCCAACGCACTTTCGGCTTTCAGCTGCATGATCGGATCGAAGCTGGTGAAAATGCGCAGACCTTCTTCAGTCAGGTCCTGCTCCTGGTAGTCCTCGCGCAGCTGGCGTTTGACCAGGTCAAGGAAAGCTGGGAACGAGCTGTCTGCCAAACTACCGCGCCGCGTGATACCCAACGGTTTCTGCTTCGCGGCATCCACTTCTTCAACACTGGCGACACCCTGTGCAGCCAGTACATCAAGCACCAGATTGCGCCGTTCCAGCGCCCGCTCCGGGTTGCGCCGCGGGTTGTAGTAGGTTGGCCCTTTGACCATACCGACCAGCAGTGCGACTTGATCAAGTTTCAACTCGGAGAGAGGCTGACTAAAGAAGTATTGGCTAGCCAAGCCAAAACCGTGCACTGCACGCTGGCCATCTTGGCCAAGGAAAACCTCGTTGAGGTAAGCCTCAAGGATGTCCTTCTTGTCGTAATGCAACTCCAGCAACACCGCCATCATGGCTTCGGTAGCCTTGCGGACCAGAGTGCGCTCGTTGGTCAGGTAGAAGTTCTTTACCAACTGCTGAGTCAGGGTACTGCCCCCCTGACGCAGCTGACCGGCAGTGGCGTTGATCCACACGGCGCGGGCAATGCCTTTGGGCGACACACCGAAATGATTGAAGAACTCACGGTCTTCAATCGCCACAAGGGTTTCCACCAAATAAGGCGGCACCTGCTCCAGCTTGATCAGCACGCGGTCTTCCTGATGCGCCGGATACAGCCCGCCAATCAGCAACGGTTCAAGCCGGGCTACTGCCAGGTTGCCGCCACCGGCCTGCGTCAAGCCCGCGACATAGTCACCGGAGAAGCGCACGCGCACGCGCTGCGACGGCTCGGTGCTTTCATAGAATTGAAAGCCGCGTGAGTGCAGCTCGATATTGTTGCCTGCCACCGACACGCCACCAGGGCCGGCCACTGCGCTTTCGCGGCGATAGCCCAGGGCATCCAGCTCCTTGAGGAAGTCATCCTTGGCCAGTTTCTGCCCAACAAACAACTCCAGCGGCCTGGCATAGACCTTGGCGGGAACAGTCCAGCGCTTGCCGGAGAACTTCTCCTGCACCACAGCATCGAGATAAACCGCAAACACGGCAAGCACCACCAAACCAACCAGACCGAGCTTGATAGCCCAGCCCAACAAGGGGCGCATACCGCCGGAACGGCGTTTAGAACGGGGACGGGAAGATCGGGTACGAGTCATGGCGCGGCATTATACGCACTTTGCCCACTTGCCAGCAGGCCAGCTCAGCGGTTTGCAGACTGGCGCTGAGCGGCCATAATGGCCGCCTCTTATATCAGCACAACGCCAAGGATCGCCCGTGAGCCAAGCTCTGATCACCGCACTGCAGAACCCGGCCCTCTACCCTCATCCTGTAGAGCAGTTCCAGGTCATCGAAACCCATATTTCCTGGGTGGTGCTCACCGGCCCCTTTGCCTACAAGCTCAAGAAACCGGTGAATTTCGGCTTTCTCGACTTCACCGAGCTGAGCGCACGCGAACACTTCTGCAAGGAAGAGCTGCGCCTCAACCAACGCCTAACCCAGGGTCTTTACCTGGAAGTACTGCCGATCAGCGGCAGCGTCGATGCACCGCAATTTGGCAGCGACGGTCCTGTTATCGAATACGCGCTGAAAATGCGTCAATTCCCACAAAGCCAGCTACTCAGTGAGGTGCAGGCGCGTGGTGAACTGAGCGAAGCGCACATCGATGCCCTGGCCAAACAGATTGCCGACTTCCACGGTTCGACCCCAGCCGTCGCAGCCAGCCATGCGTTATGTACCCCTGAAGCAATCGTCGCCCCCATGCGGCAGAACTTCGAACAGATCCGTCCAATGCTCAGCGACGCGGCCGACCTGCAGCAATTGGAAGCCCTTGAAGCCTGGACCGAAGCTAACTGCGCGCGCCTTGAACCGCTGCTGGCCGCACGCGCGGCCAATGGCTCGATTCGCGAATGCCACGGCGACATCCATCTGGGTAATGCCACACTGCTGGACGATCAAGTGGTGCTGTTCGACTGCATTGAATTCAACGAACCGTTCCGCCTGATCGACATCGCCTCGGACGCCGCTTTTCTCGCGATGGACTTGGAGGACCGGGGTCTCAAGGCCCATGCCTGGCGCTTCGTCAATGCCTGGCTGGAGCACACCGGTGATTACGCCGCTCTGGAGCTACTGAATTTCTACAAAGCCTATCGCGCCCTGGTACGCGCCAAGGTTGCGTTGTTTAGCCTGGCCCATCAGACCGATGCTGTGCAAAAGGCCGTGACCCTGCGCCAGTACCGCAACTACGCCAACCTGGCAGAAAGCTACAGCGCCATCCCATCAAGCTTCCTGGCCATTACCCACGGCGTTTCCGCTGTCGGCAAAAGCCATGTGGCCATGCGTATAGTTGAAGCGCTCGGCGCTGTTCGCCTGCGTTCGGATGTGGAACGCAAACGCCTGTTCGGTGAACAGAAAGATGCCGACCTCGGCAAGCTCAGCGCCGGGATCTACACCCAAGACGCCAGTGCCGCCACCTACCAACGCCTGCACCAGCTCGCCGAAGCCACATTGCGCGCTGGTTTTCCGGTCGTGATCGACGCCACTTACCTGAAGCACGCACAGCGCGACGCGGCGGGCCAGGTCGCAGAGAACTGCGGCGCACCTTTTCTTATTCTGGAATGCCACGCCCCAGATGAAGTAATTGCCAGTTGGTTGGAGCAACGCAACGCCGCCGGCAACGACCCGTCCGACGCCACCATGGACGTTGTAAAGGCCCAACACGCCAGCCGCGAAGCACTGAGTGATCAGGAGCTGCTGCACAGCAAGCGCGTCGACACCCACGAAAGCACCAGCCTGGATACCCTGATCGCACGTATTCGTCAGCGCTTGCCGGGCGTTTAATCAGTTCAGGGAAACGCATCCGCGGCGCGAGCAGAGCGCGCCGCGACTTCTATACTGAGGATAACCCTCATATGGAGATGCCCCATGAGTCAGCCCAGACAACTGGATAACCCGTTGTATGCCCTGATCCACAATGAAAAAATCTCAGCCTTCAATGCTCAGAAGCCCAAGGATGTCATCGTCGACCTGAGCGACGGTGATTTTCGCGGGCTTGACCTGCGCGCCCTTAACGCACAGGGCATCAACTTCACCAACGCTTACTTCCGCGGCGCCGATTTACGCGGCCTGGACCTGCGCGACGCTCAACTGCAAGGTGCCAGCCTGGCCCACGCGCAGATTTCTGGCGCTTACTTCCCAGTCGAACTGACAGCTGACGAGATTCTGATGTCGGTTAATTTCGGCACCCGCCTGCGCTATAACACCCGGTGAGCGGCAACGATGTGAGCCAACTGTTCGGTGCCCGAGCAGATGCTTACGCCAGTTTTCGCCCGCACTATCCAGCCAGTCTGTTTTCCTGGCTGGCCGCGCAATGCGCCTCACACCAACGGGCACTGGACATTGCGTGCGGCAGCGGGCAGGCCAGTCGCCCACTGCGGCAGCATTTCAAGCAGGTGCTGGCCAGTGATGCCAGCCTTAAACAAGCGGTAGCTGGCAAGAATTACGCGGGGGTGCAACGGTTCGTCGCCGAAGCGCATGCGCAACCGCTGCCTAATCACAGCCTGGACCTGATCGTGGTAGCGCAGGCACTGCACGGGCTCGCCACTCCAGCGTTCTTCAGCGAAGTGCGTCGCCTGCTCAAGCCTGGCGGCGTGTTCTGTGCCTGGTGTTACAGCCTGATGCGCATTGACGATGAGCTGGACGCACTGATCGACGATCTTTACTGGAATACCCTCGGCGGCTATTGGCCTGCTGGCCGCTCCAGTGTCGATATCGGCTACAGCGATATCGACAATCCCTTTACCCCATGCACTCCGCCGGCCTCGGCGATCGAAAGCAGCTGGACGTTGGAACACCTGCTGGGCTACCTGCGTACTTGGTCGGCGGTTCAGCGCTATGAGCAGGAAAATGCTACGGACCCGGTGTCCCAATTACTGCCCAAGCTGCAGCAAATCTGGGGTGATGCCAAACAGCCACGCTTTGTCCGCTGGCCGCTACACTTTCTGGCAGGTACGCCAAACTGACTCCACCGCACAACGGCTCAACAGCGCAAGGAGGCTAGATGAACGATGAACTGCAACATTTGAAAAACCTCGGCAAAACCTCAGCTCAGTGGTTACACGCAGTCGGTATCCACAGCGCGAATGACCTGCGGCGGCTAGGGGCCGTCAGCGCCTACCGGGCCGTTCGCGCAAGGGGTTTCAGGGCATCTAAAGTGCTGTTGTATGCGATTGAAGGCGCACTGCTGGATGTGCACTGGAACGAACTGCCACCTGGGCATAAAGCCGAACTCAATGGCCAGCTCAATGAAAGTTCACCCCACAACAAGAGCTAGCTCACAACCTCTCAGGCTTTTGATTTACCTGAAGCGCGCTGGGAACTATTGTTTTAGGGACGTTCGTGCGGTTTAGTATGCCCAGCCAGTTCAAGGATATTCGCTCATGTATTTACTCGGGGAGCAACCGGCTTACGCCGATCAGCTGATCAACCGACTACAAAGCATCCCCACTCAATTGCTCGATGGGCTTGCACCTGCTGGATCGCCACTACAGCTTGAACGCGCAGAAGACCTGGCCAAGATGCTGCCGGGCAATCAGTTATTCATCATTGAAAATGGCCTGTTGCATGCCGTGGTCGATGAGCGTCCGCTGTTTTATCTGCAGGAAGGCGACCTGGTAGGCTTGCGCCAAGGCTTGGACATGCCCAGCTGCCGCTACAGCAGTGAAGAACAGCTGAGTCTGATTCCCTATTCACGCAGCGACGTGTTCAAACACATCTATGCCAGCGAACAGCGCCAGGAACTGTTTATCCAGTACCTGATCGGCCATACCGCCCTGCTTTCCGATGCCCTGGCGCGCTTGAAACAGCCAGAAATTCGCCCCTCCACCGGCTTCCAGCATTTCGCTGCGGGTGAAGAGCTGATCCATCAGGGCGACGTCGCCGACAACGTCTTTATCATCATCGAAGGCCATGCCGAGGCCTACGTCGATGGGCACAAGGTCGGTGACGTGCAGAAGGATGAAATCTTCGGCGCCATGGCGGTGTTCACCCGCGAGAAGCGCAGCGCCACGGTGCTGGCCAGCGAGCCATGCACCGTGATGGTCATTCCCAAAGAGCAGTTCCTCAGCCTGATGCAGAGCAACCCGCGCATTGCCCACAGCCTGATCGAGAGCATGGCCAAACGCATCGACCTACTGAACAAGGAAGTCACCCAGCTGCGCCTGCCAGCCGAAGTGTCCTGAAACCCGCTTGCAGCCTAAACAACCCGACCTCGTGTCGGGTTGTTTGTTTATGGGCGGAGCAGGTAGTTGGCATGCAGATAAAAAAGTTTGTTTGAAGGTGTTGACTTGAAAATGAGAATTGTTATTATTACCTCAACTGGTCGCGAGATCAGTCGATAAGCTTAAGAGACCTTCAGTCGGCCTCTTCAGATTATCTCCTCATCAGGCTAATCACGGTTATTGACCCGGCTCTTGCCGGGTCTTTTTTTGCCTGTCGAAAAGTACGCTTACCAGCCTTTAGAAATCGACCTGCGCCAACCATTCCGGCAGATTGAAATGCTGGCTTACGCGGCAGATCTTGCCGTCACGAATTTCGAAGAAACTTGCTGCCGTCAGCTGATAGCTCTGGCCACAGGCGTCCGGCAGGCCATCATCAGTGCTCAGGTATTCACCGCTCAGGGTGAATTCGCAGGCGGCACGCTGCCCGCTCGGCTCGGTGAGGATCTGCAGGTTATCGATGCTTTCGCGATAGCAGCGCTGGGTGCGCTCCAGGTAGTCGGCAAAGGCTTTTATGCCCTGCTCGCGCGGGCCCTGGTTGATGTCCAGCAACACATCGTCGCTGAGCAGGGCCAGGCAGGCGCGGCTGTCGCGCTCGTTGAGGGCGTTGAAGTAGCGGGTAAGCAGGGCGTGGGCAGCGGCTGGCATCAGCAGTCTCCGGTTAAAACCGCAGACTACCTGCTCAGCCGCAGGCAAATCGGGCTAGGGTCGCAGTTTTGCGCAGTGGTCCTGCTCAGGTTGCGCTGGCGTGTACCAGACGTAATCGGCCGACTCAGCGTCAACCTGGCTGCCGACCTCTGCCAAAATCAGCACCTGCACACCTTCGGCTGCACCTAAATCCTGCAGATGCAGCGGCACACCCAACTCACGGCGCACATGGAAGGCGCCAGCAAACAGCAGACTTGGCGCCGGCGCAGCCAGCAGGACTTCGGCCATGCGTCGATCCCGCTGTTGCTGCACGGCAAGCATGGCGGGCAACTGACTTTCCGGCAGCAGATTGCAGTGCGACTGGCGAATCTGTTCAAGCAGCGCCTCACGCACTGGCTGCGCTGTAGAAGCCTGGCCTTGCAGCTGCGGCACCTGAGCGTAAATTTGCATGACTTCGCGGCGCTCAAGGTTGGCTGCCAGCAACGGATAAGGCTGACGCAGCGCATGCTGCACCAGCGGCCCATACAGCGACCAAGCCCAGCCTGGCTGCCAGTTCAAAGCACCCAAGATGTCCTGCGGTACCTGCCCAGCAGCGATGGCTGCGCGCACCTGATCGACCTTGACCTGCTGATCCGGGGTCAGCATTTCCAACAGCAGACTGCCTTGCGGCCGCTGGGCTGCCAGTGCCCGCAACAGCCAGAGCTGCAGCGAATGGTGATCGGGATTGTCATGCCGCTCGCCGACCAGCACTTTGGGTGCCGCGGCCAAGCGCGTCAGCAGTTGCTCAGGCGTCAGCCGCGCGCCAGTACGCAGCTCAACAATCTGCCCGAGCTCAGGATGTTGTAATCCTTCCGGGCTTTGCCAGGCGGGTAAAGCCGGTAACCAGGCCTGACAGGCACTCAACAGCGCGGCAGCCAGCAATAACGCAATACGCATAAACAAGACCTTAACGAGCAACAATTAAAGGATGACCCCGTTCTGGATGCCGCTGCACCAGCACTTCAAGACCGAATACGGCTTGAAGCGGTTCGGCACGCAGCACGTCCTCAGGGCTACCGAGCGCATGAGGGCGGCCACGTTCCAACAGCAACAGGCGGTCGCAGTAACGCGCGGCCAGGTTGAGATCGTGAAGAATCACCAGCACCGCCGCGCCCTGCTCGACGAAAGCGCGAGTGGCCTGCAGCGTGGTGTGCTGATGCAGTGGATCGAGCATCGACGTGGGCTCATCGAGCAGCAGCATCTGCCCTTCCCCACCGGGCCAGAGCTGCGCCAGCACCCGCGCAAGGTGCACGCGCTGACGCTCACCACCGGATAACGCGAGGTAGCTACGCCCGGCCAGGTGCAAGGCATCGGCCGCTTCGAGCGCCTGCTTGATGATCTGCGCATCACGCACACGTCCACTCGCGTGGGGTAAACGGCCCATGCCGACCACTTCTTCAACGCGAAAGGCAAAATTCAGCGTCGAGGTCTGCGGCAATACCGCCAAACGCTGCGCACGTTCGCTGCCGGGCCAGTCCTGTAAACGCCGTTGATCCAGCCAGACATCGCCGTGGCTCGGCTGCAGCTCGCCACACAACGCACCCAGCAAGGTGCTCTTGCCGGCGCCATTGGGCCCAAGCACGCCGAGCACTTCACCCGGACGCAGTTCCAGGTTGATATCCGCCAACACCGTGCACGGGCCGCGCTGTACCGCCAGATTTTCCGCGCGCAGCATCAGGTACGCCCCCGCAGCAACAGATAAAGGAAGAACGGCGCACCAATCAGCGCCGTGACAATACCAATCGGCAATTCGGCCGGCGCCAGCACCAGCCGTGCGGCCAGATCAGCCAGCAGCAGCAGGCTGGCTCCCGCCAGAGCAGAGGCCGGCAACAGCACGCGATGATCCGGCCCGACTAGCAGGCGCACCAGATGCGGCACCACCAGACCGATAAAGCCAATCATCCCCGCCGCCGCCACCGCTGCACCGACGCCCAGGGCGGTGCAAAACACCAGTTCGGCCTTGATCCGCTCAACAGCAAAACCCAGATGACGCGCTTCGGACTCGCCCAGCAGCAGGGCATTCAGCGCCTTGGCCCGCCGTGGCAACCACAGCGCCACGGCAGCCGTGACCAACAGCAACGGCCACAGACGTGCGTAGCTGGCGCCATTCAGGCTGCCCAGGTTCCAGAACGTCAGGGTGCGCAAGGTGGCGTCATCGGCCAGGTAGGTGAACAGGCCGATGGCCGCGCCGGCCAATGCGGTCAACGCAATACCAGCCAGCAACATGGTCGCCACATTGGTTTCGCCGTCACGCCGGCCCAGACGATAGACCAGCGCCGTCACTCCAAGGCCGCCGATAAAGGCGAACAACGACAACAGATAAGGTGCAAAGGCTTCCGGCAAACCGCCAAGGGCAGCGCCGCCGACAATCGCAATCGACGCGCCGAGCGCCGCGCCGCTGGATACGCCGATCAGGCCCGGGTCAGCCAGCGGGTTACGAAACAGCCCTTGCATCGCCACCCCGCACAACGCCAGCACCGCGCCGACCAGCAACCCGAGCAGGGTGCGCGGCAGACGAATCTGCCCGAGTATCAATTCAGCCTGGGCCAGATCATCACCCGGTTGCGCCAGGCCAAGCAGGCGCAGCGCTGCCTTGAGAGTATCGAGCAGCGGCAGGCTGACCGGCCCCAGCGCCAGGGATAACCAGAGCGCGAGCGCCAGCAACAGGCCCAGTGCGATAAACAGTGAGCGCGGTCGAATAACAGGATTCATAGCGTGGGCTTAGCTTCGGCGACCAGGGGTTGGCTGGCAGGATAAAAGGCTGCGGACAAGGCCGCCAGCCCATCCGGTAAACGCGGGCCAAGGCCACCGACCAGCAGCGTCGGGTCAAGCATCAACAAACGCTGATCACGTGCCGCCCGGGTCGCCGCCAGCGCCGGGTTCTGCTGCAGCAATGCCTCACGCGCGGCGTCACCGGACAGGCTGCGGTCGGCGATGATCACCACCTCGGGATCAAGCGCCAGCAGGGCTTCGGTGGACAGTGCCTTGTAACCGCTATGGCTGGCCAGATTGCGCCCACCGGCACGTTCGATCAGCCAATCGGCCGAGGTGTCCTTACCGCCCGCCATCGGGCTACCGCCGGCATGCCCGAGCAACAGCAACACGCCCGGCGCCGCCTGCTGACGCTGCGCAGTCACCAACCAGTCAGCCTGCTGCTGCAAGCGCAGCTGATAGGCCGCAAAGGCCTGATCGGCACGCTGCGGCTCACCTAACAGAGTGCCGATGCGCTGCAGGCTGGCCTGCAAACTGCTCAGATCCGCCTTGGATGAGAGCATTTCCACCAACACCCCGGCGCCGCGCAACTGCGCCAGCACCGGCGGCGGGCCCATCTCTTCACTGCCGATCAGCATATCCGGGCGCAGCGTCAGCATGCCCTCGGCCGCCAGCTGGCGCTGATAACCGATGCTCGGCAGTGCGCGCAGCGATTCTGGATGCTGACTGGTACTGTCCACCCCGACCAGACGGCTTTCGCCACCCAACGCCACCACCCACTCGCTGAGCGAGCCGCCGGAACTGATCCAGCGTTGCGGCAACGGCTCGGCGGCCATCGCCGAGGCACAGGACAACAGGCTCGCGCCCAGGGCGAACAAAGTATTAAGGCGTTTCATGGTTGGCCTCTAGAAGAATGCGACTGTCCTGAATGCCCTGCTGTTGCAGCAAGGCCATCAGATCGAGAAATGCCGACAGCGGTGCCTGACGATCCAACGCCAGGTCCAGACCTACCGTGCTGTCGGCGACAAAGGCTGCAGTCAGTTCAGTGCGCAGCCTGGTGAAATCCGCCTGCTGTACGCCGTTAAAGCGCCAAGCACCTTCGGCTGAGAGCTGTATTTGCATGCGTTCGCCACTGCCGGCATTCGCGGTGGGCAGCGCCTCGCGGCTTTGCGGCAACTGCAAAGGCAGCTCCAGCAGTGGCGTTTGCGCGGTCAGCAGAAAGAACACCAGCACGATAAAAATCACATCGAGCAGCGGCGTCAGATCGGGCAACAGATTACCCTGAGAATTGCTGGCAGCCGGCAGGCGGATCACGACAACACCCACTGCGCGGCTGGCTGATTACTCGGCAGTTCCAGCTCCAGACCATCCAATGCCAGCTGACAGCGATTGAGTAACGCTTGCACGCCCTCCAGATAACGCTCGGCCCACAAGGCAAAGCCCTGCCCTGCCGCCAGCGCCGGTATGGCGATCAGCAAGCCCCACACCGTGGTGTACAGCGCCTGCCACAATCCATCGGCGAGCAGCGCAGGGGTCACCGGGCTGTTCTGCCCGGCGATATTGGCAAACATCTCAAGCATGCCCAGCACTGTGCCGAGCAGCCCGAGC
This sequence comes from Pseudomonas sp. FEMGT703P, assembly GCF_002786345.1. NCBI lineage: Bacteria > Pseudomonadati > Pseudomonadota > Gammaproteobacteria > Pseudomonadales > Pseudomonadaceae > Pseudomonas > Pseudomonas sp. FEMGT703P. The sequence continues at coordinate 72,173 of NZ_PGCM01000014.1, read as the reverse complement.
ATGGGCGCCAGCATGCCGATCAGCTGCAGCAAGCGCAGTTGTCGATTGAGGCGCTGACGCTCTTCCAGCAACCAGCAACCGAGCAGCTCTTCGCGCTGCACCGCCGGCAAGGCGCTGTGTTTGAGCAACAACGCCAGGCCATAGCGCCAACCACGCGCGCGACCTTTGCAGTGCTCTCGCTCACAGGTGCGGCAGGCGCTGACTGCTGCACGCCCAGCAGCAGTGCTCAGCGGCTGCAAACGCAGAAATACGCTAAGGCGCTCCAGAATCAGTGCCAGCGCCAGCAGCGAACACAGCGCCAGCGGCCAGCCCAGCGGCCCCATCGCACTCCACCACGGGCTCATCTCAGCACTCCAGCGCTGGCGCGCTTTCGGCCAGGGCGCGCCAATCTTCGCGCTCCGGGACGCCCGGCTTGCGCGCGCCAAACAGCTGCACCACCAGCTCGCCATTGGCGTCGAAGGCTTCCCAGCTGGTGATCACGCCATCAGTGCTGGGCTTGCGCACCCGCCACAGCTCGGTCACGCCAGTGGTCTGCAAGTGCAGATTGAACTCGGGATCGAGCACGTTGAACCAGGTGTCCATCCAGCGCAGGTTGCGCACCGGGCCGGAGTGAATCTGGATGCAGTGACGATTACCGACAAACACCATGATCGGTACTTCGCGCGCACCAGCCTGCTCCAACAGTTTCGGCAGCTCGCGCACGTCCAGCGGCTCGGCCCACTCACTCCCGGCCAGACGCAGCGCCTGGGTGCGTGTAGCGCCGTGCTTTTTCAGCAGGGCGAAGAAGTGATGAGTGTCCTTGAGGGTGGACCAACCCACGCGCAGAGCATTCGCGTCTACCTGGGCATCGGCTTGCGCGGGCTGCACCTGAGGCAGCGGCATCAATTCCAACTCGGTGCTCTGCTCAGCCATGCGGAAACGCTCCACCAGTGGCGCCCAGGCACTTAGCTGGCTGTCTTCGGTGAGAAACACCTTGTGCACCGCAATGCCCTGGCGGTCGAACACCTGAATGCTGCGCTGGGTGCCTTTGCCGGTTTGCTCCTCGATAGCAAATACGCTGGCCCAGCCGCCGAGGAACAGGCGCAGGTCGATATCAGCCGACACCACTAAGCCCATCTGGCCATTGCCGGTCACCGTCACCTCACGGTAATGACCCTTGCGTTCATGCACGCAATGCTCGTTGCGGGTCAGCGCCATCACATAGCCCAGCTCACCCAGTGCCGGCAGCAATTGCGCCCAGTCCGGCTGCAAGCGCACGGCATCGACATCGAGGCGGCTGGCCACCAGTTCGGCCTCGCTGACGGCCAGACGCTCGGCGGCATCGCGAGCGCGTAAGCGTGGCTGCTCGCTACGCAGCACCTGCCAGGCCAGATACAGATCATTACTGGGTGCGACGGATTGGGCGTGTGTGCTCATGGAAAACTCCTCACTGATTAATCAACGGCTCGCCGTCAAGGCGAACTGAATAGGGATCTGTACACGGCTAGGCACAGCCTGACCGCCGGTGGTTTCGGGGCGAAAGCGCCACTTGGCAACCGCCTCCAGAGCGGCGCGATCAAGACTCTCCACGCCAGAAGAGCGCAGTACGTTCAGGCTGCGTTGCTGGCCGCGCTCATCCAGACGCACCTCGACCAGCACCACACCCTGCTGATTACGCCGCCGCGCCTGGGACGGGTAATTCGGCTGGCGGGGCGGCTCGCGGAAACTCGGTTTGCGGATAAGCACTTCAGCGACCGGCTTTGTAGCAACAGGCTTGGCTGGCGCGGCTTGAGCCGCTGCACGCACCGCAGCCGACTGACGGGCTGCCTCGGTTGGCTGCGCTTGCACCGGCTGGTTTTGAGTTGGCTGTGCCGCTACCACTGGCTTTGCCTTGGCCACTGGCGCCTGCACGACAGGCTTAGGTGCCGGAGACTTTCTAGGCACGACCGCCTGGCGTTGCGGTTGCGGTTGCTCAGGCAGCTTGGCCGGCGCCGGCTCGGCCTGTTGCAGCACGGCAGCCAGGCGTAATACCTGGGACGCTTCGCGGGTTTGCGCCGCACTCAACGCAGGCGGCTGCGCCTCGCCATGCAGCAGCCAGCCGGCGACATGCAGCGCCAGCGACAGCAGCAGAAACAGCGACAAACGCAGCATGCAAAAGCCCAATCAAATCGAATTAGATCTATTTGATAATTATTTGCATTCGCATGTCAATGTCGTTTAGGTTTGCCGCCGATGCCAACCCGGTGGTCACAGAAACCACCCGTACGATCCTGGAGTCCCCATGCACAGAAGCCCTCCATTTGCCCGCCGCCCCTGGCTTGCCCTGCTGCTACTCAGCCCATCGCTGGCCCTTGGCGCCGAGAAAGCGCCGAACCAGTTCGATACCGTGACCGTCACGGCCACCCGTACCGAGCAGACCCTCGACCAGGTACCGAGCACAGTGTCGGTACAAAACGAACGGCAGATCGACCAGCAGAACATCAAGAACATCAAGGACCTGGTGCGCTACGAGCCCGGCGTATCGGTCGGTGGCAGTGGTGATCGCTTCGGCCTGTCGGGCTTTACCATCCGCGGCATTGGCGGCAACCGCGTACTGACCCAGGTCGATGGCATCGGTATGCCGGACGCTTTCTCCTTTGGCGGTTTCCTCAGCGCCAAGCGCGATTACGTCGACCTCGACACCGTCAAGCAGGTGGAAATCATCCGCGGCCCTGCCAGTTCGCTGTATGGCAGCGATGCGATTGGCGGCGCCGTGAGCTTCCTGACCAAGGATGCCGGCGACTACCTGGACGAAGGCGATGACGCTTACGCCCGCCTGAAAACCGACTATGACGGCAGCGATGACAGCTGGCAGCGCAGCGCCACCTTTGCCGCACGCCTGGGCCAGGTCGACGGCCTGCTGCACCTGGGTCGACGCAGCGGCCAGGCCACGGACACCCACAGCGGCCAGGGTGGTATCGGCGCAACCCGCGAGCAGGCCAATCCGCTGGATTACCGTACCGACAATCTGCTGAGCAAATTCGGCTGGGATTACAGCGACAGCGGCCGCCTGCAGCTGACCTATGAGCGTTACCAGGACGACACCGACACCCAGGTACTGAGCAACTACAGCAACACCGCGACCATCCGTACTCAGGATGCTGAGGACCGCGTCGACCGTGAGCGCTACTCCCTCTCCCATACCCAGCAACTCGATACCCTGCTGGTTGACCAGATTCACAGTCAGCTCAGCTACCAGGACAGCCAGACGCGTCAGCAAACCTTCGAGGACCGCGTGGTCGGCGGCCAGCCACGCTACCGCACACGGGATTCGTACTACAAAGAAAAACTCTGGGCGTTCAACACAAAGCTGGACAAGGCCTTCAGCATCGGCAGCACGGAACATGCGCTGGTCTATGGTCTGGACGTCAAACACCTGAAGAACGCGGATCTGCGCGAAGGCGGCGAGACCGCACTGGCCACCGGCGTCACCACGCCTGTTCTGCCCACCAGCGACTTCCCCGATCCGACCACCAAGGAATACGCCCTGTTTGCTCAGGACAGCATCAGCATCGGCCGTTGGACCCTGCTACCGGGCCTGCGCTACGACCACTATGAGATGAGCCCACACGTCACCAATAAGTACCTCAACAGCCAGGCCACCGAGCGCAACCCAAGCGACTTCAAGGATTCGGCGTTGTCGCCCAAGTTTGGCGTGACCTACCAACTCGACGACGCCCACAGCGTCTACGGTCAGTACGCTGCAGGCTTCCGCGCGCCACAGGCAATCGAGATCTTTGGCGAGTTCGCCAACCCCGGCATGTACCGCACCCTGGCCAATACCAACCTGAAGGCGGAAACCAGCGACAGCTTCGAACTGGGCTTACGCGGCCAGTACGCCATCGGCAGCTTTGGCGCGGCGCTGTTCTATAACCAGTACAACGACTTTATTGAGCAGGTCAGCCGGCCCTCCAGCGTGCCGGGTTTCCCCTTCGGCGAGTTCCAATACGTCAACCGTGATCGCGTGACCATTCGTGGTGCGGAAGCCAAAGGTGAGCTGTTCCTCGATCAACTGGGTCTGCCGGCTGGCTGGAAAACCCGTGGCAGCGTGGCGTATGCCCGTGGCAAGGATGAAGGCACAGGCCAACCGATCAACAGCGTCGACCCGCTCAAGGGGGTGTTCGGCCTGGGCTACAGCGAGCCAAGCGGCAAGTTTGGTGGCGAACTGAGCTGGACCCTGGTGGCGGCGAAAACCCGCGTCGACATGACCCAAACCGCCAATCACGCCGAAACATCGGGTTATGGCGTACTCGACCTTAACGGCTGGTGGCAGATGACCGACGCCTTCGCCGTGAATGCCGGCCTGTTCAACCTGACCGACAAAGAGTATTGGCAGTGGGGTGATGTGCGCGGTCTAACCGAAAATAGCCCAAGCATGGGCCGCTTCAGCCAGCCGGGCCGCCACGCGGCCGTCAATCTGGTTTGGGAAATCTGACCCGGCAGCACGTCTACAGCGCGATCAACTAGCCGCGAAAAAGCGTTCCACTTGGCGCAAGGATGCGCCCTCCTCTTTCACTTCCACGCCAGGGCGGCATAATGCCGGCCTGTCGGGGAGGTTCCTATGTTGCGTTTGTGTGCACCGGATGAGTTGGCCGAAGGCCAGAGCCGGGGCTTCGAGGTTGCAGGTGAGAAGCTGTTTGCCGTGCGCAAGGACGGCCAGCTGTATGCCTATCGCAATCGCTGCCCGCACCGAGGCATCCCGCTGGAATGGCTGCCCGACCAGTTTCTCGATCACAGCGCCAGCCTGATCCAATGCGCCACCCACGGCGCACTGTTTCTGATCGATTCCGGCGAATGCGTCGCCGGCCCCTGCGCCGGGCAATCGCTGCAGGAGCTTGCCATCCGCGAGGATGATCAGGGCATCTGGGTTGATCTAAACGAAGCCTAAAGACCCGCGGCCTGCAGCCGTTGCGCATGCTCGACAAACAATTTGACCGGCTCGGCACCTTTGCCGACCAGGCCGAAGGTCTGATTGATGATGTCGAAGTGATCCATCGGGTACTGATCACCGATCACAGTGCCCAGGTGTGAGCTGTAGCGCCCAACCATGCCATCGCACTGCCCCGGCTCACGCTGAAAGGTTTTGGCAAACATCCGGCAGGCGACATTCGGCCCATCGAAGCGGTTGCCGCCTTTATCGGTGATCCCCGGCTGAATGGTGCCGGACCAGGAGTAGTAGCGCACGCCGTTAACCTCGGCCGCGCCCTCACCGCCCCAGACTTCAGGCAAGCCCTGCGGATACTGCGCATTAAAGGCAGCCACGCCGTCGCTGGTCAGCGATTGCTGCGCTGCTGCCACATCCATCGGCAGTGGCTCGCCTTTATAACCGCGCTCCAGCCAGGCCATGCACCGCGCTACGCCACGCAGCAGACGCGCCAACAGACGCTCGCGCCAGCTGCCGTGCGGGGCTTTGCGTTTGAGAAAATCCGCCAGTTCCGAGCCATGGTTAGGCCCGGCGACCGAGGTGACGGACGCTACCCACTCGGGCTTTAGCGCGGCCGCGTAACGCGCCGTCAGGGCGCCCTGGCTGTGACCGATCAGGTGAACCTTTTCTGCGCCGGTCTCCTGCAGCACATCGGCGATGCGCAGCAGCAGTTGCTCGCCGCGCACCTCGGTGGAATGCACCGACGACACCAGCACCGGGAAGACTGTTGCACCGATGCGGCGCAGCGCCGTGACGATGCCGTACCAGTAGGGATAACCGAGCAGGCTGATAAAGCCGAGTAAACCTGGCACCAGGACCAGGGGATAACGGGGTGCAGAAGATGTCGACATTGCAAACCATCCTTGTGTCATACCGCCGAGAAAGAAAGTACTGAACCACGAAGCATGCCAATACAGCGCGTGGGAATAGTGGGCCACCTGGCCTATAGTCCTGGCTTCTCTTTGCGCTGCCATGACCATGCATACCATCGAACGGATTTACCCGAAGGATCTCAATCCGCTGAACCCGGACGACCAGGCCAGCCTGCAGATTCATATGCAGCGCTATGAGTTCGCAGCCCTGCACCTCAGCGGCCAGCGCGTGCTGGATATGGCCTGCGGCTGCGGCTATGGCACGGCCCTGCTGGCTGAGCGCAACCCGGACAAACAGGTTACCGGCGTGGACATCGACCCGACGGCCATTGCCTACGCCCGCAACCATTACCACCTGCCCAACCTGCGTTATGAATGTGCCGATGCCGAACAGTTCAGCAGCGAGCAGGGCTTTGATTGCATCGTCAGCCTGGAAACCATCGAGCATCTGCCGCGTCCGCACGTGCTGCTGGCCAACTATGCACGCTTATTGGCCGGAGGCGGCAAGGTCATCGCGTCAGTACCAATCACCCCGACCCTCGACGGTAACCCCCACCACCTGCATGACTTCAGCAAACGCAGCTTTTATGCACTGTTCCGCCAGCAAGGGTTTCATGCCAGCCAGCACTTGGAACAGATTCAGTGGTGGCAGTTCAAAGGTTTATTCTCGAAACAGGTCGATGAACAGAAACAGCACCGCAGCGAAGGGGTCGGCAATGCGGTGCTGCTGTATTACCGCAAACGCCCGTTTTACCTGTTCAGCCGGCTGTATTCGATGCTGCGCTACGGCTTTAGCAACCGTTATCTGACGTGCGTGTTTACGCGCTGACTGTCACCCAAGGTGAATGGTGGATGAAAACAGCTTCATCCACCCTACGCAGCTTGGATCGCGCAGTTAAGCGCCAGCCGGCATAGCCTCGACCGGGCGACGGCGGTAGATCCAGATCCGCTTGAGCACTGTCGAAAACTGGCTCCACAAGCTGCCATTGTTATAGACCTGACCATAACGCTCGGCGATCTCACGGACCTCCACCGCCAACGCCGCATAGCGCCGCGCCGGTAGATCGGGGAACAGGTGGTGTTCGATCTGGTGACTGAGGTTGCCGGTGAGGATATGGAACAGCGGTCCGCCATTCAGGTTGCTGGACCCGCGCAGCTGGCGCAGGTACCAGTGCCCACGGCTCTCGCCGACCACCGATTCCTTGCTGAACACCGCCGCCTGCTCGGTAAAGTGACCGCAGAAAATCACCGTGAAAGTCCACAGGTTGCGGATCAGGTTGGCCACGGCATTACCGGCGAGCACTGCCATGGCATTAGCGCCGACCAGCAGCGCCAGCAGTGGGAAGAACAGGTAATCCTTACCCCACTGACGCAGTATTTTGGCGTTGAACTGTTTGATCAGCGGGCGCACTTCGGCCTTGCTCAGCTTGCCCTTGTAGACCTTGTCCAGACGCAGGTGCTGGATCGCCACCGAGTACTGGAACAACAGCGCCTGAATCGTCACCCACAGCGGCTGCCAACGGTAGAACGGCTTCCAGCGCTGCTCGGGAAACAGCCGCACCACGCCATAGCCCACGTCATCGTCCATGCCCAGCACATTGGTCCAGGTGTGGTGCACATGGTTGTGGGTGTGCCGCCAGAAGTCACTCGGCCCGGCGATATCCCACTCGTAGCTGCGACCGGCAAACTCCGGGTCATTCATCCAGTCGTATTGGCCGTGCATGACGTTATGCCCCAGCTCCATATTCTCCAGAATCTTGCCCAGCCCCAGCAGCAGGGTGCCGAGTAGCCAGGTCGGCGGAAACCACCCGAGCATCAGCAGGCCACGTCCGCTCCAGCAACAGAACCGCACCGCTGCGCGAATCCGGCGAATATAGCGTGCATCCACCTCGCCCAGATCGACCAGGGTGCGCTGACGCAGGGCGTCCAGCTCGCTGCCGAAGGCGTTCATTTCATCCAGGGAGAGTTCGCGATCACGACGCATGGGGATTCCCTCGCAAGTTAAAGATCAATGTCGACGTCGCTGTGGGGCGCGCTGACGCACAATCGGATGGGTTGTCCGGGCTCGCTAAACAGTGCCCCGCTGCGCAGATCGCGCACCGTGCCGCTGAGCAACGTGCAGGTGCAGCTGGCACAGATGCCCTGGCGACAGCCATGGGCCGGCTTAAGGCCATGGGCTTCGGCCTGTTCCAGCAAGCTGAGCTGATTATTGGCGGTCGCCTGCTTATGGCTGCGGGCAAACCCCAAGCGCACTTCGCGTAGGCTGACATCGGCGCGCAGCACGGGCGCAGTGAAGGCCTCAACCTGAAGCGCGCCAGGCAGTTTGGCGGCCTGCCACCACTGCTGCACCTGGCCGACAAAACCCGCCGGGCCGCAGGCCAGGACGCGGCGCTGATCCAACTGCGCAACATCGGCCAGATGCTTATCCGTAAAACGCCCAACTGATCCTTCCGATCCAACACCGGCAGCGGTCAGTGACCAACGCACCTGCAGGTTGCTGTGCTGCGCCTGCAGGGCCTGCAATTCGGCAACAAAACTGCGCTGGCCCTGCTCGCGTACGTAATGCAGCAAGGTGATCGGCGCACTGAAGCCCTGCGCCAGCGCAGTACGCAGCAGGCCCAGCAACGGCGTGATGCCACTGCCTGCCGCCAACAACAACACCCCCTCGTGCGCCTCTGGCCAACTCAATTCGCCATACACAGGACCCAGTTCCAGCACATCACCCACCGCCAGGTGTTCCAGTAAATAGGGTGACACCCGGCCGCCGGCCTGATGCTTGATGGCGATCTGCACGCAGCCATTCGGCTGCACCGCCGTCAGGCTGTAGCTGCGACTCAGGCGCACGCCATTGCGTTCAAGGAACAGCTGCAGGTGCTGACCCGGCTGCGCGCCGCGCCAGTTACCGTTGGCCTGCAGGGTCAGTTCGAGCATGTCATCCGCCACCCACTGGCGCTGAACGACCCGGGCGAATACCCGGTTCAAGCGCAGCGCCGGGTGCAGCAGTTTCAGCCCAGCATCAACATCGCTTTCGCGCAACCAGCCCTGCGCCGCCAGCACCCGTAAGGGCGCAAGCAAGCGCGTACAGCCGCGCATCACCGCAAAAGGGATCAGGGTCATGACAGACTCCAGTGAACATTTGTTCACTAGACTGGCAGAATCGCAAGCACTCAGTCAACACTCGTACACTCAAAGTCGTACACGCTGCGGTTCGACGCCTGCAACACCGCTTTGTTAGAGTGCAGCGCTGAACGCCATGCCGAGCCTCGAAGTTTGAAACCACTACAACCGCGCGCCGAACAAAAACTGCAAACCCGCCACGCCCTGATGGACGCCGCCCGCAGCCTGATGGACAGTGGCCGTGGCTTTGGCAGCTTGAGTCTGCGCGAAGTCGCGCGCTGCGCCGGGATTGTGCCTACCGGGTTCTACCGGCACTTTGACGACATGGATGCCCTCGGCCTGGCCTTGGTGGCCGAAGTGGGGGAAACCTTCCGCGAAACCATTCGCCAGGTACGCCACCACGAATTCGAGCTGGGCGGCGTGATTGATGCCTCGGTGCGGATTTTCCTCGATGCCGTGGCGGCCAACCGCTCACAGTTTCTGTTTCTCGCCCGTGAGCAGTACGGTGGCTCGCTGCCCGTGCGCCTGGCCGTGGGCGCACTACGCGAACGCATCACCGCTGACCTGGTGGCGGACCTCGCGCAGATGCCGAAATTGCAGCATTTCGACACCCCGGCGCAGAACGTGCTGGCCGACTTGGTGGTCAAGACCGTGTTCGCCACCCTGCCCGAGCTGATCGACCCACCGGCACGCGCCCTGCCGCGTCATGCCACCCCCGAAGCGAAGATGATCGAGCAGCTGCGCTTTATCTTTATCGGCGCCAAGCACTGGCAAGGCCTGGGGCAGCACAACAACTGAGCGCACCACTATCGCGCACACAAATAGTGCGCGCACCAAAGCGCAGCCAGGAATGCCCATTCGTTACGCACACCACTCGCCACACAGCCCGCGTTGTGCGGCCAGGCAGCAGTTTGGCAAGGCACTTGCTCTGTAACCGGCATTGACCTGCCGGAAACTGCCCCATGTTGGTGATTCACCGCCGTATTGCCGCCCAGCCGCACTGGGACGCTGAACTCGAACTGAGCTTCGAAGCCCGTAGCAAAAGCCGTCTGCGTTGCTACAGCCGCACAGGCGAGGATGTCGGCCTGTTCCTCGAACGCGGCCAACCAGCCTTGCACGATGGCGAATGCCTGCAGGCCGAAGACGGCCGCATCGTTCGCGTCATCGCCCGCACCGAACCGCTGCTGCACGTCACCTGCGCCAACGCCTTCGAGTTGATGCGCGCAGCCTACCACCTGGGCAACCGTCACGTAGCTCTGCAACTCGGCGATGGCTGGCTGCGCCTGCCGGATGACTACGTGCTCAAGGCCATGCTCGAACAACTCGGCGCCACGGTAGAACTGATCGAAGCCCCCTACCAGCCCGAGCAAGGCGCTTACGGCGGCGGCCATCACCATTCCCATGCTGGCGATGCCGAATTCAGCTATGCCCCGCGCCTGCATCAATTCGGTGCACGCAAGTGAATAAAGCCTGGCAGCTCCTCAGGCTCGCCAGCCCGCAGCTGCCGATTGGCGGCTACAGCTATTCCCAGGGCCTGGAAATGGCGGTGGAACAAGGCTTGGTGGATAACGCGGAAAGCGCTCAGCGCTGGATTGCCGATCAGCTGCTGCTCAATCTCGCGCGCTTCGAGGCACCGCTGCTACTCGCCCATTGCCAGGCCGCCGCACGCGAGGACTGGGCGCAGCTGCGTCACTTGGCCGAACAGCAACGCGCCAGCCGGGAAACCCGCGAGCTGCGCCTGGAAAGCCGACAGATGGGCTACTCCCTGCAGCAGCTGCTCACAGGCTTGCCAGAGCTGGATCAGCCGGCGCAACAGCTGTTCAGCGATCTCGACGAACCCGGCCTGGCCGTCGGCTGGGCACTGGCAGCTCGCGCCTGGCAGATCGAGCCACAAGATGCCCTCGCCGCCTGGCTCTGGGGCTGGCTGGAAAACCAGCTGGCGGTGCTGATGAAAACCCTGCCGCTGGGCCAGCAAGCCGCCCAGCGTCTGACCTCGCAACTGCTGCCGCTGCTCGATCAGGCGCAGCGCCAGGCTAGCGAGTTAGAACCGCAACACTGGGGCAGCGCCGCCTTTGGCCTGGCCCTGGCGAGCATGGCGCATGAGCGTCAGTACAGCCGTTTATTCCGTTCTTGATGATAAGGAAGACTTGAAGATGAACAGCCAACCCCTGCGTGTCGGCATCGGTGGCCCGGTCGGTTCTGGCAAAACCGCCCTGACCCTGGCCCTGTGCCTGGCCCTGCGCGAACGCTACAACCTGGCCGTGGTGACCAACGACATCTACACCCAGGAAGACGCGCAGTTTCTGGTGCGCAACGAGGCCCTGGCGCCCGAACGCATCATCGGCGTGGAAACCGGTGGTTGCCCGCACACGGCGATTCGCGAAGACGCCTCGATCAACCTGGAAGCGGTCGACCAACTCAACCGGCGCTTTCCCGGCCTGGACCTGATCATCGTCGAATCCGGCGGCGACAACCTCTCGGCTACCTTCAGCCCGGAGCTGTCGGACCTGACCATCTACGTGATCGACGTGTCCGCCGGCGACAAGCTACCGCGCAAAGGCGGCCCTGGCATCTGCAAGTCCGACCTGCTGGTGATCAACAAGGTCGACCTGGCCCCGCTGGTCGGCGCATCGCTGGAAGTGATGGAACGCGACACCCTGAAGATGCGCGGCGACAAGCCGTTTGTGTTCAGTAACCAGAAGATCGGCCAGGGGCTTGATCAGATCATCGCCTTTATCGAACGACACGGCATGCTCACGGCCGCTTGAGAATCTATTCAGTCAAGGAGACACCCCATGAACCTGCGTAAATCCCTGTTCGCCCTCGCCCTGTTTCTCAGCCCCGCAGTGGCCTTCGCCCACGCTGGCCACGATCACTCCGGACTGATGGCCGGCCTGGCCCACCCAGTGTTCGGCCTCGACCACCTGCTGGCGATGCTCGCCGTCGGCCTATGGGCTGCACAGCAATCCGGCGCGGCGCGCTGGGCGCTGCCGCTGACCTTTGTTGGCACGATGTTGATCGGCGGCCTGCTGGGCTTTAACGGCTTGCAGATTCCGCTGATGGAAACCGGTATCGCCGCGTCAGTGCTGGCGTTTGGCTTGCTGGTCGCCGTGGCCATCCGCCTGCCAATGGTTATTTCCATCGCCCTGACTGCACTGTTCGCCCTGACCCACGGCGTTGCCCACGGCCTGGAGCTGCCGGCGCTGGCCAGCCCATGGGGCTATGCCGCCGGCTTCGTGGTCGCAACCGCCGCCCTGCACGCCAGCGGCTACGCTCTGGTGCGCCTGCTGCCACAGGCCGCTGCACCGGTGGTGCGCTTACTCGGCGCGGCTTCGGCAGTCACCGGCGCCTGGCTGCTGGCCGGCTAAGTGACTGGCTCGGGTGGACGACCAGCGTCCACCCGCATCCGCCACGCCAACTATCCCTGACCGCAAAGGTCGCTAGGCTGGCGCATTTCGCCTCTCGCCCAGCCGCCATGGCTTTGTCATAGTCGAGGCGTATTAAACCTCCTCTCCCTTGACTGCCCTGGACCCTGACCATGCTGCGCGTTGCCCGCTTTCTCTCTGTTCCACTGCTGTTACTGGCCATCGCCCTCGGCGTACTGGCCCTGACCAGTAAACCGGCCCAACCAGCCGCAGTGCTTAGCAGCTTTGCCGAACGACCGCTGGTGATTGCCCACCGCGGCGGTAGAGGCCTGTGGCCGGAAAACAGCCTGTTTGCCTTTGAGCGTGCCAGCGCCCTGGGCGTGGACATGCTGGAGATGGACCTGCACCTGTCCAGTGACGGCGAACTGGTGGTGATCCACGACCGTACGCTGAATCGCACCACCAATAGCGAAGGCCCGGTGGCCGCGCACAGCCTGGCGCAGTTGCAAGCGCTGGACGCTGGTTACCGCTGGAGCGCCGATGGCGGCCAAAGCTACCCCTACCGTGGCCAGGGCGTGCGGATCCCGACCTTTACCGAAGTGCTCGAACGTTTCCCCAGCATTCCCAAGGTGATTGAAATCAAGGTGCCGGATGTCGGCATGGAAGCGCAGCTGTGTGATGCCCTTGAAGCGCACCAGCAACGCGACAAGGTGATTGTCGGCAGCTTCTATGACCGCAGCCTGCAGCTGTTCCGCGAACAGTGCCCGGGCGTTGCCACCTCTGCAGGCCCCGGCTCGGTACGCTTGCTGGTGGCGCTCAACTGGGTCGGCCTAGGCAGCCTGCTGTCGCCGTCCTACCAGGCGCTGCAGATTCCTGAAGCACACGATGGTCTACCCATTGCCAGCCCGAGCTTGCTCAAGACCGCCACACAACGTGGGCTGAATGTGCAACTGTGGACCATCAACGAACAGCCCGATATGCGCCGCCTGATTGATCTGGGGGCAAACGCACTGATCACCGATTACCCGGATCGTGCCCTGCAGGTGCTCGGGCGTTCGACGCAGATCAGCGCTCTGGAAGACTAAACGCGCCACTCTGTATAAAAAACAACCTACCGCGTTCAGACCACGCCTGCTGTGGCCTGAACGCATGCGTGCTCAGCTTATCCACAGATCGCTCCACAGCAACCTGGGATAAGTTATCCACCGCGCGCTGCAGCACTGCAGCAAACCCTTGAAATAACGCGATTATTGCTTGACTCGGCAGAGCGTAAATGAAGTATTTCGAGACTTCTACACGCTGCTTAAAAATCGATCAAAGGGGGCAAAACCAGTCTTTATAAGCCTTGCAGGCAGTCATACCAGAGTTATCAACAGCTCTACCCACAGTAGTCGTGGACAACTTCAGCGTTACCCCATAACACCCTGAATAACCAGGCTAACCTGTTGTTTTAACGGTAAATAATTGACTGATCAAAAAGCGTACAAAGGCCGCAAGCAGCCACACGACTAAGCCTGCAAGCGCCTACGCCCACCTTATCCACAGTTCGCTCCACAGTCTTTGTGCACAACTAACGCTGCACCGCCGCAATGGCTGTACATAACGCCAAAGCGGCTTCCGGCTATGACCCCAATCGAGACAATCAACAGCCCAGTCGCCGGGCACAGGCGTAACGTCACTCCACCAATCAAGGAGATACGCCCATGCCTCTCAATGACCTGTTACGCAGCCTGCTCGCTGCCTATGCCAGTGGCGCCAGTGGATCGTGCGGCAATAGCAGCGACTAACCCGTACCACCATTTTTTCATGCACTGCGGCAAAACTGGGTTTTCCGCCTATGGCTGATACGTGCTGACTCACGTATAAATCTGCGCACCGTCGCCTGCCCTTCTGCCAGGCGATTCGCCTCATAAACCCAAGAAAGGAATCCCTCGCATGGCCGGCGCTAGCCTATTAACCCTGCTTGATGACATCGCCGCCGTTCTCGACGATGTGGCGGTAATGACCAAAGTGGCGGCCAAGAAAACTGCCGGGGTACTCGGCGACGACCTGGCGCTGAACGCCCAGCAGGTCAGCGGCGTGCGGGCCGAACGGGAGCTGCCGGTGGTCTGGGCGGTGGCCAAGGGTTCGTTCAAGAACAAGCTGATTCTGGTGCCTGCTGCCCTGCTGATCAGTGCCTTTGCGCCCTGGGCGGTAACGCCGCTGCTGATGTTTGGTGGCGCCTTCCTCTGCTACGAAGGCTTCGAGAAACTCGCGCACAAGTTCCTCCACAGCAAGGCCGATAATCAGGCGCAGCATCAAGAACTGCTGCAGGCCGTGGCCGACCCCGAAGTGGACATGCTGGCGTTCGAGAAGGACAAGATCAAAGGCGCGATCCGCACCGACTTTATCCTCTCGGCGGAAATCATCGCCATCACCCTTGGCACCGTGGCCCTGGCCAGTTTCGGCAAGCAGGTCGCGGTGCTTTCGGGTATCGCTCTGCTGATGACAGTCGGGGTTTATGGCCTGGTGGCGGGTATCGTCAAACTGGATGACGCCGGCCTCTATCTCAATCAGCGTGGTGGTGAAGGCCTGGGCGGCCGCCTGCAACGCAGCATCGGTCGCGGCATTCTGTTTACCGCGCCCTATATGATGAAAACCCTGTCGATTCTAGGCACCGCAGCGATGTTTATGGTCGGTGGCGGCATCCTCACCCACGGCGTTCATGCTGCGCAGGCGTGGATCGACCAAATGGCGCAGAGCGTGGCGGCCAGCAGCGGCCTGCTCGCGGCCTTGCTGCCAACCCTGCTGAATGCCGTCGCCGGAATCATCGCCGGCGCCGTTGCCCTGCTGCTGGTCAGCCTGGCGACTCGCGTCTGGAAAGCCGTGAAACCAAGCAAGGCGCACGCCTGATCCAGCGCCGGCCGCCATCCCCTGGCGGCCGGCCTCTTCTGTTATCCAGCCTGCTGCATGATCACCGTCTGTGCCGGCATCGGCGCCGGGAAGCCGCCTTCACCGAGGGCATCCTTGATCATCTTGTTACTATCGAAATACACCTGCCAGTAATGGTCAGTGTGGCAATACGGACGCACCGCCAGCACCGGGCCGACCAGATTGAACTCGATAATCTCCACATCCACCGCCGGCTCTTTCAGCACGTTGGCAATGCCAGCGATACGCTCCTTGAGCAGCGCCGCAGCGGCTTTGTAGTCCGCCGCGCCAGACAGCTGCGCCTGCAGATCAACCCGGCGAAACGCGTTATGGCTGAAGTTCTGGATGTTGTCGGAGAAGATCTTGTTGTTACCCACCAGGGTCATCACGTTATCCGGCGTATTGATCGCGGTGACGAACAGGCCGATCTCGGTGACGGTGCCGGTCACCCCACCCGCGCTGATAAAGTCGCCGACTTTGAACGGCCGCAGCACGATAATAAAACCACCCGCCGCGAGGTTGGCCAACAGCCCCGACCAGGCCATGCCGATGGCCAGGCCGACGGCCGCAATCAGCGCCGCCAGGCTGGTGGTTTGCACGCCGAAGTAGCCAAGAATGCCGATGACCAGAATGATATTGAGGGTCACCGAGATAAAGTTACCGACATAGCGCAGCACCGTCGGATCGACCCGCTGCTGACCCAGGGCACGCTGCACCATGCCGACGGCAAAACCGATCAGCCAGCGGCCGATCACCCAGAAGGCAATTGCCGAGATGATCTTGATGGCAAACGCCGCGCCGTACTGCGCGACCAGGTTGTAGAGATCGGCAACTTTTTCGGTGCCGAGATTGATCAGGTTGGTTTCTTCCATGGCGCAGCTCCAGTAAGTGTTCACTGGAAAAACGCTAGCACGCCGTTACATAAGCGCTAGATCGCGGGGATCGGCAGCACCGTCACCTGCACCTCGGGGTCATGGCTGCCGCCGCCGAGAATCACCCCTCGCAGCGGTGAAACATCGGCAAAATCGCGGCCCCAGGCCAGGGTGATATGTTCCAGCGCCGGTCGGATATTGTTGGTCGGGTCGAAATCCACCCAGCCCTGCTGCGGGCAGAACACCGAGACCCAGGCATGCGAGGCATCGGCGCCGATCAGCCGGGGCTGGCCGGGAGGTGGCTGGGTCAGCAGGTAGCCGCTGACATAGCGCGCCGAAAGGCCCATGGAGCGCAGGCAGGCAAGCATCAGATGGGCGAAGTCCTGGCACACGCCGCGGCGCTCCTCCAGCACCTGCAAAAGCGGCGTAGCCACCTGAGTGGCGGCGGCATCAAAGCTGAATTCGGCAAAGATCTTCTGCATCAGCCCGTCCACCGCAGCCAGTAACGGCCGCCTGGAGCTAAAGCAATCCGCCGCGTAATCGGCAAACACCTGCTTGAGGTGCACATAGGGCGACTCGAAACGAAAACGCGTCGCCTCCAGCACCCCAGGCAGCAACGCCTGACCGCTGTAGCGCAGCGCCGTGCAGGCGTCTTCCCAGGGCGGTGACGCCTGCAGATCCAACGCTGGGCGCGCCAGCACTTCGACCTGCAGCCGCGCACTGACTTTGAGTTCGTCATGCGGGCGTTCGAACACCAGGCGGGTCAGCGGGTTGCCGAACACATCCAGAGCATCCTGGCGCTGACACGGCTGCGGGCTGACCAGCAGCTGTTGATTGTGATTGCGCTGCCAAGGGCAAGCCCGTGGCCACAGGTGCGCCAGCTGCTGGGCCAGCGACACCGGGCTGGCGTAGCGGTAATGGGTGTCGTGAAGTATCTGGTAGAAGGCGCTGCTCATGAGGATTGCGTCCGCTGGCTGGCGTCGACATGCACAAAGAAGCGCAAGCCTAAACGGTCGGAGATGTCCGCACTGGCCTGGCTGATGCTTTCCAGCAGCCCAGACAAACCATCCAGCACCTCCTGCACGCTGGCCGCGCCAAACAGTGGATTCTCCAAGCTGGCCAGACTAAAGCGCGCCAACTGCCCTTCCAGGTGTTTCAGCCGGCGCTCGCTGGGCAGCTCGAAACGCTCGCCCAGGCGCGCCAGCGAGCGCAGCAGGGTGCGCACCTGAAACAGCACGGCATGCGGGTTCTGCTCATCCAGCAGCAACAGGTCGAGCACCGGAATCAGCTGCGCGGAAGCCAGGTAACGGGTGCGGTAGGTGATGCTGCTGTTACCCAGTTCCAGCAGCCACTCCAGAGCCGACTGATCCTGCGCCGCGCTACTGGTGAGGAAGTTGGCCAGGCTGTCGCAGAGAAACTGCAGACGCTCGATGCAGCGGCCGATCATCAGAAAACGCCAGCCGTCGTCACGGGTCATGTCATCCAAAGCAAAGCCTGAGAGCGCCGCCAGCGACAGCAGCAGGCGGTCAAGAAAATCCAGTAACTCGCCGAAATCGGCCTGCTCGCTGCTCAACCCCTGGGCCTCGCGCTGTAATTCGAGCAGGGCCTGCCAGTTGGCCTGGGACAGCTTGCCGCGCACGCTGCCGGCCACCCACTGCAAACGCTGCAGATTGCCACGTAGGCTGCCCGGCCAGTCCTCACCCAGCAGCGCTTCAAGCAGACGCTGCTGCAGTTCGCCGCTGTCGGCATCCGGCAGCAGACCCAAGCTTTCAGCCAGGCTCAGGGCGGTTTGCAGCGCCTGGGGGTCATCGTCGTCATCCACATAACGCGCCAGCATGATGCGCAGCAGCCGCGCACCGTCCTCGCAGCGCTCGCTGTAGCGGCCAAACCAGTAGAGGTTTTCCACCACCCGCGAAGGCAGATAAGGGTCACTGCGCACCAGATCGGCCACGCCCAGCGGGCGCAGCCATTGCCAGGGTTCGCCGCCGGCATGCCGTTCGCCGAGCACCCAGGTGTCCTTGCTGGCACCGCCGCGCTGCATCGACACCACTTCGGCGTCGGCTTCGGCGGCTACCCGGGTCAGGCCGCCGGGCATGACCCGGTAACCGTCGGCACTCGCCACGGCGAATACCCGCATGCCGATGGCGCGCGGCGCCAGTTGGCCTTCTTCAGGCTGCCAGACCGGTGCCTGTGACAGTTGCGCCAGCGCCTGGGCTACATAGGCATAAGGCCGCGCCTTGAGGCGTTCGGCCAACTCGGCGCGCTGCGCTTCATCCAGATCACGGCCAAACACCGGGGCAAAACTCTGCGAGGGAAAGCTGGCGCGCACCAGCAGCTCGTCGAGCTGTTCCAGGGCCTTGTCCAGCACCGGCGGCTCGCCGCACCACCAACTGGCGACACTCGGCAGCAGCAGTTCTTCGCCCAATAGCTTTTCCGCAATGGCCGGCAGAAAGCCCGGCAAACCTGGGGATTCCAGCACACCGCTGCCGAGGGCATTGGCCACCAGCACATGGCCCTGGCGCACCGCTTCGAGCAGGCCGGGGACGCCGAGGGCCGAGTCGGTGCGCAGCTCAAGCGGGTCGCAGAAGTCATCATCCAGGCGGCGCAACACCGCATGCACGCGGCGCAGGCCAGCCAGGGTCTTCAGATAGACCTTGGCATCACGCACGGTCAGGTCGCTGCCTTCCACCAGCGGATAACCGAGCTGACGCGCCAGGTACAGGTGCTCAAAATAACTCTCGTTGAAACGCCCAGGGGTCAGCAGCACCACCAGCGGTGTTTCACTGCCGGCCGGGGCCTGGCGCGCCAGGGTGTCCTGCAGGGTGCGGAAGAAGCCGGCCAGGTATTGCACGCGCAGGTCGCGGTACAGCTCGGGAAAGGCGCGCGAAACAATCTGCCGGTTTTCCAGGGCATAACCGGCGCCAGACGGCGCCTGGGTGCGGTCGGCGGTGACCCACCAGCGACCATCCGGGGCACGGGCCAGGTCCACCGCATACAGGTGCAGATAAGTGCCGCCGGGCGGCTGCACACCCTGACAGGGCCACAGGTAGTTGTTGTGGCCAAACACCAGCTCAGCCGGTAACAGGCCGTCGGCCAGCAGTTGCTGTGGGCCATACAGGTCGGCCAGCACGGCATTCAGTAAACCGGCCCGCTGCGCCACGCCGGCGGCGATCTGCTGCCATTCTTCGGCTGGAATCAGATTGGGCAGCAGGTCCAGCTCCCACGGCCGGTCGGCGCCATCGGGGTCGGCGTAGACGTTGTAGGTCACACCATTTTCCTGAATCTGTCGGGCCAGCAAGGCCTGACGCTGCGCCAGCTGCGCTGGGCTGCTGCGCTGCAAACGCTCCAGCAACAGGCGCCAGTGCGGACGCACCTGACCGTCGGCGTCGAACAGTTCATGGTAAGCCCCTGGTGTCAGGGGGTAGTCGGCAAGCAGGTCGGGCATGGCAGGCTCAATAAGACGATCACAGGCAGCGCGCCCCTCGCCCCGTTATGGGTGAGGGGGTTAAACGAGGCGCAGATCCAGGGTCATGGGCAGTTCATTATTGTTGATTGGCGCCAGTGTTGGACGCTTGCCTGGGCTATGGCCTAGGCGGAAGAAGCGCGCCAGACGCCGACTCTCGGCCTCGTAGGCGTTTACCGGCAGGCTGTCGTAGTTGCGTCCACCGGGATGAGCGACATGATACTGGCAACCGCCGAGGGAGCGGCTCATCCAACTGTCCACCAGGTCGAAGACCAGCGGCGCGTGCACCTCAATGGTCGGGTGTAGACAGTTGGCCGGCTGCCAAGCGCGGAAACGCACGCCGCCGACAAATTCGCCAACTTTGCCAGTTGGCCGCAGCGGCACCGGTACGCCGTTGCAGGTCAGCACATAGCGGTCACTCGGCAGGCCGCTGAGCTTGACCTGCATGCGCTCCAGCGAGGAATCGACATAGCGCACCGTACCGCCGCCCCCGCCCTCCTCGCCCAGCACATGCCAGGGCTCCAGGGCCTGACGCAGTTCCAGCTCGATGCCCTTGACGTTGAAATCGCCGGATTTTGGAAAGCGGAACTCGAAATGCGGGGCAAACCACTCGCTGTGCAGGCGATAGCCGCAGCCGTCCAGCTCCTGCAGCACGTCGGCAAAATCCTGCTCGATAAAGTGCGGCAGCAGGTAGCGGTCATGCAGCTCGGTGCCCCAGCGCACCAGTCGCGCCGGTTTGTAGGGTTCACGCCAGAAACGCGCGATCAATGCGCGAATCAACAGCTGCTGGGCCAGGCTCATCTGCGCATGGGGCGGCATCTCAAAGGCGCGCAGCTCCAGCAGACCAAGGCGCCCAGAGGCCGAGTCCGGCGAGTACAGCTTGTCGATACAGAATTCGGAGCGGTGGGTGTTACCGGTCACGTCCACCAGCAGGTTGCGCAGCAGGCGGTCGACCAGCCAGGGCTGGCAGTCGCGACCCACTTCAGGCATCTGCGCGAAGGCGATTTCCAGCTCGTACAGCGCATCGTTACGCGCCTCATCGATACGCGGCGCCTGGGACGTCGGGCCGATAAACAGACCGCTAAACAGGTAGGACAGCGACGGGTGGTTGTGCCAGTAGCTGATCAGGCTGCGCAGCAGGTCCGGCCGGCGCAGAAACGGCGAGTCCGCCGGCGTCGCGCCGCCAAGGACAAAGTGGTTACCACCGCCGGTGCCCGTGTGGCGGCCGTCGATCATAAATTTCTCGCTGGAGAGGCGGCATTCGCGGGCCTGCGCGTAGAGAAACTCGGTGCGCTCGACCAGCTCATCCCAACTGGCGGCCGGGTGGATATTCACCTCGATCACGCCGGGGTCCGGAGTTACACGGAAGAACTGCAGGCGCGGGTCCAGTGGCGGTTCGTACCCCTCCAGCAGCACCGGGCACTTCATCTCGGCAGCAGTGGCTTCGATGGCCGCCACCAGTTCCAGATAGTCTTCCAGGCGCACCAGCGGCGGCATAAACAGATAGAGCTTGCCGTCACGCGGCTCGGCGCACAGCGCGGTGCGCACCACAGCGGCAGCCGACTGGCCCAGCAGCGGACGCTTGCTCGTACTGGTCTGACTGCCCGACCAGACACCGCGCGACTGCGGCTTGATCTGCGCCGCTACCGGCAACGGAGCGAAACGCTGGCTCGGATCTTCCGGAGTGATGTAGGGGTAATCGGCGTCACTGACCCAGGGTTGCGAATCAAGCGGCAGGCGGTAGCCCATCGCCGAATCGCCCGGTATCAGCCGGCAGTGCTCATCACGCAAGAACCAGCTGCCACTCTGCCAGCCAAGCTGCTTAGCCTGCCGGGCCAACGGCAGGATATGCCCGACTACTTTATCCAGCCCCTGCTCGAACACCTTACGCAGCCGTTCGCGCTCCAGCGGGTCAGCCAGGCGTGGGTCTTCGGCGGTGACGTTCATTGGCAGCTTGCGCTCGCGCCACAGGTAGTAGAAGCGGTCCTCATAGGCTGGCACGCAGTATTTAGCGTCCACGCCCAGGCGTTCGGCGAGCAGGGTGAGAAAGTCGGCGGCCTTGGCCGCATCGACGCCGTAGTCTTTTTGCTCATCGGCATACAGCGCCGGGTTGTGCCAGATCGGCTCGCCATCGCGCCGCCAGTAGGCATTCAACGACCAGCGCGGCAGCTGCTCGCCGGGGTACCACTTGCCCTGGCCGAAGTGCACCAGTGCTTGCGCTGCGTAATGCTCGCGCAGGCGATGGAACAGGTCGGTGGCCAGGCGGCGCTTATTGGGCCCCAGGGCGGCGGTGTTCCACTCCGCATCGTCGGGGTAGTCCAAGGCAACAAAGGTCGGCTCGCCGCCCATGGTCAGGCGCACATCCTGCGCTTGCAGGTCCTCATCGATCTTCTGCCCAAGGCCGACAATCGCCTGCCACTGCGCCTCGCTGTAAGGCTTGCTGACCCGCGGCGCTTCCCAGATGCGCTCGACCCACATCTCGTGGCTGAACTCGCATTCGCTCTCATCCACGCCGCCGCTGATCGGCGCCGCCGAGGACGGTTCGGGGCTGCAGGCCAGCGGAATATGGCCTTCACCGGCGAACAGGCCGCTGGTCGGGTCCAGACCAATCCAGCCGGCGCCCGGCAGATAAACCTCGCACCAGGCATGCAGGTCGGTGAAATCCACCTCGGTGCCGGACGGGCCGTCGAGGGATTTAACATCGGCTTTCAGCTGAATCAGGTAGCCGGAAACAAAGCGCGCCGCCAGGCCCAGGTGGCGGAACAGCTGCACCAGCAGCCAAGCCGAGTCGCGGCAGGAGCCGGAGCCTTTCTCCAGGCTTTCTTCCGGGGTCTGCACACCGGGCTCAAGTCGAATCAGGTAGCTGATATCGGTGGAAAGGCGCTGATTCAGCGCCACTAGAAAATCCACGCTCGGCAGCGGCGTGCGCTCGATGCTGGCCAGGTACTTGGCAAACAGCTTGCCGGCCGGCAGCTTGACCAGATAAGGCGCCAGCTCCAGCTGCTCGCCCTCGGTATAGGCGAAAGGGATTTTCTCGGCGTAGGGCTCAAGGAAGAAATCGAAGGGGTTGAACACCGCCATTTCGGCGACCAGATCGACCTCGATCTTCAGCTCGCGGGTCTTTTCCGGAAACACCAAGCGTGCCAGGTAGTTGCCCTGGGGGTCCTGCTGCCAGTTGATAAAGTGCTCGCCTGGCTCGACCTTCAACGCGTAGGACAGAACCCGGGTACGGCTGTGCGGTGCAGGACGCAGGCGCACGACCTGCGGGCCAAGATTGACCGCGCGGTCGTAGCGATAGTGGCTGACATGGTGCAAGGCGATATGAATCGACACAGCGGGCCTCCTGCGAGCCTGGGCGATAACCAGGCAGCGCAAGACTTATGCCAGTGATCCAAGCCAGCACTGGCGCGGCCTCGCGCATTCACCCACCAATGACGCGCACCACAACAGGGCCAGGCATGCCCCACACCTGCCGCAGCGCACGAAAACAGGTCGCGCCGCTCAGCAATCCCCTTGCAGGCTGGCAATCCAGCGTTGCAGTACGTCCACGCCTTCGGCATGCACAGTGGAACGTCCCAGCTCCGGCATCATGATGCTCGGGTCGACACTTTCCACGCGAAACAGCAGCACCGACTTATCCGGCTGGCCCGGGTGAATATCCACCAGCCGATCACCGGAACCTTTGCCCGCCGCCACCGGCTGCTTGCACAAGCCATAACTGATGCCGATGGCCGTGGCCGGGTCGAGCAGCAGGCCCGAGGTACGCCCTGGGCCCTTGGGGTTGTGACAGTGGCTGCAGTTGGCATCCAGATAACTGCGTGCCTGCTTCTCCAGGCTTTCGCCAGCGCGCGGGGTCGGCCATAACGCGTTCTGCGGCACGCCCTGCAACTCGGCCGGCACACCCTGCAAACGGCCCTGCTGCTGCCAGTGCTGCAACTGATTGTGCGTGCCATCAGCGTAGGCAAGATCCTTGTTCAGATGGCGCGCCTTGGGACCCAGCGGATTGACGCCCTGCCCTGCAGTTTCTTCATGGCAACCGGCACACTGATTGGCATCCGGCACCTGATAGGCCACGGCCTGAGTCTTGCCCTCGGCATTCAGCAGGCTCAACTCGAGGCTGTCACCCGCCCATTCCAGATGGGCCTCTTGTTGCTGCTCATCCCACACATAGGGCAACGCCACCCAGCCGTCCTGCTGTTTCAGCAGGATGCGTGTCTCGATCAACTGCACCCGTGCCAGCTCCAGACCGCGCTGCGGGTCGCGGTCATCCCGCTCGTTAAGCAGCAGGCGGCCCTGGGCGTCCTTGGGGTAGTAGAAGGTCTTGCTCAGTACTGTGCCAACCGGGTAGTAGAAGTGCGCCTCGCCATAACTCGCCGCCGTACCTGCTGGCATCCACACGCTGCGCAGCTTGTGTGCGTAGTCGGTAAACAGCGGGGTATTCAGGTCATAGGGCAAGGCCTCGGCAACCGGCGCGATAAAGCCGTCTGCGCGTTGCAGCATGCCCCACTCGCTGAGTTTTTCTGGGTAATTGTCACCTTGCGGCAAGTACAGCGGCGCCGGCTGCTGCTCGCAGCCGGCGAGGAGCAACAGCGCTCCCAGCAACAGACGATGCATCAGGCCCCCTGGTCGGCATCAGCCGAGGCCAGTTTGACGGCAGGCAATGGCGGCAGGCTGCAACGGTAGTCGGTCATATCGGTGCTGATGTTTTTGTAGTTGTTCGGCCCGTCGACGTTGATCATCCCCGCCTCGCCGTTGTTGATGCAGATCGCCCGGTCCGCCGGCAGCTTGCCGTCCACCAGGATGTCGAGGTTGACGTAGCCGTCCCAGAGAATATCCGGCAGGCGGCCATTCAAGCCAAACTGGCTGACTTTGAGCGCTTTCAGTTCAAGGTGATCAGGGCTGTCGCCGGCAGGGCCGAATCGGTTGCCATGGATATGGATGCCTTCCGGATAGGGGTCGAAACTCTCCGCTGTGGAGAGGTCGGTATAGCCGGTACTGAAGTAGCTGCTGATGATCACGTTGGCGGTCTTGTGGTCGCCAATGTCGTTGTCGAACACCTCAACATCATCATTGGAGTTGATCACCACCCCGGAACCTGCCGGCACGCTGGCCACCGGCGTGCCCTTGTGGCCGAAGTTCTTGTGGTTGTTGCCTTCGATCTTGTTGCGGAACACCCGCGTCACCCGCCCAGCCTGCGGCAGGTTGGGCATGTTGAACACCAGAATGCCGCCGGTGTTACCGGTGGCGACGTTGTCATACACGTCGGCGTCGATGGTGTTCTCGATCTCAATCCCGGCGACGTTGCGCTCGGCACGGCTGTTGCGCACCACCACGTTGCGCGACTGGCCGACATAGATACCGGCATCCGATGCGCCGATGGCCACAGCGCCATCAATCAGGGTGTTCTCGGTCTGCACCGGGTAAATGCCGTAGGCGCCGTTCTCGGTGGCCGGACCGTTGGTCCACTCGGTGCGCACGCGGCGGATGATGATGTTCTTGCCGCCCACCACTTTCAGCGAATCGCCTTTGGTGTCCTCAAAAGCGATGTCTTCGATGGTGAAGTCCGAAGCATCCACCAGCAGGCCTTCGGCGCCAGACTTCTGCCCCTTGAAGCTCAAGATGGTTTTGTCCATGCCTGCGCCCTTGATGGTCACGCCGCTGACTTTCAGGCTCAGGCTGCGGTCGAGCTGGTAGGTGCCGGCAGGGATTTCGATCACGCTGCCGGGCTTGGCCTTGATCAACTGAGTCTGCAGGTCTTTCTGGAAATCCAGATTGGCCACCGGGGCCGGTTCTTCGCCGCACGCGGCAAGCAGCACGGACAGGGCAAGCAAGGAAAGCGGGGCAAGGCGCATGGCAATCTCCAGCGTTATTCTTATTAAGTGGAACGATAGTACCAATTAATAAGGAAAAGCCAAGTCCTGCACACGCCGGCCGACCAATAGCCCAGAGCATCATGCATCCGTTACCATCGCCGGCAATTAAGCGAAGAGATGCGGCATGTATATCTACCGATTGGTGCTGATCCTGGTGGTGGGAATCTACCTGTTCTCCCCGGCCATCATGGACTGGTGGATCGACCCCAATGGGGCTTGGTACCGCCCCTACCTGCTGTGGCTGATCCTCATCGTCGTGACCTTCATCCTGCAGAGTCAGCGTGATGCCGATGAACTCTGACCGGCTGCGGCGCAACCTGCGTGACCGCGTCTTAACCTTCTTCGCTTCAGAGCCAACGTGATGCTAACGAGCTTTAGCCTGAGCCAGCTGATTCTGATCAGCGCCGCTTACCTTCTTATCCTGTTCGGCGTGGCCTGGATCAGTGAGCACGGCCTGATTCCGCGCTGGATAATTCGCCACCCACTGACCTACACCCTGTCGCTCGGCGTCTATGCCAGCGCCTGGGCCTTCTACGGCACAGTGGGGCTGGCCTATCAGTACGGGTATGGCTTCCTCGCCAGTTATCTGGGGGTGTCCGGGGCATTTTTACTGGCGCCGGTATTGCTCTACCCGATTCTGCGCATCACCCGAACTTACCAGCTGTCATCGCTGGCCGACCTGTTTGCCTTCCGTTTTCGCAGCACCTGGGCCGGTGCCCTGACCACAGTCTTTATGCTGGTCGGCGTGTTGCCGTTACTGGCCCTGCAAATCCAGGCAGTGGCCGATTCCATCGGCATCCTCACCCGCGAGCCGGTGCAGGAGCGCGTGGCGCTGGCCTATTGCGGGCTGATCATTCTGTTCACCATTTTGTTCGGCGCTCGGCATATCGCCACCCGCGAAAAGCATGAAGGGCTGGTATTTGCCATCGCCTTTGAGTCGGTGGTCAAACTGGTGGCGATCAGCGCCATCGGCCTGTATGCCCTGTACGGTGTGTTCGACGGTCCGCAGGACCTGCAATCCTGGCTGGTGCAGAACCAGTCCTCGCTGACCAGCCTGCACACGCCGCTGCAGGAAGGCCCCTGGCGCACCCTGCTGCTGGTGTTCTTCGCCTCGGCCATCGTCATGCCGCACATGTACCACATGACCTTTACCGAGAACCTCAACCCGCGCGCCATGGTCAGCGCCAGCTGGGGCCTACCGCTGTTTCTGCTGCTGATGAGCCTGGCGGTGCCGCTGATTCTCTGGGCCGGACTCAAGCTGGGTGCGACCACCAACCCGGAATACTTCACCCTCGGCGTCGGCATCGCGGTGAATAGCCAGACCCTGGCACTGATCGCCTATGTCGGCGGCCTGTCGGCTTCCAGCGGGTTAATCATCGTCACCACCCTGGCGCTGTCCGGCATGGTGCTCAACCATGTGGTGTTGCCGCTCTACCAACCACCGTCGGAAGGCAATATCTACCGCTGGTTGAAGTGGACACGGCGCGCACTGATCCTGCTGGTGATCATGGCCGGCTACGGCTTCTATTTACTGCTCGGTGCCGAACAGGACCTGGCCAACCTCGGCATCGTCGCCTTCGTCGCCACCCTGCAATTCCTCCCCGGCGTTTTGTCGGTGCTGTACTGGCCTGCCGCCAACCGTAAAGGCTTTATTGCCGGGCTGCTGGCGGGGATCGCCGTATGGGTGGTGAGCATGCTGTTGCCGATGCTCGGCAACCTGCAGGGCCTGTACCTGCCCTGGTTCAACGTCATTTATGTGCTGGATGACAGCAGTTGGCACCTGGCCGCCATCGGCTCATTGGCCGCTAACGTGCTGGTGTTCACCCTGGTTTCACTGTTTACCGAAGCCAGCCCGGAAGAAAAGAGCGCCGCTGAAGCCTGCGCGGTGGATAACGTGCGCCGCCCGCAACGCCGCGAACTGCTGGCGGCCTCACCGCAAGAATTCGCTGCGCAACTGGCCAAACCCCTGGGCGCCAAGACCGCCCAGCACGAGGTGGAGCAAGCCCTGCGCGACCTGCATTTACCGTTCGATGAAGGTCGCCCTTATGCCCTGCGCCGCCTGCGCGACCGCATCGAGGCCAACCTGTCCGGGCTGATGGGCCCCAGCGTGGCCCAGGACATCGTCGAAACCTTCCTGCCCTACAAAGCCGGCAGCGAAACCTACGTCACCGAGGACATCCACTTTATCGAGAACCGCCTCGAGGACTACCACTCACGCCTCACCGGTCTCGCCGCCGAACTCGACACCCTGCGCCGCTATCACCGCCAGACCCTGCAGGAACTGCCGATGGGCGTTTGCTCGTTGGCCAAGGATCAGGAGATTCTGATGTGGAACAAGGCCATGGAAGAACTCACCGAAATTCCCGCGCAGCGTGTGGTCGGCTCACGCCTGAACACTTTGGCCGAGCCCTGGCGTGGGCTGCTTGAGCGGTTTATCGAACTGCCCGACGAACACTTGCACAAACAGCGCCTGGCCTTGGACGGCCAAACGCGCTGGCTCAACCTGCACAAAGCGGCCATCGACGAGCCACTGGCGCCGGGTAACAGCGGCCTGGTGCTGCTGGTTGAAGACCTCACGGAAACGCAGATGCTTGAAGACAAGCTGGTGCACTCCGAGCGACTCGCCTCCATTGGTCGTCTGGCTGCCGGCGTGGCGCATGAGATCGGCAACCCGATCACCGGCATCGCCTGTCTAGCGCAGAACCTGCGCGAAGAACGCGAAGGTGACCCCGAGCTGACCGAGATCAGCGAGCAGATCATCGAGCAGACCAAGCGCGTGTCGCGCATCGTTCAATCGCTGATGAGCTTTGCCCATTCCGGCAGCCACCAGCACAGCGAGGAGCCAGTGTGTCTAGCACAGGTGGCGCAAGACGCCATTGCCCTGCTAGCGCTCAACCGGCGCAGCGTCGAAGTGCAGTTTTTCAATCTTTGCGACTCCGATCATTGGGTGGTGGGTGACCCGCAACGCCTGGCTCAGGTGCTGATCAACCTGCTGTCCAACGCCCGCGATGCCTCACCGCCGGGCAGTGCGATCCGGGTCAAGAGCGAACGTTTCGAGCACACCGTCGACCTGATCGTCGAGGACGAAGGCAGCGGTATTCCCAAGGCAATCATCGACCGCTTGTTCGAACCTTTCTTCACCACCAAGGACCCGGGCAAAGGTACGGGACTGGGCCTTGCACTGGTCTATTCGATCGTGGAAGAGCATTATGGACAGATAACAATCGACAGCCCGGCCGACCCCGAGCTTCAACGCGGCACCCGCATTAGGGTCAGCCTGCCGAGGCATGTCGAGGCGACGTCCATAGCGACTTAAACCAGCTACCAGCGAGCATGCCTGCCAGCCCCTTTAGCCCAGCGGCATGCCCCGAGACCGTCGAGAGACCGAATTGATGCCTCATATTTTGATCGTCGAAGACGAAACCATTATCCGCTCTGCCTTGCGTCGCCTGCTGGAACGTAACCAATACGAAGTCAGCGAGGCCGGCTCGGTGCAGGAAGCGCAAGAACGCTTCAGCATCCCCAGCTTCGACCTGATCGTCAGCGACCTGCGCCTACCGGGCGCGCCCGGCACCGAGCTGATCAAACTTGGCCAGGGCACGCCGGTGTTGATCATGACCAGCTACGCCAGCCTGCGTTCGGCGGTCGACTCGATGAAAATGGGCGCGGTGGATTACATCGCCAAACCCTTCGACCACGACGAAATGCTCCAGGCCGTCGCGCGCATCCTGCGCGATCACCAGCAGGCCAAGAGCGCTCCAGCCCCCGCCACCGGCACAACAAAAGCCAGCGCCGATAAGGTGGTGGACAACAGCAACGGCGAAATCGGCATCATCGGCTCCTGCGCGGCTATGCAGGAGATGTACAGCAAGATCCGCAAGGTCGCGCCCACTGATTCCAACGTACTGATTCAAGGCGAGTCCGGCACCGGTAAAGAACTGGTCGCCCGCGCCTTGCATAACCTCTCGCGCCGCGCCAAAGCGCCGCTGATTTCAGTGAACTGCGCCGCCATCCCCGAATCGCTGATCGAGTCCGAGCTATTCGGCCATGAGAAAGGCGCCTTTACCGGTGCCAGCGCCGGCCGAGCGGGTTTGGTCGAAGCCGCTGACGGCGGCACCTTGTTCCTTGATGAAATTGGTGAACTGCCTCTGGAGGCCCAGGCACGCCTACTGCGCGTACTGCAGGAAGGCGAAATCCGCCGGGTCGGCTCGGTGCAATCACAGAAGGTCGATGTGCGCTTGATCGCCGCGACTCACCGTGACTTGAAAAGCCTGTCGAAGATTGGCCAATTTCGCGAAGACCTGTATTACCGCCTGCATGTGATTGCCCTCAAACTGCCCGCACTGCGTGAGCGCGGCGCTGACGTAAGTGAAATCGCCCGCGCCTTCCTGGTGCGCCAAAGTACCCGCCAAGGCCGCCCGGAATTGAGCTTTGCTGCCGATGCTGAACAGGCGATTCGCCATTACCCCTGGCCGGGTAACGTGCGTGAACTGGAAAACGCCATCGAACGCGCAGTGATTCTCTGTGAAGGCAACAGCATCTCGGCCGAACTACTGGGCATCGATATTGAACTGGATGACCTGGAAGACGACTTCACCGGCCTGCCCGCACAAAGCGGCGGCCTGGGGCATGAGCCGAGCGAACCCACTGAAGACCTGTCGTTGGAGGATTACTTCCAGCACTTCGTTCTCGAGCACCAGGACCATATGACCGAGACCGAACTGGCACGCAAACTCGGCATCAGCCGCAAATGTTTGTGGGAGCGCCGCCAGCGCCTCGGTATCCCACGGCGCAAATCTTCAGGGGCAACCGCGGGCTAGAGCGGCGCGCCAAGGTGACAGATGCGCCCGCAAGAGGTTCCCTCACCTGTTACCCCTTCAACACTTAGTAACAAAAGCCGGGTCTTACGGTAACGAGAACCCGGCTTTTTTGTGCCACACCGCGCCTCACACAAACAATCAAGCCGTTGATTTTAAAGGGATTTAAAAAACTGGCACGGGTTCTGCTTTACAGCCTGTACAACAACAATAACAAAACGTTCCAACCCTAATAAAAATAAGACGTACCGACTCCAGCACAATAAAAACAACAACGCGGAGGCGCAGCTAACTGATTCTTTTGGAAAGGAATTGCCGTTGGGGTACGCCCCATAACCAGGCTGAGAATAATAAAACTGCCCCAAGGCAGCGCCAATACTGGTTAGGTCACACCGTGATCATTGCAGCGTCAGCATCCAAAGCAATCCGTTTGCTCTTGATTCCCAGCTTGGGAAGTTTTCCAAAAGTCCTTGACTGGATGGAACGGGTAAATCAACAAAAACAACAAGCCCTCCATAATAATAAAAACAGAGCACGCACCAATTTGGGGGGGAGCTTCGGCTCCCCCAGTAGCTTCAAATCCCCCGCCTGCCGCCCTTTCCTGTCGTTTCCTCCATCAATCGTCGACTCAATGCTAGAATCCGCGCCATCCCTGCGGCCGGCATATACTCTGGCCAGTCATTTAGTCAAACAGTGCCTCCCATGCTGAAAAAGCTGTTCAAGTCCTTTCGTACTCCTGCCCGCCGTGGCAACCATTCACACAGCACGCCTGAAGTGCTGAGCAGCAGCCAGCACCCGATCGAACGCGGTGAAATCAGCCGCTATGCCATCAGCGTGGTCGAACGCCTGCAGCAGGCTGGCTACCAGGCGTATCTGGTCGGCGGTTGCGTACGCGATCTGCTGCTGGACATTGACCCCAAAGATTTCGACGTGGCCACCAGCGCCACGCCCGAGCAAGTGCGCGCCGAATTTCGCAACGCCCGGGTCATTGGCCGCCGCTTCAAGCTGGTTCACGTGCACTTCGGCCGCGAGATCATCGAGGTCGCCACCTTCCGCGCCAATCATCCGGAAGGCGAGGAAGAAGAGAACAGCAATCTGTCCTCGCGTAACGAGAGCGGGCGCATTCTGCGTGACAACGTGTATGGCAGCCTGGAAGACGACGCCCAGCGCCGCGACTTCACTATCAATGCGCTGTATTACGACCCGAGCACCGAGCGCATCCTCGATTACGCCAATGGCGTGCACGACATTCGCAACCACCTGATCCGCCTGATCGGTGACCCGACTCAGCGCTACCAGGAAGACCCGGTGCGCATGCTGCGTGCGGTGCGTTTTGCCGCCAAGTTGGATTTCGACATCGAGAAACACAGCGCCGCGCCGATCTACAAACTGGCCCCGCTGCTCGGCGGCATCCCCGCTGCGCGCCTATTCGATGAAGTACTCAAGCTGTTTCTCGCCGGCTACGCGGTGTACACCTACGAGCTGCTGGTGGATTACGGCCTGTTCGGCCAGCTGTTCCCGGCCAGCGCCGAGGCGCTGAAACTCAACCCGGATTACACCGACCAGTTGATCCGTAATGCGTTGGACAACACTGACCTACGCATTCATCAGGGCAAGACAGTCACCCCTGCGTTCCTCCTAGCAGCACTGCTGTGGCCAGCCCTGCCAGCCCGCGTGATCAAGCTGCAGGATCGCGGTATGCCGCCGATCCCGGCCATGCAGGAAGCCGCTCACGAACTTATCAGCGAACAGTGCCAGCGCATCGCGGTGCCCAAGCGCTTCACCATGCCGATCCGCGAAATCTGGGATATGCAGGAACGCCTGCCACGCCGCAGCGGCAAACGCGCCGATATGCTGCTGGAAAACCCACGCTTCCGCGCTGGCTACGACTTCCTGCTGCTGCGCGAAAGCGCAGGCGAGGAAACCGGTGGCCTGGGCGACTGGTGGACCCGCTATCAGGATGTCAGCGACAGCGAGCGGCGCAATATGATCCGCGACCTCAGCAACAAGGACGATGGCCCAGGTGCCCCCCGTAAGCGCAAACGCAATAACAGCAAGCGTAAACGCGGCCCGGCGAGCGATAGCTCAAGCAGCCCTGCCAGCGAATAATGGAACGCGTCTATATCGGCCTGGGCAGCAACCTGGCCACACCGCTCGAGCAACTGCGCAGCGCCCTGGCCGCCCTGGCCGCGCTGCCGCACACTCACCTGATCGCCCAGTCATCCTTCTATAGCAGCGACCCACTGGGTCCTGCGGATCAACCGCGCTATGTAAATGCCGTGGCGGCACTGGACACTGAACTCAGTCCATTGGCCCTGCTGGAGGCCTTGCAGACGATCGAACTCGAGCAAGGCCGTACACGCAAGGCAGAACGCTGGGGGCCACGCACCCTCGACCTAGATATTTTGCTGTTCGGCGAACGCTTACTGGATGAGCCGCGCCTGACCGTGCCGCACTACCACATGCACGCCCGCGCCTTTGTCCTCTACCCGCTGGCTGAGATCGCCCCAGACCTAAAGCTGCCGGATGGCCGCGCCCTGACAGAACTGCTTGGGGCTTGTCCTTATGCAGGGCTGGAACGCCTCAGCGAAACAGCGTTGACCTGAATTCCGGACAACTTCGACTGCTGGGTCATGCATCCGCAGCAGTAATAACCCTACCTGCGAGCTGGCACATTGGCGGTAACGGCAGTAACAAGCCGGTAACACCTGCAATTGACTTCGAGCCCCCCCATCAGGACTATAGGCGTCCCGTTGCCCCGCACCGGTGCAATTCGAGGCCAATGCAGGCCAACTTGAAGCAGCACAACTGCTGACTGAACGCCTGAGTGAGGACAGTTTTCATGCCTGATGTAACCCTGACCACCCTGCAAAGCCTCAAGCAGAGCGGCGAGAAAATCGCCATGCTGACCTGCTATGACGCCACGTTCGCCCAGACAGCCTGCCAGGCCGGTGTCGATGTGCTGCTGGTGGGCGATTCCCTCGGCATGGTCTTGCAAGGCCATGACAGCACGCTGCCCGTCACTGTCGCCGAAATGGCGTACCACACCGCCAGCGTCAAACGTGGCAACCAGGGCGCGCTGATTCTCGCCGATCTGCCCTTTATGGCCTACGCCACCCTTGAGCAAGCCCTGAACAACAGCGCGGCACTGATGCAGGCCGGCGCCCACATGGTCAAGCTGGAAGGTGCAGCCTGGCTCGCCGAGCCAATTCGCCAACTGGCTGAGCGCGGCGTACCCGTATGCGCCCACCTCGGCCTCACCCCGCAGGCGGTGAATATCCTCGGTGGTTATAAGGTGCAAGGCCGCCAGGAAGCCCAAGCGCGGCAGATGCGCGCTGATGCCATGGCGCTGGAACAAGCCGGCGCGGCGATGCTGCTGCTGGAATGCGTGCCCAGCGAACTGGCCGCTGAAATCAGCCAAGCCGTGAAGATCCCAGTTATCGGCATTGGCGCCGGCGTTGCTACCGACGGTCAGGTGTTGGTCCTGCATGACATGCTTGGGCTTTCACTGAGCGGTCGCACGCCAAAGTTCGTGAAAAACTTTATGGCTGGCCAGAGCAGCATCCAGAACGCCATCAGTGCGTACGTCAAAGCGGTCAAAGACCAGAGTTTCCCAGCAGCCGAACACGGATTTTCTGCATGAACACAGTTAAAAGCGTGCGCGAGTTGCGCGCCGCTGTCGCCCAGGCCCGTGCCGAAGGCAAACAGATCGCCTTCGTCCCGACCATGGGCAACCTGCATGCCGGTCACGCCGCACTGGTGGAGAAAGCCGCCCAGCGTGCCGATTTCGTGGTCGCCAGCATCTTCGTCAATCCCTTGCAGTTCGGCCCCAGCGAAGACCTCGACAAATACCCGCGCACCCTGCTCGCCGATCAGGAAAAGCTGGTCGAAGCCGGCTGCCATCTGCTGTTCACTCCGGATGTCGAGGAAATGTACCCGCACGGCATGGACGGCCAGACCCGCGTCAGCGTACCGGGCGTGTCTGAAGGCCTCTGCGGCGCCAGCCGCCCAGGCCACTTCGAAGGCGTTGCGACCGTCGTCAGCAAGTTGTTCAACATGGTGCAGCCGGATCTGGCGATTTTTGGCCAGAAGGATTTCCAGCAGCTGGCGGTGATCCGCACCTTAGTGCGTGACCTCAATATGCCGATCCAGATTATCGGCGAGCCGACGGTGCGGGCCGACGATGGCCTGGCGCTGTCCTCGCGCAACGGTTATCTGAATACGGCACAGCGTGAAGTTGCGCCGGTGCTGTACCGTACCCTGCAAGAGATGGCCACAGCGATTCGCGCCGGTGAGCGTGATTACGCCAAACTGGTCGCCGCTGCACAGCAGCAACACAGCGCCGCAGGCTTTAGCCCGGATTACCTGGAAGTACGCGAAGCCAACAGCCTACGTCCGGCCACCGCTGATGATCGCCGCCTGGTCATACTGCTGGCCGCGTTTATTGGCAGCACCCGGTTGATCGACAACCTGGCGTTCGACCTCGATACTCCTGGCTGATTCACGGCGTAGATGCTGTCCCCACGCCCGCCAGTTACACTCAAGGCCCGGATAACTCCGGGCTTTTTTGCATGATTCGCCGCACCCAAAACAAGGAACACGCACCAATGGCCTACTTCCAGCAAACGCATGACGTCACCAGCCTGCCCGCCTGGCAGGCGCTGCGAGAGCAGCGCGAGCAGATGAACGACTTCAGCATGCGCGAGGCCTTTGCCCGTGACCCGCAACGGTTTACCCGTTTTTCCCTGAGCAGCAGCGGTCTGCTGCTGGACTACTCAAAGAACCTGATCGACGAAAAAACCCTGGAACTATTGGTGCAGCTGGCTGAACAAGCCCAGCTGCCAGCGTCCATTCACGCCCTGTTCAGCGGCGATAAGGTCAATGCCTCTGAAGGGCGTGCAGCTCTGCACACAGCCCTGCGCAGCCCGATTGGCCGCACCCTGAAACTCGACGGCGTCGACCTGATTCCGCAAGTGCACCGCGTACTGCATCAGATGACCGAATTGGTCAGCCGCGTGCACAGCGGCCTGTGGCGCGGCTACAGCGACAAACCGATCACCGAAGTGGTGAACATTGGTATTGGCGGTTCATTCCTCGGCCCGCAGTTGGTGTCCGAAGCACTGCGGCCCTTTACCCAGCGCGGCGTGCGCTGTCATTACCTGGCGAATATCGACGGTAGCGAGTTCCGTGAACTGACGGCACGCCTGAACCCACAGACCACGCTGTTTATTGTCTCGTCCAAATCCTTCGGTACGTTGGAAACCCTGAAGAACGCCCTGGCCGCACGCGACTGGTACCTGGCACTGGGCGGCCCGGAAGCCGAGCTGCACAAACACTTTATTGCGGTGACCAGCAACCAGAAGGCTGCGATCGAATTTGGTATCAAGGCAGAAAACATCTTCCCGATGTGGGACTGGGTCGGCGGGCGTTACTCACTGTGGTCGGCCATCGGCCTGCCGATTGCCCTGGCCATCGGCATCTCCAACTTCAAAGAACTGCTGGCCGGAGCCTACGCCATGGACCAGCATTTCACCCAGGCGCCACTGGCGGAAAACATGCCCGTCCTGATGGCCCTGCTGGGGATCTGGTACGGCAACTTCTGGGGTGCGAAAAGCCAGGCAATCCTGCCTTACGACCACTACCTGCGTAACTTCACCAAACACCTGCAGCAGTTGGACATGGAATCCAACGGCAAAAGCGTGCGCCAGGACGGCAGCCCTGTGGACTTCAGCACCGGCCCCGTGATCTGGGGCGGCGTGGGCTGTAACGGCCAACACGCGTATCACCAGTTGCTGCACCAGGGTACCGAGCTGATCCCAGCGGACTTTATCGTCCCGGTTAATAGCTTCAGCCCGCTGGCTGACCACCACCAGTGGCTGTTTGCCAACTGCCTGTCGCAGAGCCAAGCCTTGATGCACGGCAAAACCCGCGAGGAAGCCGAAGCCGAGCTGCGCGCCAAGGGTCTGGACGAGGCCGAAGTGCAACGTCTGGCACCGCACAAGGTGATCCCCGGTAACCGCCCGAGCAATATCCTCGCGCTCAACCGCGTCGACCCGTTCAACCTCGGCGCGCTGGTCGCGCTGTATGAGCACAAAGTCTTCGTACAGAGCGCCATCTGGGGCATCAACGCCTTTGATCAGTGGGGCGTCGAACTGGGCAAGGACCTTGGCCAGGGCGTTTATCAGCGTCTCACCGGCCAACTCGACGAGCCCGCCAGTGACGCCTCTACACAAGGCTTGATCCAGCACTTCCGCGAACGGCATCGCGGCTGATCCACAGCGACCGAGCACAAGGCCAGCACTTGAACCAAGCACCCGCTTGGTTCACCCTACGAACATCGCGGAACACAACAACAAGGACCCGCCATGTTCGAAATCACCCGCCACCCTGTGCCCGATGCCGTGCGCCAACGCGCCCACCTGGACAACGACGACTACCTGCGCCTGTACCAGCAATCGGTGGAGCAACCGGAAATTTTCTGGGCCGAGCAGGCCAAGGCCTTTCTTGACTGGAGCAAGCCCTGGACCAGCGTGCAACAAGGCGACCTGCTAAGCGGTTCGGGCTCGTGGTTCAAGGGCGGGCAACTCAACGTCAGCTACAAC
This sequence comes from Pseudomonas sp. FEMGT703P, assembly GCF_002786345.1. NCBI lineage: Bacteria > Pseudomonadati > Pseudomonadota > Gammaproteobacteria > Pseudomonadales > Pseudomonadaceae > Pseudomonas > Pseudomonas sp. FEMGT703P. Next base: position 35,340 of record NZ_PGCM01000014.1, on the reverse strand, counting down.
TGCATCGACCGTCACCTGGAAAAACGCAGCGAGCAAATTGCACTGATCTGGGAAGGCGACAACCCCAGCGAATCGGCTCACATCACCTACAAGAAGCTGCACCACAACGTCAGCCGCCTGGCCAACGTGCTGAAAAGCCGTGGGGTGAAAAAGGGCGACCGGGTATGCATCTATATGCCGATGATCCCCGAGGCCACCTACGCCATGCTCGCCTGCACGCGTATCGGAGCGGTGCATTCGGTGGTGTTTGGCGGCTTTTCCCCGGATGCCTTGCGTGATCGCATTCTCGATGCCGATTGCCGCACCGTGATTACTGCCGATGAAGGCGTGCGCGGTGGCAAGTACGTGGCGCTCAAGGCCAACGTCGACAAGGCGCTGCAGAGCTGTCCAGCAGTGTCCACGGTAGTGGTGGTCGAACGCACCCAGGGCGAGATCGATTGGGTGGAAGGCCGCGACATCTGGTACCACGAAGCCCTGCGCGACGCCGACGGCAACTGCCCACCAGAGCCGATGGACGCCGAAGACCCGCTGTTTATCCTCTACACCTCCGGCTCCACCGGCAAACCCAAGGGTGTATTGCACAGCACTGGCGGCTATCTGCTGATGGCGGCGATGACCCACAAGTACGTGTTCGACTACCACGAAGGCGACATCTACTGGTGCACCGCCGACGTCGGCTGGGTCACTGGGCACAGCTACATCGTCTACGGTCCGTTGGCCAACGGCGCAACCAGCCTGATCTTCGAAGGCGTGCCCAACTACCCGACGGCTTCGCGCTTCTGGCAGGTGATCGACAAGCACCAGGTGAACATTTTCTACACTGCGCCCACCGCCCTGCGTGCGCTGATGCGTGAGGGCACTGGTCCGGTCGAATGCACCGAACGCACCAGCCTGCGCCTGCTCGGCAGCGTCGGCGAGCCGATCAACCCGGAAGCCTGGGAGTGGTATTACAACGTGGTCGGCGAACGCCGCTGCCCGATCGTCGACACCTGGTGGCAGACCGAAACCGGCGCCATTCTGATCACTCCACTGCCCGGCGCCACCGACCTCAAACCCGGCTCGGCGACCCGGCCGTTCTTTGGCGTGCAGCCGGTGCTGCTGGATGAACAGGGCAAGGAGATCGACGGCCCTGGCAGCGGCGTACTGGCGATCAAGGACAGCTGGCCAAGCCAGATTCGCAGCGTTTACGGCGACCATCAGCGGATGATCGACACCTACCTCAAGCCCTACCCCGGTTACTACTTCAGCGGCGACGGCGCGCGCCGCGACGAGGACGGTTACTACTGGATCACCGGCCGGGTAGATGACGTGATCAACGTCTCCGGCCACCGCATCGGCACCGCCGAAGTAGAAAGCGCCCTGGTGCTGCATGACGCCGTCGCCGAAGCCGCCGTGGTCGGTTACCCGCATGACCTCAAAGGCCAGGGCATCTACGCCTTCGTCACACCGATGAACGGCGTGGAAATCAACGATGCGCTGAAGCAAGAACTGCTGGCCCTGGTCGGCAAGGAAATCGGCAGCTTCGCCAAGCCCGAGCTGATTCAGTGGGCGCCGGGTCTGCCGAAGACCCGCTCGGGCAAGATCATGCGGCGTATCCTGCGCAAGATCGCCTGCAACGAGCTAGAAAACATGGGCGACACTTCGACTCTGGCCGACCCGACGGTGGTCGACGGTTTGATCGAGCAGCGCCTGAACCGATAACCGCACGCTAGGATGTAGGGTGTATCGAGGCACGTAGCTGATGCTCTGTTCATCCGCCAAGGGCCCCGCGCGGCGGAGCCCCATCGGGTGGATCGCCAACCGATGGAGCGATGAAGCGCGATCCATCCTACACCAGCAAACGAACCCACCATTCCATGGAATTTCTTCGCCGCCGTATCGAAAGCCAAGTCCTTAGTCTCAGCGGTATCGCTTTGGGGCAAATCGACTTTGAAAAGCCCCAGGACGACCCCGGTCTGTTCGGCCCCGACTCGGTGAGTTGGCAGGTGCATGGCGACTTCACCAGCATGCTGATCGGCGGTATCAGCGCCCTGCTCTTGCAAGCTCTGCATCCACTGGCATTAGCCGGGGTGTGGGATCACTCAAATTTTCGTCAGGACCTGCTCGGCCGCCTGCGTCGCACCGGCCAGTTTATATCTGGCACCACCTACGGCTCGCGCGCCGATGCCGACTGGCTGATCGACAAGGTCAAGACCATTCACCTCAAAGTCACAGGCACCGCCCCGGATGGCCGCACCTATGCCGCCAGTGATCCAGCGCTGCTGACCTGGGTGCATGTAGCCGAGGTGTACAGTTTTCTCCAGGCCCACCTGCGTTACCGCAACCCACAGCTGAGCGAGGCGGACCAAGACCGCTACTACGCGGAAATCGCCCTGATCGCAGAGCGTCTGGGCGCCACCCAGGTGCCGCGCTCGCGCGCCGAGGTCGCCGCCTACCTGGCAGCTGTGCGTCCCGAGCTGCTCTGTGATGAACGCTCGCTGGAAATCTTGCGCATCCTGCTCAACGCCCCGGCACCCAGCGCCCTCGCCGCCCCGGCGGCCAAGCTGCTGATGCAGGCCGGTATCGACCTGCTGCCGGCTTGGGCGCAGGAGATGCTCGGCCAGCAGATCAGCCCGGCGCGCAGCCGGATGATCCACGCCGGTGTACACAGCCTGGCCCCCGTGCTGCGCTGGGCGGTACGCGGCGGCGCCATTCACCGTGCACGTCGGCGTCTGAACCTGCCGCCACGCGGCTGACCGATCGGTTCGCACGCTGGCCGTAAACAAAGCCGTTGTGCCACCATAGCGACCTTTCGCGGCCCGCCGCGCCTGTCACTTGTGAGGATCGCGTTATGCAAGACGTCGTCATCGTTGCCGCCACCCGCACCGCCATCGGCAGCTTTCAGGGTGCGCTGGCGAATATCCCGGCACCGGAACTGGGCGCAGCGGTAATCCGCCGCCTGCTGGAACAAACCGGCCTGGACGGCGCGCAGGTCGACGAAGTAATCCTTGGCCAAGTGCTGACCGCAGGCAGCGGGCAGAACCCCGCGCGTCAGGCGGTGATCCTCGCCGGCCTGCCCCACGCCGTGCCAGCGCTGACCCTGAACAAGGTTTGCGGTTCGGGCCTTAAAGCCCTGCACCTGGGCGCGCAAGCGATCCGCTGCGGCGACGCCGAAGTGATCATCGCCGGCGGCATGGAAAACATGAGCCTGGCCCCCTACGTCATGCCTGGTGCGCGCACCGGCCTGCGCATGGGTCATGCCAAACTGATCGACAGCATGATCACCGACGGCCTGTGGGATGCCTTCAACGACTACCACATGGGCATCACCGCCGAGAATTTGGTGGAGAAATACGACATCAGCCGCGAAGCCCAGGATGCCTTCGCCGCCGCCTCGCAGCAAAAAGCCGTTGCTGCCATTGAGGCCGGTCGCTTCGTCGATGAAATCACCCCGATCATGATTCCCCAGCGCAAAGGCGACCCAGTAGCCTTCGCCACTGACGAGCAGCCGCGCGCCGGCACCACTGCTGAATCCCTGGGCAAACTTAAGCCCGCATTCAAGAAGGACGGCAGTGTCACCGCCGGCAACGCCTCCAGCCTGAATGACGGTGCCTCCGCCGTGCTGCTGATGAGCGCCGCCAAAGCCCAGTCCCTCGGCCTGCCGGTACTGGCGAAGATCGCCAGCTACGCCAATGCCGGTGTCGATCCGGCGATCATGGGTATCGGCCCGGTCGGCGCCACCCAGCGCTGCCTGGCCAAGGCCGGCTGGCAGCTGAGTGACTTGGATTTGATTGAAGCCAACGAAGCCTTTGCCGCGCAGGCCCTGGCAGTCGGCAAGGAGCTGGGCTGGGATGCCAGTAAGGTAAACGTCAACGGCGGCGCCATCGCCCTCGGCCACCCGATTGGCGGCTCCGGCTGCCGCGTGCTGGTCACCCTGCTGCACGAGATGATCAAGCGCGACGCCAAGAAAGGCCTCGCCACCTTGTGCATCGGCGGCGGCCAGGGCGTGGCACTTGCGATCGAACGGGCCTGATAACACCGCTCAGTTATAGCGACAGAACAGCCGGCTCCCATCAATCAGAGGGCCGGCTTTTTTATTTACCATCGACAGCAATGATGATTGCTATTGACCGCCTGCGTTTCTCAAGAGTCAGGCTGCGGCGCAACATTAGCCCTGTAGCCACTTACCCCACTCTTCCGAGGACACCCCGATGAACAAGTACCTGATCGCCTCCCTGCTTGCCGCAAGCCTGACCAGCAATGTTTTCGCCGCAGACGGCGCAGAACGCACCTTGAGCAACCGTATCGCCGCTGATGGTTTTGACCGTACCAGCATCAACCGCATCGCCGAAGATGGTGCCGATCGAACTGGCGGCAACCGCGTAGCTGCTGACGGCGCTGACCGTACTGGCGCTAACCGTATCGCAGCCGACGGCTTTGACCGTACCAGCATCAACCGTATCGCCGAAGATGGTGCAGATCGTACTGGTGGCAACCGTGTCGCTGCTGATGGTGCAGACCGTACCGGCGGTAACCGCATCGCTGCTGATGGTGCAGACCGTACTGGCGGTAACCGCATCGCTGCTGATGGCGCTGACCGCACCGGCGGCAACCGTATCGCCTGATCAAATAACACTCGCAAATTAAAGGGCACCTTCGGGTGCCCTTGCTGTTTTTGCCGAGCCTGCGTCCCGGCAGGTGAATCTTGATAAACTGCGCGCCCTCCTTTTTCGAGTCGCCGCGCATGCCCTCTCTCGATCAGGCGCTGCGCGCCGCACTGCATAACCGTCAAGACCTGCTGGCCGAGTTGCATCAGCAAGGCACCGACTGCTATCGCCTGTTTCATGGCAGCCAGGAAGGCGCCGGCGGCCTGACCGTCGACCGTTACGGCCCGCAATTACTGGTACAGAGCTTCCACCAGAGCCTGAGTCGCGACGAACTGCTGCAACTGGCCGAGCAGTGCCAGACCAGCCTCGGCACACAACTGCTACTGGTCTACAACGACCGCTCCCAGGGCAACTCGCGGATCGACCGCACTGATGCGGTCTACCAAGCCGAACCGGCCGCACTGGAAGACCTGATCGGCCATGAATGGGGCCTCAACTACCGCGTACGTGGCCGCCATGCTGGGCAGGACCCGCTGCTGTTTCTTGACCTGCGCAATGCCCGTGGTTGGGTCAAAACGCACAGCGCCGGTAAATCGGTGCTTAACCTGTTCGCCTACACCTGTGGCGTCGGCCTGAGTGCAGCTGCAGGCGGGGCCAGCGAGGTGCTCAATCTGGATTTTGCCGAGGGCAACCTGGCGGTTGGTCGCGAGAATGGTCAACTCAATCCGCAGCTGCAAGCCATGCAGTTTGTGCAATCAGACTACTTTCCGGCGATTCGCCAGCTGGCCGGGTTGCCGATCAACGCCCGTCGCGGGCAGAAGCTGCCGCACTATCCGCGCCTTGAGCAACGTCAGTTTGATCTGGTACTGCTCGACCCACCCGCCTGGGCCAAGAGCGCTTTCGGCACCGTCGACCTGCTGCGTGATTACCAGAGCCTGCTCAAGCCGGCGATCCTCGCCACCGCCGATGATGGTGTGCTGATCTGCTGCAACAACTTGGCAAAAGTCGCCATGGCCGATTGGCGCGAGCAGGTGCTGCGCTGCGCAGAAAAGCTCGGCCGCCCGGTGCGCGATTGGCAGGTGCTGGCGCCGGCCAGCGACTTCCCCTCACAAGATGGCCAGCCACCGCTGAAAACCCTAATCCTGCAGTTCTGATCCACGCGCAAGTTCGCAGAAAATCCCCGCGCAGAGCCTCTGCGGAACTGCACACGCGTGCCATACTCCAAGGCACTTCTCGTCGGGATAGATGACGTTTTTATGCTTAAAGGAATAAAGCGCGCTGCCAGCGCCATTGCCATCGCCGTTGCCCTCTACAGCCTGCTGGGCTTTCTGATTCTGCCCGGTATCGGTTTGCGAATCGCCAACCAGCAGCTGGCGCAATACGCCGAAGTACCCGCCACGCTGCAACGCCTGCAACTCAACCCGTTCAGCCTGGAACTCAGCCTCTGGGGCCTGCAGATTGGCGAAGCCGACCAGCAGCAGATCGCCTTCGAACGCCTGTATGCCAATCTGCAACTCGATAGCCTGTGGAGCGGCGTATTGCACCTGGCTGATATCGAGTTGGACAAGCCGCACAGCGAAGTGCTGTTCGGCAAGGATGGCAGACTCAATCTAACGCAACTGTTTAACGTCCCGCCTAGCACCGAGCCTGCGGTTGAAGAGCCGGCCGGCGAGCCGTTCCCGCTGCGTATTTCGCGGATCAAGCTGAGTGGCGGCAACGTGCATTTTCAGGACCTGCGCCCCAGCGAGCCGATCGAGTTTATTTACGACGACCTCAATTTCGAGTTGTTCAACCTCAGCACCCTGCCTGACGACAATGCCGACATGAGCCTGATCGCCACAGGCCCCACCGGCGGGCGCATCGACTGGACCGGGCGCATCAGCCTGGTGCCAATCAGCTCCAGCGGCAGTCTGAAAGTCACTGACGGCAAACTTAAAGCCATCTGGCCCTATGTGCGCGATGCGGTGCCGCTGGTCCTGGAGGACGGCACCGTCAATCTGAGCAGCGACTACAGCCTGAACCTGGCCAAAGGCACCGAACTGCTACTGAGCAATACCCAACTCAGCGTCAGCAGCTTTGCCATCAAGAGCCCGGCGGATAAAGCGTTGCTGCGCCTGGAAAGCCTGGATATCAGCGAAACCAGCGTGGATCTGGCCAAGCAGCAGGTCGTCGTCGGCAAGATTCGTAGCCAGAAGCTGGAAACCTGGGCCGCGCGCGAGGCCGATGGCCAGCTCGACTGGCAGAAGCTGCTCGCCAGCCAACCCGCCAAACCGGCTCCGATTCCAGCTCCAGCTCCAGCTCCAAATGAGGGTGGCTCAGGCTCCGCAGCCACGGAAGCCGAACCGGCAAAAGAGCCAAGCAAACCGACCACCGCAGAGCAATCCGCTGACCTGGAAACCGCCACTGCCGACCAGCCGGAAGAGCCCAGCAAACCCTGGCAGGTAATCCTGCGTGACGTGCAACTGCGCGACTATCAGGTGCATCTGGCCGACCGCGCCGGCGGCGCGGAAGTCAAAATAGACCTGGCCCCGCTTAATCTCGACCTAAGCGACTTTGACAGCCTGGGCACGTCGCCCTTCGGCCTCAAGCTCGACACAGGAGTGAACAAGACCGGGCAGATCAAGGCCGACGGCCAGGTGCAACTGACCCCGACCACGGCCAAGCTGCAGGTTGCCACCCGCGATATCGACCTGCGCCTGGCGCAGACCTACCTGAGCCCCTTCGTGCGTCTGGAACTGCGCAGCGGTAAGCTCGGTAGCGACCTGGCGGTTGATCTGCAGAGCGTGGAACCGCTGGCCTTCAGTATTGGCGGGCAAGCCGAGATCAACCAGCTGCATACTCTCGACACGCTAAAGGACCGCGACTTCCTCAAATGGCAGCAAGTGCTGGTGGAAGGAATCGACTATCAACACGGCAAGGGCTTGGTGATCGGCCAAGTCAAACTGCAGCAGCCTTATGTGCGCTTTATCATCAATGAAGACCTGACCACCAATATCAGCGATCTGATGATTCCACAGCCGGCAGAGGCCAACGCCAAGCCCGCAGCGGCAAGTAAACCGCTGCCGATGCGCATCGGCGGTATCAGCATCAAGGACGGTTCGGCGAACTTTGCCGACTTCAGTCTGACGCCTAACTTCGCCACGGCTATTCAGCAACTCAACGGCCAGATCGGCACACTCGACAACCAGAGCCCGAAAACCGCCAGCGTCGATATTAAGGGCAAGGTCGATAAGTACGCACCCGTCAGCATCAAAGGCAAGCTGACGCCGTTCGACCCGATGAACAGCCTGGATATCGCCACCAGCTTCAAGAATGTCGAACTGACCACCCTCACGCCCTACTCCGGCAAGTTCGCCGGTTTCCGCATACGCAAGGGCCGCCTCAACCTCGACCTGCATTACCAGATCGAGAAAGGCCAGCTCAACGCCGAGAACAAACTGCTGCTGGAAGACCTGCAGCTGGGCGAGAAAGTCGACAGCAAAGACGCCATGGACCTGCCAATCCGCCTAGCCATTGCCCTGCTCAAAGACACCGACGGCAATATCAGCATCCAGCTGCCCGTGCAGGGCGACCTCAACAGCCCGCAGTTCAGCGTTATGCCCATCGTCTGGCAAACCCTGCGCAATCTGGTGCTGCGCGCCGCGCAGGCACCGTTCAAATTTATCGGCGGCCTGGTCAGCGGCGGCAGTGATGTTGACCTCAGCACCGTGCGTTTCAATGCCGGTGACAGCGAACTCGACGGCGACGCGCAGAAAGCGCTGGATACGCTGGCCAGCGCCCTGAAGGAGCGTCCGACACTGCGCCTGGAAGTCGAAGGCATGAGCGCGCAGAGCAGCGACGGCCCACCACTGGCTGCTGCGCGCCTGGAGCGCGAATACCAGAACACCTGGTACAAGATGCTGCAACGCCGTGGGGAGGATGTACCTGCCGAAGCCAGTGAGCTGGTGGTGGATGAGGACGACAAAGCCGTACTGCTCGAAGGCATCTACCGCACCCGCCTCAAACAGCAGCCGCCAGCCGAGTGGGCCGAACTGCCCGACGAAGAGCGCAGCGTGAAGATGCGCGAAGGTGTGCTGCAATCCTGGGCACAAAGTGAACTGCTACAGCGTCAGCTGGCACAGGCGCGAGCTGCAGAAATAAAGAGCTATCTGGTCGAGCGCGGCGGCCTGGCCGACGAACGTATTTACCTGCTGGATGTCAACATGGCACAGGCTGACGCCAATGGCCGCGTCGCCACTACCCTGCATCTCGGCAGCGAGTAAGGTCTCCGTCATATGCGTGCATTGGCTACAACGCTGCTCCTTGCCCTGATGGGCGCATCGTCTATGGCTCAGGCTGAGACCTTGCGCTGCGGCAGCCAACTGGTCAGCCTGGATGACCGACGCTTCGAGGTGCTGCAGAAATGCGGCGAACCAGCCTTCCGCGATCTGGTCGGCTATTCACTCGGGCCAAATGAACGGCGCGAATACCAGATCGAGGAATGGGTCTACGGCCCCGATAACGGCATGCTCAGTATTCTCACCTTCGAAGGCACGCGCCTGCGTGCCATCGAACGCCGTCGTAGCCGCTAGCATCTGCCCCGGAAAATTTGATGAAACGACTAATCTGCAGCCTACTGATACTGCTCCCTCTCGGCGCGTACGCCTCATCCACCCTGCGCTGTGGTAGCGCGGTTATCAGCCTGGAGGACTCGTCCAGCGTCGTCAGCAGTAAATGCGGCGAACCGATCAGCCGCGAGTTTGTTGGCTACCGCGAAGTGCTCGATGAATACGGCTTTCGCCATGAAGTGGTCGTGGAAGAATGGGCCTATGGTCCGCGCAACGGCATGTATCAGTTTCTGCGTTTCGAAGGCAATCGCCTGATAAAGATCGAGAGCAAGCGAGGTAGATAACAACAGCTCCCATAGTCGTGCACAAAAAGCCACGCAGGTTATGCCTGCGGGGCTTTTTTACGCCTGATTACAGCTTGCTGCTGAAATCGCGCAGCTCATCCTGAGCCTTTTCCTTGGTCCAACCGTAACGCTCTTGCAGCTTGCCGGCCAGGTACTCGCTATGACCTTCGGCGACATTCAGGTCATCATCGGTCAGGTTGCCCCAACGCTCCTTGATGCGACCATTGATTTGCTTCCACTTGCCTTTGATTACGTCAGCATTCATCTGCTTGTCCTCGTCGTTGAGTGGCTGCCAGGCCCATCGCAGCGCCTGGCACGCTTCCATTGGTTACTGAGCGGTTTTCAGCGCTTCAGCGGATACAGCGCTCACACCTTTGATCTCGCCTGCCTTGGCAATGGCCAGGTCACGTTCGGCGGAGCTGGCAACAACACCGGAAAGCGTGACAACGCCCTTATTGGTTTCGACCTTGATGTCGATACCGCTCAAGCTGCTGTCGGCCAGGAAGGTCGACTTCACCTTACTGGTGATCCAGGTGTCGGAAACCGCATCTTCTGCTTTATCCATCGTCTCACTGGCGGCCAGCAGGGTTGGTTGCACGGTCGGGGTGTCCGCAGCCATAACCGGCCCGGCGAGCAACAGACCCAGCGCGGTAGCGGTCATGGCGGTTACTGCGAAATGCTTGATTGGCTTTTTCATAAATAATGCCTCCTGCGTGTACTGAACAATCTGCAAGCCACTACGAGCTGCAGTCTCCTCAGTACTATCGCAAGCGCTATGCCAACCCTCTTAAAATAAAATAATCTATAAATATCAATAACTTAAAAACAAATGAGATCAGCCTGCCTCGTGCAATCTGCATGTTAGGGCCAAACGAGCAAGGCATATTGCACGACAGCTGCGGCCTCTATAGGCGACGAGGGTAAACGCTTTATCTACAGACAAAAAAAGAGGGCCCCGAAGGGCCCTCTTTTCTGCTGTTTAGCAACGAGGCGATTAAACGCCCGAAGCCTTGGCAGCAGCTACATCTTTGATCGACAGCTTGATACGGCCGCGGTTGTCCACGTCCAGTACCAGTACTTCAACTTCCTGACCTTCTTTCAGAATGTCAGTCACTTTCTCAACGCGAGCATCGCTCAGCATGGAGATGTGTACCAGGCCGTCTTTGCCCGGCAGGATGTTGACGAAGGCACCGAAGTCGACGATACGCTCAACCTTACCGACGTAGATCTTGCCGATCTCGGCTTCTGCGGTGATGCCCAGTACGCGCTGACGCGCAGCCTCAGCCGCTTCCTTGGTTTCGCCGAAGATCTTGATCGAACCGTCGTCTTCGATATCGATCGACGCCTTGGTTTCTTCGCAGATCGCGCGGATGGTTGCACCACCTTTGCCGATCACGTCGCGAATCTTGTCCTGGTCGATCTTCATCGCGATCATGGTTGGGGCGTTAGCCGACAACTCGGTGCGCGAGGTTGCGATGATCTTGTTCATCTGACCGAGAATGTTCAGGCGTGCTTCCAGTGCCTGATTCAGGGCGATTTCCATGATCTCTTCGGTGATGCCCTGGATCTTGATGTCCATCTGCAGCGCGGTAACGCCATTGGCGGTACCGGCTACTTTGAAGTCCATGTCGCCCAGATGATCTTCGTCGCCGAGGATGTCGGTCAGAACGGCGAATTTCTCGCCTTCTTTAACCAGACCCATGGCGATACCAGCAACCGGCGCCTTCATCGGCACACCGGCATCCATCAGCGCCAGGGATGCACCGCAAACCGAAGCCATGGAGCTGGAACCGTTGGACTCGGTGATTTCCGAAACCACACGAATGGTGTACGGGAACACGTCAGCAGCAGGCAACATGGCCTGAACCGAACGACGCGCCAGACGGCCGTGACCGATTTCGCGGCGACCGGTAGCGCCCATGCGACCACACTCGCCCACCGAGTAAGGCGGGAAGTTGTAGTGCAGCATGAAGGGGTCTTTCTTCTCGCCTTCCAGGGTGTCGAGCAGCTGTGCGTCGCGTGCGGTACCGAGGGTGGCAACCACCAGAGCCTGAGTCTCACCACGGGTGAACAGCGCCGAACCGTGGGTCTTGTCCAGAACACCTACTTCGATGTTCAGGCCGCGTACAGTGCGGGTGTCACGGCCATCGATACGCGGCTTGCCGTTAACGATGTTCTCGCGAACGGTGCGGTATTCGATTTCGCCGAAAGCGTCTTTGACTTCACCAGCAGAAGGCTGGCCTTCTTCACCGGAGAACTTGGCAACGATTTCATTGCGCAGCTCACCCAGACGAGCATAACGCTCGTGCTTGACGGTGATGGTGTAAGCCTGGGAGATCGCCTCGCCGAACTCGCTACGGATAGCGTTCAGCAGTGCAGTGTTCTCAGCTTTTGGCTGCCAGTCCCACGTCGGCTTGGCGGCTTCAGCAGCCAGCTCGGCTACAGCGTTGATCACTACCTGGAATTCGTCATGGGCGAACAGTACGGCGCCCAGCATCTGGTCTTCGGTCAGCTCTTTAGCTTCCGATTCAACCATCAGCACGGCGTCTTTGGTACCGGCTACAACCATGTCCAGGCTCGAGGCCTTGAGTTGCTCGTAAGTCGGGTTCAGCAGGTAGCCGGTTTCCGGGTGGAAGGCTACGCGCGCGGCACCGATTGGGCCGTTAAACGGGATGCCGGAAATGGCCAGCGCAGCCGAGGTACCGATCATCGCAGCGATGTCCGGATCGGTCTTCTTGCTGGTGGAGATCACGGTGCAGATAACCTGCACTTCGTTCTGGAAACCTTCTGGGAACAGCGGACGGATCGGACGGTCGATCAGGCGCGAAGTCAGGGTTTCCTTCTCGGAAGGACGGGCTTCACGCTTGAAGAAACCGCCTGGGATCTTGCCGGCAGCGTAGGTTTTTTCCTGGTAGTGCACGGACAGCGGGAAAAAGCCTTTGCTTGGGTCAGCAGTCTTGGCGCCGGTTACGGCGACCAGTACGGCGACGTCGTCGTCAACGGTGACCAGCACTGCGCCGGAGGCTTGACGGGCGATACGGCCTGTCTCGAGGGTAACGGTCGATTGACCGAACTGAAACTTCTTGATTACCGGGTTCACGGTGTTTTCCTTCTCTTTGTTGCCCTTGGGGAAAGCGTTTCTTGCAGCCGTTGTTCAGCATGTGAACAGACGGGTCTTACAGAATGAGTGGGCGGTTACGGGAATCGGACCCGCTATCGTCCAAAACAGCCAAAGCAGAAAAGCAAAAGCTGGAAGCAGGGTAAACCCCACTTCCAGCTTCGGCAGTCAGCTACGCGTAAGCATTGCTTAGCGACGCAGACCCAGGCGACCGATCAGGGCGCTGTAACGACTGGTGTCCTTACCCTTCAGGTAGTCCAGCAGCTTACGACGCTGGTTAACCATACGGATCAGACCACGACGGCTGTGGTGATCTTTACCATTGGCCTTGAAGTGGCCTTGCAGCTTGTTGATGTTGGCGGACAGCAGTGCTACTTGCACTTCCGGGCTACCGGTGTCGCCAGCAGCTTGCTGGTAGTCAGTTACGATCTGGGCTTTTTCTTCAACGCTGAGTGCCATGGGGCAATCCTCTCAGTTAAGAAACGGCTGCAAAGCAACCATTTCAATAGGCCGGGAATCGCTTCCCGTGTTTTAAAGTGAGGTATGACCGTGCCTATTAACAGCCACCCTCGATACACGCACACCAGAGCCGAAACCCCAGGCCTGCGCTACGGTCATGCTGACCGAATCAAACGACGCGGCGCAATGCGCCCGTCTTCGCTCACTTCACCGATACCGATAAAGCGACCGTTGTGATCTTGCACCCGAACCATGCCGAACTTCGGCGCTTCCGGGGCGCGTACCGGCTGCCCTTGCAGCCAGTAGAACGAACTGTGCTCGGAGAACTGCAGCAGCGGCCAGTGCTGCAAACCGCTGTCGACCGGTTGCAGGAACTGGTCAACAGCCTCATTGCCACCGTCGCCATGCACCCGTTCCAGCTCTTCGAGCGTTACGGTGCGGCTCAAATCGAAGGGGCCGGCTTTGGTTCTGCGCAGCTCTGCAACGTGTGCACCGCAACCCAGCAGGTGGCCAATGTCTTCGACCAGCGTGCGGATATAAGTGCCTTTGCTGCAATCGACCGCCAGGCGCGCTTGCTCCGCTTCGCAGTCCAGTAATTCCAGGCGCGCAATAGTAACAGAACGTGGCTCACGCTCCACTACTTCACCGGCACGGGCCAACTTATAAAGGGGCTGCCCGTCACGCTTGAGTGCCGAGTACATCGGCGGTATCTGGCTGATTTCACCACGAAAACCGGGCAGCGCCGCTTCAATATCGGCGCGACCAACGGTCACTGGGCGACGCTCCAGCACTTCACCTTCGGCATCAGCCGTGGTGGTGGTGACCCCCAGCTGCATAAGGGTTTCGTAGCCTTTGTCGGCATCCAACAGGTACTGGGAGAACTTGGTCGCCTCACCGAAGCACAACGGCAGTACGCCAGTGGCCAGGGGATCAAGGCTGCCGGTGTGCCCAGCCTTTTCGGCATTCAGCAACCAGCGCACCTTCTGCAAGGCGGCGTTGGAGCTAAAGCCTTTGGGCTTATCCAGCAGGATGATGCCATCGACGGCGCGACGAATACGTTTGACCTGGGCCACGCGCTTACTCCTTGGCCTCGGGTTCATCTTCGTGCTGGCGGTCTTCACTGACCGCGCGCTCGATCAATGCCGACAACTGCGCACCGCGAATCACGCTTTCGTCGTAATGGAAACGCAGATTCGGCACGCTGCGCAGCTTCATTGCCTTGCCCAGCTGCATGCGTAGGAAGCCGCTGGCATCGTTGAGCACCTTGATGCTCTGCACGACGGGATCGACACCCTCTTCAGGCTCAACGCCCATGATGGTGACAAACACCTTGGCGTGGCTGGAGTCGCGGCTAACTTCCACCGCAGTGATGGTCACCAGGCCGCCAAGACGCGGGTCTTTGACTTCCAGGCGGATCAACTGCGCCAATTCGCGCTGTATCTGGTCGCCGATGCGCTGAGCCCGGCTAAATTCTTTGGCCATTTCTTACTACCTTCACTCGTCGCGCTGCCTGAAAGCAGCGGACCTAAAAGCGGCAAACGCCCGGCCGCGCAAATGCGGGGCCGGGCGCTGCGTATTGCGACTCGTGCTTACAGGCTACGAGCCACTTGGACTTTCTCGAACACTTCGATCTTGTCGCCGACCTTAACGTCGTTGTAGCTCTTCACGCCAATACCGCACTCCATGCCATTACGCACTTCGGAGGCATCGTCTTTGAAGCGACGCAGGGATTCCAACTCGCCTTCGAAGATCACCACGTCGTCGCGCAGTACGCGGATTGGACGGTTACGGTAGACCGTACCTTCAACCACCATACAACCGGCAATCGCACCGAATTTCGGCGAACGGAACACGTCACGCACTTCGGCAATACCCAGGATGTTCTCGCGAACATCGCTGCCGAGCATGCCGGTCAGGGCCTTCTTAACGTCTTCGATGATGTCGTAGATCACGTTGTAGTAACGCATATCCAGACCTTCCTGCTCGACGATCTTGCGCGCGCCGGCATCAGCACGCACGTTGAAACCGAACAGTACAGCGTTGGAGGCCAGCGCCAGGTTAGCATCGGACTCGGTGATACCACCGACGCCGCCACCGACCACACGCACTTGCACTTCATCGTTGCCCAGGCCGCTGAGCGAGCCTTGCAGCGCTTCCAACGAACCACGGACGTCAGATTTGAGGACGATGTTAAGCGTCTTCTTCTCTTCCTGGCCCATATTCTCGAAGATGTTTTCCAGCTTGCCGGCGTGAGCACGGGCCAGTTTCACTTCGCGGAACTTGCCTTGACGGAACAGGGCGACTTCGCGTGCCTTCTTCTCGTCAGCCAGCACGCTCATGTCGTCGCCAGCATCCGGGGTGCCGTCCAAACCGAGAATCTCGACTGGAATCGACGGGCCCGCTTCTTTGATCGGCTTGCCGTTCTCGTCGAGCATGGCGCGGATACGGCCGTAGTTGGAACCGATCAGCACCATGTCGCCTTGGCGCAGAGTACCGTCCTGAACCAGTACGGTCGCAACCGGACCGCGGCCTTTATCCAGACGCGATTCAACCACAACACCACGGCCTGGGGCCGACGGAGTGGCTTTCAGCTCGAGAATCTCGGCTTGCAGCAGTACGGCTTCGAGCAGTTCGTCGACACCGGTACCGACTTTCGCCGACACAGGAACGAACGGCGTATCACCGCCCCACTCTTCCGAGGTCACACCGTGCACCGACAGCTCGCTACGAATGCGATCAAGGTCAGCGCCCGGCTTGTCGATCTTGTTCACTGCAACCACCAGCGGAACGCCAGCTGCCTGAGCATGCTGAACGGCTTCAATGGTTTGCGGCATCACGCCGTCGTCCGCAGCCACCACGAGGATGACGATGTCGGTCGCCTTGGCACCACGGGCACGCATTGCGGTAAACGCGGCGTGGCCCGGGGTGTCGAGGAATGTGACCATGCCGCGCTCGGTTTCTACGTGGTAGGCACCGATGTGCTGGGTGATACCGCCAGCTTCGCCAGCCGCCACCTTGGCGCGACGAATGTAGTCGAGCAGCGAGGTTTTACCGTGGTCAACGTGACCCATTACGGTAACAACCGGCGCACGAGCAAAGGTCTCGCCTTCGAACTTCAGCGACTCAGCCAGGGAGTCTTCCAGGGCGGTGTCGCTGACCAGGGTAACTTTGTGGCCCAGCTCTTCAGCAACCAACTGGGCAGTTTCCTGATCCAGCACCTGGTTGATGGTCGCAGGGGTACCCAGCTTGAACATGAACTTGATGATTTCAGCGGCTTTGACCGACATCTGCTGAGCCAGATCGCCCACAGTGATGGTCTCGCCAATCTTCACTTCACGCACGATCGGGCCTGTCGGGCTCTGGAAGCCGTGAGCATTACGCTTCTTCAGTTTGGCCTTGCCACGACCGCCGCGACGGAAGCTGTCGCTTTCTTCGTCGATGGTGCGCGGCGCAACACGTGGTGCCGGGGCCTTTTCCTTGACGGTCGGGCGATGCTGAGTGGTCTTGCGCTCGCCACCACGACGGTCGGCGTCATCATTGCGCGCCTTATCGGGACGACGAGGCTCGTCTTTCTTACGCTCATCAGCCACCGGAGCAGCCAATACCGGTAGCTCAACTGCTACAACCGGAGCGGCTTCAACCACGGCCTCACCCGCTACAGGTGCAGGACGCTGTGCTTCTTCTGCGGCGCGGCGCTTAGCTTCTTCGTCAGCTTTTGCTTTGGCAGCTTCAGCGACAGCACGCTGTTCAGCCAGCTCACGCTGCTTCTCAGCTTCGATCTCTTCAGCGCTGCGCTTAACGAAGGTCTTCTTCTTGCGCACTTCAACACTGATGGTCTTACTGCCAGCAACCCGCAGGGTGCTGGTAGTCTTGCGCTGCAAAGTAATTTTGCGCGGCTCTTCTGTTTTGCTGTCGCCGTGACTGCTCTTGAGATGGGCCAACAGGGCCTGCTTCTCACTGTCAGTGACTGCTTGATCAGCACTTTTGTGCGGCAAACCGGCCTCACTCATCTGCTGCAGCAGGCGTTCAACCGGTGTATTGACCACTTGGGCCAGTTCTTTAACCGTGACTTGCGTCATGCATTTCTCTCCTCAGGCCGCAACTGCTTACTCGAACCAATGGGCTCGGGCGGCCATGATCAACTTGCCGGCTCGCTCAGCGTCGATACCGTCGATGTCGAGCAGGTCATCAATAGACTGCTCGGCCAGGTCTTCGCGGTTAACAACGCCGCGCACTGCCAGTTCATGCGCAAGCGCCTTATCCATCCCCTCAAGCGAGAGCAAGTCTTCGGCTGGGTGGGCATCTGCCAGCTTTTCCTCGTTGGCGATGGCTTTGGTCAGCAGGCGATCTTTGGCGCGAGCACGGAGCTCATTGACGATATCCTCGTCAAAACCATCGATGCTGAGCATCTCTTCCATCGGCACATAGGCAATTTCTTCAAGGCTGGTGAAGCCCTCTTCGACCAACACCTGGGCCAGTTCTTCGTCGACTTCCAGCTCATCGATAAAGCGCTGCAGGATGTCGCCTGTTTCTGCTTGCTGCTTGGCCTGAATGTCCGCCTCGGTCATCACGTTCAGGGTCCAGCCAGTCAACTGACTGGCCAAACGCACGTTTTGACCGCCACGGCCAATGGCCTGAGCAAGGTTGTCTGCGCCAACGGCGATGTCCATGGCATGGGCATCTTCGTCGACGATGATGGCTGCAACCTCGGCCGGCGACATGGCGTTGATCACGAACTGCGCGGGATTGTCATCCCACAGCACGATGTCTACACGCTCGCCAGCCAACTCGCCGGAAACCGCCTGCACGCGCGAACCGCGCATGCCGATACAGGCACCCTGCGGGTCGATGCGCTTGTCTTTGGAACGCACAGCCAACTTGGCGCGCGAACCCGGATCACGGGACGCGCCCATGACTTCGATCAGCTCTTCGGCAATTTCCGGCACTTCAATGCGGAACAGCTCGATGAGCATTTCCGGGGCGGTACGCGAAAGGATCAACTGCGGACCGCGGTTCTCGGTGCGAATTTCCTTGAGCAGAGCACGCAGGCGCACACCAACACGGAAAGTCTCGCGGGAGATGATGTCTTCGCGCGCTAACATGGCTTCCGCGTTGTTACCCAGATCAACGATCACGCTGTCGCGGGTCACTTTCTTCACGGTGCCTGAGATGATTTCACCCAGACGTTCGCGGTAAGCCTCGACCACCTGAGCGCGCTCGGCTTCACGGACTTTCTGCACAATCACTTGTTTAGCGGTTTGCGCGGCAATACGACCGAACTCAATGGATTCGATCTTCTCTTCCAGCACGTCACCAACTTTGGCATTGGCTTCGACTGCACGCGGCATGTCCGTGGTGACCTGGTGTGCAGGGTCATCAAAGTCACTTTCTTCAACCACTGTCCAGCAGCGGAATGTTTCGTAGTTGCCAGTCTGACGATTGATCGCCACACGCAACTCCACTTCGTCTTCAAAACGCTTTTTAGTAGCAGTGGCTAAAGCCAGCTCCAGCGCTTCAAAAATTACGCTCGCCGGTACACCCTTTTCGTTGGATACCGACTCAACAACCAGCAGTACTTCTTTGCTCATCGTACGCCTCGCCTTTCGCAATCCATTGGATCCGCGCTATCCGCGCCACTTGCGCGGGATCCGCGTCTCAATCAAACCTGGGGATAATGTTGGCCTTGTCGATCATGTCGATCGGCAACAGGAATTCATGGTCATCCACCTGCACTACCACGTCCTGCTCTTCCACACCGCGTAGAAGGCCCTGAAAATTGCGTCGACCTTCAAAAGGTGACCGCAGCTTGATCTTTACTTGCTCACCGGCATGGCTGGCGAACTGTTCAAGGGTGAACAGCGGCCGATCCATACCTGGCGAGGACACCTCAAGGGTGTACTCAGCGCTGATCGGGTCCTCGACATCGAGCACGCCACTGATCTGCCGACTGACAATTTCACAGTCCTCGATCAACACGCCGTCAGGCTGTTTATCAATATAAATTCGCAGCAGAGAATGCCGCCCTTGTGACAGGAACTCGATACCCCAACATTGGTAGCCAAGGGCCTCGACTACCGGGGCCACCAAGGCCTGCAACTGTTCTAGCTTGCTCGACACCTGAACCCCTCGCGCATGCTGTAGAAATAAAAAATGGGCGAATCGCCCATCATCGAACCGCCCTCTAAAGGCCGGCAAAGCTGTCATCCAGCTAGCAAAAAGCCCCTTGAAAGGGGCTCCTCTGCAACTCAATGCGGGGGCTGGTTTAACCCAGCCAGCTTCGGACTTAACATCCGAGGAGCGACTTTGCTGCTCATTCCCACATCAAAGCTGGGGCCGGATTATACGACCTAACCCTGCACAGGGTCAATCGACACTCCAGCAACAAAAAGGCCCGCATCAAGCGGGCCTTCCTGAAAAATGGTACCGAGAAGGGGACTCGAACCCCTACAGCCTATGGCCACTACCACCTCAAGGTAGCGTGTCTACCAATTCCACCACCTCGGCAAAATCGTTTACTGCATACAACCTATTACTGCTGCTCTGGAGCCTGAGGTACGTCCGCCGCTTCGACTGCCGGCTTAGCTGCATCAAGAACAGGTACATCTTCAGCAGCCGGCTTAGCCTGCTGCACTTCCAGGACTGCTGGATCAGGCAAACCAACCTGAGCCATACCATCAGCTTTGTCTTTAGCAAAGAACGCTAAACCCAAGCTAGTCATGAAAAAACCGGCGGCAAGTATAGCAGTAACTCGACTCAGAAAGGTAGTACTTCCTTGGCTACCGAATACGGTAGAAGAAGCACCCGCACCGAACGAGGCACCTGCATCTGCGCCTTTACCCTGCTGCAACAAAACCAGCGCAACAACACCGATGGCGCCCAGCAGATGAAGAACAACGATAACTGTTTCCAGCATTTCTTTAGCTTCCTGCGGCGCGACAAATCGCACCGAACTCATCCGCATTCAGAGAGGCTCCACCTACAAGCCCCCCATCGATATCCGGCATACCGAACAACTCGGCAGCACTGGCGGCCTTGACGCTGCCACCATAAAGAATTCTTACCTTGCCAGCCAACTCAGGACTTTTCGCCGCCAACTGCGCACGAATCGCCGCATGCACTTCCTGCGCTTGCGCAGGCGATGCAGTCAAACCAGTGCCAATAGCCCAAACCGGCTCATAAGCGATGACCGCAGCGGAAAACACCTCCACACCCAAAGCATCAGTCACGGCAGACAACTGCGCCGCAACCACTTCAAGTGTCTGCCCCGCCTCACGCTGAGCAAGGGTCTCACCGACACACAGCACTGGGAGCAAACCCGAAGACTGCGCAGCAGCAAATTTGCGCGTCACAACTTCATCACTCTCACCCAGCAGCAACCTACGCTCGGAGTGACCGACCAGCACCAGCGAACAGCGCGCGTCATGCAACTGACTTGCCGCCACTTCACCAGTCAAAGCACCTTCCTGCGCTTCGGTTGCGCAATCTTGCGCGCCTACCGCAACAGCCTTGCCTGCCAAACCATCAACAACTTGGTCAAGATGCAAACAAGACGGAAAAACCGCTACATCTACACCAGCAGGCAACGCCTGCTGATTGAGACCGTTGATCAGCTCTACGACGCTGGCGCGGGTACCGTGCATTTTCCAGTTACCAGCAACCATTGGGCGACGCATGCTTTACCTCGTCGGTCAAAGAGGGCGCAGATGTTACCCAACAGCTACCCGACTGGCAAGCCGAATCAAGCACATACATCCGCAACAACTTTAGCCAATTCATCGGCATAGCCGCGCACCTGGCCTTCGTCATCACCTTCAACCATAACCCGCACCAACGGCTCGGTGCCGGATTTGCGCAGCAGCACCCGCCCACGACCGGCCATTTGCTCGGTTACCCGCGCGCTGGCCTGCTGCACTGCCGGGTGCTCCAACGGATCAACACCACCGGCAAAGCTTACGTTCACCAGCACCTGCGGACACTTCTGCATCCCCAGACGAGCCTCACCCAGGGTCTGCTCACGACGCTTGAGCGCCATCAGCACCTGCAGCGCGGCGATAATTGCATCACCGGTAGTGGTGTGCTGGAAACACACCAAATGCCCAGAATTCTCACCACCCAACTGCCAGTTGCGCGACAGCAACTCGGCAATAACGTAACGGTCGCCAACCTTGGCCCGCACAAACGGTATGCCCAGATCAGCCAGAGCCAGCTCCAACCCAAGGTTACTCATCAGCGTACCGACGACCCCGCCCTGCAGCTTGCCGCGCTCCAGCAGATCGCGAGCGATGATAAACAGCAGCTCATCCCCATCAACTACAGCGCCTGAATGATCGACCATCAACACCCGATCCGCATCACCATCAAAGGCGATACCCAGATCAGCCTGCTGTGCCAGCACTTCGGCCTGCAAGGCCTCGACGTGGGTCGAGCCGCAGTTATCATTGATATTCAAACCATTGGGCTGGGCTGAAAGCACAGTTACCTGCGCGCCCAACTCACGGAATACGCTAGGTGCAACCTTGTACGCCGCGCCATGAGCGCAATCGACGACGATCTTCAAGCCAGCAAAGTCGGTGCTGCTCGGCACACTGCTCTTACAGAATTCGATATAGCGCCCGGCGGCATCGTTAATTCGCGAGACCTTGCCCAGCTGCTCGGACTCGACCACCGTCATCGGTTGATCAAGCAACTCTTCGATCATCAGCTCAATTTCGTCCGGCAGCTTGGTGCCCTGCCCGGAGAAGAACTTGATGCCGTTGTCATGATGGGGATTGTGCGAGGCACTGATAACGATTCCGGCCTCGGCATGGAAGGTACGGGTCAGGTAGGCAATTGCTGGCGTCGGCATCGGGCCGAGCAGCATCACATCCGCGCCGGCCGCGGACAAACCAGCCTCCAAGGCAGACTCGAACATATAACCGGAGATGCGCGTGTCCTTGCCGATCAAAATGCGGCACTTGCCCTGCTTGCGAAATGCCATCCCGGCTGCCCAGCCGAGCTTGAGCATGAATTCCGGGGTTATAGGGAAGTCACCGACACGCCCACGAATACCGTCAGTACCAAAATATTTTCTACCCATCCCACAATTCCTTCTAACTTATTCGGCCGCTTCAACCGCGGCGATCATCCTTACCACATCAACTGTTTGCGCCACATCGTGCACTCGCAGGATGTGTGCACCCTTGCTCAGCGCCAACGCAGCCAAGGCCAGACTGCCATATAGGCGCTCGCCCACCTCATGCCCTAGCACCTTGCCGATCATACTCTTGCGCGACACCCCGACCAGCAGCGGCCGCCCTAGCGCATGCAGCGCCTGCAAATGCTTGAACAGCGACAGGTTGTGCTCCAAGGTTTTCGCAAAACCAAAACCAGGATCAAGAATGACTCGCTCAGCGCCAATCCCAGCCGCCGAACAGGCAGCCAGCCGCTCAAGCAGAAACTCGCGCACTTCTGCGACGACGTCTGGGTATTTTGGATTCTGCTGCATGGTGGTGGGCTCACCGCGCATATGCATCAGGCATACCGGCAGACCACTGTCAGCCGCAGCGTCCAGCGCACCATCACGCTGCAGCGAACGCACGTCATTGATCAACCCAGCACCCAGCCGCGCAGTTTCGCGAATGACTGCTGGCGTTGAAGTGTCCACCGAAATGATCACATCCAGCTCGCGGGCAATGGCCTCAACGACGGGCGCAACCCGCTCCAGCTCCTCAACGGGAGAAACCGCACGAGCACCAGGGCGCGTCGACTCACCACCCACATCAATCAGTGTCGCCCCCGCCTTAAGCATAGCCTCGGCATGACGCAAAGCAGCATCACGCTGGCCGTAGCGCCCACCATCGGAGAAGGAGTCAGGAGTGACGTTTAGGATGCCCATCACTTGCGGACGGCTTAAATCAAGAAACCGGCTGCCACAGGGCAGCCGGTCGAAGGTTGGCGCAACAGACATGGAAAACCTTATAGCTCGGCGGCTGGACCACCAATTGGCTTCTCTGTGGACTCAGCGACTTCAACTGGCGCAGTCGGCGTGCCGTTGTTGTCGTCACCGCCCTGCCAGCCTTTCGGCTCACGCGGCGCGAGGCCATTCATGATGTCTTCAATCTGCTCAGCATCAATGGTTTCGTACTTCATCAGCGCTTCAGCCATCGCATCGAGCTTGTCGCGGTTTTCCTGTAACAGGCGCTTGGCGGTGCCGTAGCACTCATCAATGATGCTGCGTACTTCCTGATCGATCAATTTGGCGGTGTCGGCAGAGACGTTGCTCTGATTACTGCCCATGCTACGACCAAGGAAAACCTCACCCTCTTCTTCGGCATACATCAGCGGGCCTAGTTTTTCCGACAAGCCCCATTTGGTGACCATGTTCTTGGCCAACTGGGTAGCACGCATGATGTCGTTAGACGCACCAGTGGTGACGCCATCAAAGCCCAGGGTCATTTCTTCGGCGATACGGCCACCGAACAGCGAGCAGATCTGACTGGTCAGTGCACGCTTGCTCAGGCTGTAACGATCTTCCTCAGGCAGGAACATGGTCACGCCCAACGCACGACCGCGCGGAATGATCGACACCTTGTAAACCGGGTCATGCTCAGGCACAAGGCGCCCGACAATCGCGTGGCCGGCTTCGTGGAATGCGGTGTTGAGCTTTTCCTTGTCCGACATGACCATGGTCTTGCGCTCGGCGCCCATCATGATCTTGTCTTTGGCCAGCTCGAACTCTTTCATCTCGACCACACGCTTACCGGCACGGGCAGCGAACAGCGATGCCTCGTTGACCAGGTTGGCCAGGTCGGCACCGGAGAAGCCCGGCGTACCACGCGCAATCACTGCTGGAGCAACGTCTTCGCCCATTGGCACTTTGCGCATATGCACTTTGAGAATCTGCTCGCGGCCACGTATGTCCGGCAGACCCACCACAACCTGACGGTCGAAACGGCCCGGGCGCAGCAGCGCAGGGTCGAGCACGTCAGGGCGGTTGGTGGCAGCAATGACGATGATGCCGTCGTTCATTTCGAAGCCATCCATCTCTACCAGCAACTGGTTGAGAGTCTGCTCACGCTCGTCGTGACCACCACCCATACCAGCGCCACGATGGCGACCCACAGCGTCGATCTCATCGATAAAGATGATGCATGGCGCGTGCTTCTTGGCTTGCTCGAACATGTCACGGACACGGGATGCGCCGACACCAACGAACATTTCCACGAAGTCCGAACCAGAAATGGTGAAGAACGGCACTTTGGCTTCGCCAGCAACCGCCTTGGCCAGCAAGGTCTTACCGGTACCAGGCGAGCCAACCATCAGCACGCCGCGCGGGATACGCCCACCGAGGCGCTGGAACTTGCCCGGATCACGCAGGAATTCAACCAGCTCGCTGACTTCCTCCTTGGCCTCGTCGCAACCGGCGACGTCAGCGAAGGTGGTTTTGACCTGATCTTCCGAGAGCAGGCGCGCCTTGCTCTTACCGAAACTCATCGGCCCGCCTTTACCGCCCGCGCCCCCTTGCATCTGGCGCATAAAGAACATGAACACGGCGATGATCACCAGAATCGGGAAGCTGGCGACCAGCAGCTGAGTCCAGATGCTCTGCTGCTCAGGCTGCTTGCCGACGATCTCGACGTTGTTGTCCATCAGGTCCTTAATCAGGCCATTGTCCTGAATCGCCGGACGCACGGTCTCGAACGAGGAACCATCGGTACGGGTACCGCTAATGATGAAGCCATCAACTGTCACTCGCTTAACGCCGCCATCCTGAACCTGCTGGATAAACTGCGAATAATTGAGTTTGTTCGACTCAGTTGGGCTGGAAAAATTGTTCATCACCGTCACCAAGACGGCGGCGATGATCAGCCACAGGACCAGATTCTTTGCCATGTCGTTCAATTAGCTACCCTCTGAAGCAGGCCCCGTGTCGAAGCGCACTTCGCATGACGACCAGTTATGTACCGATCTAACTTACTACACAACGCCCACCCCTGGCAGGCTCCGTCTGTAACCCTTTATTTGTTGTGAGACCACAAGAGCTCAGCACAATTCGCCGAACACCTTGCTGCATCAGAGACCGCGAAAGCCTCGCGCCAGCAGATATTGCTCGCGGGAGCGGTCACGTGAGGACAACGGCTTACGCATCTGCACCTTGTCGAACAGCTGACGCACCTGCTTGTGATAAAGATCAAAACCTTCACCCTGGAAGATCTTGATCAGGAAATCACCACCCGGACGCAATACACGAGTCGACAAATCCAGCGCCAGCTCGCACAAGTACATCGCGCGCGGCTGATCCGATTCCCTTACCCCACTCATATTGGGGGCCATATCGGAAATCACAAGGTCTACCGGATGATCACCGATGGCTTCGAGAATCTGCGCGAACACCTCATCGTCGGTAAAGTCACCCTTGATAAAGGTGACATCCGGGATGCTGTCCATCTCCAAGATATCTGACGCGATCAAACGCCCCTTGTCACCGATCACCCGACTGGTGACCTGCGACCAGCCGCCCGGCGCTGCGCCCAGATCGACTACAGTGATGCCAGGCCGCAGGATACGATCCTTCTCCTGAATCTCCAGCAGCTTGTAGCTGGCGCGCGAACGATAGCCATCCTTCTGCGCCATTTTGACGTAGGGGTCGTTGAAATGCTCTTTCAGCCAACCTTGACTGGTCTTGGAACGGGCCACGCAATACCTCGAATGTGCAACGCATGAATATCTGGGCGGCTCCGAAGGCGCTCGGGTAAACTAACCGCCGTTTTTTACCAGATTAAATGCAGGAATCAGATTATGCCGCTCACTCAAGAGCAGAAGAAACAATTCAAATCTATCGGTCACCATTTGAAGCCTGTATTGATCGTGGCTGACAACGGTCTGACCGAAGGTGTGCTGACTGAACTGGAACGCGCACTGAGCGATCATGAACTGATTAAAGTGCAATTACGCATCACTGAGCGCGAAGATCGCCTTACGGCCATCAATGAACTGTGCAAAGCCGGCAAAGCCGAGCTGGTGCAGGTGATTGGCAAAATGGCGTTGATCTACCGCAAGAATCCGAAAGTGAACAAAAACCTGTCCAACGTTCACCGTCATCACGGCTGATCTATCAGCCGTTGCAAGGCGCGCTCAGCGCCTTTGCAACCCACCTAGCCTACCCAATCTTACTGCTTAGAGCTTGTGCCTGAGCTTTGCGGCAGCAGCTGCAACACCAGCAACAGGCCACAAAAGGCCATGACCAAGTAACTGAACATCAACCACAGTTCAGCCTCTGGCAGCAGTTGGCGCACAGCAAAGTAACTGCCCGCCATCGCTACTACAACCAATAGCAATTGCCCGCGGGTATCACGCCACAGGCTTGCCAGGCGTTCGGCACGAATCAGTACCAGCACCTGGAGTCCGGCGCAAACCGCCGCCAGGCCAACCAGCAATGGCCGCAAGGTATTGCCGATTTCTTCCACCAGCAATGAGGCCAGGCCGATCTTGGCAATTGCAGGCAGCAGCAAAAAATGCAGCAACCAGAGGCCGCCAACCCAGAGCGCCTGAGCCAGCAGCCAGCTGATTGCGCCAGCGTCACGCACCAGCGGCTTAGAGATGGCGAACCTCGACAATCTCATACTCCAGCGCACCGCTCGGCGTCTGCACCACGACCACATCCCCCTCACTCTTGCCGATCAAGGCGCGGGCGATAGGTGAGCCTACAGAAATCTTGCGCTGCTTGATGTCAGCTTCGTCCTCACCCACGATCTGGTAAGTGACGCTTTCATCGGTTTCGCAATTGGCGATTTCCACGGTGGTGCCGAAAATCACCTTACCCGTGTGCTCAATCGTGGTGACGTCGATGATCACCGCATTCTGCAGGCGGCCCTCGATATCACGGATACGCGCCTCGACCATGCCCTGCTGCTCGCGCGCGGCATGGTATTCAGCGTTCTCTTTGAGGTCACCGAGCTCGCGCGCAGTGCCGATATCCTGGCTCAGCTTGGGACGCACCACCTTGGTCAGGTGAGCGTGCTCCTCTTCCAGGGCGCGCGCGCCCTGGACAGTCATTGGGTATTTGATCATGCGTTGATTCCTGCATGCAGATCCTGCAGACGGCGCACAGTCTTCTCGGGACCGAACTTCAGCGCCTCACAGATAGCCTGCCCCGCCGCAATGGTGGTGGTGCAGTAGATCTTGTGCTGCAGAGCGTTACGACGAATGGAGTAGGAGTCAGCAATCGACTGACGACCTTCGGTGGTGTTGATAATCAGAGTGACTTCATCATTCTTGATCATGTCGACCACGTGCGGGCGACCCTCGGTTACCTTGTTGACGCGACGCACGGGCAAACCCGCTGCCTCGATCAGCTTGGCGGTACCGGCAGTGGCCACCACTTCAAAGCCCAGTTCAATCAGGTCACGCGCCACGCCAGCCACCAGCGGCTTGTCATCGTCGCGCACGCTGATAAAGGCCACGCCGGCATTTGGCAGAATCTCACTGGCCCCCGACTGTGCCTTGGCGAAGGCTTCACCGAAGGTATCGCCGACGCCCATCACTTCACCGGTGGACTTCATTTCTGGGCCGAGTATCGGGTCGACACCTGGGAACTTGGCGAACGGGAACACCGCTTCCTTGACGCTGAAGTACGGCGGAATGATCTCGGCGGTGTAGCCTGCTTCAGCCAGAGTCTTGCCGGCCATCACGCGCGCAGCCACCTTGGCCAGCGAAACGCCGACGCACTTGGAGACAAACGGTACGGTACGCGAGGCGCGCGGGTTCACTTCAATGACGAAGATGTCCTCACCCTGCACGGCCATCTGCACGTTCATCAGGCCAACCACGTCGAGCTCCAAGGCCATTTTCTTGACCTGCTCACGGATCTCGTCCTGGATGTGCATTGGCAGTGAGTACGGCGGCAGCGAACAGGCGGAGTCGCCCGAGTGCACACCAGCCTGTTCAATGTGCTGCATGATCGCGCCGATCACCACAGTTTCGCCGTCGCACACCGCATCCACGTCCACTTCGATGGCGCAGTTGAGGAAGTGATCGAGCAGCACCGGGCTGTCGTTGGAGACTTTTACCGCTTCGCGCATATAACGCTTGAGCTCGTCTTCCTGGTAGACAATTTCCATCGCACGGCCGCCTAGTACATAGGAAGGACGCACCACCAGCGGATAACCGATGGTCTTAGAGTGGGCCAAGGCCTCGTCTTCGCTGCGCGCGGTGGCGTTAGCCGGCTGACGCAGACCGAGACGCTGAACCATCTGCTGGAAGCGCTCGCGGTCTTCGGCGCGGTCGATGGCATCAGGCGAGGTACCGATGATCGGTACGCCGGCTTCTTCAAGGGCGCGGCAGATTTTCAGCGGAGTTTGGCCGCCGTACTGCACGATCACACCTTTCGGCTGCTCTACGCGGACGATTTCCAGCACGTCTTCCAGGGTTACCGGCTCGAAGTACAGACGGTCGGAGGTGTCGTAGTCGGTGGAGACGGTCTCCGGGTTGCAGTTGACCATGATGGTCTCGTAACCGTCTTCACGCAGCGCCAGTGCCGCGTGTACGCAGCAGTAGTCGAACTCGATGCCCTGGCCGATACGGTTCGGCCCGCCACCAAGGATCATGATCTTGTCGCGGGTCGACGGATTGGCTTCGCACTCTTCCTCGTAGGTCGAATACATGTAAGCGGTGTCGGTGGCGAACTCGGCGGCGCAAGTGTCGACGCGCTTGTACACCGGCAGCACTTTCAACTTGTGGCGCTGGCTGCGCAGGGTCTTCTCAGTCACACCCAGCAGCTTGGCCAGGCGAATATCGGAGAAGCCTTTACGCTTGAGTTTGTACATCGAGTCACGATCAATGCTCGACAACGCCAGGGTCTTGATGCGCTCTTCGTCCTTGATCAGATCTTCAATCTGCACCAGGAACCATTCATCAATGTTGGTCAGCTCGAAGACTTCGGCCACGGTCTTGCCGGCACGGAAGGCATCGCCGATATACCAGATACGATCAGCGCTTGGCACGGTCAGTTCGCGACGCAGGGTGCTTTCAGCTTCAGGATCGGCCAGATCGAGCATCGGATCGAGGCCTGAAACGCCTACTTCCAGACCGCGCAGGGCTTTCTGCAGGGATTCCTGGAAGGTACGGCCGATGGCCATGACCTCACCGACGGACTTCATCTGGGTGGTCAGGCGGGCGTCGGCTTTCGGGAATTTCTCGAAGGCAAAACGCGGGATCTTGGTCACGACATAGTCAATGGCTGGCTCGAACGAGGCCGGGGTGCGACCGCCAGTGATGTCGTTGGACAGCTCATCAAGGGTGTAACCCACGGCCAGCTTGGCGGCGATCTTGGCGATCGGGAAGCCGGTGGCCTTGGAGGCCAGCGCCGAGGAACGCGACACGCGCGGGTTCATCTCGATCACCACCATACGGCCGGTGTTCGGGCAGATGCCGAACTGCACGTTGGAGCCGCCGGTTTCCACGCCGATCTCACGCAGTACCGCCAAAGAGGCGTTACGCAGGATCTGGTATTCCTTGTCAGTCAGGGTTTGCGCTGGAGCCACGGTGATCGAGTCACCGGTGTGCACGCCCATCGGGTCGAAGTTTTCAATGGCGCAGACGATGATGCAGTTGTCCTTTTTATCGCGGACCACTTCCATCTCATACTCTTTCCAGCCGATCAACGACTCGTCGATCAGCAGTTCGCTGGTTGGCGACAGGTCGATACCGCGGGCGCAGATTTCTTCGAACTCTTCACGGTTGTAAGCAATACCGCCGCCCGTGCCGCCCATGGTGAAGGACGGACGGATGATGCACGGGAAGCCCACCTTCTCCAGCACGCCGTAAGCTTCTTCCATGTTGTGCGCGATGCCGGAAACCGGGCAGGCCAGGCCGATGTCTTTCATCGCCTTGTCGAAGCGTGAACGGTCTTCAGCCTTGTCGATGGTGTCGGCGTTGGCACCTATCATCTCGACGCCGAACTTTTCCAGTACACCGTGCTTCTCCAGGTCCAGCGCGCAGTTCAGCGCGGTCTGGCCACCCATGGTTGGCAACAGCGCGTCTGGGCGCTCCTTCTCGATGATCTTGGCCACGGTGGACCACTTGATCGGCTCGATATAGGTGGCGTCCGCCATGGCCGGGTCGGTCATGATGGTGGCCGGGTTGGAGTTCACCAGAATGACGCGGTAACCCTCTTCTTTCAGCGCTTTACACGCCTGGGCACCGGAATAGTCGAACTCGCAGGCCTGGCCGATAACGATCGGGCCAGCGCCGAGGATCAGGATGCTTTTAATGTCTGTACGTTTTGGCATAGCGGTTACTCGAATCCTTGGGTCAGTCGGCGAGGTTTAGCGGCGCTTGGCCATGGTTTCGATAAAGCGGTCGAACAGCGGGGCCACATCGGCTGGACCGGGGCTCGCTTCAGGGTGACCCTGGAAGCTAAAGGCATCTTTGTCAGTACGCTCAATACCTTGCAGAGAACCGTCAAACAGCGACTTGTGGATAGCGCGCAGATTGCTCGGCAGCGTGGCCTCATCCACAGCAAAACCGTGGTTCTGGCTGGTGATCATCACCACACCAGTGTCGAGGTCTTGCACAGGGTGGTTAGCGCCATGGTGACCGTGACCCATCTTCAGGGTTTTGGCGCCTGAGGCCAGAGCCAGCAGCTGATGACCGAGGCAAATACCGAACACCGGAATATCGGTTTCCAGTACATCCTTGATTGCCTGGATCGCGTAGTCACAAGGCTCGGGGTCGCCAGGGCCGTTAGACAAGAACACGCCATCAGGATTCAGCGCCAGCACGTCAGCGGCCGGTGTTTGCGCCGGCACTACCGTCAGGCGGCAGCCGCGCTCAACCAGCATGCGCAGGATGTTCCACTTAACCCCGTAGTCGTAAGCCACCACGTGGTATTTCAGCTCACTGGCTGGAATTTCGGGGTGACTGTCGTCTTTCAGGTTCCACACGCTGGAGCGCCACTCATAGCGCTCAGTGCAGCTCACCACTTTGGCCAGGTCCATGCCTTTCAGGCCGGGGAAGCTACGTGCCAATTCCAGGGCTTTTTCTTCAGTGGCGTCATCGCCAACCAAAATGCAGCCGTTCTGCGAGCCTTTCTCACGCAGGATGCGGGTCAGGCGACGGGTGTCGATACCAGCAATGGCGACGGTGCCGTTTTCCTTGAGGTATTCATCCAGCGGCTGCTTGTTGCGCCAGTTACTGGAGGTCAGCGGCAGGTCACGGATAATCAGGCCAGCTGCCCATACGCGGTTGGATTCGGCGTCTTCCGGCGTGGTGCCGGTGTTGCCGATGTGCGGATAGGTCAGAGTGACGATCTGCTGGGCATAGGAAGGATCGGTAAGGATTTCCTGATAGCCGGTCATGGCGGTGTTAAAAACCACCTCTCCAATAGTTTGGCCATCGGCACCGATGGCCTCGCCGCGAAAAATACTGCCATCAGCAAGAGCCAAAATGGCAGGTTTAAGGGCTGGCTTACTCAAGAAAACCTCCGAAAATCAAAACGTGAAGCAAACGCAGATTGTAAAAAAGCGGGATGACGTATCGACCGTCACCCCGCTTTTTTATCTGATTCATTCTGCGCAACTTTAGTGGACACACTAAAGCAGAAAGCTTACAGGAAACTGCCTTTTGGGTCCACCGCCAGTTGCGACTCAGACCCAGGTAAAACACATTCCTGCGACAGAATGCCTCAGTTAAGCCCCAGAACGTCCTGCATGTCATACAGACCAGGCTGACGTTTTTGCAGCCATAGCGCCGCACGAACAGCACCTTTGGCAAAGGTCATGCGGCTCGATGCCTTGTGGGTGATTTCCACGCGCTCACCATCAGCAGCGAACAAGACGGTGTGATCACCGACCACATCACCGGCGCGCACCGTGGCAAAACCGATGGTTTCGCGTTCGCGCGCACCGGTCTGACCTTCGCGGCCATACACCGCGACTTTCTGCAGATCACGCCCTAGGGCATTGGCCACTACTTCACCCATGCGCAAAGCGGTGCCGGACGGTGCATCGACCTTGTGGCGGTGATGGGCTTCGATGATTTCGATATCCACGTCATCGCCAAGCACCCGCGCCGCAGTATCGAGCAATTTCAGGCACAGATTGACTCCAACACTGAAGTTGGCGGCAAACACGATGGAAATCTGCTTGCCGGCCTCAGCCAGCTGCTGCTTTTCTTCCGGGGAAAAACCGGTGGTGCCGATCACCATGGATTTACCGGCCTGACGGCAGATTTCCAGGTTCTTCAGGGTGACCGATGGATGAGTGAAGTCGATCAGCACATCGAACTGATCAAGCACCGCATTCAGATCGCCGGACAGATTGACGCCAATCTTGCCCTGCGCCACCAGCTCACCGACATCCGCACCAACCAGGCTGCTGTCTGCACGATCAATCGCCGCGCTCAGGCTTGCGCCATCGACCAGCTGCACGGCTTCGATCAGGGTCTTGCCCATGCGCCCGGCGGCGCCCATCACAGCAATACGTTGCATAGCTATCAGCTCCAAGCTGTCGCCCCAGACTGCAGCAGCCGCTTAACGACCGCGCAGCCTGTCAGCGGGATTTACAGGTCGCCAAAGAAGCGCTTAACGCCCTCGAACCAGCCATTGGCCTTCGGCGAATGCGAGCTGTCGCCTTCCAGGGTTTTGCGGAACTCATCAAGCAGTTCGCGCTGACGCTTATCCAGATTGACCGGGGTTTCCACCGCCACCTTGCACATCAAGTCGCCGGCACCACCGCCACGCACTGGGGCAACGCCCTTGCCACGCAAACGGAACATCTTGCCGGTCTGCGTACCTTCCGGGATTTTCAGCTTGACCCGACCATCCAGAGTCGGCACTTCCAACTCGCCGCCCAGGGCCGCATCGGCAAAGCTGATCGGCACTTCGCAGTACAGGTGCTTGCCGTCGCGCTGGAAGATCGCGTGCTCGCGCACATTCACCACCACATACAGGTCGCCCGCCGGGCCACCCATGGCACCCGCCTCGCCTTCGCCAGACAGACGAATGCGGTCGCCGGTATCGACGCCAGCCGGCACCTTAACCGACAAAGTCTTGTGCTCTTCGACCCGGCCGTGACCGTGGCAGGAGCCGCAAGGATCGGTGATCATCTTGCCGCTGCCGTGACAACGCGGACAGGTCTGCTGCACCGAGAAGAAGCCTTGCTGCATACGCACCTGACCGATACCACCACAGGTGGTACAGGTCACCGGCGTAGTGCCCTTTTTCGCGCCCGAGCCATCGCAAGGTTTGCAATTGACCAGCGTCGGCACGCGAATGGTCACCGTAGTGCCGCGCACCGCTTCTTCCAGGTCCAGCTCCAGGGTGTAGCGCAGGTCACTGCCGCGCTGTGCGCCGCCACGTTGACCGCCACGACCACCGCCACCGAAGAAATCGCTGAATACATCACCGAAGATATCGGAGAAGTTCGCCCCGCCTGGGCCGCCACCGCCGCCACCCATTTGCGGGTCGACACCGGCGTGGCCGTACTGATCGTAAGCCGAACGTTTGGCCGCATCGGAAAGCACTTCGTAAGCCTCGTTGGCTTCCTTGAACTTCTCTTCGGCGGCTTTATCGTCCGGGTTACGGTCGGGGTGATACTTCATGGCCAGACGGCGGTAGGCTTTTTTCAGCTCCGCTTCGCTGGCGCCGCGCTCGACACCGAGCACCTCATAAAAATCGCGTTTAGCCATAAGTCTTCAACACCTTTAAATCGTCTACTCCAGACACGCCAACGCGGGAGCAAGCTCCCGCGCGGCGGATCATGCCGAACGCGACTCGCGTCACGCCCGGCCAGAGCGGCATAAGCTTGCGCCTATTTATTTGTTGTCTTTGACCTCTTCGAACTCAGCGTCGACCACGTCGTCGCCTGCGTCCTTGGCTTGCTCAGCACCCGGGGCTTGTGCACCTGGCTGCGGCTGCTCGGCGTACATCTTCTGCGCAAGCGGTGCGGTCACTTCGGACAGCGCGGTCATCTTGGCGTCGATTTCAGTTTTGTCGTCACCCTTGATCGCCACTTCCAGCGCGCTCAATGCGGTTTCGATAGCAGTCTTCTCGTCGGCAGTAGCCTTGTCGCCGGCCTCGGTGATCATCTTGCGGGTGGCGTGCACCAGCTGATCGCCTTGGTTACGCGCGGTCGCCAGCTCTTCGAACTTGCGATCTTCCTCGGCGTTGACTTCGGCATCACGGACCATCTGCTGAATTTCTTCTTCAGACAGACCGGAGTTGGCCTTGATCACGATCGACTGAGTCTTGCCGGTGGCCTTGTCTTTCGCGCCGACGTGCAGGATGCCGTTGGCATCGATATCGAAGGTTACTTCGATCTGCGGTACGCCACGCGGAGCCGGTGGAATCTCGGCCAGGTCAAATTTGCCCAGCGACTTGTTACCGCTGGCTTGCTTGCGCTCGCCCTGCAGCACGTGAATGGTCACGGCGCCTTGGTTGTCGTCAGCAGTCGAGAACACTTGCGATTTCTTGGTCGGAATCGTGGTGTTTTTCTCGATCAGCGCAGTCATCACGCCGCCCATGGTTTCGATACCCAGAGTCAGCGGGCTGACGTCGAGCAGCAGCACGTCTTTCACGTCGCCCGACAGTACCGCGCCCTGGATAGCAGCACCCATGGCCACGGCTTCGTCCGGGTTAACGTCTTTACGCGCTTCTTTACCAAAGAAATCAGTAACCAGCTTCTGCACCAGCGGCATACGGGTCTGACCGCCGACCAGAATCACGTCGTTGATCGCACCGATGTCGATACCAGCGTCTTTCAGCGCAATACGGCACGGCTCGATGGTGCGCTGTACCAGGTCTTCCACCAGCGATTCCAGCTTGGCGCGGGAGATCTTCACGTTCAGGTGCTTAGGACCGGTGGCGTCTGCAGTAATGTACGGCAGGTTCACGTCGGTCGACTGGCTCGAGGACAGTTCGATCTTGGCTTTCTCAGCGGCTTCTTTCAGGCGCTGCATGGCCAGCGGGTCACCCTTGAGGTTCATGCCGCTTTCTTTCTTGAATTCGTCAACGAGGTAGTCGATCAGACGAATGTCGAAGTCTTCACCACCGAGGAAGGTGTCACCGTTGGTGGCCAACACTTCGAACTGGTGCTCGCCGTCAACTTCAGCAATTTCGATCACGGATACGTCGAAGGTACCGCCACCCAGGTCATAAACGATCACGGTGTGATCGCCCTTGGCCTTGTCCATACCGTAAGCCAGAGCAGCCGCAGTAGGCTCGTTGATGATGCGCTTTACATCCAGACCAGCAATACGGCCGGCGTCTTTGGTAGCCTGACGCTGGCTGTCGTTGAAGTAGGCCGGCACGG